>NZ_JBSFDG010000032.1:0-66287 GCF_053593775.1 Streptomyces sp. NPDC002092
CCCTCCGCGCGAAGTCCATGCCGAGTACGAGAAGTTGCGAATCGCCGCGTGAAATAAACGGTCAGAAGCCTGTCCGGAAAGCGCGAGGCCCCTCAACTGCACGACGAACACGCTCAGCAGGACGGCCAGGGCTATGCGGACCAGGCTGTAGCCGGCGTCGACGTCCGCCGCGGTTTCGTAATCGCCAGGCGTTCGCAGGTCGGAGTTGACCACGAAAGAGACGTAGACCGCGGCGAAAACCGACAGGAACCACGCGCCGTAGGTCCAGACGACTCCGCGGCCGCCGGGCAGAGCCCTGAGCCATCCCAGCCCGATGTCGGTGCGTGACATGGCGTTCGCGTGGCCGGCACGCACCCACCGCTGGTACGCATACAAAACGGCCATGAAAGCGACGAAGCGCAACATGCTCGTGGTGTTGAGCGTCTGGAGTGCGCCGTGCAAAGCCTGCTGGTCATAGCCACGGTGAGCGGCGGCCAAGGCCCATTCATGGGCCCGCGTGCGCTCGGCGAAGAACCGCACTGCCTCGCTGACGACGGCGACCGCGGCTGCAGCCAGCACCACAAGCAGTGGGCCCGACAGCGAGACCCGCCCGGGACTCACCTTGGACTGGACCAGCAACGCCGCCTTGTCGTTGCGCCCGCGACGCTGAGGGGGCTTCGCCTCGTCGCTCTTCTGCTGACAGTCCGGACACAGTCCTTTGATCCCGTCAAAGGCAATTCCACGCTGCCGACAAATCCGGCACGTCAATAGCATCCCGCGCCCCCTCCATGCTTGATCACTGTTGAATTGAGCGCCGCATCCTACCGGGGTCCTCCACAAAGACGTCGAGACCTCTCACACAGCGAGGATCGAACATGGGCGTAGATCCCACCGCCGAGATGGGAGACCTATGACGAGGGGCCTTGTGACCGCCCTGGGGGCCCTGGGGGCCTGGCCAGGAGGCCAGGCCGGACCCAACGCCCAGGGCGGTCAAAGACATCAGGGCCGCACCACGACACGCGCCCGAGAACCCCAACAAGGAATCGTCCCTGAGGAGCCACACCACTCCAGACGACGTGACTGCCGCCCGCGACCACACCGCGCATGCCGACCGACTTGGAGCCGGGCGGTGGTGCTGCTTGTGCGCGTCTTCGGCGGACGGGGTCTTGGTGGTCTTTCGGCTGCGGTGTGGATCGCGCGGGACGGTGTGGTGCGTCGGCTTGAGTATTCGCGGGCTTTGGGCGGTTCCTTCGGTGGGCTGGCCACAACGCTGCATCTGAGTGCGGACGGGAATTGCCGCCCACTGTCGTGGGTCATCACGCCGGGACAGCGCGCGGATTGCACCCGTCGCGGCCGGCAACGCCTGGCGCAACAGCAAGATCCGCAAGTATCAACGGCGGTGCGCATCCAGCACGTGATCCCGGAGAAGGGCGGCCACCGGACTGGCCGTCGCAAGCGCGGTTCACGCGCAGGCCACCGCGCCGGCTTCGTCAAGTCCCGCTGCGGGCTCGGAACTCGGTGGAACGGGCGATCAAGCGCGAAAGCAGTTCGGAGCCATGGCTATCCGTCATGACAAGCGCGGCTACGCCTACCCCGGGCACGTAACCGCTGCTGCGCTGATCATCTGGCTCCGAACCTGACAGACGTAATCAGGCAACAGGAGATCAACCGTTCGCCAGCTCCTCGGCGCTGCGTTCCACACAGAATTCGTTGCCCTCGGGGTCATGCAGCGTCACCCACCCGGTGCCGTCGGGCCGTCGGTGGTCGCCCTGAAGCGTGGCACCGAGCAAGAGCAAGCGCTCGACCTCCTCATCCCTGGTGCGGTCCTGGGGTTGGAGATCCAGATGCACCCGGTTCTTCACCGCCTTGCGGTCATCGACCCTGACGAACAGCAAGGTGGCGGCAGCCGTCGTGACCACGGCTTCCGGATCCCCGGGAAAGTCGTCATCGCCGAGCGAGCCGTCCAGAACCTGGGCCCAAAAGCCCGCTAGAACGAACGGGTCTGCTGCATCGACAGTGACATGGCGTATCAAAGAACCCATGTCCCAAGCCGATCATGAATGCATCCCACAGTCCAGAGGCGGCCAGCCTCGACGCCAACCGCCTCACCAGGCTCTGGGCACGATCGAAGATACAGCCCCCGTTGTTGCGGGTCAGGACGTTGATGACGGCGCATAGTGATGGGCAAGATTGGTGGCGAGGTCGCGCAGGTGGGCCCTGGCTTCGGTAGGGCCGTGCACAGTGATGGCGCTCCCGAACGGCAGTAGTGCTCGCACGTCCTCCAGACGCAGGAAGCGGATCGTTACCTTGTGGCCGGTGGCGGATTCTTCAGGGGCGTCCCGGACGAGTCGTAGGCCAAAGATCCGTTGCGCTCGCTCGATCTGGGTCTGGTCTATGGTGGCGCTGACCTCTATCACATGGTTGTGTTCCCACTGAGCAACGAGCGCTGCAGCGGCGGTGGCCAGAGTCTGGCTCTCGCGGATCCGTCGTGGCTGGTCGACTTCTTTCCACGTCGTGATCCGTTCGAGTCGGTACATCCGTGGCACTCGGGCGCAGTCGGCCACGAGGTACCAGATGCCGGCCTTGGCGAACAGCCCGTAGGGATCCACGACCAGGTCGCGTGGGCATGACTCGTGTGGGCTGTCGTACTCGATCCGTAGCCGGCGACCTCGCCGCACCGCGCCGATCAGCGAAGCCGGAGTCGTGCCGAAAGCTCGTGCCTCACGCCAGGGACGGCTGTCCACGTGCACTACGTCGGTGAGCGGCACGAGCCCATGAACTCGAGGTGGCTGTGTAGCGGCGATCTTGGAGAGCGCCCGCCGGCTTTCGGCCGATGCGTTGAGCTCTACACGTTGCTTCTCATCCAGCCCGGCGAGCGACAGATGATCACGCTCGTCCGGTGTGAGTCGCGTGAGGTCGAGTCCGGATCCGGGCAGCATGGTCACGCCTCCGAGGCGGCCCCGGTGCGCGGTCACCGGCAGGCCGGCGTCGCGGAGCCAGTTCAGATCCCGGGTGATGGTTCGAAGGGACACCCCGAGCGCTGAGGCGAGTTCCTGTGTGGTCACGGCCTCCCTCGATGCGAGGAGCAGCATCAGGGTGAAGAAGCGATCTGGGGTCACCCACCAATTTTTTCAGGAATTTGCGACACGATGCGGCGCATATCCCGGTCAGGCTGCTGCATACGTGCCTACCACCTGTCAGAAGGAACGACCATGACCACATCCGTCGTGTCCATCGTCTACGTGAACGACGCTCCCGCCGCAGCTCGTTTCTACGGCGACCTCCTCGGGATGAGCCCCTCGTTCGAGACTTCGGGATACATCACCTTCGACCTCGGGCCAGGCGCTGACCTCGGTCTGTGGTCCGGCCAGTTCGAGGGTCTGTCACCGGACGTCCCGCGCACCGGTGAGGTGTGCCTGGCCATCGACGGTGGACCCGACGAGATCAACGCGACCTTTGAGCAGTGGAAGTCCAAGGGTGTCAGGATCCTGCGCGAGCCGCATGATGCGGGGTTCGGGCTGACCTTCCTCGCCGCCGATCCTGACGGGAACCGTATCCGCGTCGCACCGCGGGGCTGAAAGCCGTAATGCGGCGGGCGCGCACGAAGGTGTCATGCCTGCCGTCGTCTGCCTTCGAGAGGACGATCCCGGCTCGGCCTCGGCAAACGCCGCTCCATCCATGTCACCGCCGTCGAGCCGGGCAGTTTCCGGACCGGCTGGGCCGGCCGCTCGGTGATCCGCGCTCCACGTGTGATCGCCGACTACGACGAGCCGTTCGCGCCGCTTCGCGCCGGGCTCATCCACGGCGGCGGCCATCAGCCTGCCGCCGCCGCGGAGCTGCGCATCGTGGCGGCCGAGCAGCCGCCTGGCACGCCTGCTGCTCGGCGCCGACGCGCTTCGGCTCGTCAAGGCCGCACGCCACGCCTTCGAGCGCGACATGCCGGCATGGGCCGAGCTGTCGTCCTCCACCGGCTTCGACGACGTCAGCAGTTCCGCCTGACGTCACTCGCCGGCTGGCCCCAGCGCGGGGCCCGACGGCGGTCGACATCACCGAGTCGGCCCGCTCTTGATCCGCCACAGCCGGGCCAGCCCGTAGCGGGGGCCGGGACGCGGGCTGCCGGAGCGGAAATCGTGCGGACCAGCCGCCGGGGTGTGACCCGCTCGATCACGCCAGGCCGATCAATGCGCTGTCCCGGCCGGTCGGACGGGCGGATCAGCGCAGTCCGGCGAAGAGATCGTTCTCGGGTACGGTCGCGCCGGTGGCGTCCTGGACACGTACGAAGGTCTCCGTGCCCATCAACGCGCCGAACCTCTCCTTGCCCATCTTGAGGAAGAAGATGTTCTCGCCCTGACTGGCGTGCGCGGCCAGCGCGTCGAACTTCTGGCCGCTGAACCCGGTCGTGTCCACCCACGTGGTGATCTCATCGTCGGGAAGGCCGATCTCCGCCAGCGCGGCGGCCTCGGCAGGATCCGGCTCCGGCATGCCCTCACCGAACTCGCGCATGATCTCGCCGAACTGCTGCATCATCGAGCGCGGCGCCGTGGTCCAGTACACCTTCGGTGTCAGCTCGGTCATCTCCAGCGCCGCCATGGTGATGCGGTGGGCCTGGATGTGGTCGGGGTGGCCGTAGAAGCCGTTCTCGTCATAGGTGACGACCACATCAGGCCGGTAGTGCCGCATGAGTTCCGCAAGGCGGGCCGCGCCTTCCTGCACGGGGGTCCGCCAGAAGGAGCCGGGCGCATCGTTGCTCGGCCAGCCCATCATCCCGGAGTCGGCATAACCCAGCATCTCCAGATCGCTGACCTTCAGCACATCACAACTCGCCTCGAGTTCCTGACGACGCATCAAAGCGACCGCCGCCGGATCGTGCCCGGGCTCGCCCGGCTTCACACCTCCCGGTCCGTCACCACAACCGCCGTCGGTACACGTCACCAGAACCGTGCGGATGCCTTCCGCCGCATACCGCGCAAGGACCCCTCCGGTTCCGGTGGCCTCGTCGTCGGGGTGGGCGTGTACTGCCATGAGGGTCAAGCGCCGGTCAGTCATGAAACACTCCTTCAGCAGAAATACGTCGTCTTGGTCCAAGTAGCACGGCAGGCGGGCCGCGTTCTGAGGCCCGGGTCCCGGTGGGCGGACGACCTTGCGGCGTCTGTGTTCCCCACCCCTGCAGCTTTGGCCCCTCGGCGATACAACCGTGCCGACCGGACCGGCTGTTCCCGCCGCGGCCCTTCGGCGATCCAGACGTCGGCGTTCAGCGCGAACGAGTCACCAGCGCGACCCGCACATCACAGCACCACGCCGCAACCGGTCCCCATCGACACCCGCTGGTCAGGGTGAGCACCCGTACCCAGGCGCGCTGCAGGCCGCGGACCTCGAGGAGCCCAGTGCGGTGTGGGTCCGGGTGTGCGCGGGCGTCTCTGCCAGGCTGCGGGGCGGATGCGGCTGGTGGTGGTCCGGATCGACTGATCCATGGCGAGTGTGGCCGCCACTGTGTGCCGCGCCCACCAGCACGCCACCGGCGCTCGCAAGCAGGCACCACGTAAACACGGTGAGCGCACCCGGCCCGTCCAACACCGCGGGATGAAGCCCTCGGTCGTTCACGCGGCGGGCCGAGCACAATGACCCGCCTAAAGGCTTTCCCGCGATGATCTTTCCCGTTCACGCTTCTCCTGCCGGGCGACCGCCACGATCCAGCCGGCGGACATCAGGGCGCCTGTTGCGCCCGCCAACACCACCAGGCCTTCTGTGGGAATCATGTTGTCGCCGCCTGGATACTCCTGCTCGCACAGCCGCACCGTCTCCGGGTGCTCCACGGCGGCTTCGAGGCAAACCACCGTGCCGACCGCGGGATCGGTCGACCCGGCCCCGCGTCCCAGCGGGAGGTCCTCGGTGGCGAACCGCTGACCGTCAACCTGGTAGGACACCCGGATTTCGCTCCCGCCCCTGACCTGCACCACACGGTCGACGACGCCGTGGACCCGCACGGGCGAGGCGTCGATTCGTGCAGCGTCCGAGATCTCGCCGGCCAGCGAGCAGCCTCCCACCAATGCCACCCCCAGGGACCCCGTCGCAACCGCAAGCGGAGCCCGCCTCCCACGCCCGAAAGCACCCCACCGCATGCCGACAGTGTCACACGTCGAACCATTCGCCTGACGGGTCAGCACTCACGGGACAGCCCTTGGCTCCGGCTCAAGGCCGCCTTGCTCGAACGCTCCAGGGGCGGCCAGACCAGCAGTGCACATCGCCGGCGACCGATGGCGCGAGCCGCTGGGCACCCGCCGTTGGGGGTCGTCCGGGCTGCCTTCGCCGGCATGGCCTGGGGGTCAGCCGTTGAGGTTCTGCATCAGCTCGGGGGCGTAGCGGTCGCCGGAGACGATGCCCTGTGGGGCGACGGCTTCGATGGCGGCCACGTCCTCATCGTTGATCGTGACGGCGGTGGCCGCGATGTTCTCCTCCAGGTAGCGGCGGCGCTTGGTGCCGGGGATGGCGACCGCGCCCCGGTGCAGCACCCAGGCAAGAGCCAGCTGGGACGGCGAGACCTGCTTGTCGGCGGCGATACGGCGGACCTCGTCGACCACAGCAAGGTTGCGGGCGAAGTTCTCGCCCTGGAAGCGCGGGTCGGTACGGCGGAAGTCGTCGGCGGCGAAGTCGTCCGGGCTGGTGATCGCACCGGAGAGGAATCCGCGTCCCAGTGGCGAGTAGGCGACCAGGCCGATCCCGAGCTCGTTCAGGGTGGCCATGACCCCGTCGCCCTCGATGCCGCGCTCGAAGAGCGAGTACTCGGTCTGGACCGCCGTGATCGGGTGGACGGAGTGGGCGCGGCGGATGGTCTGCGGGGCGACCTCGGACAGGCCGATGCAGCGGACCTTGCCGGCGGCAACCATGTCGCCCATGGCGCCGACGGTCTCCTCGATCGGCACCTGCGGGTCGACCCGGTGCAGGTAGTAGAGGTCGACATGATCGGTCTCCAGGTGGCGCAGGGAGCGGTCCAGGGAACGCCGGATGTACTCGGGGCGCCCGTTGTGGCCGACGAGTGTGCCGTCGTCGGTGAACTCGATGCCCGTCTTGGTGGCGACGACGGCCCGCTCGCGGCGGCCGGCGAGGGCACTGCCGAGGAGTTGTTCGTTGATGAACGGGCCGTAGCCTTCGGCGGTGTCCAGCAGGGTCACGCCCAGTTCCAGGGCGCGGTCGATGGTGGCGAGGGACTCGGCCTCGTCCGTGCTGCCGTAGAAGGCGCTCATGCCCATGCAGCCGAGTCCTTGGGCGGACACGGTCAGGCCCTGGCTGCCGAGGGTGCGGCGTTCCATGGTGATCTTCCTTGCTGTTGCGGGTCTTCCCGCGGCGTGTGACTGGCTGGTGGTGCGGCCGCGCGCCCCCGACCCGGTCGCGGGCGAGGCGGTCAGCGCACCCAGGTGCCGGTGAGGGTCTGGACGGCGGAACCGTCGAGGTCGGCGAGGGTGGTGGCGACGAAGTCGCGGGCCCACTGCGAGGTCTGGATACGGAAGGGCGGGCGGGCGGCGGTCAGGGCCTCGACGATCGGGGCGGCTGCCTCGGCCGGGGTCTGGGCGTTGCCGAACGACTGCCGGGTGCGGGTGAGGTAGGCCTCAAGCGCGGGGCTGTAGGGACCGGCGGCGGCGAGCAGCGCCGGGACGTCCAGGCCGAGGTTGGCGACGAACTCGCTCGCCACCGCGCCCGGCTCGACCACGGTGACATCGACGCCGACGGTGGCGGCGACCGGCGCGAGGGACTGCATGAAGCCCTCGACGGCGAACTTGGCCGCGCAGTACGCCTCGTTGAAGGGCTGGCCGACGACGCCGCCGACGCTGGTGACGGTGATCAGCCGGCCCTTCGACGCACGCAGGTGCGGCAGGGCGGCCCGGGTCACCGCCACCACACCGAAGAAGTTGACCTCCATGGCCGCGCGGACGTCGTCGACGCTGCTCTGCTCGATGGTGCCGACCTGGGCGGCGCCGGCGTTGTTGACCAGCGCGTCCAGGCGGCCGTGCTCGGCGACGACCTCGTCCAGACAGGCGGTGATGCCGGCGGAGTCGGTCACGTCCAGGTGCTTGATCTGGATCCGGTCCGCGACACCCGCCTCCGCGGCGGCCTTGAGCAGGGCATCGGCCTTGCCGATGTCGCGCATGGTGGCGATGGTCGTCCAGCCCGCCCGGGCGGTGCCGACGGCGGCGGCCAGGCCGATGCCGGAGGACGTACCGGTGATCAGAACTGTCTTCGGGGTGGTCATAACGGTCTTCCTTGCCTGGGAGCGCGACGGGCCGACACCCGTAACCGGGGAGTTCCCCAGTTATCTGCAACGGTAAGCGGGGAACTCCCCGGTTGTCCAGCTAGACTGGCCCCCGAGGAAGGGAGCAGCCTTGACCAGCAAGCCGAGCGTGTTGCGCGCCGACGCCCGCCGCAACCGGGAGCGAATCCTCGAAGCGGCCGTGCGCGCCTTCTCCGAGAAGGGCCCGGACGTCGCGATCGACACCATCGCCAAGGCCGCGGGCGTCGGCTCGGCCACCCTCTACCGCCACTTCCCCACCCGCGAGGCGCTCATCGAGGCGACTTATCGCAACGAGCTGGCCCGTGTCTGCGACAGCGCCGCGAAGCTGCTCGCCGACAACCCGCCCGACCGGGCGATGCGGCTGTGGATGGACGACTTCATCGACTACCTGACTGCCAAGCAGGGCATGGCGGACGCCCTGCGGGCCGCGGTCGCATCGGGTGCGGACCCCTTCGCCGAGACCCTCGACAAGCTCGGCACCGCCCTCGGCACCCTGCTGCGCGCCGGCGCCGACACCGGTCTGCTGCGCCCGGACATCGACCCCTTCGACGTCGGCTTCAGCCTGGCCGGCGTCGCGCTGATCACCAGCGCTCCCGACCAACGCGAACGGGCCGGCCGCCTCCTCGACCTCCTCCTCGACGGTCTCCGCTACGGAGCGGACGGACCGACGCCCAGCTCATGACCCGGCTCCGGCCGGGGCAGGCAGTAACCCTCCGCGACAAGGATCGGAACCGGCCACTCCAGCGGCACGACGGTTCCCGCAGGAGTCGCGCAACGAGCTGACGAGGCATCAATTCTGGCCGTCTGGAGCATGGTGCCGCACAAGAAAACCGTTTGGCGGACCACGGCGCCCCCTGCTACTTTCGCGGAGGCCGTGCGAGAGAACGAGGAGGTGGTACCCGTGAACGAATCGACATGGGTGCTCTCCTTAGGGGTCACGGTCGGGCGATAGGTCGTCCGGGAGCGCCGTTCAAGCGCACTCCCGAAAGGCACGACCATGACCCTTCACTTCACTTCCGAACAGCGCCTCGACGACGGTGTCCTGGAACGCGAATTCACCCTCGGCGAGATCCCCGGCATCCTGTGGACGCCCACATCCGCCTCCGCACCGACGCCGCTGATCCTGCTCGGCCACCCCGGCGGGCAGCGCAGGATGTACCCCCGGCTGGTGGCGCGGGCCCGGCACTGCGTGGCGGATGGCTTCGCCGCGGCCACCATCGAGCTCCCCGGGAGCGGTGAGCGGCCCCGTTGGGCCGCCGCCGAGCAGGCCCGTGCCGACCTGCGCCGGGCCATGGAAGCCGGCGAGCCGGTCGGCGACGAGATCATCGACGCCCTCATCCTCCCGCTCGTCGACAGAGCGGTCCCGGAATGGCGGGCCACACTGGACGCCCTTCTGTCACTGCCGGAGGTCGGCGGTCCGGTCGGATACTCGGGGGGAGTGATCTCCATCGGGGTGCGCCTCGCGGCGGTCGAGCCGCGGATCGTGGCCGCCGCTTTCTTCGCCGGGAGTTTCGTGCCTCGCGCCATGTTCGAGGAGGCCCGCCGGGTCACCATTCCGCTGCACGTACTACTGCAGTGGGACGACGAGGGGAACGACCGGCAGGCGGCCCTGGACCTGTTCGACGCCTTCGGCTCCAAAGAGAAGTCTCTGCACGCCAATATGGGCGGGCACACCGGCGTCCCGCAGTCCGCGGGCGAAGCCGCGGCCCGGTTCTTCAACCGGCACCTGAAGTGAAGCCGGGCCGCCAGGCCAGCATCGGACGGTAGGCCTTGTGGGGGCGCGGGCCTCTGCCAACCAGGTGGAGGCCCGCGCTGCCCAGGGCCATGAACTGCTCGGCTTCTGCAGTGCTCGTGTGCTGCCCAAGCTCGCGTCCAGGTGCTGGCCTGACAGTCATGCGGGAGCTGAGCCGCGGGCCAGTTCGTAGGCGAAGTCGACCGTTTCGGCGAGGCGGCCGTTGGTCGTGTGGCGGCTTGGTTCGGCAATGAGGTCGGCGTCGAATTCTGAGGCATGCTCGGCGAGCACTGAGGACGGTAGGAACGAGGTGGATCGGATGTGGCCGGCGAGTTCGGGAAGCGTCCAGTGGTGCTCCACCCCGAACTCGTGGCGTCCGGCCACCTCGAAGCCGGCTCGGGACAGTACTTCATGGTCTGGGTCCTGCTGCCGTGCTTGCAGGGCGAGGTCGACCAGCACAACGCGAGGCAGCCGCCGGGCCTGAGCCAGGTGTAGGCGCGCGCTGGGCCATCAAGGAGCGGTTGAGCCGGTGAGAAGCATTGCCGATGACGATCAGCTCGAAGGCGCCCGGCTCTGCATCCAGATCTTCGGCACGGGCGGTGACCGTCCGGACGTGGTCCGCCCCGACGGCGTCTGCCTTGGCGCGGACCACCTCGGTCATGCCTGGTTCGGCGGCCCACACGTCCGTGAACCGGTCACGCAGGGGGAAGGTGAGTTGGCCGGTGCCGCAGGCCAGATCCGGCAGGCGTCCGCGCCCTGAGAAAGCGGCTCGGCGTGCGAGGTCGGCGATCATCGCGTCGGGGTAGGGCAGCCGAAACTGCTCGTAGTCCGGCCGTCCCCCGGTAGAGGTCGGGGTCGAATCTCACCTGACTGTCCACGCGGCCACCATGACATAGGGCAGCCCGGCCCAGGAACGTGGCCGGACGCAAGCATCCCGGATCTGTCCATCATGGTTCTGGGAATATCCCGGCGATCACAAGGGGCAGGCTGATGTGGCCCGTACGGGTCAGCGCGCCGGCGGTCAGGAGCGGATGCGCGACCCCCGCCTGGAGCGCGAACCGCGGTCGCAGCCGTGGTGGCAGGGGACTTCCTCGCTCACCGCACGGGCCGGCTCATGGGCGGTCGGCTGCTCGCAGGCGGCGCAGGGCGTCGCATCCCGAAGTGCCGCCTGGAAACGGGCCGAGACACTCATGACGCGCCACGGAGGCCGGGCGGTTCTCATGGCCCGCTTCATGCCTGTGGTGCGCACCCTCGCCCCGCACTTCGCGGGCGCCACTCGCCTGCCCTACCGGCGCATCGCTCCCTACAGCGTCTTGGCAGCCTTCCTGTGGGCGACAGCCGAAGTGGGTGCCGGATACGCGGCCGCGACCTCACTGCAGCGTGTCCTCACCATCGGCGGCCCCATTCTGGCGCTGCTCGCTCTGACCGCAGTCGGCGGCGCGCTGCTGTGGCGTAGTGCAGCGTCCCTGGTACACCACTCGGACAACTGACCGCGGTTGCCGTGCGGAACAATCTGCTCCCTCTGTCCGTACTATCTCTACACGCCACGCCCTGTGCTGCGGTGCCGCCCATGTCGTCGTGCAGCACACGGGGGCCACTCCCCCGGGCTCGCTGCGGCCGCCACAGGTCCGTTTCGGCCGCGGCCTCAAGGAAAGGTCGGCATCATGCCCGAGAACACCACCACTTCGACGGAACTGACCTCGCAATACGCCGCCCAGGTCACCAGCGACCTCGAGCGCAACCTCAAAGAGCAGGAACGCATCAGCGGAGAAATCGCCGCGCTGCAGGAGCAGTTGAGCACGCTGCAGCACGACCACACCGTGCTGACGAACATGCAGCAGGCACTCGGCATCACTCTCCGCCCCGACAAGCCTGCCACCGCGCCCGAACAAGCCGCCGTGCCCGCTCCGCGCAAAAAGGCTGCCGCGCCGTCGAGTGGCACCGCCCGCGCCAAAAAATCCAACACTGCGCCCAGCCGCGCACGAACGCGGAAGCCGGCCGGCAAGGCCCCGGTCACAGCTACGCAAACGACACAGCCCTCGCTGGTCGAACTGATCCGCCAACACCTCGCCGGGCAGAGCGAACCGCGCTCCACGGCCGAGGTCGCCGCTGCCCTCGACCAGGCCCACCCCGAGCGCGGGATCAAGAACACTGTGGTGCGCACCACCCTGGAAAACCTCGTCGCCAGGGGCCAGGCCCAGCGCACCAAGCAGGGCAGCTCCGTCTACTACGTCGCCCCTGACAAGGGCCGGCCCACGCAGACCGCTCCGACCTCATCGCAGCAGCAGGCGGAGGCTCAGTCTGAGGAAGCGAAGTAACCGGGCCGGGGTGGCAGCGCCCAGCCCTGATGTCGGCCCGGCGCGGCCAGCTGTACCGCCACCGGCGTACGCCCGCTGAGCGTTGTACGTGAGGAAGTCGCTCCGACCAGAACGCCCACGATGCCCGTCCGACGCCGGGCCGATGCCCCTTGTGCCATAGATGTCTCCCACCTGCGGAAGTGTGGCGGAAGCCTGTCTGTCGTGAATGTACCTGCGACCTCTCGGGCAGGCGGGCCGGCACAGGTCCGTGAGGGGCACGTCAATGAAGCGTTCCCTACGTCAGTACCAGCGGACAAGGCCGGCCGCGCCCTGCCCGGTGCGGACAGCGTGGCGGAGAACGCGCAGGGGGCCGTCCAGGAGCCCCTCGGCGTCGTGGTCGGGATCGTCCCCCAGACCGGTCATCCACCGGTGGATCCGCTCGACTGCATCACGCCGCTGGGCTCCGGTCAGGGCAAGGGCCTCCTCAGCCGCAGGGAGCCGGGCGCGAACCTCCTCGGCATGTAGGAGGAAGTCCCCGAACCAGCCCGGTAGCCGCAGCACCGCATCGGGACCCAGTGCGTAGGCCAAGGCCGAGAAGGGGCTTGCTTTGCGTGCCGCGGTGGCGAACAGACCCTCGTCTTCCTTGGGCGGGAACTGGTCCATAACAGCGTTGCCCAGCGCCTCCACCGCATCGGAGTCGTCATAGCAGTTGTCGAAAAACGTGCTCAGCCGGAAGGCGTCTTCGTGAGCGACCCAACTGCCGGGAGAGGTCTTGGACGCGCTGAACAGAGACTCCCGTGCCGTGCTCCGCCACCAAGCCAGTTCGCCGGCGACATCAGCGTGCGCCGGCATCGGTGTCGGCAGCGAAGCCTGAACCGCTGCTTGCAACAGCTCCTTTGTCTTCTGGTCAGGCAGCGTCCCGATGACCCACACACCCATGACGCTCAACTCCGCCTCCGCTTCAGGCCCGACACGCCGCACATCGAGCGGCAACAGCGCTATGACTGCGGCTCGATCACCCAGACGGTACCGGCACTTCCGGCTCCACCACCGCTGAACGATTTCGGCGTCTCCGCCGTCTGAGGAGGGGTGACGCGGAAAGCGACTCCGACTTCACCTCCGGGTTCCACACCGGCCCGTCCGACACGCATCAGATGACCGACTGCACCATCAGCTTCAGCAGCGACCGCACCGGCTGAGCCGGGCAGGGCCGGGCGGCGCACCGCTGATCAGCGCGCTGACGCCCCAACTCGGCACCCCACTATGAGGTGACGTCCATGTCCCGACCTCCGCACCGCCGACACCGTCCCCGCCTGCCCCAGGCCGGCGGCGCATGGCTCGCCATCGTTTTGGCCCTCCTCGCCGTCCTGGCCGTGGGAGCGACCGGCTGTTCGCAGCCGGACGTCCGCAGCGGCGCGCCCCCGCTCAAGCTGTGCGGGGTCACCTTCTGGAGCGGCGCCGAGGGCATTGGCACGACCCAGCTCAACGCCTACACCCGCGGAATGCCGTCCGCTCCGGCCGGCGACCGGCTCCCCGCCACGACCGCCCGGGACGCGAGCGGTCCGCCGCCCCGCGTCGTCTCCGTCTCCTCCGACTGCTCCCACGGCCGTACGGTCGTTGTCTCTCCGGCCTCCTCGGTGCGCGTCCGCAGGACGGCGAAGGACGGCGACGGCCGCATCGTCGCCCTCTCCCTCGTCCCGACGCGGCCCGGCACCCCTGCCAAGGTGCACATCTACGCCTATGACGGCACCCGCCCCACCGGACAGGTCCTCACAACGGTGGGCTGATACGCGCCCCCGGAAGCGCCGCCGACTGGTGACACAGCCCATCCGACCGGTGATGATCCCGCCGCTTCCGTGAGGTCGCCGCCCTGCCCGCTTCCGGACCTCGGCCCGGACGCATTGGGCACGGGCCCCGCCGGCCAGGCCGTCGAAGAAGTCATCGGCGCCTCGGCAACCTTCTCCCGCCGCAGCGACCTACCGCTGACCGCACAATAGGTCGTGTGGTCCACGTCCCGATCGGTCGTCATCTGCTGCGTGCCAAGGATCTCGCGGACGCTCGCTACGGCGAGCCGCTCACGGTCGCCGGCATGGCGGCGGCCGCCGCGCTGTCCCCCGCCCACTTCAGCCGCTGCTTCAAGGCCGCGTTCGGCGAGTCGCCGCACCAGTATCTGCTGACCCGCCGCCTCGAACGGGCCGCGGCGCTGCTGCTCGCGACCGACTGGACGGTGGCCGCGGTCGGGGTCGCCGTCGGCGCACAGAGCATCGGCTCGTTCACGACGAGTTTCCGCCGGATGTACGGGACGACCCCGCAGGCCTACCGGGCGGCTCATCCGCCCGCCGCACGGCATGTGCGCATCCCCCGCTGTGTGGCAATGGCCTATGCACGGCCGCAGCACCGCACGTTTCGAGAAGACACGACATCGGCGACTGCCTAGCGTCGTTCCCAGGAAATCGACCAAGGAGCGGCCATGGCCACGATCAAGATAGCCAATGCTCAGTTCTGGGTGCACGACCAGGACGAGGCGCTCGACTTCTACACCACCAAGCTCGGCTGGGAGGTCAGGGCGGACGTGACCATGGAGGCGTGGAGCTTCCGCTGGTTGTGTGTCGCTCCGCCCGGCGGAAACGGCCCGGCGCTGGTGCTGATGCCCGTACCGGGGCAGCCGATGCTGGATGAGACGAGCAGTGCCCAGCTGTCCGATCTGGTGGCCAAGGGTGCGGGCGGCACGCTGTTCCTGGAGACCGACGACTGCAAGGCCGCCTATGACGAGCTGTCCGCCCGCGGGGTCGAGTTCAACGACCCGCCGACCGTGCAGCCGTATGGAATCGACACGTCCTTCCGCGATCCCTCGGGCAACAACATCCGGCTCACACAAGTACTGGAATTCGATCCGGAACGGCACTGAACACGCCGCGGCTGTCGGCGGGGACATCAGGGACACGATCAGGGGTACACCTCAGGTGGAGGTCCATGATGTTCGAGGCAGGCGACATTCGTGAATGGCGTGGTCACGGCGTGGTCGACCCCGGCGGTCACAAGATCGGCACCCTGGAGGCCGTCTACGTCGACACCGCGACCGACCAGCCCTTCTTCGCGACGGTGGCCGTGGGTCTTCCCACCCGTCGGCGCCTGGTTTTCGTGCCGCTCTCCGGTGCGACCGTCGGGCCGGGCTATCTCAAGATCGCTCATCCCAAGGACCTGGTGAAGAAGGCTCCCGCGATCGACACCGACGGCGAGTTGCCTGCCACGGACGAGCCGGAGATCTTCGCGCACTACGAACTCGACTACGCCCCGGGAGCAGGCGGCGAACGCCGTCTGGCCCGTCGCTGAGCCGCCGCCGAGAAGGCGATGACGCCACTGGAGCGCCGATGAGTCTCTTTCTGTTCCTCGTCCTCGTCGCCCTCGTTCTGGGCATCATCGGATTCGCCGCGCACGGTCTGTTCTATCTGCTGATCATCGGCGCCGTCGTGCTGCTCGCCGACCTCACGTACGGCGCCGTGCGCTTCCGCCGGGGCGGCAGAAAGCACCGCCTGGCGCGCTGACCGCGCCAGCTGCAGGCGAGCGCCGCCTGGTGGTCAGATGTCGCCCAGGCGGCGCATGTCCTCCTCGTCCCAGGTCCGGGTGTCGCGCGGCTGCGTGTAGGGCTCGGCCTCGGGCGGAAGCCCGCCGGCGATGGCCCGCTGCCGCACGCTCTCGGCATCGAACTCCAGGCCCAGAAGGATCGCGAGGTTGCTGATCCACAACCAGACGAGGAAGACGATGACGCCTGCCATGGTGCCGTAGGTCTTGTTGTACGAGGCGAAGTTGGCGACGTAGAACGCAAATCCGGCGGAGGCCGCCAGCCAGATCAGCAGGGCCAGCAGGCTTCCCGGCGTGATCCACCGGAAACCCTTGACCTTGGCGTTCGGGGTGGCCCAGTACAGGATCGCGATCATGATCGTGACCAGCAACACCAGAACGGGCCACTTGGCGATCGACCACACCGTCAGCGCGGTGTCCCCGATCCCCAGCGCCTGCCCGGTCTGGCGGGCCAGCCCACCGGTGAAGACCACGATCAGCGCGCTCATCACCGCCAGCACCATGAGCACCACGGTCACGCCGACGCGCACCGGCAGGACCTTCCACACCGGTCGGCCCTCCGGCATGTCGTAGACGGCGTTCGCAGCACGAATGAAGGCGCCCACGTACCCGGATGCCGACCACACCGCCAGCACGATGCCGACCAGGGCCATCACCGAGCCGGTCCCGGCGTTGTTCTGCAGCTGTTCGACGGCCCGCGTGATGATGTCGCGTGCCGAGCCGGGAGCCAATTGCCTGATGTTGCTCAGGACCTTGTCGGTGGCCGACTTGCCGGTGATCCCCAGCAGGGACACCAGCACCAGGAGGGCCGGGAACAAGGACAGCACGCCGTAGTAGGTCAGCGCCGCGGCCCGGTCCGCCAGCTCGTCGTCCTTGAACTCCTTCAGGCTGCCTTTGAGCACGGCGCGCCAGGCCCCCTTCGGCAGCTTCGTCGGTGAGTCCGGGGCAGCCCGTTCGACCTGCCGGTCCGGTCCTGCCTCCTCCGGCGACGGCACCGGCGTCCGGGGTGGTGGGGCCTCGTCGGGGCCGTGCTGGTGTTTCCGGCCTGGAAGATGCAGCCTGGTCATACTCGCCGGGTATCCCCAGGGCGCCCGCTCAAGCCGACACCCGCCCGCCGCGAGCCGAGATCATGGAGGTCGGCATCCCGCCGTGGCCGGTCGATCAGCTCACGGGCCCGTTCTTCTCGGCTCCAGGCCTGGATCTGTCGGGTGGGTCCAGGGTGAATACGGTGATCCACTCGGCGTCCGCGGCGTGGCAGCCGAGGCCGGTCAGGGTGTCGGAGGCGGCGCGCACGTGCCCGGCGCCGTAGACGACGGCGATGGTGAACGGGCCGGTCCGTCCCGAACAACCCCGGTCGAAGTCGGTCAGGGCCTTGGCGAGCAAGCGGTCGCGGCACCGGAGAACCAGGTCGTCCAGACCCGGCCACAAGTCCGCCACGGCCTCCCCGGCCTCGCTCATCAGGTCCTCCACCGCGAGGTGCCGGGCGAGCCGGCGACGCGTCCCCAGCAGCCGCATGCCGGCTGTCACGGCCGGCACGACCGCGGCGACCATCGTGCGTTCCTTCAGGGGCAGCCGCCGGAACTCTTCCTGGAATTGCGCACCGCTCATGTCGGGGCACACCACGGGCCGTCCGAACGCCTCGAAGCCGATGTCCTGGTGGCGCAACCGTTCCGCCACTTCCCGATAGAAGGCGGCCTCCCCGAGGTGAACCATGGGAAAGAGGACAAAAGTGAGCCTCTGGGAGTTGCTTACGGCTCACTGTTGCCGGCCGCCGTGGCGTGTTCCGTTTCCGTCGAGGCTTCCGCGGCGGAGGAAGTGATCACCTCGGAGCGTCGGCCGCCCCGGTCCATGAGGCCGCCCGTGAAAGCGAGGCCGAGGCCGGCCACCGCGAGGGCGGCGCCGACGAGGCTCGGGGAAGCCCAGCCCCAGCCCGCCGAGATGGCCAGTCCCCCGAGCCAGGCGCCACCCGCGTTGGCCAGGTTGAAGGCGGAGTGGTTGGAGGCCGCGGCCATCGTCGGCGCGTTCTTCGCCTTGGCCATGAGGAGCATCTGGACGGGCGTGGTGACGAAGGCGCCCATCGCACCGATGAAGGTGATCGTCGCCAGGGCGGGGAGGGTGCTGTGGACGGTGAAGTAGAAGGTCACCAGCGCTGCGGCGAGCAGGGCGAGGCCCCCGTGGAGCGTCGGGCGCAGGGCGCGGTCCGTGAGGGGGCCTGCGATCAGTGTGCCGAGAGTCATGCCGACGCCGTACAGCGCGAGGACCAGGGTGGTCGAGGAGTCGGAGATGCCCGTGACGTGCGTCAGCATCGGCACCAGGTAGCTGTAGACGGCGAAGAATCCGCCGAACCCCACCACGGCGGTGGCAAGGCCGATCGCGACCTGCGTGTTGCCCATCGCCCGCAACTCGTGCCGGATTCCGGACTGGCTGCCTCGGGGCTGGTGGGGGACGAAGAGGGCCAGCGCGGCGACAGCCACGAGCCCGATGACGGCGACGGCACCGTAGGCGGACCGCCAGCCGAACTGCTGACCGAGAGCGGTGCCGGCCGGCACGCCGACAATGTTCGCGACGGTCAGTCCGAGAAACATCCTGGAGACGGCGCGGGCGGCTCGCTCGGGGGCGACCAGCCGGGAGGCGACGACCGCGCCGACACCGAACAAGGCGCCGTGCGGCAGCCCGGCCAGGAAACGTGCGGCGAACAGCAGACCGAAGTCGGGTGCGAGTGCGGAGGCGATGTTGCCGACCACGAACAGCCCCGACAGGAACAGCAGGAGCCGTTTGTGCGGTATGCGTGCCCCGATGCCGGTCAGGACCGGGGCGCCGACGACGACACCGAGCGCGTATGCCGATACGAGATTGCCGGCGTGGGGCACCGACACACCGACGCCGTCGGCGATCTGGGGCAGCAGCCCCATCGTGGCGAATTCGGTGGTGCCGATACCGAAGGCGACGACAGCCAGGGCCAGCAGAGCCAGAGGCATGGTGCGGGTGAACCTTTCAGCGCAAGCAGTGCGGGGACGAGGGAGCGGAGAACCGCCGAGGTCGTCCAGATCCCACGGTCGGCCGCGTCGAGCACCATTGCCCTGCGCACCCCCAAACAGGGCGAGCCCATGAACAGTGCAGCAGCGGCAGGAGACCGCGCATTCCAAGATCGGGCCGCAGCCTGACGTGATCTACGTCATGGCACCGTTGCGTCGATCAAGCCGTCCGCGCCCGCCCGGAGGCGGGCGCGGACGCAGCCTCAGCCGGTGTAGGCGGCGAAGATCTTCGCGAACTCATAGGGGGACTGGGGGATGTTGGTGCACTGGTAGAGCGCGCCCGTGCAGGCGTTGCGGTCCCGGGTGGCCTCCCAGAAGGCGAGCTCTCCCAGGTGCTTGCCCTGGGCGAAGGAGACCAGCCGGCGGGCGTCGGCCTGGTCGTAGATGTGGCCGTCGTCGTTCTGTCCGAGCATCGGAGTCACTCCGACCATCGCCCAGAGCCGGGCGTCGGTCCTGCTCGGGTAGAGCGACTTCAGCTGGGTGAAGGTGCTCTGTGCGGCCTGGACGGCGGCGTCGCCGTAGTCGACGCTGCGGTAGTAGTCCATGGCCATGACGTTCACCACGTCGAGGTCGACTCCGGCGTCGCGCGCCGACTGCACCACGTTCAGGCCGTCCGAGGTCAGCCCCTCCGGCAGGACGGGCAGCGTCAGCGAGATCCGCAGCCCTGGGTGGGCCTGCTGCAGGCGCGCCAGGGCCTGGGAGCGGCGGGCGACGGAGGCCGGGTCCGCGGTGGCCGCGCCTTCGATGTCGAAGTCGACGTACTTCAGGCCGTAGGCGGTCACCACCGCGTTGTACTCGGCGTACAGGGCGTCCACCGAGCCGCAGGCCTGGGCCAGTTCGATGCCGCTGGCGCCGCCGAAGGAGACCTTGACGTCTCCGCCGGCGGCCCGGATGGCGTCGATCTGGTCCTTGGCCCAGCCGTTACGCGGGTCGTAGGCGTTGAACCACATCGCCTTGCAGCCGGAGGCGGTGATGAAGGCCATCGTGTAGTTCTTCACGCCGCTCGCCGAGGCCATGTCGGGCATGCTCGGCGTGGGCCACGCCCCCATGTCGATGTACGGGGCGGTGAACAGGCCGCCGCTCGGCGGCTGTCCGCCGGCGGAGGTCGTACCGCTGACGGCTGCGGAGTAGGCGGACACGTTGCCGGCGGCGTCGCGGGCCCGCACGCGGAAGGCGTAGCTCGTGGCGGCCTGCAGGCCGGTGGCAGTGTAGGAGGTGCCGGTCACGGTGACGGGCGTGCCGCCGTCGCGCGAGATCTCGTAACCGGCGACGGATCCGGAGTCGTCGGTGGCGGCGCTCCAGCGCACGGTCAGGGAGGAGGCGGTCGCGGAGCCGACGGTCACAGCGGCCGGGACACTGGGCGGTGTGGTGTCGGTGCTCGAACCACCCGTGCAGGAAGCGCCGTTGAGCTTGCAGCCGGTGGGCGTGCCGGTGCCGTTGGACACCCATCCGAAGGAAGCGGACGCGCCCGGCGCCAGGGTGCCGTTGTACTCACGGTTCTTGAAGGTGTAGTGGTTGCCGCTCTGGGTGAGCAGTGCGTCCCAGTACGAGCCGACGGTGGTGCCGGAGGGCAGGTCGAACTCGACGCTCCAGCCGGACAGGGTGGTGCTGCCGGCGTTCGTGATGGTGTACGCGCCCTGGTAACCGCCGTCCCACGCCGACGTCTTGGAGAAGGCGGCGTCGGGTGTGCCCGCGGCGGAGGCGGGCGGGGCCAGGATCAGGAGGAGCAGCCCGGTGAACAGGGTGAGAAGTACCGATGGTCTTCGCATGTGCTGCCTCCACTGGGGGGTGGGCGCCGGGTGACGCGTAAAGCCGCAGAGTTGGTCCATACCAATCCTCTGGCATGTACATATCGAGCGAGAGCCGGGCCGTCAAGCCCAACTGGGGCAGAATCACAAAGAGTTCTTCGCGAAGGACCCTTTGCGAAGAACTCTTTGCGGTTTAGAGTGCGTGACATGGCAGACATAGGCGCAGGGCCGGAAGGCCCACAAGTCGCGGCAGACGCAGTGGTTCTGGACGCCAAGGGCCTGCGCGCCCTGGCTCACCCGGTGCGTGTGCACCTGGTCGGGCTGCTGCGGAAGTACGGGCCGTCGACGGCCACCCGTCTCGCGGAGCGGCTGGGCGTCAACTCCGGGACCGCCAGCTATCACCTGCGTCAGCTCGGCGCGGCCGGTTTCGTCGAGGAGGACACGGAACGCGGCAACGCACGAGAGCGCTGGTGGCGATCGGTGCATCAGATGACGGAGTTCAGCGACCGGGAGCTGGCCGACCGAGAGCCCGAGGCCGCCCTGGCCTACCTGCAGTCCGTCGCCGCCATCTACACCCTGCGTGCCCAGCGGACGCTGAACGAGCTGCAGACGATGCCGCGTGCCTGGCGGGACAGCTTCGACATGAGCGACTGGGCCCTGCGGCTCACACCCGAGGAGGCCGACACCCTGCGTCAGGAGCTG
This sequence comes from Streptomyces sp. NPDC002092, assembly GCF_053593775.1. Taxonomy (NCBI): domain Bacteria; kingdom Bacillati; phylum Actinomycetota; class Actinomycetes; order Kitasatosporales; family Streptomycetaceae; genus Streptomyces; species Streptomyces sp. NPDC002092. Next base: position 21,360 of record NZ_JBSFDG010000032.1, read on the forward strand.
AGGGATGTCATCGCCCGCTACCGCCGGGACACGCCGGAGGCGGCAGCGGACGCCCCCGAGGGTGCCGAGCGGGTGTCAGTGGTCACGCACCTTCTGCCCGAGCTGGATGCGCCCGCCGTGCCACGCGCCCGTTCCGGCCGCGGAGAAGCCACGGGAACGCAGGCGTCATGACGGGCGACGTCCTGGACGCCGAGGGCATATCCGGCAACCGGTCCTTACGGCCGCTGGGCGGCGTGCTGGCGGCCATGGCCGTGTCACTGACCGGGACCCGGATCTCGGCGGTGGCCCTGCCCTGGTTCGTTCTCGTCACGACCGGCAGCGCCACCCGGACCGGGCTGGTGGCCTTCTGTGAGATGGCTCCCTATGTGCTGGTCAAGGCGTTGACCGGGCCGCTGGTGGACCGGATCGGGCCGCGGACCGTGTCCTGGACCACGGATCTGGCCAGTGCAACGGCCGCCGCCGCGGTTCCCCTGCTGCACGCCCTGCACCTGCTGTCCTTTCCGCTCCTGCCGGCTCTGGTCGCGGTGATCGGCGCCGCCCGCGGCCCTGGCGACCTGGCCAAGCAGGTCATGGTCCCGGAAGCGGCAGAGCGCGGCAGGGTGCCGCTGGAACGGGCAACCGGTCTTTCGGGCGTGACCGAGAGGCTCGCCTCCACCATCGGCCCGGCGGCCGGCGGCTCCCTCGTGGCGCTGCTGGGCCCGCTGACCGGGCTCGTCGCCAACGCGGGCTGCTTTGCCCTCGGATCGGTGATCATCGCATTGGCCCTGCCCCGAGGCATGGGGCATGCGGTGGAAGCGGGTTCCTCGCAGGCCGGGGAGGCGGGATCGGGCTACTGGCAGCGGTTCGGCGCGGGCCTCACCTTCCTGCGCGGCGAACCGTTGCTGCTCACCGTGATCGTCATGGTGGGGATCACCAATCTGCTGGATGCCGCGTTCGCCACGGTGCTCATGCCCGTCTGGGCCAAAGCGTCCGGCAACGGGCCGACTGCCATCGGCCTGACGGGCAGCGTGATGGGAGCGGCGGCAGTCGGGGGGAGCCTGATCGCCGCAGTGGCCGCCCACCGGCTGCCCCGCAGGGCGGTGTTCTTCACGGGGTTCCTGCTGGCCGGGGCACCGAGATTCCTGATCCTCGCCGTCGATGCCCCCTTTGGCGCGGTGCTGGCCGTCTTCGCGGTCAGTGGGTTCGGGTCAGGCTTCCTCAATCCGGTGCTGGGGGCCGTCCTCTTCGAACGGGTGCCGCGCCGGATGCTGGGGCGGGTCAACGCGCTCGGTGACTCGCTGGCCTGGGCCGGTATCCCTCTCGGCGGACTGCTCGCCGGGGCGGCGGTGGCCTCCGTCGGGCTCGTGCCGGTGCTGCTCGCCTGCGGGACCGTGTACTTCCTCACAACGAACCTCACGGGACTGCGGCCCGAATGGCGCGAGATGGACCGTGGCGGTGGACGAGGTGTCGTCACGCCGCATGCCGACGACGAGGCTTCACGCGGCAGCGCGAGCGTCACGCCATGACATGGACAGCGGGCGCGCCCCTTCCTCGACCAGCCCCTGCCGTCCTCGCGGCGGGCATTAATCCGGCAGTACTGCTGTTGCACCACTGGACGCCTGCCACAACAGTCCCGACCGGCGTCACCCAGGAACAGGCGAGAACGGAACGGGCGGCATGAGCGACACACAGACCGGCAACCGCATACGGGCCGCCGCACCGACTCCGGACAGCGATCTGCTCGAGCGGGTACGCCGGCACCGGCGGCACACCCTGGAACTGCTGACCGTCTGCGCCGTCGCTCTCGTCCCCTGGACCGTGCTGCTGGCAGCGACCCTGCCCTCCGGGTACCAGGTCCATCACTGGCGCGTCACCTGGGTGGGGTTCGACGTCCTGCTCGTGGTCGCGATGGCCTCCACCGCGCTTCTCGGGTGGCTGCGGCACCGCGCCGTCATCGTGGCGGCTGCCGCAACGGCCCTGCTGTTGATCTGCGACGCATGGTTCGACGTGTCCCTCGCCTTCGGCACCCCGGAGATCTGGCTCTCGGCGGCACTGGCCGTGTTCGCCGAACTGCCTCTGGCCTTCTATCTGATCCGCCGGGTGACGGGGATGATCTCGTTGGTCCAGTGGCCCTCCGCCAAGGCCGCGGCGTGCAGCGACGAGCAGGCCGCCGACCTGGACGCCTGAAGGATCCCTGGCACGGCGGCCGCCTGCTCCGCCGGGGTTCAGCCCGTGCGCTGCTGCGCCGCGGGCGTCACCGTCTCCGGGTGCGGAGACGACGGTGCCACCCGCAGCAGGCGGGCGGCCCAGCCCGGCAGCTGCCAGTTCCACGGGCCGAACAGCGAAACCAGCGACGGAACCAGCAGCATCCGCACGATGGTCGCATCCAGCAGGATGCCGATGCCAAGGCCTGTCGCCAGCGTCTTCAGATCAGTGCCGGGACCGGAGGCGAGCGCGGCGAAGGCGAGGAAGAGGATCAGAGCGGCGCTGGTGACCAGCCGGCCGGTGCGGCCGAGTCCCTCGATCACGGCGGCGTCGGTGGAGCGGCCGGTGTCGTACTCCTCTCGGATGCGGGAGAGGATGAACACCTCGTAGTCCATGGACAGTCCGAACAGGAACGCGAAGACCATCAGCGGGATCCAGAAGGTGATCGCGCCGGTGGCCGCGATGCCGAAGACCGCGTCGGAGCCGTGACCGTCCTGCCAGAAGATCACCATCAGGCCGAGGGTCGCCGCCAGGGAGATCAGGTTCAGCAGGACAGCCTTGAGCGGCAGCAGCAGGGAGCGGAAGGCGCGCACCAGCAGGACGTACGTCAGCAGCGCGATGATGGTGAGCATCAGCGGGAAGTTGCCGTAGACGGCGTGCATGAAGTCGATCTGTGCCGCGCCGATGCCGGCGACGCCGAGGACGCCGGGCAGGCCGTCCGCGGCGCTCTTGACCCGTTTGACCACGCCCACGCTCTTGGAGTTCACGGTCTCGTGGTCGGGGATGACGACGACGATGCTCTGCCCGGCGCGGTTGCCGGCCGGTCCTGACGGCACGAACACGCTGCTCACACCGTCGATGCCGGCGAGCTTGGCGGCGGCCGTGCGGGCCTGGTCGGTGCGGACCAGGACCTCCATGGGGGTCAGGGCGCCGGTCGGCACACCGCCGCGTTCCAGGGTCTGCAGGCTCTCGTAGGCCGGGCCGCTCATGGCCAGTGACTCGGAGGAGGCGAGACCGATCTTGATGCCGAGGAAGACGCCGGTGAGGGCGAAGAGTGCGGCCAGCGCCGTGGCCGCGGCGATCCAGCGGCGCCGTACGACAGCAGTGGTCCACCGGCTCCAGAAGCGGCTGGCCCGGTTCTCGTGCCGGATCTTCGGCCAGTCGACCCTGGGTCCGATACCGCCCAGGATCGCCGGGGTGAGCGTGAGCGTCGTCAGCACGCTGGCCAGCGGGATGAGTGCCCCGCCGTAGCCCATGCTCCGCATGAACGGGACCGGCAGGACCACCAGCGCCAGCAGTCCGATCGCGACGGTGACGCCGCTGAACAGCACCGCGTGCCCGGCGCGTTCCATCGCGACGACGACCGCGTCGTGATTGTCCCGGCCGCGGTCGCGCTCCTCGCGCCAGCGGGTGACGAACAGCAGCGAGTAGTCGATCGCCACGCCCAGGCCGATGAGGGCGACCAGGAACTGCACGATGAACGACACATCGGTCGCATAGGTGAGCGGCAGCAGCATCACGAAGGTCGCGAGGATCGACACCGCGGCCACCACCAGCGGCAGCAGGGCCAGGAAGGACGCGAACACGAAGGCGAGTACGGCCAGAGCGCCGACGGCGCCGAGAAGGGTCTCCCCGAGGACGCCCGGCCCGCCGCCGTTGTCGCCGCCGGAGGCCAGCACGTCCTCCCCCGTCACGCCGATCGCAGAACCCGCCGGCACGGCGTGCTGCGCAGCCGACCGGATCGGATCCGTCAGCAGCTTCTGGCTGGGGGACGGGTTGAACCGGTAGAACACCAGGGCGTAGGACGTACGGTCGTCCTTCGTCCGGAACGCCTTGTCCCCGGTGTTCGCCTCGTCGATCACCCGTAGGCCGGGGACGGCTGTGCCGGCGGCCGTGAACGCCCGTCCGACGTCTCTCTCGTGACCGGTGACCGTCTGCCCTGCGGGGAGTGTGACCGAGACCAGATAGGGGTTCGTGTCACCGCCGCTGCCGAAGGCGCGCTCGATGCGGTGCGCTGTCACCGTGCCGGGCTGGCCCGGCAGGGAGAAGTCGATCGTCAGCCGGTCCGTCGTCCGGCCGGCCAGGAGGATGCCGGCGACGAGCACCAGTCCCCAGAACCCCACAACCGCCTTGCGATGCCGCAGAACGAACTCGGCCCACCGCCGCATGCCCGGGCCCTCCCCACGTTGTAGGTTGCGGGAGTCTAGCGCTATGCACCCTTCATTCACTATCAGGTGAATCGATGACTTTTGATGCGATCCAGTGCCGTGTCGCCCAGAGCATGGGAGCTGCCCGCGCCGAAGAAGATCACGCCGGGATGGGTCGGTGTCTGGTTGAGGACCCACAGGCCGATCGGGGTGGCGAGGGTGAAGACCACCGCGATCAGCGCGGCCGGCTCGAGGCGGCGCAGCCAGTCGCGCGGGCCGTGCGGTAGGCGTCGGGGGCGGCCTGCACACCGCCGGCCAAGGCCTGAGGGCCTCGCGCAGCTCCTGTTCCGTCCGGTCCGGTGAGGTGTCGTTCATCGCCGGGCCTCCCCACCGGGCGGGTGCGCATCCTTCGGTGATGCGCACCCGCCTCACGTGCATGGAGGTTCATGGTCGAGGGCGGCAGTGCCGGGCCATCTCGATGCTGAGTTGTGCGCCCAGTTCTGCAAAGCCCAGTGCGGCCGCAACCCGTCGGGAGGCCGTACGCCTAGCGCGCCATTGCGGCAGCAGCCCGGCAGCGAAGGCGTGTGCGACCGTTGCGGAACCCGTCACCCGGGCAAGTCCGCGCCCTCGCGCGTGCGGTGCGGTCAGTACGCAGATGTGGGCGGTTCTGCCCGGCCAGGTTCGGTATCCCGCGGCGGCGACCACCTGACCACGCTCACGGACCACGAACGCGGGCGACGTGATCTCGTCCAGGCCCGCCTCACCGGCGTCCTCGGGTCCTGCCACCTCTTCCAGAAGCCTCAACTCCCTGTCGTCGGCGGGCAGTTGATCCACTCCCGGTGCACCGGGGTGCACCAGCCGGAATCGCTCCGGCGACAGGTACGACAACACCGCCGGACCGAGCACTCTGCTCACGGGCAGCACCGTACGGACCGAATCCGCGTCCACGACGGCCTGCGCCGGAAGTTCCCGCAATGCGTCGCGAACGATCGCAGCGGCGCCGCCGTTGGGCGCGGTCACGATCGCCGATCCGCCCAGGACCACCACGCCGACCCAGCCCGCAGGGCACATCCCGGATTCCGGGGAGACGGCCACGTTGACCCCGCCGAACGGCGGGAACGGGACCGGCACTCCGGCCAGCTCCTCCCAGGATCGGCGGGCTGTGGCCAGGAGCGGATCGATCGACATGGCCCCGATCCTGTCAGCGCCGGCTCAGAAGTGGGTGGCGATCCCAAAGACTCGGCGGAGTTGAGCCATGTCGTGCCGATCACGATCGGACGGCTCATACCCCTGGTGGAAGAAGACCTGCTGCGCGGCAGACAGACACGGGACCGCCACTCCCCCGATGGTGCCCGAAACGAAACACGAGGAGGGGTAGATGAACGGACGCTCCGGTACGGGTGATGCCTGTTCTGCGGATCCGTCGTCGTTGAAGATCAGCGGATGGAGGTCGATCGCCCGTCCGGCCGCGTCGGTGACGACGAACCGGACGGGCCGCCAGTCGACGCTCTCGGCGAAACCCTGCTCGGAGAGGACCGCCAGTACGGCCGCTTCCTGATCCTGGCGGTGCATCAGGTCCAGGTCGCGGTGGTCACGGGTCTGCTCTCCGATCAGCGCGTCGATCCCCCAGCCGCCGCCGATCCAGATGTCGGCCTCGGCCTGTCGCAGCAGGGTCAGGACCGACAGCACGTCTTCCGCCGTCATCACGTGTCGCAGGTTAGAAGGGACCACGTGGTGCCGCGAACGAATTCCCACGACCCCGCGGGCGGCGGCGATTGCATGGAGAAGAGAGCACCATGATTGGCTGGCCCCGGGCAGTGCGACAACACACCGGAGGGTACGCAGCATGAGCAATGGATACAGCTTCGAGTACAAGGTCGTCAGTTTCCGGGAGTCGCTGATCGGTGACGCGCTGGACAGCGACAAGCTGGAGAAGGTTCTCAACAAGCATGCCGAGGACGGCTGGGGCCTGAAGGCAATCACCTCCGCCGACGTCAAGGGGCGTATCGGCCCCGGGGCGGTGGAGGGCCTGCTCCTCACCTTCGAGCGGCCCCGCGCATAGCGCCGGTTGCATCACGGTCTCCGGCATCGGGTCCCCGTAGTGCGCGGACCCGATGCCGTGTCAGCTGTGCCCGCCTGGGGCGTCGAGGGCTGCGGCCCGCAGAGCTGTGCCACACGCGTGACCGGTTCGGTGGGTAGGTGCGGGAGGCGGGCGAGGAGCAGGCGCCGTTGCTCCTGGGGGCCGCCGCGGACCGGGAGGATGCGTACGCCTGGCGGCGCGGCGGGGGCGAGTGTCGCGGGCACGGTGGTGAGGCCGCAGCCGGCGGCGACGAGGTGGAGTTTGGCCAGCCAGTCGCGGGCGGTGTGGGCGATCTGGGGCCGCTCGTCGAGGCCGGGCCACACTCCCATCAGCCGGTCCTGGCCTGAGCCGGCGCTCCCGATCCAGCGCTGCCCGCGCAGGTCGGCGACATCGACGAAGTCACCGCGGGCCAGGGGGTGGCCGGCCGGCACCGCGAGATGCAGGGCACGTTCGCCGAGCGTCTGCAGGGCGAGCGGGGGCGACTCGGTGTCCGGCGGGCGGAACGGTGGCATCGAGGCCAGGAGGGCGAGGTCCAGGGTGCCGGCCCGCAGGGCGCGCACCAGTGCCGGGGTGGTGCCTTCCCGGCTGACGACGTCGAGTCCCGGGTCCGTGCGGCGCAGCATGGCAAGTGCCGTGGGGAGCAGGACGGCTCCCGCGCTGGGGAACCAGCCCAGACGGACCGTGCCGGACTGCTCGGGCAGGCCGGACAGTTCGCGCGCGGTCGCATCGATCTCGTCGAGCACGGTCGTCGCGCGGCGCATCACGATGCGGCCGGCGGCGGTCAGGCGTACGCCGTCGCGCCGCCGTTCCAGCAGCTCCGCGTCGGCCGCCCGTTCGATCGCGGCGATCTGCCGGGACACCGCCGACTGGGTGTAGCCCAGCGTCGCGGCGGCCGCGGTGAAGGTTCCCTGTTCGGCCACCGCGCGCAAGACGCGCAACGCGGTCAGTGACACATCCGTGAAGTCCATGACGATTGCGCATACTAGCTGTGCCCAACTTTCGTTGGACTCATGGAGCCTGGCGTTCTTAGCGTGGGGGGCATGAATGCTTCGCGACTCGCTCTCGTCACCGGCGCCAACCAAGGCCTGGGCCGCGCACTGACCGAGGGGCTGGCGGCCCGGATGAGTCAGGACGACCTGGTGCTGCTCACCGGCCGCGACCAGCGGCGCGTGGCGGACGCCGCCGACGCGGTGGCGCGGCTGCCCGGCACCCGCAGCAAGGTTCAGGGCCGGGTCCTGGACGTCAGCGACACCTGCGCCGTCACCGCACTCGCCGATGATCTGCGCGCCCGCTACGGCGGTGTCGACGTCGTGATCTCCAATGCGGTCGCGCGCGTGCTGCCGGAGGAGTCGCAGGCCGCGCGGGCCGACGAGTTCATCGATGTCTCCAACACCGCCACCCACGCGATCCTGCGCTCCTTCGGACCGATCCTGCGGCCGGGCGGCCGACTGCTGGTGGTGGCCAGCAGCCTGGGCACCCTCGGCCACCTCGACCCGCGGCTGCACCAGCTGTTCGACGGTGCGAGCCTCGAACAGGTCGAGTCCGCCGTCGAGTCCTGGCGCAGCCGGATCCACGACAAGACCGCCGAAAAGGCGGGCTGGCCCCGGTGGCTGAACGTGCCCTCGAAGGTCGCCCAGGTCGCCGCCGTCCGCGCGGTGGCCGCCGAGCGCCGCGAGCGCGATCTCGCCACCGGCACCCTGATCGCCTCCGTGTGCCCCGGCATGGTCGACACCGCCACCTCCCGCCCCTGGTTCAGTGACTACAGCCACGCCCAGTCGCCCGCCCGGGCCGCCCGCGCGGTGCTCGACCTCGTCTTCGCCGAGCACGTCGATCCGGCGCTCTACGGAGAGTTGGTGCGCTTCGGCAAGGCCCTGCCCTGGCACGACGGCACGCCCCCGGTGGAACAGGACCGGCTGCTCACGCCCTGAACGCGTGGGGTGCGGCGCCGTACGGGGAAGGTGTGCGAACCGCGGGACCCCGTCACCGCGTTCGGCGCCGCGACGAGAGACGGCGTCGGACGGGCCTACCGGCAAACCACCGCCCACACCCGTCATCGCCTGGTCGAGATGGCCGCCCCTGCGGCAGGCCGGCCCTACGGCAGTCGTGCTGGAGCCGGGGCAGAGCAGTCGCCCGCTGACCCAGCACGACTGCCGTAGGGCCGGTCCCGCACGGGCGGACCCCTCAACGCCCTCGCTGAATGACCGGGGCACCGAACACGCCCCGTGGGCTTCCGGCGCTCAGAAGGCCCGGCAGGGGACGACCTCCTCAACGCCCTCGCCGGATGACAGGCGGCGCCGAGCACAGATCAATGGCGGGGCGCTCAGGGGGCGCCTCAGCGTTGGGCCACGGCCGCGACACTGCCCCCGTGCTCGCGCCAGGCCTGTTCGCGCAGTTCGGGCGACAGCAGGAGATCCACCGCTGTGCAGGCCAGGGCTTCCGTCGCGGCGAGCAGCACGCGGCGGGCGCGGTCGGAGGCTGCCGCGGTGGCGAACTCGGGGGTGTGGTCGGAGCCGTCCGGGTCCATGATCGCGACGAAGGGGTGGATCGCGGGGACGCGTCCGCTGACGCTGCCGATGTCCGAGGAGCCCAGGAAGACGCCTGGTGCCGGCGGTGTCAGGTCGATGCCCGCGCGGGCCAGGTGTCGGGCGAACCGTTGAGACAGGGGCGCGCTGTCGCGGAAGTGCTCGTAGCGCGGTGTGGCACGCCCGAAGGTGACCGTCGTACCCATGGCGCGGGCCACGCCCTGGGCACAGGTCAGCACCTCGCCCGCGAGGTCCTCCAGAGCGGCGGTCGTCGCGGCGCGCAGCCCGAACAGGCCTTCCGCGTACTCGGGGACGATGTTCGTCGCCAGGCCGCCGTCGGTGATGATGCCCTGGACGTGCGACCCCTGCGACAGGCGCGGGCCGATGGCTGCGAGGGCGTTGAACAGCTGGATGAGGGCCGCAAGGGCGTCGATGCCCTCGGTGGGGTTCCCGGTGGGGTGGGCGGCACGGCCGTGGAAGCCGATGCGGTACTGCGTCTGGGCGGTCAGGGGCGCCCACTGCCAGTTGTGGACGCCTGGATGGAACATCAGGGCGGCGTCGACGTCGTCGAAGACACCCGCCTCGGTCTCGGTGACCTTGCCGCCACCGCCCTCCTCCGCGGGCGTGCCCACGGCCCATACGGCCCCCGCGCCGTCCCCCAGCACGGCCCGTGCCGCGAGTGCGGCGCCGAGGCCGGCCGCGGCGATCAGATTGTGGCCGCAGGCGTGCCCCAGTCCGGGCAGGGCGTCGTACTCCAGGAGGAGGGCCACCGCCGGCCGGCGCACGGTCCCGGCCCGCGCGGCGAAGGCGGTGGGCAGTCCGGCGAGCTCCCGCTGCACCGCGAACCCCTCGCGTTCGAGCTCGCCGCTCAGCAGCCGCACCGCCCGGTGTTCCTCGAATCCGTACTCGGGGTCGGCGTGCAGGGCCAGGGCGACCTCCCACAGCCGCTCCGCGCGGGCGTCCACCTCCCTGATCACCCGTCCGAGCGCCTCGTCCACCGCGTCCGCCACACCGGCCTCCCGAGGTTTCCAGGTACGTGTGTGTCTCTGTGCGAGTTCCAACAAGTCGGCCGCCCACACCGTTAACCCGCTGCCGGAGGGGGCACTCGGGGCTGCGGCGGATCCGGACGGGGAGCCGCCGCTTCTTGGCTGGAGGTGAACAGGATGGGACACGGTGGAAACGTCATCGACGAGCTGATGACCGATCACCGGGAGGTCGAGGAGCTCTTCGGCCGGATCGAGGCGCTGCCGTCCGGTGACAAGACTCGGAAGGTGTACGCCGACCAGGCCACGATGGAACTGGTCCGGCACTCGGTGGCCGAGGAGGAGTACCTCTATCCGGCGGTGCGGGAACACCTCGTCAACGGCAACACCATGGCGGACAGGGAGATCGAGGACCACGCCGGCGCCGAGCAGATCATGAAGGACCTGGAGAGCTGCGACGCGGGCGACGCCGAGTTCGACCGTCTCGTCGGGAGGCTGATGAGCGAGGTACGCGCGCACATCGCCGACGAGGAGGAGAACCTCTTCCCCCAGCTGCGCACGGCATGCTCGGCGGAAGCACTCGACAAGCTGGGAGACAAGGTCCGCCAGGCCAAGAAGCTGGCGCCGACCCGGCCGCACCCCTCCGCACCCGACACGCCTCCGGCCAACAAGCTGCTGGCGCCGGGGGCCGGGCTGGTCGACCGTATGCGTGACGCGCTGAGCGGCCGCGGCAAGCACGAGTGACGGGACCCGCCACCTGGACGGCCTGCTCTCAGGCGGGCTGTCCCGGCTTGAGCAGGGTCATCAGCTGGTCCTGATGGAGCGCGGTCACCGGGGCGAGCAGGTCGGGGTGGCGCAGCAGGGCCGCCGCCCGCCGGTCGCTCTCGTCAGGGGCCACCAGGCGCCGGAACGCGATGGGCGTTGTGGCCGTGTGGCTGCCCTCGGCGAGAGCGGCCACCGCGCGGCCGGCCAGTTCCGGGTCGCTCAGCAGACAGGCCGCCCAGCTGGCCACGACCTCGTCGACCCAGGTACGCCAGGCGTGGGCGTCCGGGTCCTGGGTGTCGGCGTCGTCCGCGCCGGCGATCCAGTCGAGCCGGGCGGATCCTCCGGGGCCCGCCATGCCGACCAGGGCCGCGTCCACCGGGGTGGGGTAGCGCAGCCAGGCGGCGACCGTCACGGCCTGGCGGGCCTGCACCTCGCACAGGGCCGAGGCCAGTGCGCCGCCGCCCGAGGGGTAGGCACAGGTCAGCCACTGGGCGGTCGCCGCGATGAGCGGGGAAAGGTCTGCGAGCACTGCGGGAGCCGTCCGTACTGCGTGGGGAGAGAGCAAGGGCGTGCGAAAAACGGTAGCTCGCCGGCTCGGGCAGGGACATGCCCGCATCCGCTCCGGTGACGTGGCATCGACCACAGCGGCGCGGGAACCCGGTGGGTCTCTGCACGCGCCCACCCCTTGGAGCAGGTCATGAGTCTTCTGCGTCTGGTCGGCCGCCCCATGCTCGCCTCCATGTTCGTCTCCGGTGGCCTGAACACGCTGCGCGCTCCCGAGGAGGTCGCTCCGGTGGCCGAGCCCGTCGTCCAGCCGGTCACCGAGCGGGTCGACGCCCTGCCGGACCGCACCGAGCAGGTCGTACGGCTCAACGGGGCCGTACAGGTGGTGGCGGGTCTGCTGCTGGCGAGTGGTCGGCTGCCGCGGCCGGCCGCGCTGGCCATCGCGGCCACGCTGGTACCGACGACGCTTGCGGGTCACCGTTTCTGGGAGGCGGACGACCCCGAGGAGCGCGCCCAGCAGCGCATCCACTTCTTCAAGAACCTGTCGATGCTCGGCGGTCTGCTGATCGCGGCCGACGACACGGCAGGCGTTCCCTCGCTGGCGTGGCGTGGCCGACATGCCGCCCATGACCTGCGGCGCGATGCCCATCTGGTGCGCCGGTCCGTGCGGGCCACGGCCCGGCCCGCCGCCGCGGTCGGCGGTGTCCGGGCCCGGCTCGCCCGCTGATCACCTCACCCGCGGGCGAGGAACCGCTCGAGGGTGGTGGTCAGCTCCGCCGGCTTTTCCAGCGGCAGTTCGTGACCGGCGTCGATGATGCGGACCTCGGCGTCCGGGTAGGCCTTGGCCATGCGCAGCATCTGGCGCACCGGCAGCTGGATGTCGTGGTAGCCGTGGACCAGCAGGGTCGGTACGCGGATCTCCGCGACCCGGTCCAGGACGTCGAAGGCGCGCATGGCGCCGTAGAGCGTCATGACGACCTCGCGCGGGGTGGCGGCGGACGCCTTGATATGGGCGCGGATCTCCTCGCGGGGGTAGCCGGGGGCGAAGGCGCGCTGGATGTTGGTGGCGACGAACAGCTTGTAGGGGACGAGTGTCGAGGCCGCCATCAGCAGGCCACGGCCGCGGCTGTAGGTCATGCGGGCGATGGAGCCGACCAGCACGAGGCGCTCGACGCGCTCGGGACGGTCGAGGGTGATGGTCTGCGCGATCATGCCGCCCATGGAGTGGCCCACGAGGACGGCCCGTTCCACCTCGAGGTGGTCGAGCAGGGTGAGGACATCGGCGGCCAGATCCGCGACGGTGGGCACCCCTGCGCCGCTGCTGTCGCCGTGGCCGCGCAGATCGAGCCGGACCACCCGGCGCTTCTCGGCGAAGTGCGCCATCTGGTGGTCCCAGCGGTGGCGGTCGGCCGTCCAGCCGTGGATGAACACCAGGGGCACGCCGTCGCCGTCGCGGGGGCCCTCGTCGTCGTACGTCAGCGCTGCGCCGTCGACTTCGAGCTGCGGCATCGTGCCTCCTGGAGAACAGTGCGGTTACTGGCGAGTACGTTAGCGGTCGGCGGGGCCCTCGTCACCGGCGTTCGCCGAGGAAGTCGAGGATGTGCCCGAAGACGTCGAGGGCGGCGCCCCGGCCGAGGAAGGCATCCAGGTGGCCGTAGCCGGGGATCTCGGTGTAGGTCACGTCCAGGCGGGGGTGGCGGCGGGCGAGGACGTCGCGGCACAGCTGCTGGGAGTCCAGCCACAGGCCGTTGTCGCTGCCCGCCAGGAGCAGCAGCGGGGTGTCGATGCGGTCGGCCGCATCCAGCGCGTTGGGGGGCAGGGCCGCGTAGCGGTGGTCGGTGTCGTGCCAGCGGACCACGGTGCGGGCCAGTTCGATGCGGCGCAGGTGCGGCAGGATCCACAGGGGGGCCGGGCCGAGGAGTTCGGCCAGCCGGTTGTGGGTGGTCTCGGCCAGGTGCTCGTGGACGAAGAGCGAGGCGCCGGTGCCCCATGCCGAGTGGTGCAGGATCTGGCAGGTGGGGTCGGGGCAGTCGGCCTTGCGGGAGGCCAGGGCGAACAGCGGCGTGTACTTGGACCGCAGGCCCACCGTGCGGAAGTCGACGGGGATGTGGTCGAGGCGGGACTTCAGCAGTTCTGCGGCCAGGGACATGCGCAGCGAGGTGCGGCCGGCGAGTTTCGGAGTGAGGAACACGCCCTGCGCGACCACGCCCGCCAGGCCCGGGACCAGGCCCGCCGTCATGCTCAGGGACAGGGTGAGGGCGCCGATGCAGTGGGCCACGACGAACAGCGGGCGCTCCTCGCCGATGCTGGCGCGGATGTGGGAGACGGCGGCGGGGATGTCGTACAGGGCGACGTCGTCGTAGGTGTATTTCCGGCCCGTGGCGTTGTAGGGCAGGCGGCAGCTGCCGCGCCAGTCCAGCAGCCACGGCTCGTAGCCGTCGTCGAGCAGGACGTCGACGAGGTTGCGGATCTCGGGCAGCAGGAACATGTCGGCGGAGGCCGTGTGTCCGTGCAGCAGGAGCACCGCGGGGCGGTCCCGCTCGCCGGTGTCGACGCGGGTCAGGCCCAGGCGGACGCCGTCCCCGGCGTGGAAGGGGATCTCCTCAACGCTGTGCGGGTCGAGACGGTGGTGCAGGGGGCGCAGGGTGGGGGTGGTTCTGACCTTGCGGAGGGCCGGCCTGGTGGTGGGTTTCGTCGCCTTGAAGATCATCGGTTGTGCTCCGTGGGGTGCGGGGTGCGGCGCAGGTCGAGGAGTTCGGCGGCGGCGCGGGTGAAGGGGCCGAGCAGGCCGCGGCCCATCTGGACGCCGAACCAGGCGAGCCAGGTCAGCTTGGCGGCGCGCTGCTCCCGGCCGGTGAGGCGGGGGTCGACCTGGATGCCGTCGATCTGGTCACGTACGTAGCTGTCCGCTGGCACCACCAACTCGCCGGCCAGGAGGGCGGGTTCCCCCTCGCGTCCGATCCGGACGGTCAGGGCGCGGGTCTGGCGCCAGAGGTCGCGGCGGGCGCGGGCGTGCTTGCGGCCCTCCAGCCACCAGCTGCCACCGTCAGCATCACGCAACAGCAGCCGGTAGCACAGGAGTTGGTGGGCCAGGCCGTGGTGTTCGGGGATGCCCTCCTCTGGGCGGATCCACACGTCGCCGCGTTCCACGGTGAGCGGGTCGGCGTGTGCGGCCGGGCAGGTGAGATGTCCGCGTACGTCGATACGGCGCTCGGTGACCAGCTGGTGCATGCTCGCGATGGAGAGCGTGAGGGCCATCGAGCAGGGCGTGTCGGCGGCGGCCGCGACCGGGCCCACCTGGCCCTCGGTGGTCTCGGTGAACCAGAGGTAGGGCTGGTCGTCCTTGTGCGGCAGCCGGGCCAGACCGTCACCCGCCAGCCGCTCGAACGTCTTGAGCTGTGCGCGAGCGTCGTAGCGGGTGGCCGGTGGCAGGCCGAGAGCCGCGACGAGGTGGGCGGTGCGTTCGCCGGTGGCCGCCGGTCCCTTGAGTGTCGCCTCGCACAGCTTGAGTGCGGTGGGGCTCTGCAACACATGTGACAGGAAGGCCAGTTCGGGTATCGGTTCGGCCTGCAGGCGAGCCAGGGCGTCGGTGCGCCAGTCGTCCCAGTCCTTGACGCGCACGTGCATGCCGCCCAGGGCCATGTCCTGTACGACGTCGTCGAGGGTGTTGGGCACGCCGGTCAGGTTGTAGTCGAAGCCCCAGGCGTCGGGTTCGCAGATGACGCCGACGGCGACCCGGCTGACCCAGTCCACCGGGGCGACGTTCAGGTATCGGAAGGCGGGCACGGTGCGGAAGCGGCCGAAGGCCGAGACCAGGCCGCTGGAGAGGTCCTGGGGGTTGTAGGCGCCGGTTTTGGTGTGGCCGCCGATGCCGCCCGGGCGCAGGGCGGTGACGATCAGGCCGTGGTCGCGGGCGCGGCGCAGCGCGACCTCCGCGGCCCACTTGGTCTGGTCGTAGCCCGCGATGAGGCGGTCGGCGTGGGCCAGCGGGTCGTCCTCGCCCATGGAGGTGATGCCGACCTCGTTGAACACGGCGATGGAGGAGATGTGGTGCAGCGGTTTGGGGCGGCCGGCGGCCGCCAGTTCGGCCAGGGCGAGAGTGCCCAGCACGTTGCTGGCGCGCAGTGACTGGTAGCCGCGCAGGAAGTCCACGGCCGCGGCGACGCCCACGATGCCGTCCAGTTCATGCGCGAGCTCGTTCCACCGTTCCTCGCTCAGGCCCAGGTGCGGGCGGCGGATGTCGCCGGGCAGCACGGTGATGCGGCGGCGGACCTCCGTCGACCAGGGCAGCCGGTAGCCGCGCAGGGCCTCGCCGAGCCGGGTCTGGGCCGCTGCCTCGTCGGCGGCTCGGACCAGGCAGTACACATGGGCGTCACTGTGACGCAGCAGGTCCAGGAGCATATGGCTGCCGAGGAAGCCGGTCGCGCCGGTGAGCAGGATCCGGCGGGGCGGCAGGGGCTCGGGAGCGGCGATGAACGGGAGGCGGTCGGCGAGGGCGAGGTCGGCCAGGATCTGGTCGAGGTCTTCGCGGCGGGCGGTGGTGTGCGGCGCGTGGGCAGGCTCGGCCGGCCGTGCGGCCGGGGGCGGTGGTGTGCGCGGAGACGGCACGGGCAGCGCAGTGGTCGTCCCGGCCGTCGAGTGTCCCGCGGTGGTGGCAGTGGGGGCGACGGCTCTGATGCCGGGGATCCGTGCCCAGCGGCGGGCGAGGCTGCTGGGACGGGCGTCGGCGAACACCTCGTCCAGATCGACCTCGATGCCCAGTTCCTCCTCCAGCTCCGCCACGAGTTCCACCGCGTTCACGGAACTGCCGCCGGCGTCGAAGAAGTCGGCGTCGGGCGCGAGTTGCCCGTCGGGCAGATGGCGGCCGGCCGCCGCGGCGATGACTGCCGCCAGCACGTCGACATCCGGGGGCGGATCCGTGTCGGGTGACCCGTCCCCGGCGGTGGCGGAGTGCGCGGGTACGGCAGCCGGCACGACCCTCGCCAGCAGGTCGCTCACGCTGAGCCCGCCTCCGCCGCGTTCGATCGTCTCGGCCGTCGCCCGCCGGCCTGCGTACGCCGACGCGTCCTCGTTCGTCTCACGCATGAGTGCCCTTCACCATGTCAGCAACCATGTACGCGGTTCCTTTCCTCTTGCTGTCTGCTTCGTCACCGGTCACTGCTGCCAGGAGCGGAACGCCCGCACGTGTTCGGGCGTGACCACGCACTCCAGGCGCTCGTCGTCCTGCGCTCCCCCGCCCAGGGCGGCCAGCAGCCGGCGCGCGGGTGTGTTGCGTTCGGTGCGCTGCGCGGTCAGCCGGACCTTGGTGCAGCCGAGCTCCTCGGCGCGGTCGGCCAGCCACTGCAGCAGGCGTTCCTCGACGCCCCGGCCGAGGGCGCGGCAGCTCATCAGCCAGGCCGGTACGTCCAGTCGGTCGCCGTCCGCACGCAGGGCGAGGAGGGCGATCTGGCCGTAGTCGCCGAACCGGTCCCGGGCTGCCGCGGTCCACACCTCGCCGTGCTCGCGCCAGCGGGCGACGTCGAGGCCGTCGTGGGAGCGCGGGTGGAGGGTGAACTGGTTGGTGCGGCGCACCAGTTGCTCGGCCCGCGGGACGTCGGTGGCGGTCAGGGGCCGGATGTCGACCTCCAGTTGCAGCCCGGCCAGGAACTCCTCGAAGCCGGCCTGCTCGCGGGCGGTGTCCCGCTGCCGTTCCTGTTCGTAGAAGCGGGCGCGCAGTGCGTCCTCGGAGGTCGCCGCGAAAGGCACCAGCGGCCACAACCGGCTCAGGAAGGCCTCGAGTTCGGGGGTCGGCGGGCAGGTGACCGAGAGCACCTGCGGCAGCGCCGAGCGGACCTTGGCGATCTCGGCCGGGTTGTCGTCGAGGAACAGGAAGCTGTCCAGGCCGAGGTTGAGCGTATGCGCGGCCTCTGCGAGGCGGTCCGGCTTGAGGCCCCAGGCCGCGGAGAGCACGCTGAAGTGTTCCGGCTTCAGCAGGCTGTCCGGGCGGTCCAGGACCGCGCGCACCGTCTCTTCGTCGTTGTTGCTGACCAGCACCAGCAGCGCGCCGGCCGCACGCCATTCGAGCAGCCTGCGTGCCAGCAGGGCCCGGGGACCGGTCAGGTCCACCGCCCCGGGGCCGATCTCCCCGGCCACCCCACCCCACAGGGTCTCGTCGCCGTCCACCGCGATGACCTTCGGGGCGGGGCGGCGCACGGCCTGCACGACCTCGGCGAGGCGTAGGGCGACGGCCGCCTGGAACCGGGGGGTGAAGGGGAGGTGGGCAAGGCGCTCGGTGCGTTCGTCGAAGCGTTCCTCGACGGTGTGCCGGCCGGCCCAGTCGTCGGGGCCGAGTACGGCTGTTGCGGGCAACTCGGCCAGCTCTGCGGCGAGTTCCCGTTCCCAGCGCCGCAGGCGCTCCGGGGTGTGTGCGGCGGGCAGGAAGCCGACGATCATCGGTTTACGGATGCGCTCGGCCAGGGCCCGCAGGGCGGCAGGGTAGGCGGTGCGCAGCTCGGCGAGCAGCGCGTCGTCCACCGGCCCGAACCGCTCCACGTCGGCCGCGCGCAGCAGCACCACGCTCACTGCCGTCGCCGGGTCGGCGAAGACACCGGAAGGATCCCGCAGGCTCGCCAGCACGTGGTGGTACGGGGCTTCCGCGATGGCCGTCGCCGTGCCGTCCGGCGCCCCGTCGTTGAGGGCCGCCTCGCACATCTGGGGCAGGTGGCCGAGGGCGAAGGTGGCGGCGAGGGCGAGCGCGGGGCGCGGAGCGCGGCCCGCGGGAGCCTCTTCGCCGACGGCAGGAGTCGTACCCACCGGCCCCGAGGCGTCCTCGGCCGTCTGTGCGAGCAGCCGCACGAGCTCCTCCCCCAGCCCGGCGGCCGTGGCCGTGTCGAGGATGTCGAGGTTGTGGTCGAGCCGGATGCGGCCGGCCTCCGGCGTCACGGTGATCATGAGGTCGAGGTCGGAGTAGCCGGTTCCCACCGGCAGCACGTCCAGGCCCGTGAGGCTGCCCGCGGCTCGGACGTAGTTGAAGTACACCTCCACCAGCGGCGCGTCGGGCCGGTACAGGCCCTGCTTGGCCAGTACCGGCAGGACGTCCGAGAACATCGCGCCCTTCGTGAGGATCTTCTCCAGGCGGCTGTCGGTGCGGCGCAGCACGTCCTCGATCCGCTCCTGCGCCCTCGCCTCGGCGGGGAAGGGCACCGGTACGCCGAAGAAGCCCAGCGCGTCGAACGCGTCGGCGTGGATACGGGTGTCGACCGGCACGGCGAGGACGAAGCGTTCCCGTTGCCGCAGCCTGGCCAGCAGCACGGTCAGGGCGCCTAGGCAGAAGGCGGCGGGTGTGACGGCGAGACTGCTCGCGGCCGCCGACACCTGTTGCATGAGGCCTTCGGGGATCGCCACGCTCACGCTGCCGGCCCGGTAGGAGCGTGCGGCTGGACGCGGGTGAGTGAGCGTAAGGTCGAGGCGCTCGCTGCCGTGGAAGGCCTCGCGCCACTCGTCCGCACCCGTTCCGGGGCCCTCCCCCGGCTGCTGTGCCTCGATCAACAGGTCCAGGTCACGGTTGGTCACCGTGCCCGTGAGGGCGGTGCCGGACAGTTCGGTGTCGATCTCGGCGGCCACCAGCAGCAGGGACTGCAGGTCGCTGACCGCGTGGTGGGCGCCGTAGAGCAGGATCTGGCCGCGCTCATCGCCGTCGAGGAGTTCGAAGCGCCACAGCGGGGGCTGTGGGAGGTCGAACGGCGGCTCGAGCAGCCCGCGCAGCCGGTCGGCTGCGTCGAGTTCCTCGGCTGCGGGTACGGCCGTCCAACGCAGCAGGGGCTGTGCGGGCTCCCGCTCCACCCGCAGCTGCCTGCCTCCCTCGCTGCCGGTGACGATCGCGGTGCGCAGGGCTGCGTGCCGGGCGGCCAGGCGGGTGAGGATGCCGGTCAGCGTGGCACGGGTGGTCGCGTGGGTGAGCCGTACGGCGAGGCCGACGGCATGGGCCGCCGCCGGCATGTCCGGGCGGGCGCTGCGCAGCAGGCGTACGACGTCACGGGTGGCCGGGCGTAGTTCGTTGTCCGGCACCTCGGTGGCCGCTTCGGGCTGGGGTGCCGCTGTGCTGCGTTCGGGCAGGGCTGCGGCCAGGGCCTGGGCGAGGCCTCGGATGTCGGTGGCCGAGAAGAGAGCGGTGGACGGTAGTTCGACGCCCAGCTCGCGGGCGAAGGCGTTGCGCAGCCGCACCAGCATGAGGGAGTCCAGGCCCAGTTCTTTCAGGGCCGTGGTGGCCAAGGCGTCGACGGCGCCGCCGGAGACCTGGCCGACCCTGGCGCGCACATATGCCTCGAGCCGATCCGTGCGCTGTTCGTGCGTGGTCGCCGCGAACACCTGCTGGACCACGTCGTCGGAGCCTTGCGGGCCCGTGGGGACGGTGGCCAGGTCGGCCAGGAGGGGGCGGGTACGTGCGGCGTCGGGGTCGAGGGCGAGCACTTCCCAGTCCAGGGCGAGGGGGGCGAGCTGGCGGCGTTCGGTGGCCAGGACACGGTCGAACATTTCGCCGCCCTCGGCGGGGGTGAAGGCGACGAGGCCCGAGCGGCTGGTTTCGGCGCCCCGGGTGGCGTCGGCGGCGACCATGCCGACGCCGGTCCACGCGCCCCAGTCCAGGCTGAGCGCGCGCCTCCCGGCGAGGGAGAGGTGGTGGGCCCAGGCGTCGAGGAAGGCGTTGGCCGCCGAGTAGGGGCTCTGGCCGGCCGAGCCGAGCAGTCCGGCCGCGGAGGCGAACAGGACGAGGTTCTCGGCCTCTGGGACGAGTTCGGTGAGCAGGGTGGTGCCGAGCACCTTCGGTGCCAGGACGTTCAGGACGCGCTCGTCGCTCAGGTTCGCCACCGTGGCGTCGTCCAGGACGCCCGCGGTGTGGACGACCGTGGTGATCGGTCCGGCTTCCCGTCGTACGGCGTCCAGAGCAGCCGTCAGGCCGGCGCGGTCGGCCACGTCGGCACGGACGACGTGCACGGTGACCCCGCGCTCTTCCAGGCCCTGGATCCAGACCGCCGCTTGGGGGGTCGGCGCGCTGCGGCCCAGTAGGGCCAGCTTGCGGGCGCCGCGCCGTGCCAGCCGCTCGGCGACGACTTGGCCGAGGCCGCCCAGACCGCCGGTGATCAGATGGACGCCGTCCGGGTTGGCGCCCTCACGGGTGCCGTCGTCCGGACGGGTGCGGGCCAGACGCGGCACCATGCGGTCCGCCCCGCGCAGCGCGAGGAGGCGTTCGTCGTCGGCGTACCGCAATTGCGTCCACAGGGCGTCCACGCCGTCCGTGGGCGGCAGGTCGATCAAGGTGGTCCTCAGCTCCGGGTGCTCCTGGGCGAGGGCGAGCCCGAAGCCCCAGGCCAGGGCCTGTTCGGGGCGGGTCACCCGGGTGCTGTCGCCGGCGGCCTGGCTGCCGCGGACGACCGTGAACAGGCGGGGCGCCGGGCCCTGCGCCCGGTCGGTGAGCGTCCGTACCAGGTGCAGGGTGCTCAGGCAGCACAGCCGCGCCGCCTCCCGCGCGGCGTGCGCATCGCCGATCGCCAAGGCGTCGAGCGCGGACAGCTGCACGATGCGCTCGGGTGCCGTGTCGGTGAAAGCGTCCTCGAACAGGCGGGTCAGGTGCTCCGGATCGGCCGGGTCGAGCACGTACCGGCCGGGGCCCTGGACGTCGTACGCCGCGCCCCTGCGGGCGATCACATGGGGCACCGCAGCGGCGTCGAGCCGGTCGGCGAGTGCGGCGGCGACGCCCGTGTCGTCGGCGAGGATCAGCCAACTGCCCCGGGCGGGCGCCTGTTTGGCGGTCGGGCGCGGATGCCAGCGGGTCTCGAACAGTGCGCCGTCCAGTGGGGAGAGCGCGGCGAGCTCGAACTCCTCGACGGCGAGGAGGAGTTGCTCGTCCTCGTCGTACAGTCGCAGGTCGAGGGTTGCTCGGTCGCCGTCCACGGAGCGCAGTCGGCACGTCGTCCATACGGGAGTCGTCCCGCGTCCGGTGAAGTGCAGCCGTCCGGCTCCGGCGGGGACGAAGGCCCGGCCTGGGGGTGTGTCGTGCGGCAGGGCGGCCGTGTGGAAGGCGGCGTCGAGGACGGCCGGGTGCAGCAGATGGCCGGCGGCGGGCCGCGGGGCAAGCCTTCCCCACGCGGCCGAGTCCCCGGAACCGCCCTGCTCCAGACCGCGGAAGGCCGGCCCGTAGTCGATGCCGAGGCCGGCGAGTTGGGCGTAGACGGCGGACAGGTCGGCCTCCTGGCCGCACTGTTCGCGGAGGGCAGCCGATGATTCGCTCTCGTCCGGCGCTTGGTCGCCGCCCACCGCGATGACGCGCCCGGTGACATGCCGCTCCCAGCGCGCGGACGCCGCGGCCGAGGCGATGGTGAAGTGACGCGCGCCGTCCTCGGCGGGCCGCAGGACCAGTTGCAGCCGCACCGGTCGCTGTGCGTCCAGACGCAGCGGCTGGTCGAACCGGACGTCGGCCAGCGCCACTTCGCCGCCGCCCTGCACGGCTGATGCGGCCTCGATCGCCATGTCCAGGAAGGCCGCGGCGGGCAGCCAGATCTCGCCGGTGACGCGGTGGTCGGTGAGATAGGCGAAGCGGCCGTCGCGCAGAGCGATCTCGGTCTGGAAGATGTGGCGGTCCGCCTCGTCGCTGGCCTCGATGTGCGCGCCCAGCAACGGTGAGAGGCCGCCCGTCGAGGAGGCCGGTGTACGCCAGTGGCGTTCGCGGGCGAAGGCGTAGGTGGGCAGCTCGACGCGGCGGCCGGCCTGGAAGAGTGCCTGCCAGTCGGGGCTGTGCCCGGCCGTGTACAGCTCCCCCAGCCTGCGCAGCAGGTCGTCGAGAGTGCCCTCCTCGCGGCGGAGCGAGCCGACGCTCACGGCGTCGACTCCGGCCTCGGCGGCGACCGACTCGATGGCGGAGCCGAGCGAGGGGTGCGGGCTGAGCTCGACGAAGTACCGGTACCCGTCGTCCAGCATCCGCCGGATCGTGTCGCCGAAGCGGACCGGCTCACTGAGGTTGCGGTACCAGTACCCGGCATCCAGCCGGTCTCCCGGCACGGGCTGCGCCGTCACGGTCGAGTACAGCGGCGTTCCGGCCGGCGTGCCCCGGACGGTGTGGATGCGGTCGTGCAGTTCGTCGCGCAGCGCTGCCATCAGGGGGGTGTGCGAGGCGAACGGGGTGGACAGCCGCCGGGCGGAGATCTGCAGTTCCTCGCACTGAGCGCGCAGCTCGCTCAGGGCGTCCGCTTCACCGGACACGGCCGTGGACTGCCCGCTGTTGACCGCCGCGACGAACAGCCGCCCCGCATACGGCTCCAGCAGTTCCTCCGCCCGGGTGCTCGGGAGCTCCAGGGCGAGCATGCCGCCCTTGCCGACCAGCGGTACGGCCGCCTGGGCGCGCCCGCACACCACCGCGACGGCAGCTTCGAGTGTCAGGGCGCCCGCGCTGTAGGCGGCGGCGATCTCGCCCAGGCTGTGTCCGACCACGGCGTCCGGGGCGACACCGAGTGCGCGCCAGGCGGCGGCCAGCGCCGCGTTCACGGCGAACAGGGTCGGCTGCAGGTACTCGGTCCGGCCCAGCGGGGCGAGCGCTTCCGGCGCGCGCAGGACGTCCAGGACCGACCAGCCCGCCTGCCGGCGGACCGCCTCGTCCACCCGGGCCAGCTCCTCGCGGAAGGCATCCGAGTCGGCCATCAACTGCACGCCCATACCGGGCCATTGACCGCCGTGCCCGGCGAAGACGAAGGCCACCTTTCCGGACGGCTCCTCGCGACGCGCCGCCACGGGCCGTCGTGCCCCCGCCAACTCCTCCAGCTCTGCCAGCAGTTCGTCCCGGTCAGCTGCCACCAGCGCGGTGCGTCGCTCGAAGTGGCTGCGGTGCCTGGCCAGGGTGTGGGCCACGTCCGGCAGCGCCAGGTCACCGCTCAGGTGCTCGGCCAGCCGTGCGGCCTGGCCGCGTACCGCCTCCTCGGTGCGCGCCGACAGCACGAACAGCCGCTTGGACGGCGCGGGTTGATCCTTGGGAGCGGGCGGTCCGACCGGTGGCGCCTCCTCCACGATCACGTGTGCGTTGGTTCCGCTGATGCCGAAGGCGCTCACTCCGGCACGCCGCAGCCGTCCGCCCGCCGGCCAGGCCACCGCCTCCCGCAGTACGTGCAGCCCGCTGTCGGCCCAGTCCACATGGCGGCTGGGGGTGTCGGCATGCAGCGTGCGGGGCAGCATCCCGTGCCGCAGCGACTGGATCACCTTGATCAGCCCGGCCACACCCGAAGCCGCCTGCGCATGGCCGATGTTGGACTTGAGCGAGCCCAGGTACAGCGGCCGGCCGGCGGGGCGCGAGGCGCCGAAGACCTCCGCGAGGGCGTTCGCCTCGATCGGGTCGCCGAGCGTCGTGCCGGTCCCGTGGGCCTCCACGTAGTCGATGTCGGCCGGGGCCAGTCCGGACAGCTCCAGGGCCCGCCGGATCACCTGTTCCTGCGCCGGACCGTTCGGTGCGGACAGCCCTTGGCTGCGGCCGTCCTGGTTCACCGCGGTGCCGCGCAGTACGGCCAGCACCTCGTCCCCGTCGCGGCGGGCGTCGCTCAGCCGCTTCAGGACGACCATGCCCGCGCCCTCGGCCCAGACCGCGCCGTCGGCGGCGTCCGAGAAGGAGCGGCAGCGGCCGGTCGGGGACAGACCGCGCAGGCGGCTGAACTCCACGAAGGTCTGCGGGGTGACCATGAGCGTCGCCCCGCCCGCCAGGGCCAGGTCGCACTCGCCGGAGCGCAGCGCCTGCGCCGCCAGGTGCACCGCCACCAGGGAGGACGAGCAGGCCGTGTCCACCGTCAGGGCCGGGCCGTTCAGCCCGAGCGTGTAGGCGAGCCGGCCCGAGGCCACGCTCAGGGCCGAGCCGGTGCCGACATAGCCGTCCAGCTCGTCGAGCCGCGCCCCGGCCAGATAGTCGCCGGAGAACATGCCGACGTACACGCCGGTGGTGCTGCCCGCCAGTTCGGCGGGCACGATCCCGGCGCGTTCCACGGACTCCCAGGCCGTCTCCAGCAGCAGCCGCTGCTGCGGGTCCATGGCCGCGGCCTCCTTCGGTGTGATGCCGAAGAACGCCGCGTCGAAGGAGTCGATGTCCTCGAGGAAGCCGCCTTCGCGGGCGTACGACTTGCCCGGTGCCTCCGGGTCGGGGTCGTAGAGGGACTCCACGTCCCAGCGCCCGGCCGGGAACGGGCCCACCGCATCACGGCCCTCCGCAACCAGCCGCCACAGCTCCTGCGGGGAGGCGACCGCGCCCGGCAGGCGGCAGGCCGTCGCGATGACGGCCACGGGCTCGTCGGACGCGACCGCCGTCGTGCGGGCCTGCTGTCCGTCCGGCACGGTGGGGCGGAGCTTCCCGCCGACCGGCGCGAGCGCGGTGGCCAGCAGGTGATCGGCGAGGCGGGCGGGAGTGGGGTGGTCGAAGAGCAGGGTGGCGGGCAGCCGGACGCCGATGCGGGTGCCTAGGCGGTTGCGCAGGTCGACGGCCGTCACCGAGTCCATGCCCAGGTCCCGCAGCGGCTGGTCGGGGCGGACGGACCGGGGCGAGGGCAGGCCCAGGGCGTGGGCGGCTTCCTCGCACACCAGCTCCAGGACCCGGGCGGCACGTTCGGTGTCCGTCAGCCGGGCCAGACGGTCCGCCAGTCCGCGGCCGGTCTGCCGGTCGTGGTGCGGCGAGGACAACAGGGAGGTCCACAGAGCGCCGGTGGCCGCCGCGTTGTCGCGCAGGCGGGGCAGGTCCAGGTGCCAGGCGATCAGGTGTGGTGTGCCGCGGCGCAGGGCGAGTTCCACGAGGGCGCGGCCCTGCTCGGGGGTGAGGGCGCGGTGGCCCATGCGGGCCATCCGCTCCAGGTCGGCGTGTTCGGCGGCAAGGCCCTCGCCGGCCCAGGCACCGAAGGAGATCGAGACGGCGGGCAGGCCGAGAGCCCTGCGGTGGTGGGCCAGTTGGTCGAGGAAGACGTTGGCGGCCGCGTAGTTGGCCTGCCCGGCGTTGCCGAGGACACCGGCGGCCGACGAGATCAGCAGGAACAGCTCCAGCGGCAGGTCGGCGGTCAGCCGGTGCAGATGGGCTGCGCCGTCGGCCTTGGGGCGCAGCACCTGCGCGAGTCGTTCGGGTGTCAGCTCGGCGATCACGCCGTCGGCCAGGACTCCGGCGCAGTGCACCACACCGCGCAACGGCAGCGCCTCGCCGATGCCGGCGAGCACACCGGCCAGAGCTGTCGCGTCCGCGACGTCGCAGGCGGCCACCTCGACATCGGCACCGAGTGCGGTCAGCTCCTCGACGACCTCGGCGGCCCGAGGGTCGGCTGTCCCCCTACGTGAGGTCAGCAGCAGCCGGGCCACGCCCTGTTCGGCCAGCAGCCGGGCTATCTGACGGCCGACCGCGCCCAGACCGCCGGTGATCAGCACCGTGCCGTCGGTGGGCAGGGGCGCGGGGTGGCCGACGAGGTCGAGGACGACGGAGCGGCCGGACACCTCCCGGCGACGTACCGCCTCGCGTGCGGCGGTCATCGGGAAGACCTGGGGATGCCCGGGTGCATGGACGGCGGCACGCAGAGCCTCTGCCAACCGCTCACCCCCGGCCGGAAGGGACACGGCGGCCGCGACCGTGGACGGCAGTTCGTCCGGAACGACGGCGACCAGCCGCGCCTCCACAACCAGCTCGGACCCGGGCGCGGCCTCGGGGAGGACGACGACCCGCGTACCGCACGCCAGGCCCTCCACCTCGGGGCCGACCTCGGCGAGCACACCGGCGCAGGAGATGTGCGTGGGATGCAGGCCGACGGCGTGCACCTCGATCCGCACCTGGGCGGGCCCGAGCGCCTGACGCGCCGCCGGGCGCAGGGTGACCTCGGCCGGGATGCCGGTCAGCTGGTAGCAGTCCCCTGCCGGGATCCGCAGCACGTCGGCCGGGCGGGCGCGCACCAGTCGCGGAGCCAGCAACTCACCGTTCCGCAGGGCGAGTTCCGGTTCATCGGCATACGTGATGGCAGCGACCATCGCGGTCGCGGCATGAGCGCTGTCGATGTCGCCGTCGAGGTCGAGCAGGGCCAGTCCGAGGTCGGGGTGCTCGCTGCGGGTGCTGCGGGCCAGGCCCCACAGCACCGACTGCGCCAGGCCGGGCACGGTGTCGCAGTCGCCGGTCGCGACCGCACCGCGGGTCACCCAGAGGGTCCGCGCGGGCGCCCCGTCGGGCGGGAGGGCGATGAGTTCCTGCACCTCCGTGAGGGCTTGGGCCGCCAACTCGCCTGCCACAGCTGCCTGTTCGGCGTCCGCTGCCGGGCGCGGCCACAGCCGTACGACGGTGTCGCCACCCGACTCGCGCAGCTCGACTCCCGCCGCGGTGAGGCCCCGTACGATCGCCTCGACGTCCGGGTCCGAGCGGTCACCGATCACCGTCCAGGCCGCCCGCTCGTCTGTGGCGGCGGCTGCGGGCAGTGGCGTCCACCCCACTTCGTACAGGTGCCGGGCGTGCTCCGAGCCCACGCGCAGGTCCGACGGGTCGGCGGCCCGTAGCCGTACGCCTTCCAGGCGGCCCGCCGGGATGCCGTCCGCGTCCCACAGCGTCACGTCCAGGACGAGGTCCGTCCCGGAGCCACCGGTACGCCGCACCACCGCGGTCAATTCGCCGGGCCCGCCCGGGGGGAGGACGCAGCGGCCCACCGCCACGGGCAGCAGCACCCGTTCCGCGGACGTGTCGAACGCTGCCGCCGCCTGCAATGCGGCATCCAGGAGCGCCGGATGAACCGGATACGCCTCGGCCGCATCACCGGTCACGGGTGGCAGGGCGAGCCGCGCCAGCAGCTGGTCCTCGCCGGTCGGGACCACCGACCGTACGCCCCGGAAGGCCGGGCCGTAGCCGAGCCCGAGCGCGGCGAGCCGCTCGTACGTGTCCTCGCCCCACACCTCATCGGCCGCCTGCGGCCACACGGGCAAAGGCATGCTCGGTTCCGGGCCGGGTCCGGCCGCCGACGCGGTGGCGTGCAGGGCCCAGCCCGCCGCCTCCTGGCCGCGCGGGCGGCTGTGCACGGTGATCTCCGGCACGGGGGCGGAGGCGTCCACCTCGACCGACACCTCGACCGTGCCGGAAACGGGCAGGGTCAGGGGCGCGAGCAGCAGCAGGTCGGCCAGGTCGTCGCGTGCGTCGGGGCGGGCGACGGCGAGCGCGGCACGGCACAGCTCCATCAGGGTGGTGCCGGACACCACCGTCTGTCCGAACACGGTGTGGTCCGGCAGCCAGGCGGCGGTGGCCGGGGACCACTCGTTGCGGAAGGTCCAGCGCGTAGCGTCGGCCGACTGCAGCTGGATGCCGAGGACCGGGTGGGCGGCGCGGTCGAAGAGGGCGGGCCCGTTTGCGGTGGTGCCGGGTTCGGTCCAGTGGCGCTGTGCGTCCCAGGCGTACGTCGGCAGGTCGGCGGCGCCCGTGTCGGGCACGAGGCGCCGCCAGTCGATGGGGCGGCCCTGGACGTGGAGTTCGGCCGCCGCGCGGTCCAGGCAGGCGGGTCCGGGTTCGTCCCGGCGCAGCGACCCGACGGCGAGCAGGTCGTGGCCGTGTTCCTCGCCGATGGTGGTGACGGCGGTGAGCAGGGAGGGGTGGGGACTCAGTTCGACGAAGCAGCGGTAGCCGTCGTCCGCCATCCGCTGCACGGTCGGCCCGAAGCGGACCGGTTCGCGCAGGTTGGTGTACCAGTAGCCGGCCTCCAGCTCTTCGGTGACCGGTTCGCCGGTGACCGTCGAGTACCAGGCGACGGACGTCGGACAGGTGGTGACGCCGTCGAGTTCGTCGAGGACCGACGCACGGACCGGGTCCACGTGCGGAGTGTGGGAGGCGTAGTCGACGTCGAGACGGCGGGCGAACACCTGCCGCCGGTCGAGGTCGGCCAGGAGGGTCTCGACTGGTTCGACGTCTCCCGCGATCACCGTGGAGCGGCCGCTGTTCACGGCGGCGACCGACACCCGCCCGTCCAGTGCGGCAAGGAGGGGCTCGACCTCGGTGTGCGGGAGGGCGACGACCGCCATCGTGCCGGTCCCGGACAGCTCGGTCAGGGCCTGGCTGCGCAGCGCGACCACGGCGGCGGCGTCGTTGAGGCTGAGCGCCCCGGCGACGCAGGCCGCGGCGACCTCGCCCTGACTGTGCCCGATCACTGCGTCCGGCCGTATGCCGCGCGCCCGCCACACGGCGGCCAGGGACACCATCACGGCGAACAGGACCGGCTGGACGACATCCACGCGCTCCAGGGAGGGCGCGGCGGCATCGCCCCGCAGGACCGCCGTGACCGACCAGGCGG
This sequence comes from Streptomyces sp. NPDC002092, assembly GCF_053593775.1. Classification (NCBI taxonomy): domain Bacteria; kingdom Bacillati; phylum Actinomycetota; class Actinomycetes; order Kitasatosporales; family Streptomycetaceae; genus Streptomyces; species Streptomyces sp. NPDC002092. The sequence continues at coordinate 49,827 of NZ_JBSFDG010000032.1, forward strand.
TGAACGGGCGCAGGGCCGCGTCGCAGCGGTCGAGCTCGTCGGCGAACACCGGGTCGCTGTCGAGCAGATCGCGGGCCATGCCCGCCCACTGGGCGCCCTGGCCGGGGAAGACGAAGGCCAACTTCCCGGCCGGAAGTGCCTGTTGGGGGCCCACGGTCAGCTCGGGGTCCGGCTCTGCTGTGGCAAGTCCGCGCAGGGCGTCGAGCAGTTCGTCGCGGCTGCTCGTCTGGAGGACGGCCCGGTGCTCGAAGTGCGTGCGGTGATGGGTGAGTGTCGACGCTACGACGGACAGCGGCAGCTGCGCTTGCCGGGCGAGCGCCAGCCGGAGGCGGTCGGCCTGTCCGCGCAGGGCCTCGGGGCTGCGGGCGGAGAGCGGGAAGAAGGTCTGGCCCGTCGGCTCGTCGCCGCCGGACCGGCCTGGGTCCTGCGGCGCCTCCTCCAGGACCACATGTGCGTTCGTCCCGCTGATCCCGAACGCGCTCACGCCGGCCCGCCGCACCCGCTCGCCGCCGCGGGTCCACGGCCGGGGGCTGGTGACGAGGCTCAGGCCGCTGTCCGGCCAGTCGACGTGCCCGGTCGGGGTGGCGGCGTGCAGTGTCGCGGGCAGGGCACCGTGCTGGAGCGCCAGCACGGTCTTGATGATGCCGCCGATGCCCGCCGCGGCCTGCGCGTGACCGATGTTGGACTTGAGCGAGCCGATGCCGAGGGGGCGCTCCGCGGGGCGGTCGGGGCCGAAAACGGCGGCCAGCGCCCGGACTTCGACGGGGTCACCCAGGGGTGTGCCGGTGCCGTGGGTCTCGACGTGGTCCAGGTCGCCGGGCTGCAGTCCGGCCGCGTCCAGGGCCGCGCGCAGCACGCGCTCCTGCGCCGGGCCGTTCGGGGCGCTCAGGCCCTGGCTGCGCCCGTCCTGGTTGATCGCGGAACCCTTGATCACGGCCAGGATCCGGTCGCCGTCCCGGCGGGCGTCCGCGAGCCGCTTGAGCAGCACCAGACCGCAGCCCTCGGCCCACACCACCCCGTCCGCATCCGCGGAGAACGGACTGCAGCGCCCCGACGGCGACAGCCCCCGCAGCCTGCTGAACTCGACATGCGCGCGGGGCGTCACCAGCAGCGAGGCCCCACCCGCCAGCGCCTGGTCGCACTCGCCTCCCGCCAGCGCCCGCGCCGCCAGGTGCAGGGCGACGAGCGAGGACGAGCAGGCGGTGTCGACGGTGACCGCCGGTCCCTGCAGACCGAGGGAGTAGGCGATGCGTCCGGAGGCGACACTGGACGCCGAGCCCGTGCCGACGTGGCCGTCGAGCTGCCCCAGCGAGGCGGAGGCGAGGTAGCCGCTGTCGTACAGGCCGACGTAGACCCCGGTCGAGCTGCCGTTCAGCGTGCCCGGCACGATTCCGGCGTGCTCGATGGTCTCCCAGGCGGTCTGCAGCAGCAGCCGCTGCTGCGGGTCCATGGCCGCGGCCTCGCGCGGCGAGATCCCGAAGAAGGCCGCGTCGAAACGGTCGATGTCGGCCAGATAGCCGCCGCGCAGTGAGTAAGCCGTGCCGGTTGACTCCGGGTCGGGGTCGTACAACCCCTGGGTGTTCCAACGGCCGGGCGGTACTTCGGTGATGACGTCCTCACCCGAGGCCAGCAGCCGCCACAGCGCCTCCGGGTCGTCCGCGCCGCCCGGGAAGCGGCACGCCATGGAGATGATCGCGATGTCTTCGTCAGTCCGCGTGGCCAGGCCGGACCGCATGGGGCCGGCCGTCCCCGTCGCGTCGGGCGCGTCGCCGAGCACCGCCTCGGCGAGCGCGGCGACGCTCGGGTGGTCGAAGACCAGCGACGGGCTCAGAGGCCGACCGATCAGTTCGGACAGCTGTGCCGCCAGCGTCACCAACTGGCGTGATCCCAGGCCGAATTCCGCGATAGGCCGGTGCGGGTCGACGGTCAGCGGGTCGAGCCCGGCCGCCTCGGCGACCGAGGAGATGAGCCAGGCCCGCACGCTCTGCGGTGTGGTGAGGGACGGCTCGGCGGGCTGCTTCGCGGACTCGTTCTCAGGCATCGGGGCAGGTGTCCTCGTGAACTCGGGCTCGGCGGGTTTTCCGTACGAGCGATACGGCCGTCGGGGCGTGACGCAGCCACGCGCGGCCGAACGGGCAAGCGGTGTACGGGGGTTGCGTCGCCGGGCGGCGCGGGCAGGCGGGTGGTGTCAGCGCGGGGCGGCCGCGGTGACCGACGCGAGGGAGCCGGACAGGTGGGCAGTCCGGGTCGCGTGGCGCTGGATCTTCCCGCTGGAGGTCTTGGGGATGGTGCCGGGGTGCACCAGGACCACCTCGCGTACGGACAGGCCGTGGGCCTCGCCGAGCGCGCTGCGGATCAGGTCGATGATCTTCTCCGAGTCGCCCGCTGCGTCCGGGGCCACCTCGGCGACGAGGACGACCTGCTCCCCTTCGGCTCCGTCGCCGGCGGGGACGGAGAAGGCGGCGGTGCAGCCGGGGCGCAGGGCCGGGTGGCACATCTCGGCGGACAGCTCCAGGTCCTGCGGGTAGTGGTTGCGTCCGTCGATGACGATCAGGTCCTTGAGGCGGCCGGTGACGAAGAGTTCGCCGGCGCGCAGGAATCCGAGGTCGCCGGTGCGCAGGAAGCGGCCTTCGCGGCCGGGCAGGGTGGCGCGGAAGGTCTCGCGGGTGGCGAGGGCGTTGCGCCAGTAGCCCTTGGCGACGCTCGCTCCGCTCACCCAGATCTCGCCGACGTGTCCCTCGGGAAGTTCCGTGCCCTGTTCCGGGTCCGCGATGGTCACCGTGAGGCCGGGGCCGGGACGGCCACAGCCGACCGCGGCCGCGTCCGCCTCGCCGGTGTGCGGCCCGAGGTCCTGGGCGGCGAGGAGAGTGGGCGGGGCATCGACGGCGGCGCCGGTGACCATCACGGTCGCCTCGGCGAGGCCGTAGCAGGGGTAGAAGGCCTCTCGGCGGAAGCCCGCGGGGGCGAAGGTGTCGGTGAAGCGGCGCAGGGTGGCGGCGCGTATGGGTTCGGCGCCGTTGAAGGCGACCTTCCAGGAGCTCAGGTCGAGGCCGTCGACAAGTTCGTCGGTGGCGTGCTTCAGGCTCAGTTCGTAGGCGAAGTTGGGTCCGCCACTGGTGTGCGGGCGGTAGCGGCTGATGGCCTTCAGCCAGCGGTCGGGCTGCTGCAGGAAGTGCAGCGGGGAGAAGAGCGTGGTGGTGAGGCCGAGGTAGACGGTGTTCAGGACCGGTCCGATGAGACCCATGTCGTGGTAGACGGGCAGCCAGCTGACGATCAGTTCGCGGCCGTACTCCTCGATGACCTCCGGGGTGTGCCCCATCCGTTCGGTGATGATCCGCTCGTTGTCGAGCAGGTTGCCGTGGGTGACGGCCACGCCCTTGGGGGCGGAGGTGGAGCCGGAGGTGTACTGGAGGAAGGCGACCGAGTCGGGGGTGAGGTCGGGGGCGTGCCAGGCGTCGGCGGCCTCGTCGGGGATGTCCTCGGTGGTGAGGCAGCCGATGTCGGCCAGCTCGGGCAGGTGCTCCGCCATGCCGGCCAGGGCGGTGACCACGTCCCGGCCGCCGAGGATCACCTTGACGTCCGCGTCGGCCACCAGACGCCTCATACGGGTCAGGGCCCGGTGGTTGTCCGCCCGGCCCTGCGGAGGCACGCCGGGTACGGCGACGACACCGGCCGCCAGGCAGCCCAGGTAGTCGCTGATGAACCCCAGGCCGGGCGGGTGCAGCAGCATGGCCCGGGAACCGGTCAGGGCGCGTTCCTGCAGCCAGGCCGCGACGGCCCGGGAACGGCGGGCGAGCCGCGCGTAGGTGATCTCCTGGATCTCTCCGTCGCAGTCCCCGGAGACGAGGTAGCGGTATGCGGTCCGGTCGGGCTGTTGCGTGGCGTGCTCGGTCAGTAAGTCGACCAGGGAACGGGCCATGGGAAAAGTCTCACCTGTCTGGATCGGTGGGCGGGGAACTGGAGTTCGAAGGCCGCGCGACACATGTGCACAGCAGCCGCGAGCGGCCCGGCCCCCTTGCCGGACTGTGCGACTCGACCATCCGTCCGGGGAGTGGCGACATGCCGGCTCCCCGTGCCCCGTACGACTTGCTACCGGCGAGTAGCACTGTAGCAACTCTGTTCGGCCCGTCGACCCGAACTCTGTAAACGCTGGGTGTCAAACGGGAGTTGGACATGCGGAAGGCCCGGCCGCCCGTGGCGTGCACGGGGTCCGGGCCTGAGGGCGGGAAGCCGGTGTCAGCCGCCGTTCAGGCGTCCGCGCAGCAGCCCCTTGCCGATTTCCGCGCCCTTGCGGCTGTCCGCCTGGGCCTTGCGGAACAGGTCGGCCACCTCGGTGTCCTTCTCGCGTTCCGCGTCCTGGATGTAGGTCTCCAGGCGCAGGGCGTTGCTCAGGCACGCCTCCACGTACCAGATGAGGTTGTAGTCCTTGTCCGGCGTACCGGTCACGCCGCCGGTCTCCGTGCTGCTGGTCATGCGGACCTCCTCCAGCGGTGGTCCTTCCGGGGCTGTCCGAGTACCCGTGCCGCACCAGGCAATCAGCCGACGTCCCACAGGAAACGGTGCGTGTGGATGCCGAAGTACGGGAACGGCTGGATCTGCCGGATCCCTTCGATCGGCCGTACGACGTCATTGACGAAATCCAGCAGTTCGCGCGGGCCCGCCGTGACCACCTCGGCGAACAGGTCGAAGCCGCCGGAGGTCAGCACCGCGTAGACGACCTCCGAGCGAGCGGCCAGTTGGTCGGCGACCTCGCGCGGGTCGCCGTCCACGCCGATGCCGAGCAGGGCCATGGCCTGCCCGCCCATGGACATCGGGTCGGTGACGCCGACGACCTGCACGGCCTTGGTGTCCAGCAGCCGCTGCAGGCGCTGGCGGGCCGCCGAGGCCGAGAGGCCGACCTTGGGGCCCAGGTCGGCGTAGGCGATACGCCCGTCGGTCTGCAGTTCGCGCAGGATGGCCCGGTCGATGTCGTCCACGTGCGTCGCTCTCCTTGTTCCGGTTCTGCCTGTCCGGTACCGCCGGTGCCGCTCAGCCGGCCAGGTCGGCCAGCGCGGCGGCGAAGACCTCGGTGTGGAGGTCGACGTCCTGGTCGGTGGTGTCCGGACACATCAGCGCCATGTTGTGGAAGGGGGTCAGCAGGATGCCCCGGTTGGCCAGGTAGAGGTGGAGGAAGTCCTCCAGTTCGGGGTCGCCGGCCGCCGCGGACTCGGTGCCGGTACGGGGGGCAGGCGAGGCGAAGCGGTATTCGGTACGGGCGCCGAGACGGCTGACCGACCAGGGCAGGGCATGGGCGTCGATGCCCGCGCGGACGCCCGCTTCGAAGCGTTCGGACAGTTTGGCCATGCGGGCAAAGGCGTCCTCGGTCAGGACGTGTTCCAGCGTGGCGCGCACCGCGGCGACCGACAGGGCGTTCCCGGCCAGGGTGCCTCCGACCCCGCCCATGTCGACCAGGTCGAGGTCGGCGCGGTCGAGGAGGCGGTCCGCGAGCTCGGCGGACAGGCCGTACGCGCCGGCCGGGATGCCGCCGCCGATGGCCTTGCCGATCGTGAGCAGGTCGGGCTCCAGGTCCCAGGCGCCGGTGCAGCCGCCCGGGCCCGCGGAGAAGGTATGGGTCTCGTCGTTGATGAGCAGGGTGCCGTGGCGGCGGGTGAGCGCCCGGACGCCCTCGAGGTAGCCGGGGTCGGGCAGGACGATGCCGATGTTGGTCAGGGCCGGCTCCATCAGGACGGCGGCCACATCGCCGTGGGCGAGTTCGCGCTCCAGTTGTTCCAGGTCGTTGAATTCCGCGACGCGGCTGGTCAGCGTGACGTCGCAGGGAGCGCCGACGTTTCCGGGTCGGGCCACTCCCCTGCCGTCGGGGCCGACGACGATGAGGGACTCGTCGACGCTGCCGTGGTAGCTGTAACTGTTCACCAGGATCTTGGGGCGGCCGGTGACGGCCCGGGCGAGCCGGATGGCCCAGCGGTTGGCGTCGGTCGCCGTCAGCGAGAAGCTCCAGCGGGCGAGGCCGAAGCGGCGGGTCAGCTCGGCACCGACCCATTCGGCGTCCTCGGTGGGCAGCATCGCGGTGGCGCCGCCCAGATCGGCGAACCGGCGCTGGACCGCATCGGCCACGACCGCCGGGGAGTGACCGGCCATCGCTCCGGTGTCACCGAGGCAGAAGTCGACGTACTCCTGCCCGTCGATGTCCGTGACGCGGGCGCCGCGGGCGGTGGCCAGGTAGCGGGGGAAGGCCCCCGCCGCCTTGTTCATCCACGTCATCGGCACCCGCCCGAAGAGATGGTCGGCCCGCGCGTAGGCGTCCCTCGAACGCGGGCAGCGATGGGCGGCCTGCTCCTTCTCACGGGCGAGCAGGTTCTGCAAACGGGCGCGGTCCATGGAATCCCCGAACTCTGGGCACGACGGAACCAGCGGAGCATACGACGGAAATCCTTGATCGATCAAGACTATGACGCGGAATCTGTTGCTGAGTCGATCGAATCGTGCGTCCCGGGCGCAGCCCCACCCGGCGCGGCGTACCGACGAGATGCGGGCGCGGGCGGGGGCCGTCACCGCGGAGCCACGGTGCCGCGTCCGTGCAGCAGGGCCGCTGTACACGCTGTTGCCGGTGATCGGCGCCGGGATCGAGACCACCGTGAGACCCATCGGCGATGCAGCCGTCGCCCTGCTCCGGCACCCCGAGGAGCTGGGAGGCGGTCGTGGACGAGACGCTGCGGGTGCACCGTCGGTCGGTGCGCCGCGCGCCCGGGCGGGCCCCTGACCGCGTTCGAGCGCGTCCCCGAGGGGCGACTGGCCGTCCGCGAGGACGAGTTGCGGCCGGCACCGTCGGCCATCGCGTCCGCCGGCAGGAAGCGCCGGTGCGGCTGCGCGCGTAGAACCGCGAGGGGGCCCGACCGGTCCCCCGTTCCGGTCGCGCCCCCGCGGTCCGTCGAACTTACGTGCCGGGTGGATCCGTTGTGAACCGCGTCGGTGCCCGCTGTGGTGTCCGCACGGCTCACCCGTGCACAGGTTAGTCCGGATGGTCCCGGTTCGCCCGGCGCAGGTCGGGATGGTCGAGGTCGCCGAGGGCGAGATGGGCGAGGACGACCTCGTAGAGGTCGCTGCCGGCGGCGAGCAGTTGGCGTTCGAGGACGGGTTCCGCGCTGCGCACGTGCTCCCGTACCGTCTGCGCGTGCACGCCCAGGATCTGCGCGGCGCGTTCGGCGTTGCCTCCGGCGGCGATCCAGGTGCGCAGGGTACGGCGCAGATCGCGGGCGTCGGCATCGAGACGGGCGAGCAGGTCGCTCGCCCACGTGCGCAGGGCGGGGCCGGACAACAGCTCGCCGAGCCGGGGGTGGCCCGTTGCGGCGGGGCCGGTCTCGTGCGGTTCCGTCGCCAGGCCGACCCAGGTGTTGAGCGCCAGGTGCACGACAGCGCGGGCGGCGAGGTCGGAGAAGTCCGTCCGCAGCAGTGCCTCCACGCGTTCCATGCGGGCCCGGACGGTGTTGCGGCTGACGCCGAGCACCTTGGCGGCGTTGACGGCGGTGAACTCCAGGCCCAGCCGGGTGGTGGCGAGGAGTTCGGCACGGGTGTGGTGCGCCAGGGTGTCCAGCGGCCGCAGCACATGAGTCGTCCAGCCGTGCAGCTCGGCGGGGTCCATCAGACGCTCGGGGTGGGTGCGTTCGGCGTACACGGCCTGCTTGTCGGGCCGGAAGCGGGCGACGGCGAGCGCGCTGACGGCCTGTCCGTAGGCGGTGGCGGTACGGGCGAGGCTCTGCGGGGCGCTGCCGCCGAGGAAGGTGTCCGGCCGTCGGCCGATCAGGGAGCGCAGCTCCCCGGCGGCCGTGTCGTCGGGAGCGACGACGATGACGTGCGCATCGACGGCCGGACAGCGCACGACCAGCACCTGCTCCTCCGTCGCGGTCAGGCACTCCTCGGCGAGCCGGTCGCGGTCCTCGGCGCAGCCCTCGAGGACGTAGACGCAGGCGGTGTCGGTGTCGAGCAGGCCGGGCCACAGACCCGCGGCGACGCGGCGGGCGGAGACGGTGTCCTCGACCATCAGCAGTTGCAGGATCGCCAAGCGCAGATCGGAGGTGGCGCGTTGGAGACGGCGTCCGGCGGTGGTCGACTCACGGGCCCTGAGCAGGAGTTCGACCACCTGGGCGGTGTGGGTCACGATCTCGGAGCTCCGGCGGTCGAAGGGTGCCCGGCGGGACACGGCCAGTACGCCGACGGGGGCGGGCGGCGGCTGCTCCACCCGGACGAGCCGCAGATGACGTCCCGTGTCGTCCCAGGCGGCGGAGGCGATCCGGCCGGATACGAGATCCGCGAGGAGGTTCTCGTCCAGCGGTGTCGGCGTTCCGGCGAGGAGCCGGCCGGTGCCGTCCTGCAGCCAGGCCGTCCCTCGCACGGCTTCAGCGAGCCAGGCGACGACCCTGCGGATGTCCCGGCCCGTGGGGCGCAGGTGATCGAGCAGTTCCTGCGCCCACATCGGGCCATCGTCGGCGCCCGTCACCTCGCCAGGGCGGGCCCCGTCCTTTCGGCCTGCCATCTCGGCCTTCTCCTCGTCCATCGCGACGACCTCGGCGTTTCGGTCGGGGACGTTACCTCACGGGTGCCCGGAGGTTGCGCGGCTACGGGTGCGTGCGACGGGCGAGGGCCCTTCAGGCGGTGTGGCCTGCGAAGGCGCCACCCGGGGCGAAGGCCAGCGAGGCGAAGCGTTCACCGATGCGCAGATGGGTGTCGGCGTCCGGGTGGAGCTGGTCGGGCAGGGGCAGTTCGTCGTGGTCGGACTCGCCGTAGAGCTCGCGGCCGTCAAGGTAGTTGAGGTTCGGGTCCTCGGCCGACCGCTGAGTCACGATACGGGTCAGCTCGTCCCGGATGACGCCCAGGGCCAGTTTCCCGCTGGCTCGTTCCCCGGGATCGCCCATGGCCTGGAAGTGCAGTTGACCGTCGTTCAGGGAGGTGAAGTCCAGGACGCTGGGGCCGGGCGTGTCCTCGTGTATCGGGCACAGGATGGGCGAGACGACCAGCAGCGGTGTCGTGGGGTGCCCTTCGCGGATGGTGTCGAGGAAGCCGTGGACGGCGGGGGTGAAGGCGCGCAGGCGCATCAGGTCGGTGTTGACCAGGTTGATGCCGATCTTGACGCTGATCAGGTCGGCCGGGGTGTCGCGCAGGGTGCGCGCGGTGAACGGGTCGAGGAGGGCGCTGCCGCCCAGACCCAGGTTGATCAGGTCGACGCCGCCCAGGGAGGCGGCGAACGCGGGCCATGTGGTGGTGGGGCTCGCCGCGTCGGAGCCGTGGCTGATCGAACTGCCGTGGTGCAGCCACACCTTGCGGCCGCTGGGCGGGCTGGGCTCCACGGCGGCGTCGGTGCGCAGGGCGACCAGTTCGGTGGTCTCGTTGTGCGGGAGCCAGATCTCGACGTCCTTCTCCCCCTCGGGCAGGTCGGGGAAGCGGAGGGTGCCCACGGAGCCGGGCCGCAGTTCGGCCGTGCCGGCGACCATGTCGATGGTCACGGTGTTGCCGTCCGCGATACTGCCCCGGCCGGCCGGGCGGCCGTCGACGAGGAGGTCGTACACGCCGTCGGGACGGGGCGGGGCGCCGACGTAGTCGCGTTTGGTGGGCAGGGCGTCGAGTTCGACGGCCGTCGCGCGTGTGCGGAACGCCAGCCGTACTCCCGAGGGCTGGGACGCGGCGCTGGCCAGCTGCGGATCGGTGCACTGGGCGCGGGCCCAGGCGGGCAGCCGGTGCGGCAGCACGCCGTGCTCGGTGTGCTCGATGTCGAGGGCGCCGCGCAGCAGTTCGGCGGTGACGGGCGTGGTGATCCAGTCGTGCTCGGTGGGCATGTCGTCAGCCTGTCGATCAAAGGGTCGGGGCGGTGGGCCAGTTGCGCAGGAGGGCGTCGAGGGCGTCAAGGATCCGCGTCCAGCTCTCCTGCGAGTCGGGGGCGCTGTGGCTGAAGCCGCCCGCCGTCTCCAGACTCGAGTAGCCGTGGAAGACGCTGCCAAGCAGCCGAACGGCGTGCGTCTGGTCCGGTTCCGTCAGGTCGTAGCCGCGCAGGATCGCGCGTGTCATCCGGGCGTGCCGGACGCCCGCGCCGGCGGCCGCGGTCTCGGGATCCAGCCGTAGCCGGGCCGCGGCCGCGCGGCCGGGGTGTTCCCGGCCGTAGTCGCGGTAGGCGTTGGCGAAGGCGGTCAGGGCGTCCTTGCCGGCGCGGCCGGCGAGGGCGTCGGCGGCCCGGTCGGCGAGCTCCTCCAGGGAGAACAGGGCGATCCGCGTCTTGAGGTCCTGGGAGCTGGACACATGCGAGTACAGGCTCGCCACCTTGACGTCGAAGCGGCGGGCCAGCTCGGAGACTGTCACCTGGTCGAAGCCGACCTCGTCCGCCAGCTCCGCTCCTGCCCGCACCACACGTTCCGTGGTCAGCCCGACGCGCACCATGGCCGCCCCCTCTCTCACCAGAGCCGGTTCGCCAGAGTCGATTATTAATTTGCCTAAGGCCTTTAGGCAAATTAGCGTGAGGTTATGGAACCGCTGTCCGAGCAAGAGATCCGCACGGCCTTCGTGAACTGCACCAAGGGCGAGGCCAAGCGCCTGTCCGTCCCCCGCGACCTGGCCGAGCGGCCCTGGGACGACCTGGACTTCCTCGGCTGGCGCGACCCCCAGGCCCCCGACCGCGCCTACCTCGTCACCGAGTGGAGCGACGGCTGGCCGAGAGCCGTCGCACTGCGCGGCGCCGGCTCCGCCGTGGGCCAGGCGCGGCGCAGCATGTGCTCGATGTGCCTGACCACCCACTCGGGCGGCGTCTCCCTGATGGTCGCGCCCAAGGCGGGCAAGGCCGGGCAGCAGGGCAACTCGGTGGGCGCCTACATCTGCAGCGACCTCGCGTGCTCGCTCTATGTGCGGGGCAAGCGGGACGCGGGCATCGGGGCGCGGCTGCACGAGACGATCACCCTGGAGGAGAAGATCCGGCGCACCGTGGCGAACGTCGCCGCGTTCGTCGCCAAGGTCGGCACGGCATAAGCTCGGCCAATGGCGAAGTACTTCGACGTGCACCCCGAAAACCCCCAGCCGCGCACCATCGCCCAGGTCGCCGACAGCATCCGCGCGGATGCGCTCATCGCGTATCCGACGGACTCCTGCTATGCCCTGGGCTGCCGGCTGGGCAGTCGTGACGGCATCGAGCGGATCCGGACCATCCGCCACCTGGACGACCGGCACCACTTCACGCTCGTGTGCCAGGACTTCTCGCAGCTCGGCCAGTTCGTACGGATCGACAACGACGTGTTCCGCGCCATCAAGGCGTCGACGCCCGGCAGTTACACCTTCATCCTGCCGGCGACGAAGGAGGTGCCGCGGATGCTGCAGCACCCGAAGAAGAAGACGGTCGGCGTGCGCATCCCCGACCACGTCGTCACCCAGGCCCTGCTCACCGAACTCGGCGAGCCGCTGCTGTCCAGCACGCTGCTCCTGCCCGACGAGGAGGAGCCGATGACCCAGGGCTGGGAGATCAAGGACCGCCTCGACCATGTGCTGGACGGGGTGGTCGACTCCGGGGACTGCGGCACCGAGCCGACGACGGTCATCGACTTCTCGGGCGGCGAGGCGGAGATCGTACGGCGAGGGGCAGGGGACACCTCTCGGTTCGAGTGAACTCCAGCATCTCCCGAGGCCGGGGGCCCTTTCGCCGGGTTGGGTGGCGCGTGCAACGATGACCGCGGCCGGCCCGTCGGGCCGCATGAGTTGGTCGGCGCCGAGCGCGCAGAGAGGCAGCCCCCATGACCTCCGTACAAGGAACCACCGTTGACATCCCCACCGCGGACGGCGTTGCCGACGCCTATGTGGCGCACGCCGCCGACGGCACTGCCAGGCCCGGCGTCCTGCTCTACATGGACGCGTTCGGGATCCGCCCCCACCTGAAGTCGATGGCCGACCGGATCGCCGAGGCCGGATACACGGTGCTGGTGCCCAACGTGTTCTACCGGCACGGGCGCACGCCCGTCGTCGAGTTGCCCGAGTTCATCGACCCGGAGGCACGCCCGGAGATCTGGGGCAAGGTCGGCCCGCTGGTCATGTCCGTCACCCCCGACCTGGCGAAGCGCGATGCGGCCGCGTATCTGCAGTGGCTGGCCGAATCGCCCCTCGTCACCGACGGCCCGGTCGCACTGACCGGCTACTGCATGGGGGCACGGCTGTCCCTGATCACCGCCGGCACCTACCCGGACCGGGTCGCCGCCGCGGCCGGGTTCCACGGCGGCCGGCTGGCGACGGAGGACCCGGACAGCCCGCACGCCGTGGTCGGGCACATCACCGCCGAGGTGTACTTCGGGCACGCCGACAACGATCCGTCACTGCCCGCGGAGCAGATTCAGCGTCTGGAGGACGCGCTCACCGCGGCAGGGGTCCGGCACCGCTGCGAGGTCTATCCGGGCGCGCACCACGGGTACACGCAGGCCGACACGTCCTCGTACAACAAGGAGGCCGACGAGCGTCACTGGGAAGCGCTTCTCGACCTTCTTCAGCGGACCTTCTGACAAGTTGCCACAGGCGCCCGCGGGTTCATCCCGCGGGCGCTCTTCTTTTTCCTCACGTCACCCTTATTGACATGCGCGCAACTCCGGTGCCAGTTTGAGAGCGCTCTCAAGCAGGTACGGACCAATTGGCCCATCCCCTCGAGTGACCCCACACACGGAGGTGGAGCGTGCACCACAAGCTCACTCGTCGTCTGACGGCCCCCACAGCCGCAGCCGCACTCATCGCCGCGGTGATCGCGATCCAGGCACCCTCGTCCGCCAGGGCAGCGGTGCCCGACACGATCCCGCTGCAGGTGACCAACAACTCCGGCCGCGGCGACGCGGTCTACGTCTACACGATCGGCACCCTGCTCTCGACGGGACAGCAGGGCTGGGCGGACGCGAACGGCACGTTCCACGCCTGGCCTGCCGGCGGCAACCCGCCGACACCCGCACCGGACGCGTCGATCGCGGGACCGGCCTCCGGCCAGTCGAAGACGATCCGGATCCCCAGGTTCTCGGGACGCATCTACTTCTCCTACGGGCAGAAGCTCGTGTTCAAGCTGACCACCGGCGGTCTCGTGCAGCCCGCCGTGCAGAACCCGAGCGACCCCAACCACGACATCCTGTTCAACTGGTCCGAGTACACACTCAACGACTCCGGCCTGTGGCTCAACAGCACACAGGTCGACATGTTCTCCGCGCCTTACGCGGTGGGCATCCAGGGGGCGGGCGGCAGCACGGCCACCACCGGCCACCTCAAACCGGGCGGCTACAACGGCGTCCTGAACGATCTGCGCGGGAAGTCCGGCGGCTGGGCCGGGCTGATTCAGACCCGCTCCGACGGGACGGTGCTGCGGGCGCTTGCACCAGGGCACGGACTGGAGTCCGGCGCACTGCCGGCGTCCGTGATGGACGACTACATCAACCGCGTCTGGCAGAAGTACACGTCGGCGACCCTCGCCGTGACACCGTTCGGCAACCAGCCGAACACCAAGTACTACGGCAAGGTCTCGGGCGGCGTCATGAACTTCACCGATGGCTCCGGCAATGTGGTCACGACCTTCCAGAAACCGGACGCGGACAGCGTCTTCGGCTGCCACAAACTCCTCGACGCGCCCAACGACCAGGTACGCGGCCCCATTTCACGCACCCTGTGCGCCGGCTTCAACCGCTCCACACTGCTGGTCGACCCCAACCAGCCCGACACGTCCTCGGCGAACTTCTACCAGGACTCGGTGACCAACCAGTACGCCCGCGCGATCCACGCGCAGATGGCCGACGGCAAGGCCTACGCGTTCGCCTTCGACGACGTCGGCAACCACGAGTCGCTCGTCCATGACGGCAGCCCGCAGCAAGCGGACCTGACCCTCGACCCCTTCAACTGACGACGAAGGGCCTCACCCCGCGGCGGACGAGGGTGAGGCCCGGATCCGTGCGGGCGGGATCAGCCCGTCGTCAGCGCGGTGCCGTCGACGACGAAGCCGGTCTGGAGCGAGGAGTCCTCGACACCGCTGGACTTCAGGGTGACGGTCGAGCCTGCCAGCGACGACAGGCCGAAGGACTTCTGCGTGCACCCGGAGGCGGCCGGGTGGTGCCGCCCAAGGGTCAGCTGAGGCCGAGGGAGGACAGGGCGGTGGTCCAGTCACTTGCGATGGCGCTGCGCGCGTCGCCGAGGGTGACCGTACCGGCGCAGACGGCCTTCTTGAGCTTGTTCTCCACCGAGTCCTTGCTGTACGCGGTCTCGTCGCCGTAGCGCGGCTCCGGCCACAGGTTCTGCGCGTCCTTGGGGGCGCCGCCGAGCTCGAGCGGGACGAGGTGGTCCTCCTCGTAGTCCGAGGTGCTGGTGTCCGAGTAGCCGTACTCCGATATCTGCTTGACCTTCAGGGCGTTGGTGTACGAGGTGGAGGGGCGCACGGTGGCGGTCCAGCCGGACACACAGATCGTCGAGTCGATCGTGGACTGGGTGACGTCCGGGTTGTAGGCGCCGGGCTGGCAGGTCGGGTCCGGCAGCGGCAGGTAGGACTGCGAGCAGCCGGCCGCGTGTGCGGCCGAGCCCGTGCCGATGATGAGGCCGGCGACGGAGAGGGTGAGGGATGCCGTGGTGGCGGTGAGGCGGCGCATGGCACGCATGGGGGTTCTCCCGCGATGGGCCCGGGATTCCGGGCGGGTGTGTGCATGACAGCACCACCGGGTCTATGCGGGTAGAAATACGAAGTGAAGAATCAGTGACCTCACTGAATCCTTGCCACCCCTTGACTTTCGGCCACCCAACGCCTGGGGTGCGCTTGGGTGTTCGATAAGATGGGGGTAACTCGGGGCTCTGGACTATCTGCTGCACCCCGCCGCCAGACGTTGCCGGCCGGGAAGTGCAGCCTGGCTTGCAGCACGCGAAACATGACGAGCCGGCTCATGCACCGACGGCTCGGCGAAGGGACCGTCGCCGACAGCCGGTTACCCGTCGGACAGCGCCTGGGCCCGGCCACCTGGCCGGCCCACTCGGCGGCCGATCCAGATTTGGGCCTCTCCACGGCAGCCGCGGAAGTGCACACCCGGCGTCGAGCTCAGCGGACGGACACCGCTCGCCGGACGGCGGGTCCCCAGCTACATCACGCCGGGGGCACATGAGTCACTCGCCGGCTGAGGCGCCCGGCCGAGCGGCTCACACGGCGATCAATGAGTGCTCGCGACCAGCACATTCGGCGGACGCACAGGCGAAGGCTCCGGAGCGGGCGGCAAGAGGTACTTGGCCCCTGCCCGCCTCAGGGCTCCCAAGGGTCCGTCTACGGGCCGGGCGGAGGCACCCTATCTCCCCACGACCCCGTCCTCCCGCCACGGAGGGCGGGTCGCGGCATGCCACCAACGGTCGGACGGGAACCGAACGCGACGGGGAAACCGGCGGAGCTCGAAGAACGGGTCGAAGTGATCGATGCCTGCGTCGAGCCCATCGCGAGCAGGCCGGTGGATCTCACCGACCCCGGCTGGATGCGGAAGATGCAGGAGGGTCCGCGCCCGGTGGACGCGCGGGCATCCGGTCGGAGGCCGAGTGGGCGTTGCGGGACGCGCTCCCGCTCTACGAGGAGGGCGACGACGTCCGGGCCGCAGTGCGTGCCCTCCTGGAGCGCTGCCACTCGTTCCGTTGGGCGACGACGCTCCCCTTCGAGCCCACGCCCCAGGGCTTCCGGCAGCGACTGCTGGAGATGTCGGCGACCGGAAGGGAGCCGAGCGGGCTCTGGTAGCACGCAGGATGGCGACTTCCCCGGAGTCCGCCGCGCGTGGGCGTCGCGTACGCGCCCTGGAGGTGATGGTCGCAAGCCGCGCGTGACCCGAAGGCGTCGATGTCTGGCTGGAACTCGCCCCTTTGCGACCGGAGTCAACCCCTGATAGTTGAGAGTTATTCAGTTACCAATGGTAAGCCCTTGCATTTACGCGGCTCTTACCCGTAGACCTGGCTCCACAAATTGCCAGGGGTCTGGGGGGAGTTGGCAGATGCAAGGCACGATTGACGGGTTCCGCTATGGTGCGGTCACCCCGGTGGCGGCCTATCTGATGGCCTGCCTGGGAGGGGCGCTGGGACTGCGGTGCATCGTGCGGTCCCTGCTGAACGAGCAGTCCTGGAAGCCGGGTTGGCTGGCGCTCGGCGCCGCCTCGATCGGCTGTGGGATCTGGACCATGCACTTCATCGCCATGCTCGGATTCAAGGTCGAGGAGACCGGGATCCGATACGACACCGGGCTGACGCTGCTGAGCCTGGCCGTGTCGATCGTCGTGGTCGGCATCGGCGTGTTCATCGTCGGCTACCGGGGTGCCGGCAAGGCAACGCTGGGAGTCGCGGGCGTGGTCACCGGTCTCGGCGTGGCCGCGATGCACTACCTAGTGAGCCGGTCTTGAGTTCACCTCTCGCCACGTGAGGTGCGGTTCGTTTCAGATTGCGGCGTGGGCGGTGACGGAAACTGTCGGCTGCGGT
>NZ_JBSFDG010000033.1:0-64209 GCF_053593775.1 Streptomyces sp. NPDC002092
CGGCGAATACTTACTGGGTGGCGCCACTTCTTCCTCGTTTCCTTGTTCAGGACAACCCTATTGGGTGCCTGTCCGGAAACTTCGTGGCCCCTCACCTGCCCTGCTGGAACACGCGCCGACGTGCCTGGCCGCGAACCTCCTCCCGGCTTCGGCTCGGGTGGTCCCGTCAGGCGAAGGGGCTCTGCCCCGGCAGAGCGATGCCCAGTGACGTGAGGGTGTGGGGGACTGCCTTGCCCTCGCGTCGGGTGGTGACCAGGTGGGCATCGCGCCGCACTGTCGCGTGGTGGCTCGCCATTGCCGGCGAGATGTTCAGTCGGCGGGCCAGCTCCGTGGTGCCGCATCCGCCGACGGCCGCCCTCAGCAGCGCGGCCCTGGTGCGTGGATCTGACCACCGTGGTGTCAAAGCTGGAGCCAACCGCCTGCCCGACGTCTCGCCTCGCAGGCTCTTGTAATGTGGCGTTGTCCAGGACGGCTCGGCATCCATGGAGCGGATCATTACTACCGACAATGCCTCGCAATCCCAGCCCGAGACCGCGACGCGTGCTGTTGGCACGCGCACACTGGCTCTGACGGCTCTGCTGACGGCGGCCGTTCTCACCTATGCCTTGGATCTCGGCAGCAAGCTCATGGCTGTCTCGCGGTTGGAAGGCCAGGAGCCCGTTGCGATAGCGGGCCACGTACTTACGCTGCAAGTGTTCCGTAACTCGGGTGCGGCTTTCAGCAGGGGCCAGGCCTTCACTGCTGTGTTCACGGCGATTGCGATCGCGGTTGTCGTGGTCATCACGCGTGCCGCGCGTAGGCTTCAGAGCCTTCCCTGGGCTGTCGCCTTGGGCCTGCTGCTCGGGGGCGCGCTCGGCAATCTGACTGACCGGATCTTCCGGGCGCCCGCGGTCTTTCGCGGGCACGTCGTCGACTTCATCTCCCTCGAGCACTTCGCGGTGTTCAACCTCGCCGATTCAGCCATTGTCTGCGGCGGTGCCCTGATGGTCCTCATGTCGATCCGGGGCACTTCCCTGGACGGCTCAGTCCCGCAAGATCGGCAAGGCCGGAGCATTCTCTCCCCGCGTTGAGGTGCTCGAGAACCGAGAGTTCGACCACCGCGCCGCGCACGGCTGGGTATCGCCTGCGTCTGCATGCACGTGGAGCTCGGGAAACAGACGATCCTCGATCGTCGCGCTTGCCCGAGGCAGGGGCACTCCGACGAAACAATCTCCCATCCCCCCTGTCGACTTCCGGGTACAGGA
Source organism: Streptomyces sp. NPDC002092 (assembly GCF_053593775.1). Classification (NCBI taxonomy): domain Bacteria; kingdom Bacillati; phylum Actinomycetota; class Actinomycetes; order Kitasatosporales; family Streptomycetaceae; genus Streptomyces; species Streptomyces sp. NPDC002092. Next base: position 1,245 of record NZ_JBSFDG010000033.1, read on the forward strand.
ATACCGGGGACAGAGCTCTTCTCACAGAGCGCCATCACCATCCGGCCACAGGTAGCAGGATCCAGCGAGCCAATCGCTGGCGAACGATCTGCTCCGCAAACTGCTGCCGACGACCAGCGTGAGTATCCCGGGAGCCGGGAGCCGGTCACACCAGCCCTTTGACCTGCGGTTTCAAGTTGGCGAAGGCTCCCTCCACTGCATGGAGCGCAGCGCTGAGGCGTGGATTCCCGCCTATCTCGAGGTGTACGGGCATCTGCCCGCCGCAGGGGGATGGACAGCCGTTGTTGACGCCGGCGCTACGACCGCGGACCGGTCCCGCTCGCATGTCTCTGCCGCACGGCCGTGACACCGGTAAGAAGTCCAGGTCCGACATGGTGTTACCTGCTGTCAGCGAACTGGATCTGGCCGGACCAGGCGCGGAAGGCGTAGGTGAGCGCGAGCATTCCGGCAGAGAAAAGGCTGGCCCACGCCACCCCCCCATCACGATGGGGTTGATGTTGGCCCCGTGGAGGTCGCTGAACATCAGCCCGAAGCCGACGGTCATGAGGATGACGGGCGGGGCGATCAGGATGGCGAAGGTGGCGGGCAGCTGCCGGTGGCCGTAGGAGCTGCCGATGAACAGGTCCGCGCAGATCGTGATGGTGTGAACGACCACGGTGGGCCGGGGTCGGGCACGGCACCCACCTCCGCGCACCTGCCACGAAACCCCGCGGCGCGGCCCGGCCAGGGCCCCGGTCACAGCAGTCGCTGGTCTGTCAGATCCCGGACCTAGGCTGGCTGCGGCAGAGATCGATCAAGGAGCAGGGCAGTGCGAATAGAGCGTCATCAGGTGGGCGGGGCCGTCGTGTCGGCAGCACGCGAGGACTTCACGAACGCATCGTGGGCCAGGTGCGGTCCATGTCGAGGGGCGGCCGGATGGCCACCTACGAATGGCAGTCGATCGCGGACGAGTTCCTCGACTACCTCGGCGCCCTGTCCGTCGAGACACCCGACCTCGACACCCCGGAGGCCAAGGCTGCCCTCAAGGACGCATCCGAAGCAGCGGCCGGCGCCGTCGCCTACGCCGCCTACCACCCGCACTACAGCTTGTTGTCGACGGTCACGTAATTCGGCTCTGTCGGGGATCTTGTGACGTACCCAGCCTGAACTGGGCATCTACAGGGTGTGCGCTTCAGGGGGTTTGGGGCGGTTGCTACCGCATTTAGCCGGTGTGGTGGTCGAGTCGATCGAGCGTGTGGCCGGGACGGTCACGTTCTGCGCGTACTCCGCAGTGCCGACGGCGAGGTGCCCAAGATGCGGGGTGGTGTCGTGGCGTGTGCACGGCCGGTAAGCGCGCCGGCTCGCTGACGCGCCCGTCGGCGGAGCCCCGGCGGTGATCGAACTCGTGGTGCGCCGGTTCAAGTGCCTCAATCCGCAGTGCCCAGCGGTGACGTTCGCCGAGCAGCTCGAGGGGCTGACCAGCCCGCATGCCCGGTACACGCCGCTGCTGCGCACGCTGCTCACCTCGATCGCCGCATGCCTGGCGGGCCGTCCGGGTGCACGGCTCGCGGCCGCACTGAGCATCCGCGTCGCCAAGGACAAGCTCCTTGAACTCCTCCAGGGGCTGCCGGAGTTACCGCAGGCCAGAGTGCGTGTCCTCGGCGTCGACGACTTCGCGCTGCGCAAGGGCGATTCCTACGCCACGATCCTGGTGGATCTGGAAGAGAGGCGCCCGGTCGATGTGCTGCCGGGCCGGGATGCCGAGCCGCTGGCCACCTGGCTGCGCGATCACCCCGAGGTCGAAGTGATCTGCCGCGACCGGGCGGGCGCCTACGCCGAAGGCGCCCGCACCGGGGCTCCGCAGGCCCTCCAAGTCGCCGACGCTTGGCATCTGTGGCGCAACCTTGCCGAAGCTGTGGAGAAGACCGTCGGCGCCCATCACCTCTGCATCCGTGCCGCGCTCACCCCGACCCCCGACATCCAAGAGCCGCCTCCAGCACCCCTGGTGACGGCGGAGCCGGCAGAGCCGGAGCCTGACCTCGTCCCACCCGACGGCTCACTCGACGTCTTGGGCCGCCCCCGGAGGCTCGTGGTCCGGACCACCGAACGCTACGAGGCCGTCCAGCAACGCCTCGCCGAGGGAAAATCCCTGGCCACGACCCGGCGGGAACTGCAGCTGGACCACTCCACTGTCCGCCGATTCGCCCGCGCCCAGAGCCTGGAGGAACTGCTGGTCAAGGCCACTCACCGGGCTTCGATACTCGATCCCTACAAGCCGTACCTCCATGAACGCTGGCGCGAGGGCTGCCACGACGTCCCGAGTCTCCACCGCGAGATCCAAGAACAGGGATTCACCGGCGACGTCCAGAGCGTCCGCCGGTACTTCCGCCCGTTCAAGAAGCCGCACAGCCCCCTGCCGAAGTCACCAGCCGCACCCCCACCCCCGATCAGGACCCTTCCTAAACCCCGGCGCGTGGTCCGCTGGATCATGACCGCCCCCGACCGGCTATCCGAGGCAAACGTCGCAGAGCTCAAGGAGATCCGCACCGGCTGTCCTCACCTGGACCTCACCGTCCGGCACGTACGTGACTTCGCCGCGATGATGCGAGACCAGAACGCCGCGGCCCTCCCAGATTGGATGGACCGGGTCATGGCCGACGACCTGCCCGCCCTGCACTCGCTGGTCAACGGCTTCCACCGCGACCTCGACGCCGTCACCGCCGCCTTCGCCACCCCCTGGAGCTCGGGCCAAGTCGAAGGTCACGTCACGAGAGCCAAGCTCCTCAAGCGCATGGGCTTCGGCCGCGCGCACCTCCCGCTTCTCCGCAAACGCATCCTCCACAGCCCACGACCGCGAAGTCGTCACAAGATCCTCGACAGAGCCGAATTACGTGACCGCCGACAGACTGCCGCCCTCAATCGATTACTCACCGTGCACGCTTCACGGAACTTGTGCCAGACCCCAACGACAGATGTCGAAGCCACCCCTCGGCAGCCGTGAGTGAACTGGGGGCGCACGGGGCCGTCAAGACACACGACACCCCTTTCGACCCTGCTCGAATTGATGGCGTTTCGCCCTCGGGTCTGTGAGGTTGGGAGCACTCCACAGGTCACCGACTTCCGGGATGTGCCCATGAAGAAGTCCACTTTGTCCTCACCCCGCGCAAGGCGCCTGGCGGGGGCCCTGGCTTGCGCGTTCGCCCTCGTCGGCACCATGACGAGTGCCGCTGTCGCGCAGCCCGCCGGGAGCAACCAGGCGGCGGCCTCCTGCAACTTTGACGGCGTCGACGGCCACTGGTATTGCAGGAACAGGCCGGGGATCCGCGTGGAGTGGGCCGGGCAGACCGTCGGCTACCTCACCGGGACCGTCAACTGGTTCATCTGCCGGTACGAGGGTGACCCCACCGGCGGCGGCGGCCCGCACCCCAACCGCTGGATCTACACGCTCGCCGACACGCCTCACTACAGCCACGATGGCTGGGGCTTCGTAAAGGACAGCGACGTGTACGACGAGACAAACCCGCTGCCGAGTTGCTGATCCCGGCCCCGGGCGCCCGAGGACGTTCGGGCCAGGAGCGCCCCCGGCGAGTTCGAGGAACTCGCCGGGGGCTCCTGCCGCTGTCCTGGGCGATCTCCGCCGCTATCGAGAGACGCGCTCCCTGCCTGATGAGGAAACTGACCAGCTTGGGTGTGAACTCCAGATGGAAGGCCTCGAATTCTTCGGTGGAGGGGAAGGTGGAGGCGCTCTGGGGTCGGCGGGCCTTCTTGGGTATGCCGGGCGATGCGCCCTCTTCCCACAGCAGGTCTTCGAGCTGATGGCGGAGCGGCGGCCGGACAGGGAAGGGGAATTCCTGCTGCTGTAGGACGCGTTGGGCCAGCCCTGGCAGCTCCGTGTCGGATACCTGTTGGAGGCTCTGCTCCACCCGGACCGTCTTGCTGCCGGCGTCCTCAGGAATCGCAGGCATGCCCAATCGCTCGAAGGCCTTGCTCAGCACGGTGTGCGTCAGCTTGCTGAGAGGCGCGACGGCTGTGTCGAGCAGGGCGCGGAGCGTTGCACGATCACTGCTGCCGACCATGGGCACATGCTCGCAGAGAATGAGGGGTTCCGGCAGTAGTCCTCGAGGCGTGACCGCGGCCATCGCCTCGTACCGCTTTGCGCGCGCCACCGCGTCTTCGTGCTCGGTCATGCAGCCCCTCCGAGGTTGATCTCTCCCACCGTTGTACCGACCGCGCCGCACAGGCGGGGCGCCTGTGGATTTTCGGGCCGGAAAGATATCTGTGACGACGCAGGCTAGTTGGCAAGAACGAAGGCGGGGTGCTCCAGGTCCGGGAGTTGTGACGCCTCGTAGTTGGCAAGGATGCCGCAGGTTAGTTGGCAGCCAGTGAGGGTTTTCAGCGTTGCCACTCAAGGGTGAGGACGGCTTTGGCGATGACCGTCATGCGGTTGGGGCTGCAGCGGGCTCTGCGGAAGATCCGCCAGGACTTCAGTCTCGCGATGCTTCGTTCGACTGGCGCCCGCGCCGCCGACAGGGCTCGGTTGATCGTCCGCTGAGTCGGGGTGAGGTCCTGGTGCGGGAGTCGCCTGATCGGCGTGGTCACCCAGGGGCCGGCCCCGATGTAGGCGCGGTCGGCGAGGATGGGCACGCCCTGGCGTTCGCAGATCCGGATGATGCGGTGGGTGCGGGCTGCGGTCAGGTCGTGGGTGCGTCCGGGCAGTGTGGGCGAGATCCACAGCAGCTCGCCCGCGGGATCGGCGACGACCTGCACGTTCACGCCGTGTCGGCGGTGCTTGTGCGAGAAGTCGGCCCGGCTGTCGCCGACCCGGTCGCACTCGGCGAGCGTGCCGTCGAGCAGGACGTGCTCGGGATCGGTCTCCCTCAGGACTCGCAGCAGGCCGGGCGCCCGCCGGGCGAGGTGGTCGACGACGGCAGTGACGTAGGCGTGGGCGGTGCCGACGGATATGCCGAACCCGGCGGCGATCTGCGTAAGCGGGTCGTGCCGGCGCAGGTAGACCAGGGCGACGAGAGCACGCTGGTGAGGCGGGAGCTTGCAGCGTCGGTCACCCTCACGGGTGACGATGAGCATGGTTACCCACTCGACGAGGGCGTGCGGCAGGTCGAGTGCGGCAGTATAGGGAACCAACGAGGCTCCTGCGCTGAAGAGTTGAGACGTCGAACACCTCTCTCAACGGCACGGGAGCCTCGTGCGTTGTGGGACACCGACCCATCACCCGATCAGTGGCCACGCTGAAAGAGCTCACTGACTGGAGACGGATGATGGAGCAGGACCAGGCCCTGCAGCTCGCGGTGGCGTTCCTCGTGCAGAGCCAGCGTGAAAACGAGCCGCCTCTCGCCATCGACGCAGAGCGGGTCCGGGAGAGCAACGGGCTCCTCATCGTGCCCTACAACTCTGTGCAGTACCTCGCCTCAGGCGATCCGAGAGAGCAGCTGCTGGACTGCTGGCCCATCCTCGTCGACCTGGAACGCGGAGACGTGCGATTCGGGACCCTGGACGAGCGTCATCTGTGGAAGAACCCGAGCATCTGACGAGGCTGCCGCTGCCCGCAACCGCCGTTACGGGACAGCCCTTAACAGAATGCGTCGTCTGTAGCGTGGCTGGTTCTTCGCGGCTCGATACCCAGGTGTCCTAGAGTCGCCGCATGCGGCGAAGGACGGGACTGGCGATAGCGGGGGTTACAGCCCTGGCCTGGGGCGAGTGGTTGAACTGGCGCTGGTCTCGAGCGCTCGTGGGGAGTAGCGGGGGCGCCTCCGCGGCCGTGGTGGTGTTGGGGTACCGGAATCCCCAAGCTACGGCGAACTTGATCAACCGATGGCGAGTCCGTGCTGGAATCCGCTCCATAGCCGCTGACGGTGCACATCGGACCTGCATGATCTTCAGCGGCGGTGCGACCAGCCGCGGCGCCACGGAGGCCCAGTTGATGGCTGACTACGCGAAGTCGGTGCTTGAGTTCGACGGCACGGTGCTCCTCGAAGACCAAAGCGCGACGACGTGGGAGAACATCACGAACGTGATCCCACTGCTTGAAGACGTGGATCACATCAAGATCGCCTCCCAGCCAGCTCATGCGCTCAAGGCCCGTGCGTACTTGCGGCGACAGCGCCCCGATCTTGCCGAGAGGCTGGTGCGCGCGGATGACTACCGCCCTGGCGAGTGGATGGTCGTCAAACCGTTGTTGGCTCTGTACGGACTTTGGACACTCCGCGGCCTCGAGGCCGACGAGCGGAAGGTCTCGCTGTAGGAGCCGCTGTCGCTTGGCCTCACGGATGGTGGTTCTTGAGCCGACGCCAGCAGATGATGCTGCACCCCAGAGTGAGGAGGGCTTCGTGGATGTCGTCGCGGATCTCCCAGCGGATCCGCAGGCGGCGGAACCAGTGCAGGTGGGCGAACGCGCGCTCCATGACCCAGCGTTGGGTGCCCAGGCCGGAACCGTGCTCGGTGCCGCGGCGGGCGATCAGCGGTTTCACGCCGAGATCCCTGACGAGACGGCGGTACTTGTCGTGGTCGTAGCCACGGTCGGCCAGTAGCACGTCCGGGCGGCGTCGGGGCCGGCCGCGCTTGCCCCGCACCGGCGGCACAGCCTGCAGAAGCGGGATGAGCTGGGTGACGTCGTTGGAGTTGCCGCCGGTCAGGGTGACGGCGAGTGGGATACCGGTGGCGTCGGTGATCAGGTGGTGCTTGCTGCCCGTCCTGCCCCGGTCGACGGGACTTCGTCCGGTCTTGGAGCCCTCTTTGACGCTCGGATATGAGAGCCATCGACCGCCGCCCGCGAGAAGTCCAGGGCGTTCGCGCTGCGGAGCTTGGCCAGGAGCACCGTGTGCAGGCGGCGCCACACCCCGACCTCGGTCCACTCGGCCAGGCGGCGCCAGCAGGTCATGCCCGAGCCGAAGCCGAGTTCCTGCGGCACATGTTCCCAGGCGATCCCGGTGTGCAGCACGAACAGGATGCCCTGGAACACCAACCGGTCCGGATGTCGCTTGCGCCCGGGATGCCGGGCCCGACGCTCCACCTTCGGCAACTGCGGCTCGATCACCGCCCACAGCTCGTCGTCGACTTCCCACGGCTTCGGCCGCGCCACTCCGCACCCCCAGATCGCCAGCTCCGGAGTGATCCAACCACTTCAGAGGCCATTTCGTTAGGAGTTCTAAGGTTGTCGTAGCGGACCTTCCCGGTCGGCACTCCGCCCAGCACGTTGAGAGCGTGGACGTGGCCCTCGAAGAACGCTTCCTGCCCTGCCGAGGCGAAGATGCGGTGGACGGCCTTGCCCGAGTACGACAGCCGGAACGCGAACAGGTAGCAGGTCACCAGCTCGCCGGCCAGCTTTACGCTGACGTCACCGAAGTCGACCTCAGCCTCCGCCCCGGGCCTGTGGGTCTGCGGGACGAACGCGTCCACCACCCCCTTGCCGGCCTGGAGACGAATCTCCTCACGGCGGGCGGCGACGTAGGCGCGGACCATCTGGTAGGAGACGTCGACGGCTTCATGCTCGTCCAGCAGCCGGTCGTAGATCCGCTTGACCGTGTGGCGCTGCTTCCGTGGCGCGGTCAGGTCCGCATTCAGGATGGCGTCGATCACCGGCTTGTAGGGGTCCAGGCGGGTTGCACGTGACCTCATCTTCTTGCGCGGCTCCGGCAGGGCCGAGGTCAGCCCTCTGCACGGTGTTGAAGCCGACGCCGTACTTCCGCATGAGCCCGCGTGGACATGCCGGTCCTGGGATCACGGCGGATCGCCGCGTACAGATCGACCTTGGAGTTCGGCAGCACCCAGGCCCCCTCGTCGTGCAGAGCACAACCAGGGTTTCGAAGCAAGCACCGGGGCGTTCTCGAAACTCAGCGACATCACTCTCCCGTGGAACCAGGCGTTCACACCGCTGAGCAACAGACGTTCTCCAAACTCACCTACAAAGCCATTCCCAGGGTGTCCGACGGCCAGTTCGCCGAGCTGGAGCAGGAGTTGGCCCTCGGGCCTGCCGGGCACGGCTGGGAGGACCAGCGGTGGACTCTGGCACGGGTCAGAGCGCTGATCGCCTGGAAGTTCGGCATCGACTCCTCGTCTGCGGCCGTGTGGCGGCTGCTGCACCGGCACGGCTGGTCCTGGCAGTCTCCGGCCCGCCGCACGCTGGAACGCGACGAGCAGGCCGTGGGTTTGTGGAAGAAAGACGTGTGGCCGCAGGTGGAATGACTGCGGCGGCGCTGGGGGCCTACATCGTGTTCGAGGACGAGGCCGGGTTCTCGATGACGCCGCCGCGCGCTCGCACCTGGGTCCGACGCGGGCAGACACCCGTGGTACGGGTGCGGGTGCGGGGCCGCTCCTGGCGCCGCTGGTCGATTGCCGCGATGCGCTGTTACAAGCCGGGCGAGAACTCCCGGCTGATCTACCGGCCGCGCCGCCACCGCAAGCACCGGGCTACAGGCCGTGACAGCTTCGCCTGGAGCGACTACCGCGACCTGGTCGTGCGCGCGCACCTCCAGCTCAAGGCTCCCATCGTCTTGTTCTGGGACTGTGAGAATTGGGCCGATATCGCACACAGTGGTGTCGGCCCCGCCGCGTGTCACGATGCTTCGGGGATCCCCCATCCGGGAGGCGGAACCCGGACCGTCGGGGCGATGGCAGCGGGCCCGCCCGATCCATCCATCTGGGCCCGAACACATGTCCATGCCACGGCCATCGGCAGCGGAGCGCCAGGGTTAGATCTTGGTCGTGGATGATCACGTTATGGGGGGCGTGGTGATCTGACGTATGGCCAGTGGGCCCGCTGGAGCCGTTGTTGCCGCCAGGCATCAAGTCGGGTCGTCCGCCGGTATGGACCCGGCGGCAGCTGATAGACGGCGTACGTACCGTGGCGGAACAATCGTCTCAAGCGCCACCGGGCCGTCGCCACGAGGTACCACAAGCCCGCCGTCCGCTACGAGCCGACCGTGCTGGTCGCAGTCCTCAACGAGTGGCTGTGAACAGCACTTTCCCACCAGAGACTAACTGACACGCCCGGGCGCGTGACCCGGCATCTGACCCGCGCCCTGGATCAGGCACTCGATCAGGTAGTCGCCCGTGTCCTCGTCGTTGGTCACGCCGTGGGTCTCGCTGCGGAAGCCGGGGAAGCTGCGGTCGAAGGACTCCAGGGCGGTGAGATAGCGCAGCAGCGGGCCGTCGGGTGCGCCGATGGACTCGCCCGGCATCAGGACCGGGATGCCAGGCGGGGTGACCGTCACCATGGCGGCCGCCACCCGGCCCGCCGCCTCCGAGATCCGGACCCGCTCGGTGTCACCCCGCACCAGCCGCTGGTAACAGTGCTGGGGTGGCGCCACGGGCTGCGGGAGCTGCTGGAAGGCCGTGTCCAGAAGCTCCACCAGGCGCACCGAGCGCAGTTGCTCGTGCATCTCCCGGCACAGCCCGCGCAGGGTCAGGCCCGCGTACCGGCGGGGATGCTCGGCGACGGCCTCCGGCAGGACCCGCTCCAGGGGAGCGTCGGCGTCGTAGAGGGCCTTGAAATCCGTCAGGGCGTCCAGCAGGGTGCCCCACTTGCCCTTGGTGATGCCCATGGAGAACAGGATCAGCGTGGTGTAACTGTCGGTCTTCTCCACCACGATCTTCCGGGTGGCCAGATAGGCGGTGAGCACCCGGGCCGGGATGCCCTCCTCCGCCATCTCGCCGGTGGCGCTGATCCCCGGACAGGTCAGCGTGACCTTGACGGGGTCCAACATGCAGTGGCCCTCGGTCAGCCCGGGGAAACCGTGCCAATCGGCGCCGGGCTCCAGCAGCCAGCAGGACTGGTCGGTGCGCAGCAGCTCCGTCGGGGCTTCCCCGAACGGCAGCCGTTCGCCGGTCGCCGGGTCGGTGACCGTGTCCGGCTGCCACACCCCGAAGAACCACGGCGGCCGGTCCCCGGCGCTCTCGATCCGCCGTCGCAGGCGCACCATCTCCTGACGGAAGCGGATCGCCTCGGTCACCGCCTCGTCGATCAGCCACTCGCCCTGCGGGCTGTCCATCATTGCCGTTGCCACGTCGAGCGAGGCGATCATCGGGTAGAGGGGCGAGGTGGTGCCGTGCATCATCAACGCCTCGTTGAACCGGTCATGGTCCACCGGTGCCCGCGGTGCGGATCGCATGTGCACCATCGCGCTCTGCGACAGCGCCGCCAGCAGCTTGTGCGTGGACTGGGTGGCGAACACGGTCGGGCGGTCCGGGCCGGGGAAGGCATCTTCGTCCACCGACATGCCGTAACGGCCGGCATAGAGCGGGTGGAAACGGGCGTACGCGAACCACGCCTCGTCGAAGTGCACCCGGGGCGTGCTGGCGGCGAACGCGCGAGCGGTGGCTACCGCGTCGTAACTCAGGCCGTCGTAGGTGGAGTTGGTGAACACCGCGTACTGCGGGTGCGGGGACACCGCGCCCTCGGTGAGCGGATGCGCGGCGATCCGGGCCGCCACCGCATCCGCGGCGATCTCGGCCGGGGGCAGCGGTCCCGCCAGGCCGTAGCCGTTACGGGTGGGGACCAGGTAGACCGGCCGGGCACCCGAGACGACCAGGCCGTGCAGCACGGACTTGTGGCAGTTGCGGTCCACCAGCGCGATCTCGTCGCGGATGACGCTGAAATGGCCTACCAGGCGATTGCACGTCGAGTCGCCGTGCAGCACGAAGTAGGTGAGTTCGGAGCCGAACACACGGGCCGCGTTGCGCTCCGCCTCGCCGATCGGGCCGGTGTGCTCGAACAGCGAGCCCAGTTCCTCGACCGAGATCGACAGGTCGCTGCGCAGCAGCCGCTCCCCGAAGTAGTCGTGGAAGGCGCGTCCCGCCGGCGACTTGAGGAAGGCGACACCGCCGGAGTGGGCCGGGGTGTGCCAGGAGTATTCGTGGGCGTCGTCGAAGCGGCGCAGTGCCCGGAAGAACGGTGGCAGCACGGATTCCCGGTAGGCCTGGGCGGCGGTGGTGATGCGGCCCGCGATGAAGCCCGGGGTGTCCTCCAACGGCCAGACGTAGCCCACAACCGACTCGGACACCCACAGTGGCAGGTCCCCCAGGCCCTCGTCGGTCATCACCAAGAAGACCGGCAGGTCCCGGAATCGGCGGCCGATCCGGCGCAGCACAGCGCTGCCGCCCGGGGTCCCGTCGAGGGTGCTGCTCGGCCGGGCGAGTGTGCCTCCCGGCGCGGCGAGCGCGGCGCCGGGCCCGTCACCGGCTGCCCCGGGAAGGTCCCAGGCCACCAGCGCCGCCGCCAGACCGGCCTCGGTGCGCAGCACTGCGTCCGCGTCCTCCGCCGTTACCACCCACCGGACTTCGAAGCCGGCCGCCTCGATCGCGTCCCGGATCTTCCCTAACTGCTGGGGCCCGGCGCCCTCGCCCCGAGGGTGTTCCGGTACCGCGACCAGGATCCTGCTGTCAGCCATGCGCTCTCCCGCCCTCCGCGGCGGCGCCCCGGCCGCCCCGGTCAGTGTCCTGGCGCCCCATCGGGCAGAACGGCGGCCAGGACGGCAAACCACCGCTATGGCGGAAACCGCCGTCCCGACGTTGACTTTCGCAACACGCCCAGAGAGGCCTTATGCCGGCCCACGGGCCGTCGCGGGGAGGTCAGGCCGGATCAACACCCGGGGAGATGAAGGACAGCAGATCGCACCACGACGCACCGCCCGAGAAGCTCGACGAGGAATCACCCCGCCGAGGGGCCATACCGCCGCTGTCGCCAGCTCCGATGCCGCCCGGGCTGGCGCATTCCTGTGCGCGACCTCTGCGACTGTCGAGCCTCGGCCAGCGGCGGTCTGACCTACTTCTCCGCCGGGCGTCAGAGAAGCCTGGCAAGGGCGGCCGCGGAAGGGCTTCCCAGTACCGCCTGGTAGACGATGATCACCTGCTGCTCGGCGCCCCCGACGGTGAGCGCCTGCCGCCGCAGCGCGAGCTCCCCGACAACCGGATGCACGAACCGTTTGTGTTCGTCGCGGGCGGGCCGCGCGTCGTGCCGCGACCACAGGCGGCGGAAGTCCTCGTCCGCCTCCAGCTCCTCCCGGGCCGGGTTGTGCCCGGGCTCATACATCGGGGCGAGCGCTCGGGCCCACTTGTTCGCGGCCAGCACGTCGAACCGCCGGTCGCGCACATACGCCGGAGTGCCCGCCCACCCGTCGACAACTCATGCACGTCCGCAGTGACTTCAGCCTCGGCAGGTCGTACGGGATCTGGGGCGGCCAGCACGAACAGGTGCGTCGAGATGTCGGCGTCTAGCTCCAGTGCCCGCGCGAGCGCCCGCAGCACCTGCGGTGATGGATGCCGGTCGATGCCCTGTTCCAGCCGGATCAGATACGGCTCGCTGATCCCGGCCCGCCGGGCCAGCTCTTCCCGGCGCAATCCCGCGACCCGGCGCCGGCCGCGGGCGGGCAGGTCCCCCTGCGCGGGTGTAACCCGTCCCCGTCGGGCCTTCAGGAACTCTCCGAGCGCGTTTTCTGCGGCCCTGGCCGCAGGGTAACCCTCCGGGGGTGCTGGCTCCGGTCCAGCGCAGGGCGCAGGGTCGAGGGCATGAAGAAGACCTGGTTCATCACCGGCGTGTCCAGTGGCTTCGGCCGGATCTGGGCCGATGCCGCCCTCTCCCGCGGCGACCGCGTCGCGGTCACGGCACGCCGTCCCGAGTCCCTGCAGCCCCTGGCCGACGCCTACGGAGACAGCGTGCTCCCGCTCGTGCTCGACGTCACCGACCGGGCCGCCGTCACCGCCGCCGTACGGCAGGCCGCCGAGGCTTTCGGCCACCTTGATGTGGTCGTCAATAACGCGGGCTACGGTCTGTTCGGCATGGTCGAGGAGGCCACCGAGGAGCAGGCCCGTGCCCAGCTCGACACCAACCTGCTCGGCCCCCTGTGGGTGACGCAGGCGGCTCTTCCCTTCCTACGGGCACGGGGCAGCGGGCACATCCTGCAGGTGTCCAGCCTCGGTGGGCTCGCCGCCTTTCCCACCCTGGGGCTGTGCAACGCCTCCAAGTGGGCGCTCGCCGAAGGGGGGTCTGGGGGCGCAGCCCCGAGGGACGGGAAGGGAAGGGGCGGAGGGGGGGCGAAACCCACGCCCGCGTCCGGCGGCAGCCCCCGAGTGCGCTGAACGAGCGGACCTGACACCCCGTACGGAGCGCCGCCCGTCCCCACCCGCCGCCCCCCGGCAGACTCACGTGTCGACCACCGGGTGGATGTTTCCACAGGTCCGGGTGGTGGCGTTGGGTGAGCGAAGCCCTGGCCCAGGAGGTCGGCCCGCCCGGCATCCACGTCACGCTCGTCGAACCCGGCCCCTACGGCACCGACCGGTCCGGCTCCTCCGCGGTGCACACCGAACCCATCGCCGCATACGAACCTGTCAGCGAGGCACGCCGGGCCGGCGCCACCGCCCGCGCACCCCAGGATCCGCAGGCCACCGCCGACGTCATCCTCGAACTGGCCGACACCGACGAACCGCCCCTGCGGCTCTTCCTCGGCACGTACCCCTGTCCCGTCGTCGAAGCCGCCTACCAGCAGCGACTCGACACCTGGAACAAGTGGCGGTCACTCGCCGCCAAGGCGTGACGGCCGAAGGCGGCAAATGACGGACGAGCGCGAATGAAGAGCCGGCCTCCACAGCGTACGACCCGGTCCAGCACACATCGTCGGCACGGAGCCCCGGTTCGGAGCCTGAACGGCGCGGGGCTTCGCCTCAGGACCGGCGAAAGCGGGCTGACGACTCCGGCTGCCGGGCGACGTCTCGCTGTTCCGCGGAGACCCGGTACAGCTCCTGGGAGGTGGTGATCAGTTCCTGCCGCTCCTCACGCGACCCGACCATCGGCTGCGAGCCGTCGAGCGGGACCTGTGCGGTCTCCGGCAGGAACTTCACCGTCACCAGGCCGATCATCCCGGCCAACATGAGGTAGTAGGCGGGCATCATGTCGTCGCCGGTGACGTTGACCAGGGCTTCGGTGACGAGCGGGGTGGTGCCTCCGAAGGCCGCGACCGCAATGTTGAAACCGATGCCCATCGCGGCGTACCGGACGGCTGTCGGGAAGAGGGCCGGCAAGGTGGCGGCACTCGGTGCCGCGAAGCAGGCAAGCAGCGTGGAGAGGATCAGCACGCCGAAAATCGGTGGCCACGTTCCGGACATCTTGATCAGCAGGAAGGACGGCGCAGCGAGCACGATCATCGCGGCCGCCGAGACCCCGTAGACGGGCCGCCTGCCGATCCGGTCGCTGAGGCGGCCGATGAAGGTGATCAGCAGGACGATCCACACCATGCCTGTCAGGACCAGCACGTCAGCCGAGCTGCTGGAGCGGTTCAACGTGTGCGTCTGATACGTCGGCAGGAAACCGGTGACCATGTAGTTCGTGACGTTGTACAGGAGCACCAGCCCCATGCAGATCAGCAGCGGCCGCCAGTACTTCCTGACGACGGATGTGAGCTCGCTGCCCGCCGACTTCAGGGCGACGCTCTTCTCGTGCTCGTCCAGCTGCTGCCGAAAGGCCGGCGACTCCTCCAGCTTGAGCCGCATGTAGAGGCCGATCACGCCCAACGGGCCCGCGATCAGGAACGGCAGTCGCCAGCCCCAGGCCAGCATCTGGTCGTCGGTGAGCGCCAGGTTCAGCACGGTCACCAGTGCGGAGCCGAGCGCGTAGCCCACGAAGGTGCCGAAGTCCAGCCAGCTGGAGAGGAATCCGCGGCGCCGGTCCGGTGAGTACTCGGCCACGAACGTGGTCGCGCCGCCGTACTCGCCCCCGGTGGAGAAGCCCTGCACCATTCGGGCGATGAGCAGCAGGATCGGAGCGGCGATGCCGATCGTCGCGTAGCTGGGGATGAGACCGATGGCGAAGGTGCCGATCGCCATCATGATCATGGTGGTGGCCAGTACCTTCTGCCGGCCCAGACGGTCACCCAGGGGACCGAACACCAGACCCCCGAGGGGCCGCACGACGAACGCGGCCGCGAAGGTGGCGAAGGACGAGACGACCTGTGCCCCCGAAGAGGCTCCTGGAAAGAAGACCTTGCCGATGGTGGCGGCCAGGTAGCTGTAGACGCCGAAGTCGAACCACTCCATGCAGTTGCCGAGCGCCGAGGCGCCGACCGCTCGGCGCAGCAGCGGTGGCTCGACGACCTGTACGTCGTCAGTCCGCAAGGCGTGCTTCTTGCGCCGCAGCCGGCGCGTGAGCTCCTCGCGCACCTGCCGGGGCAGCTCCGCAACCGCCTTCGACACCTGCACCGGCCCCGGATCGGACCCTCCGTCGGACACCGCACCGGCCACCTTTCCAGCCTCTCCTCACCACGCGCAGCCTTGCTGAGGCGAATTCTGCGGCAGGCGCGCACCCGCCGCATGCCGGGCTTCTTCCCGTGATCGTTGACGTCACACGTGTGAGATCGCCGACGGCGTGCCCCTGTGTCTTTCGTTAAGGGCGGGTGTGTCAGTTCAACGGTCCTGTCTCACATTCGGTGGTGACGGAGGGTGTCGCTATCCGAGGAGGTTGCGGTGGCGGAGGAGGGTGAGGCCTGTTCGTCCGTGCATCTGGCGGGCGATCCGCTTGGTCTTGGTGTTGACGCCCTCGGTGGGGCGGTTGCCGTAGCGGAGTGTGAACGCGGCGATCACGGCGTCGATGTCTCGTTCCAGCCCTCGAGTGGAGGCATGCAGGTGCGGCAGATCGGCAGCGCGGACCTGGGTGATCCAGAGCTCGGGCGTCGTCCAGGTCGAAGGTGCGCAGGAAGTAGGTCAGGCCGAGTTCCGCTATGTCGTAGCGGCCTTCGAGCATGTGCCGGAAGAGGTCGGAGACCAGGGGCTCCGTCTCAAAAGTGGCGTCCGCCCCGTCGATCTTCACGCGGCCGTCGAAGAGCGCCTCGGTGTGCTCGTACCGGTAGGTGCCGATGGTCAGCTCGGTGCTCATCAAGATCCTCGCTTCCGTGAATGATCTTTCATTTTCACGATGAGCCCGATACCGTTCCTCTGTCAAGATGAATGATCATTCACGTCTAGGGAGGCGGGCCATGCCCCGTATCACGCCCGAGCGTCGGGAAGCCAAGCGCGCGGAGATCGTGGCGGCGGCGCGCCGGTGTTTCGCGCGGGGCGGCTTCCACCAGACCTCGATGCCGGACATCGCCGCCGCTGCCGGTGTGTCCGCGGGGGCCCCTACCGCTACTTCGCGAGCAAGGAGGAGATCATCCTGGCCATCGCCGCGGACACCTTCCGGCTGATCTTCGAGCCGATGGAGCGGGTGGCGGTGGCCGCTGATGCCCCTTCCCTGGGCGACCTGGTCGCCGCCTCCCTTCAGGCACTGAGTGCCGAGACCGTCACGGACGCCGCAGGGCAGGTGGTGCCGGTCGAGGAACTGCTGCAGTGCGTCGTGCAGACCTGGTCGGAACTGCTGCGCGACGACGGCCTGCACGTCCGCGCCTTGGAAGGCTTCGAAAGGGTCCGTCACGGAATCGCCGACGCCCTGCGCCGCGGACAGGCGGCGGGCGCTGTCCAAACCGTCGAGCCGGAGAGCGGCGCACGGGTATTGATCGGTCTGCTGCACGGAATCCTGCTCCAGCGTGTCGCCTTCGGCTTGACCGACACGGTGGGATTCAACGAGGCCGTCCGGGGGTTGCTCGGCGAAGCCCAGTGCCCGGACAGCAGTCCGCGGTGAGCGTTCCCCAGCACTTGCTCGCCGCCGCCGGCGCTGGATTGCAAACGCTCAAAAACGCTTCCTGGCGCTGCCGCGGAACAGCTGGTCGCACCCCCTAACGGCATCGGCACTTTCCGCAGGTCAGAACATGTGCTTCACTCGACCACTCGTAGCAGCGCCGCGGCCGTAAACCCTTGCGGTACTTGCGGCAGCGGCTTGCGGCCACGCAGCTCCGCCCGGCCGATTGCGCTCATCGCCGGCGTGCAGGAGGCGGCGCGGACCTCCCCAGGTGCTGCGCCGCCCCCCCCGTCCAGCCCGGTACGGATGCCCGGGGAGTTGGGCACTGCGCGTCGTGGACTCGGCAAGCGCGCCATGCCGTCTCCGCCGACGCCAGGTGTTGTTGGAGATCGGTCGGCGTCGGCATCTGCCGCGTGGTGGCCACCATGGCCTCCGCCACGTCGTGCAGCTCGGTGTTGGAGTGCTGGGAGACCTGGACCCGGATCTGCCACGCCTTTTCTGCGTGCACGACCAGGTCGCGATCAGCACACTGCAGGCCACGTCGATGACCGGCCGCCGCCGCTTGGGGGTGTTTCGGGCCCGAGCGCCGCGTATCACTGGGCGTCTGTCCGTGCCGGGGCCTGGGCCTTGGGGAGGCGGTATAGGGCCAACGTGCCCGGGCGCCGGCGTTTGGCCGCGGCGTAGCAGTCGCCGGTGTGAACGCGAGTGGGCGGATTCCCGGCGCCGGTGCCGAGTTCAACGATCCAGTCCGGGGCGGGCGGGCGCCGCTGATGGCCCTGTTCCTGCTCGGCTTCTCTCTGTCGGAGCGCGTCGGTCTTGTCGTCGATCCGCTGCTGCCGCATGGCGTGCCACACCCGGATTCTGTGGAATCGACGATGTCAAGCCCGCGGTCTACAGGCCTCCGTGGCCTGGCGAGGACTCCAACACGCCTTCACTGCCCGCCGCTTGACGGCCGAACAACGGCCGCGGGGAACATGGGTACAACGGTCGTCGGTGACTCCTCAACGGTGGTGCGGTCGGGCAGGAGGCCGGCGACAGCCATGCGGATCGCGCCGCGGCTGACGCCGGTGTCGCGGGCAGGGGCGGCGGTCGAACGGCCCTTCAGGTAGGACGTGCGGACGGTGTCGGGCTTCGCGGCCGGAACGAGCCGCGATGCATGACCGCCCGCTGAACGGCCACGGCATGCGCGCGAAGTCGTTCCTCTGCAACTGCCTCCCTGGGCGGCATGAACGGCCGGGGACAGAGCAACGCGTGGCATCGGGCCCGCTGGAAGCAGGCCTACCGGCGGCGCGTCAGACCAGCTCGATCAGCCCGAGCCGGACGGCCTCGCTGACCGCGGCCGCGCGGTTCTCGGCGCCGAGCTTGCGGTAGATGCGGACGAGGTGGGTCTTCACCGTCGCCTCGGCCAGGAAGAGCGCACCGGCGATCGCCCGGTTGCTGTGCCCCTGCGCGAGGAGCCGTACGACCTCGACCTCCCGCTCGCTGAGCGGCGGTTGGGCCGCGCGCCCCAGGACACTGGCGGCGGCCTCCGGGGCCAGCGCCAGACCCCCGGCTGCCGCGGCCCGCACCGCGCGGAACAGTTCCTCGGGCGGGCCCGCCTTCAGGACGTACCCGCGCGCCCCGGCCTCCACGGCCCGCAGTACGTCGGCCTGGCTGCCGTAGCTGGTGAGCACGACGACCCGTACGCGCGCGTCGACGTCGAGGATCCGACGGGTCGCCTCGATGCCGTCGATGCCGTCACCCGCCACGCCCGGCTCCGTCAGGCGCAGGTCCATGAGCACGACGTCGGGACCGAGCCGCTTGACCAGCCGCACCGCTTCGAGCCCGTCCCCGCTCTCGCCGACCACATCGAAACCGGGCTCGCCCTCCAGCAGGGCGCGCAGACCGGCTCGTACGACGGTGTGGTCGTCGACGATCAGGATCCGCAGCGTGGGCTCGACGGCCTCGCTCATTGGGCGCCCACCGGG
Source organism: Streptomyces sp. NPDC002092 (assembly GCF_053593775.1). Classification (NCBI taxonomy): domain Bacteria; kingdom Bacillati; phylum Actinomycetota; class Actinomycetes; order Kitasatosporales; family Streptomycetaceae; genus Streptomyces; species Streptomyces sp. NPDC002092. Next base: position 19,803 of record NZ_JBSFDG010000033.1, read on the forward strand.
ATCCGGTCCACCGCGTGCGCCGGGTCCCGCAGCGACGCACGCACGCGCGTGCCCTGTCCCGGCGCGCTGTCCACGGCTAGCGAACCGCCCAAGGCGACCAGCCGCTCTCGCGCCCCGCCGAGCCCGAAGCCCCGGCAGTCCCCGGCCGACCGCACCGCACCCGGGTCGAAGCCGGCCCCGTCGTCGCACACCTCGACGGCCGCCGCTCCCTCCTCGCCATACACCAGGGTCACCCGCACCTGGTCGGCGCTCGCGTGCTCGCACGCGTTGGCGAGCAGCCCCTGGGTGACCCGCAGCAGGGCAACTGCGTGCTCGGTCGGGAGCGGGCAGGCGTCGTGCTCGGTGCGGAAGGAGATCCGGGGCGTGCCGGCCGTGGTGTCCGTGCGGGCGCACAGGTCGCGCAGCGCCGACTCCAGTCCGTTCTCGGCGAGCACCGGCGGGGTGAGGTCCTGGATGATGCCGCGGGTCTGCGCGAGATGGTCGCCGAGCGCTTCGGTGACCACCCGCACCTGTCCGCGGGCCGCCTCCGGCCGGCGCTCCCAGTCGCGCTCGGCGGCTTGGAGCAGCATCCGGCTGCCGGCGATCTCCTGCGCGAGCGTGTCGTGCAGGTCCCGGGCGATACGCGCCCGCTCCGCCAGCCGCCCGGCCTCACGCTGCTGCCGCGCCAGCGCCCCGCGGGTGCCGGCCAGTTCCTGGGTGAGCCGCTGCTGGTCGCGGTACAGCAGCACGGTGGCCCAGACGGCGGCGGCCGGCGGTGCCAGCACGTCGGGGTCGACGGCGCCGTACGCCCGCACCAGGACGGCCAGCAGCAGGGCCGTGATCACGCCGAGGGCCACGGCCCGCTCCGCGCGCGTGGGGGTCCGCATCGCGAGGACCGCGAAGGGCACCGAGAGCCACGCGTACCCGGAGGCTAGCGGGCCCGACAGGGCCCAGGCCACCGAAGCCCACAGCAGCAGAAGGGCACCGAGCAGAGGGGGCCGGGCCCAGCCGAGCCGGTCCCACCGGCTCAGCCCGACCGCGTACAGCAGGGCCATGGCCGCCGTGGGCGGCGCGACCCGCCAGCACAGTTCGCTGTGCAATTGGAGGAGCCGGACGAGGGTGCCGCCGGCCGCGACCAGGAACACCAGGTGCGGCAGGTGCCGCGCGGACACGGCGGACCGGCGGGCGGCGAGAGCGGTGACGAGCACGGCTGCGGCTCCCTGGGGCGGGCCGGGCGGCGGTGACAACAGGGCACGGATTGTATGCCGTGACCCGTGTGATCGCTGTAAACGCCCAGGCGAAGCCGTGCTCGTGCTGATGTCAGGCCCCCGGGTGCAGTCCGAGCCAGCCGGGCGAGGGAGCGCCCTGGACCTCACCGAAGTACAGCGAGAACGTCTGCTTCATCCGCTCGACCGTCGCCCGGTCCTCCATGAACCTCGGGAACTCGACGACGTGGGCGTTCGGGAACTCCCACACCGGCTTCAGGCCGGCGTTCGGGGTGACGTCGGTGCGCACCGACCAGCCGTTGAAACTGGCCTTCTGGCGCTCCTCGGACAGCTGCCAGTTCATGTACAGCTTGGCGGCCGCCGGGTGGGCCGCCTGCTTCAGGATCGCGGCACGCTGGCCCCACGCCATGAACGGGTGGTCGCCCTCGGGCACAACCCACTTGACCGTCGTCGACGAGGAGAGCAGGCTGCCCGAGCCGCCGACCCCGATGGTCTTCGTCCCGCCGTTGACCGCGGCACCGGGGGTGTTCGTGCCACGCGCGAACTGCGGCTGCTGCGCCGCGAACTTGGCCACCCAGTCCCAGCCGTACCGCTGCTGGTAGAGGGTGTACAGGAAGAGGACCGCGTCGTCATCGTTGGGGTACGAGGACGCGATCGTGCCCTTCCAGCGCGGATCGAGCAGGTCCAGTGGGGTCTTCGGCGCATTGGCGCCGACGCCCTGGGTGTCGTACATGAAGCTGAAGGCGATGACCATCAGGGCCGTCCACGCGCCGTCCCGGTCCTTGAAGCCCTGGTGGACCTTGGAGAACCCGGCCGGCTTGTAGCGCAGGAGCTTGCCCTCGCGCCCCCAGCGGGTGAAATCCTGGAGTGTCTGGAGCTGGACGACGTCGGGGACCAGGGTCCCGGTGGCGAGCTGGTTGTCGACGCGGACGTCGTGGTACTTGCTGTAGTCCACTACGGCCGTCAGCTCGACCTTCGGGAAGCGCGCGGCCCACGCGGAACGCACTCCGGCCGCCTGGCTGTCCACGTCCCCGCCCTGGTACAGGACGAGCTTGCCGCCCTCGGCGATCGCCGCCTCGTACAGCTCGTCGAGAGAGCGGGTCTCCTCGCGGACGCCGGTGAGCGACGAGCCGACGGCCGGGGCGGCGCTCGCAGTGCTCTGCGCGGCGACGGCGGCGGCACCGCCGAGCGCGACACCGGCACCGGTCGTGAGCAACCGACGCCTGCTGAAGTTGCTGGGCATGGTGGGGGGCCTCCTGGTTCCGCCGCCACCTTCCGTACGCGGCGGCGCGGCCAGTCTGCCGACCGGCCGCGCGGTTCCGCGTCGTCCATAGGATGCCTTTGGATTCAACCTTTCGGTTGAACGCTCAGCCCGCGAGGGGGAAATGCCAGGCCGCGAGCCTCCCGGGGGCCGTCGCGGTGAGCCTGGGCCGTTGCGTCGAGCAGATCTCCTGCGCGTAGCGGCAGCGGGTCCGCAAGGGGCGCCGCGACGGCCTCTCCACCGGGTGGGGCACCTCCCCGGTCGGCACGATGCGCTCCCGGGACGAGGTCTGCGTCCTGACGTCGATGTCCGGCACCGCCGACAGCAGCGCCTGTGTGTACGGAGGGATGCGTGCCGTGAACAGCGCCCCGGTATCGGCGAGTTCGACGATCTCCCCCCAGGTAAATGACCGCGATCCGGTCGGAGACGTGCCGTACCACGGCGAGTTCGCGCGCGATGAAGACGTAGCAGACGTAGGTGAGTCCGAACTCCTGCTGGAGGTCGGCGAAGAGGTTCACAGATTCCTGATGTCGTCTGTCAAGCAGCAAGGGCCCGTGGCGGGTGAGTTCGTAGAGCCTCTTCGCCGTGCGCTCCCGCGCCAAGGGGCCGCCCTTGACGGTGATCTCCTTCACATCTCCGGCAGAAGATCGACCGGCCCTTCGGACGGCAGTCGCTGCGCACATCCCGTGGCGCCGGCTACTGGCTGCGCGACGATCGCGCCGACCGGACAGCGCACATGAAGCAGGCCGACGATGTTCACGGCGTTGCCTAGGCTGCCCATCCGGCTCCGGCTGACCCTCGCCTTCTGCCTGGGGATGGCGGCGGTGGTGGCCGCGCTGGGCGCCTTCCTCTACACCCGGATGGGTACGGAGCTGACCCGCGCCGTCGACGTAGATCTGCGGGCACGGGCTGCGGCCTCCGTCAGCTCGCTGTCCCAGCGTGAACGGGCGCCACTGGACGCGGGACGCGGGCTCATCGATTTCGACGAGTCGTTCGGCCAAATCCTGTCGCCGAGCGGCGACGTGGTGGAGACGACCCCCGCCGTCGCGGCGGCCCCGATGCTGCCACCGAGCAGCACCCGCACCGGCGCCAAGCCGGTCTTCCTCGACCGCCGAGTCGTGGGTGTCGACGACCCTGCCCGGCTCCTCGCCGTGCCGGTCCGCCTGCCGGGTCGGGTACCTCGGCCCGCCGTCCTCGTGGTCGGTGCACCGCTCGGCGACCGCGCGGAGGCCCTGCACCGACTCCTGCTCCTGCTGCTCGTCGGCGCCCCCTCGCCCTGCTCGCGTCCTCGTACGCCGGATGGCTGCTCGCAGGCGGCGCCCTGCGCCCGGTCGAGCGCATCCGACGGAAGGCTGCCGCGATCTCCGAGACCGAACCCGAGCGGCGGCTGACCCAGCCGCCGGGCAAAGACGCACTCGCCCGGCTCACGCACACACTCAACGCCATGCTCGCCCGCCTCCAGGAGGCCCTGGAACGCGAGCACCGCTTCGTCGACATGGCCGGACACGAACTGCGCACGCCCCTGGCGCTGCTCCGTGCCCAGCTCGAACTGGCCACGGCGCGTCCGCGTGACCGGGCCGAGCTGGAAGCCGCCATTCGGTCGGCCACCGCCGAGACCGACCGGCTGGTCGGTCTCGCCGAGGACCTACTCGTGCTCGCTCGTACCCGAGGAGGCCGACTCCCGGTGCGTCGCGAGCCCGTATCGCTGGAGCGGCTGCACACACACTCGGCCGACGCGTTCCGGACCCGTGCGATGGCCGAGGGAGCGACCATCGCCGTCGAACGTCGCGGCCGTCCCGAAGTGACGGCCGACCTCGATCCGGTTCGCCTGCGCCAGGTCCTGCACAACCTTCTGGACAACTCCTTGCGTCACCTGCGCAGACGCGTCCGCACCACGATCCCGGACCCGGCCACCGCACCGGTTCCCGACCTGTTCCAGCGGGACTTCACCGCCCGCGAACCCGGCCTGAAATACATGGGCGACATCACCTATCTCCCCCTGGAAGACGGAGAGTTCCTCTATCTCGCGACCGTGCTGGACTGCTTCAGCCGCAAGGTCGTCGGCTGGTCCATCGCCGACCACATGCGCACCAGCCTGGTCACCAGCGCACTGCAGATGGCGGCGGCGACCCGCGGCGGCCTGGACGGCGCCGTGTTCCACTCCGACCACGGAGCCCAATACGGATCAAGAGCCTTCGCCGATCTCTGCGACCGGCTCGGGGTCACCCGATCGATGGGCGCGGTCGGCACCAGCGCGGACAACGCAGCCTGCGAGAGCTTCCATGCGTCCCTCAAACGCGAGACCCTCCAGGGCGCCCGCGACTACGGCGACGCCGACACCTGCAGAAGGACGGCATTTGCCTGGCTGACCCGCTACAACACCCGCCGCCGGCACTCTGCCAACGGCCACCTCAGCCCCAACGAATACGAACGCCGACACCACGCAGCTAAGCTCACACTCGCCGCGTGATCAACGAAGCGTGTCCACCATCACGGGGGGAAGGCCCGTCCTCGACCCGCAGAGGCCGCAGCAAGAGCCGTTCAGTCTCGATCATTCGACCAAGCCTATCCACCCAGCCCTCGCGCGGTCAGTCAAGTGATCATAGAGAGGAAGGGCCAGAGCTGCTTCCAGACATCAGCCGACGCCGCTGCAGGTGTTGCTGAAACTCGGTTCTGGCACAGATCTTGGGGAGGGGTCGCGGAGGGTTATCCAAGTCCGTCGCCGCCAGAAGAAGCGGTCGTCTGACGGGTCTGGAGCCCGAGTCACCCGCGACCCGGACAGCGCATGCCACGATGAACCCATGAGTGATGAGCGCCGGAGCTTGCTTACCGAGAAGACGCCCTTTCCCGACGACCTCGATGATCGACTGCGTGCCCAACTCACCTTTCTTGTTGAGGTGGACCAGCTCAAGACCATCCTCCGTCAGTCTCCCCTCGCAGCGGCGGACCGACGTGAGAACGACGCGGAGCACTCGTGGCACCTGGCGATGATGGTTGTGATCCTCGCCGAACACTCCGACCAGCCCATCGACGTAGGGCACACCATTCAGCTCGTTCTCCTGCACGATCTGGTGGAAATCTACGCTGGCGATACCCCCCTCTACGACAATGCCGCGGGGAGCGATCAGCACGAACGGGAAGTGGCCGCGGCCGACAAGCTCTTCAGCCTGCTTCCAGCGGATCAAGCTCAGCGCATGCGGGTTCTCTGGGACGAATTTGAGGAACGTTGCACTCCCGAAGCCAAATTCGCCAAAGCGATGGACCGGCTGCAGCCACTACTCCTCAACTGGATGGCGCGCGGCGGTACGTGGCGCACTCCGGGCGTCACCGCTGACGATGTCCGGGCCCGCAAGGCAGTGATCGGGGAGGCATCTGCCTCCCTGTGGAGGGCGGGGCGACGCCTCATCGACGAGGGCGAGACACGCGGCTGGTCGAGACGCGCCACGCCCCAGGGGTGACGGGTACCACGTCGGCTGTTCTGCCGTGGAGAACGGGCCACGGAGGGTCACTGAAGCAAAATCATCTTGCGGAGTAGATCGAATCCGGCACGTCCGTATAGCTGCCTCTTGATCTTCTTGATGCGGTTCACGGCCCCCTCGGTGCCGCCGGAACTCCATTCGAGGGTGAGTCCGGCTATCACGGCGTCGAGGTCTCGGAGCATGTGGAGAGCAAAGCCGGTGAGGCCGGGGAGTTGGCTGGCGTCGACAGCATCGATCCAGGTGGGGAGCATGGTGCCGTGGCGTTCGGCAAGGATCTCGCCGAACTCGCGGATGTGTCCGGCGGCGGTGTCCAGTTCGGCGCAGCGGGCCAGAACGTCCTTCAGACCGGCGCGGTCCTCCTCGCTCAGGGCCGTGGGATGACGGGTGAGCCAGCCGGTCACCTGCCGCACCGTCGGTGGTGGTGGCGGTGCTTGGGGCGGACAGGAGCGCAGGCTGGCGATGTGGGCGCGGACCATCTGGTAGGTGACGGGGGCGTTCTCGGCGAGCAGTTCGCGGTGCAGCCGGGTGACGCTCGTGCAGCCTTCGGTGAGCCGTCGTTCCAGATAGGGCTTGTAGGGGTCCAGCCGGCTGGGCCTGGGCCGGTTCTCGCGAAGAGTGTTCTGCCAGTGCGAGGCGCTCGCATAGCGCAGTACGGTGTTGAGTCCCCAGCCCAAATGCCGGGCAATCGCCCGACGCGAGTGTCCCTGCTTGAGCAACTCGTGGACCAGGGCATGCGCGGCCTTCTTGCGTTGAGCGCGCCGTCCGGAAGGATCCAGACGGAGAAGCCCCGGATCTCCTTGTTGCGTGTCCGCGTTTGACGGCGTGGGCGATGCCGGAGGGCGCAGGCACTCGCGGTGGGCTGCGACGCAGGTCTCCACCGCCCGGCCCAGGCCCTGCCACAGGTGGAACCGGTCGGCGGCCTGGAGAGCGTCAGGGGCACCGAGTCGTGCTCCTTCAGCGTAGGCGCCTGCCCGGTCCCGGCAGATGATCTCCACGCCAGGGTGCGCGGTGAGCCATGCGGCGAGAGGTCCCGCTTCACGTCCGGGCAGGACGTCGATCGGATGGTGGCGTTCACCGTCCGTGATCACAGTGGCGTACGACTGCCCGCGCCGGGTGGCGAAATCGTCCACACCCAGCACTCGCGGCGTACTCCACGGCGGATCCGGCAGTGCCATGACCCGGCGTAGCAAGGTCATCCTCCCCGCGGCGAAGCCGAGTTGGGCAGCCAGCCGGGAGCCGGCCCGTCCGGCCAGCGCCAGTCCGATGCGCTCCAGGGCGCGATTGAGGCGGCTGGTGAAGCGTGCATACGGGGTGGTCAACTGCGCGAATGGCTCGGCGAACGTCCGGCGTGGGCAGTCCGCCGAGCCGCAGACGAACCGCCGGACCGTCAACAGGATCACGACGCGGAACTCACCGAGCGGGAGATCTCTTAGTCTGCGCTGGTAGGAGTCGTGTACCCGGTCCGAGAAGCCACCGCAGTCCGGACAGACGACCCCGACCGCCCAGCCTCTTGCCACCACGTCGACCGTGTCGAAAACGGCCGTCACCGTCTCGACGACCAGGTCGTCGATCCCGTCGAACACCACCGAGTCCCAGAACGATACGTCGGCCTGCATGACCAGCACTGTCACCGGCCAGAGCCGCCTGCGACGGATATCTACAGACACCTGACGGAGCGTCACTACCTGTCGCTGGGCGGCACGGCGTACGCGGTCTCACACACGCTCGGTGTATCGCAATCGAACACCGCGGTGACGCTCCGCGACCCCTCCCCAAGATCTGTGCCAGAACCTGCCCTTCATCGACATACTCAAGCGCGCTGACGCCGTGCGAAAATCCGGGTCCTGCTGTGTGATCGGCACTGCCTCCATCCGACCGGCAAGGAGCACTGGGCCGTGAACGTCGAAATCCCCCAGCACGTGCGCGAGATCGCCTTACAGTTCGGGGCCGGCGTGCCCTACGCCCTGAAGGTCCTGGCTGGCCAGCTGGCCGATGATCCGGACATGGGCCAGCCCTCGAGTCTGCCGGGTATTCTCACCGTGATGGTCGACGGCGACCTGTTCGAGGACTGCCCCGCTCTGGCTGTCGGCTATATCCGCGAGCCCGACCGGATCGAGATCCGGTATGTGCAGCGGGCCCCCTCCGCCGAGCCCGCCGTGAAGCCCGCCGTGAACGATCCGGACCACGACCACGGCCAGGACGCGCCCGCCGGTTCTGGTGCCGGTGCGGTTATTGAACGGCAGATCGTCGACGCCTGGCAGCGCATCACCCGCTGGCTCCAGGACAACGCTCCCGACTCTCACGCGGCGCTCCATGCCGGCGCGAGCCCCGCCGCCGTCACCGGCCTGGAGCAGGACCTCGGCATCTCGATACCCGCCGACTTGCGCACCCTATGGTCTTTGAGCGCAGGCGACGACGGGGTCGACGGTGCGGGATGTCTGCCCGGCAACCAGGCTCTGATGAGCCTGGAAGCCGTAGTCGCTTTCCAACGGCAGCAGATGGACGCCCAGGCCCACCAGGACACGCTCAACGCCCGCCGCCCCGAGTACGACCGGATCACCGTGTGGAAGGCTGGCTGGATTCCGGTCATCTCCTATGGTGTCGTCGACCGTACCTCGGGCCTGTATCTGGATGCTGCGACCGGTTATCTGGGCCGTTGGTCCCGCTACAACGAAGCCCCCGGCGATGAGCTCGACACGCTGGCCACCTACCTGGAAGGTGTCGCGGACATGCTCGAAGCTCCCGCGCTGGCCACGCGGGACAAGCCCGGCCTGGTGGGCGGGGCGCTGGTCTGGGGCAGCAGGCTCGACCCCGCTCAAGAAGACCGGTGGCAGCCGCTGGCCGGCTGACCCGCGAGAAAGGAGGGGCCAGTCCTGCGGCCTGGCCCCTCCTGCTTGGCCTGCCTGACGCTCGGGCTTGCGTCAGCTGATCTTGCTCCACGTGCAGGTGGTCGCTGTCGAGGTGCAGTGCTCGAAGCCCGGAAGGGTCACGAAGAACCCGTCACCGTCCAGCATCCTCCAGGACGGAGCCGGGAACCCGGAAAAGGCCCGCTGATTCTGCACGCTCGGAATCGCCGCCCGTCCGCACCGCTCCGCGGCGGGTCGTCCGGTCCGATTGCGGTGGGGGCGGGGCCGCAGAAGCAGTACACGGTCCAGCAGCAGCCGGCCGCCGGCTCCTGCCACTACCGGTACGAGCACGGGGAGCCGCTGGAGGACCCGCCGTGCACGCCGGGCGCGATCTCCCCGGCGGTCACCCAGGCGAACTTGAAGTCGACGATCTGCCGCAAGGGCGGCTACACCTCCGGGATCCGCCCGCCTGCGTACGTGACGGGCAAGGAGAAGCGGCTCAACGCTGCCTCCTGTGGATACACCGGTCGCATGGGGGATGCCGAGTACGACCATCTGATCAGCCTTCAGCTCGGAGGCGACCCTAATGATCCGCGTAACCTGTGGATTGAGCCGGCCGACCCGGGACACAAGAAGGGGGCCGGGGTGAACAACCTGAAGGACCCGGTGGAGACGAAGCTGCACACCGCGGTCTGCGCCGGCCTGGTCACACTCGCCGCCGCGCAGAAGGCCATCGTCACGGACTGGACCACCGCCCTGACCGTCCTGCACCTCGGCTGACCAGGCAGCCACAGACGACGCGCGACCGACGAAAGGCAGTTCCCGAGTCGAAAGGCACTTTCGCGTTTCCGCCCCAAAGTCAGCCGTACCCGAGCGAAACGGCGAGGTTAACGGACGACGCGGTAGTAGAGATGGGTTGCCGCTGGGGTCGCTGTCACCTGGGTGCGTTCCAGGGTGATCGAGGAGTCGAGCGCGCCGAACAACGGCGTACCACCGCCGACCAGGACCGGGATGACGTGCACGCGGATCTCGTCGACCAGGCCGAGCGGGAGCGCCTGCTGCATTACGGTCGCGCCGTGCAGCCCGACGACTTTGTCGCCCGCCGCCTTCTTGGCCTGCTCGATCGCGCTGGCCACCCCGTCGGTGACGAAGGTGAAAACAGGCGCGTAGGACCTGGTCGGTGCCTGGTGAGTGACCACGAAGCACGGGACGTCTCCGATCGGGCCGCCCTCACCCCAGCCGCCATCTCCCTCGTTCTTCTCGAATGATCTGCGGCCCATCACCACCGCACCCCAGTTTTCGATCACCTGCTCCAGGATGGCTCGATCTTCGTCGGTCGCCTGGTCGGACATCCACTTGTGCAGCATCCAGGCACCATCGCCGAACGGGTTCTCGCGGCTATCGTTCGGGCCGGTGACGTACCCGTCGAGCGAGATGGACATATCGCAGATCACTTGTGCCATGGGTAACTCCCTGCCTCTGTCCGCGTTCTACGTTCGCTGTGTACGACCCGGCGTGCCGGTCAAACTCATCGGTGATCTGTGGATCCTCCACCACGCCTCCCGACCACCGAGAGCAACGCCAACCGGCTATCACCGCCGCCCTGACCACCCGGTCCGGGCTTCCACAGCAGCCCCGCCAAGGTCGTGCCACCCTGCCGCTGCCGAACCCGGCCAACGCATCACCCGACGCGTCGGTAAGCCCGGTCAGGTCCGTCAGGTCGCCCAACAGCCTGCCCCGGCTGGCCGACAACGCCACGGCCGTCCGCGCTCACCACGACCTCCGGGCGTGCTCCGGCACCCCTCACTTGATAGGTGCCTTCCACGCCGGACGGATCGAACCCTCAGCAAGTCCTATCCTCCCAGGCCAGAGGCCCCGTCCAGCTATCCGGCGAGGGCGAGGTTGTACATCCGGGCGATGCCGAGCATGGCGTGGTGGACGCCGTCGCCTTTGAGGCGGCAGTCGCGGAGGATCTTCCAGGTCTTCATACGGGCGAAGACGTGCTCGACGCGGGCTCGGACCTGTTTGTGGGACTTGTTGTGTTCCTCTTTCCAGGCCGTGAGTGCGCTCTGGCCGCGCTCGCGGCGGTGCGGGATGACAAGTCCGGTGCCCAGGTAGCCGCCGTCGGCGATCGTGAGGGTTTTACCAACGGCGGCCTTGGCGCCGGACTCCTCCCATGCCTTGCAGTCGTTGCGGTTTCCAGCAAGCGGCCGGCCGACCACGACGACCAGGCGCGTGTCAGCGTCGATGACGACCTGGTGGTTGGTGGAGTACCGATAGTTCTTCGACCGCTCGGCGATCGTGTGGTCGCGGGTGGGCACCAGGGTGCCGTCCACGATGAGCACGGTGTCCTTGGCGAACCGTTTGCGGGGCTGGAGAGCGAGCATCGGCCCGAGGTGATCGATGATCCGGTCCGCCGCCGACTTGGACACCCCGAACAGAGGGGCGAGCTGCCGCATGGTCAGGTTCGTGCGCCAATACGCCGCGACCAGCAAGGCCCGGTCCTCCATCGGAAGGCTCCACGGCCGGCCCTTGCGGACCGCGTCCGCACCCTCGCGCCGCAGCACCGTCACCAGCTTCCCGAAAGCACGCGGGCTCAGCCCAGTGAACGGGGTTATCCAGGACGGCTCCGACGCCGTGATCACACCAGCCACACCAAGATCATCCCAGGCTAATCAGGGTGCATTCTTCGAGTCAACTGACTGGAGACGGATGATGGAGCAGGACCAGGCCCTGCAGCTCGCGGTGGCGTTCCTCGTGCAGAGCCAGCGTGAAAACGAGCCGCCTCTCGCCATCGACGCAGAGCGGGTCCGGGAGAGCAACGGGCTCCTCATCGTGCCCTACAACTCTGTGCAGTACCTCGCCTCAGGCGATCCGAGAGAGCAGCTGCTGGACTGCTGGCCCATCCTCGTCGACCTGGAACGCGGAGACGTGCGATTCGGGACCCTGGACGAGCGACATCTGTGGAAGAACCCGAGCATCTGACGAGGCTGCCGCTGCCCGCAACCGCCGTTACGGGACAGCCCTTAGCGCAAGCGCTTCGTCGAGCATGCCGCCGCCCTCGGTATCGACCTCGGAATCGTCCAGCGAGCCTCCGGGGCAAGGGGATTCACCCCGGTCTCGAAGCGGTGGGCGGTGGAACGGACCTACGGCTGGCTGATGCTGTACCGGCGTCTGGCGCGGGACTACGGGACCCGTCCGCACCGCTCGGAGGCCATGGTCCTTCTCGCCGTACCGACTTGATGGCCCGCCGCCTCACCAGCGAGTCCCCTGTCTCCGCGCGACCCCGCAAAATTACACCAACCGCCGATTCCGGGATGGAACAACGGAGGATACGGCCTCCCTCTCTTACCCACTCGGGGAGGCGTGGTCGTGTGCTCTGTCTCTGGGTACCAGCCCTCGTCAGTCGTGTGGGCGTTGACGCTCAGGTTGCGGCTGGCAGGGGCTGGGTGGGTCCTGAGCTGTGGTGTCGTCGCGTGGCGGGGCTGCCGCCGCCACCGGCAGGCCCGCGGGGCGCCGTTCCCGTCCCACCGTCGGCAGGTGGCCGGCCTGGTGCATGGGGGTGCTTTTGAAATCCACCCACGAGTACGTGCTGTCATGTTCGAGCAGGTGGTCGGGCTGCCAGGGCGTCAGGTGCGGCGCCGGCGTGCCGTTTCGCGCGGCGTGGGATGCCAGCGCACCGGAGGTACGACGGGTACGGCGCCGCCAAGGCCTCCATCCGTGCGGCGACGCAACGGAGTTGTCGGTCCGGCGCGACACCGTCAGCCGCCCGCGATGCCGCTGTGACGTGCGTCACGGCGGCATCGCCGTTCGGTGAGCTCAGGTGCACGCATGCGCCGGCCGTATGTGTGATGTGCACCGTGCATTTCCGCGTGCACCCGATCGAGGACTAGCTTTCTTGTCGGTTACATGAGCCCAGACGCAAGAAATGCCGACCGGCGTAGAGGACGATTCATGCCTTCACGTATCCTCGGGAAAATCGAGCTCGATCAGGTGCTGCTCGCGGACAACCTCGCCACGCTCAACTCCTTCCCGCGCATCGAGGAAGCGTACGACGAATTCAGTTCCGGCTACTGGAAGAACTGCTCGCTGTGGAATTCCTCCGGCGAGGCGTCCGACACGACGTACCGGGACATCGACCGTCAGGCGCGGGAGACGGATTACGGCAGGCAGCTGCCCTATCTCGAAAGCGTGGTGCGCAAGCACTTCGACATGAGCAGGGTGACGATGGTCCGCGCGCGTAATCTCGTCGACGCCATGGTGATACCCCACCGGGATTTTGTGGAACTGGAGAAGAGCTGGGAGCGGTACTTCCGGCTGTTCATGGTCCTGGAGGACAACCCGGACGCCCTGCACTCGGACGAGACCGGTGTGTTCCGGATGCGGCCGGGTGAAGTCTGGTTCCTGGACGCTGCCTCGGTCCACGCCGCCGTCAACTTCTCCACGAAAAGCCGCCAGTCGATCTGTGTCGACTTCGTCTTCGACGGTCCGTTCGAGGACTGGGAGGTCTTCACCGACCAGCGGGCCTACCGGCCCGACAGCACGCCGGAAAGGCCGTTCCGGCAGCCGCTGCCGGCGGACTTCCCGCTACGGCTCGGGGCGCTCGCCGCGGTCATCGACCACGACAACTTCAAGGACATCCTGTTCCTGCTCTCCAAGGTCCATTTCCGGACCAACGCCCCGATCACGGCCACCTACGACTGGCTGGTCGAGGTGTGCCGGCGCAGCGGCGACGACACCCTCACCTACAAGGCGGAGAAACTGCGCCGCTACATGGTCGAAAAGCGCGTGATGAACGAGCGCCTCTCCATCGCCCCGGCCGCCTGAGGCCGTGCGGCGGACCGGGGAAGCAAAACGCATGCGGGCGCCGACCCCGTACCGGGCGCGGCTGACTTCGCCGGCGGCGCTTGCCCCCTGGGCCTTCGTGGTCATGTGGGCGAGCGGCGCGATCTTCGCCGAACTCGGCCTGCGGTACGCCTCGCCAGTTCCCTTCCTCGCGGTCCGGGCCATCCTCGCCGCGCTCATCGCCTGGGCGGTCACCCGGTGGACGAGAGACACGGGGCCGCTCGGCGGCGCCATGCGCGGTCGCGCCGTCGTCGTCGGCCTGGTCACCCAGGTGGGCTACCAGGGCATGTTCTTCCTCAGCCTCGACCTCGGCATCTCCGCCGGCATGCTGGCGGCGGTCCTCGGCGTGCAGCCTCTGCTCACGGCGTCGGTCACCGGGCGGCGGCGCACTCCCTGGGCAGGGCTCGTCACGGGGCTCGTGGGCTTGGTGCTCGTGGTCGCCGACCGGACGGATCTCGGGGACCTGCTGACAGCCATGGACGGAGTCGGTGCGGCGCTGGCCGCGATGGTGTGCATGACGCTCGGCACCATCGCGCAGCAGAAGCTCACCGGCATTGGACTGTGGCGGAGCATCGCCATCCAGCACACGGCGGCGAGCTGCGTCTTCATCCTCCTCGCACTGAGCCTGGAACAGACCGTCACCGCTTTCGGGCCAGGGTTGTGGGTGGCCGAGGCATGGATGGCCGTCGTCGTGTCGACCGGCGCGACGGCAATGCTCCACGCCATGGCTCGCAGGGGGAACGCGACGCGGGTGGCGAGCCTGTTCTACCTGGTCCCGCCCGTCACCGCGGTGCTCGACCTGGTCGTGTTCGGCACGGCCCTGCGTCCCCACCAATGGTGCGGCATGGCCGCGGTCGTCGCTTCGGTGCTCCTGGTGGAGCGTTCGGCGACGCACGACTCCGGCCCGCGCTCCGCGTCACGCGCCACGTCACCCACCCGCACGGATCCGGCGTCACCCGTCGCGCCGTCCACCGCATCGCAGACCGAGTCACCTGTCGCATTCACCGATCGAGTCAAGGAAGAACCATGACCTCGCGCATTCTTGGGAAGCTCGACCTCGACGACACCCGGCTGGCCCCCGAGGTGGCCGCCATCCGGGATCTGCCGAAGGGTGAGGAGGTGTATGACGAGTTCACCAGCGGATTCTGGAAGAACGTACCCTTGTGGAACGACACGGGTGACGGAAGCGACACGCTTTTCCGGGAATCGGAGTCACCGGCCCGGCCGACGGAACACGCGACGCGTCTGCCGTACCTGAACGAGGTCATCGCGAGCACGTTCGCCGTGGATCGGCTGGGAATGGTCCGGGGCAGGGACATCGTCGACGCGTCGATGATGCCGCACAAGGACTTCCTCGAGCTCGACGAATCGGGCGGCGCCCCGCACCAGCAGAACTTCCGGGTCCTGGTGGTGCTTGAGGACAACGAGCACACCTACAACTCCGACGAGGAGCAGGTTTTCAGGATGCGGAGGGGGGAGATCTGGTTCCTGGACGCCGCCGGTGTCCACTGCGCGGCCAACTTCTCCGACGACAGCCGTATATCCCTCTGCCTCGACTTCTCCTTCGACCGTCCGTTCACCGCGGCCGACATTTTCGCCGATCGGAGCGCGTACACACCGGGCATCGAGCCGCTGCTCGTCAAGCGGAGCCCGCTGCCTAAGGATTTCGCCCTCGATGTGCGTCGCCTCTCGGTGGCCTGCAACCGCCACACGTTCCGTGACCTCGCATTCGCGCTGGCGAAGCTCCACTTCACCGTGGAGACCCCGAGTATCGCCTGCTACGACTGGCTCATCGAGATCACGGAACGCACCGATGACCCGGCTCTGGTGGCCAAAGCGGAAGAAGCCAAGGAGTTCTACGTCACGGACCGGGCGATGCACCAGCGCTTCTCGTTCACGTCCTGGTGAACGAGTCCGAGCGATCAAGGAATTCCGGGTGAGGGTGACCGGCGACCAGACACAGGACGCCCGCACACACGGTGTCGCGGCGCGTGTGCCCCTGCCCCCTGCGGAG
This sequence comes from Streptomyces sp. NPDC002092, assembly GCF_053593775.1. Lineage (NCBI taxonomy): Bacteria > Bacillati > Actinomycetota > Actinomycetes > Kitasatosporales > Streptomycetaceae > Streptomyces > Streptomyces sp. NPDC002092. The sequence goes on from NZ_JBSFDG010000033.1 coordinate 35,453, forward strand.
TGGGCGCTCCTCACCGTCGCGGTCGTCGGCATCTGTCTGGCCGCACCCCTCGCCGCGGCCGCCGCGGCGCCGCCGCTGGCCATCGCGTTCTGGCGCAACGCGGCGGCCAGTGCGATCGTGCTGCCCCGCGTGCTCGGCCGGCGCTCCGCCGGCCGAGCACGCGGGAGGCCCGGGCGGTCGGACCTGCGGTACTGCGTGCTTGCCGGGGTGTTGCTCGCGGCCCACTTCGGTCTGTGGATCCCGAGTCTGACCATGACCTCCGTTGCGACCTCCACCGCCCTGATGTGTACGACGCCCCTGTGGGCCGGGCTCATCGCCCGGGCCCGGGGCCGCTCGGTGCCGAGGGCGGGGTGGGCGGGCATGCTCGTCGCCTTCACCGGGGTGCTGGTCGTCAGCAGCGTCGACGTCGGCGTGTCCGCCCGGGCCCTGGCCGGGGACGCGCTCGCGATGGCGAGCGGTGTGTGCCTGGCGGCCTACCTGTCCGTCGGTGAGCACGTCCGGCAGCGGCTCAACACCGAGATGTACACGCTGATCTGCTACGCCTCAGCGTCTGCGGCGCTTCTGGCAGTGTGTCTGCTCACGGGCAGTGACCTGGCCGGGTACTCGGTCGGGACCTGGACCACGCTCGCCGCTCTGACCGTCGCGGGCCAACTGCTCGGACACTCGCTGCTCAACCGGTCCCTCGCAGTGGTGAGCGGCGCCACCGTCGCCGCCGTCTCCCTGCTCGAAGTGCCGGGTGCGGCCCTGCTGGCGGGCCTGTGGCTCGGGCAGACCCCACCGCTTCAGACGTACGTGGGTGTACTTGTTGTCCTGGTCGGCGTGTTCGTCGTCGTACGGGCGGACGCGTCAGGGAACTGAGGTGGGCGGGGCGAACGCCCGCTGCATGTGGCCGGTGAACGCGGCGAGGGCCGGATGCTCGGCGCCGGCCCGCCAGGCGAGGTGGAGGTCGACGGCAGGGGCGTCCGTCAACGCGACGAACGCCAGCGCCGGATGGGGGCGCAGCGCGGCCGTGGACGCCGGGGTGAGACCGATCCCGCGTCCGGCCGCGATGGCGAAGGTCCAGTCCTCGAACGTCTCGACCGGCAGCCGCCGTTGCGGCGCGCCGCCCGGTGGCCACAGTCCGGACGGCACGGTCCCCGAGGTGGTGTTGTCCACGAACACTTCTGCCGTAAGGTCCTCCAGCCGCAGGGTGGGCCGCCCACTGAGCGGATGGTCCCTGGGCAGGGCCACGTAACGGTCCTCGCTCAGCAGCGTGAGGCTGCGGAAGGCGTCTTCTGGGTGGCCGGGGCGACCCTCCGGTCGTTCCCGGACGAGAGCGACGTCCGTGCTTCCGTCGCCCAGCCCGGCGAGCCGGTCGTCGCACCGGCGCGTGATCATGGGATGCAGCGGGTGCTCGCTCTCCCAGGTTTCCACCGCGCCCAGAATCCGGCTGTCCAGCACCGACCAGGTGTAGCCGAGCAGGAGCGGTCTGCTGAGCGACTGCGCGCTGGACAGCGTGTGATCGAACTGAGCGACTGTCGCACGGGCGTGGTCCAGCAGTACGGCCCCCGCCGCCGTCGGCCGGGCCTCACCGGTGCTCCGGTCGATCAGCTCGGTCCCGACCGCCTTCTCCAGCTGCTTCACGGTCCGTGACACCACCGGCTGGCTGATCACCATGCGCGTGGCGGCGTGGGTGAAGCTCCTGGCCTCGCACACCGCGATGAATACGCGTAAGTGCCGCAGTTCCACACTCATAGGCGTCCCCTCAGTAACACGTGTATAAGCCCACTATCTCAGTGTCACCATTTCGGCGCAGCAGGTCCTTCGGGGCGGAGCGGTCGGTTCGTCCGCGGGCCGGGCGACGCAGACAGCCGATCTCCGCGCCGCGCCGCAGCCCGACACGTGGCCGACCCTTTGAAGCTCCGTGCGTATATGTCTGTTCTGCGGAGGCGGCCCGTCAGGGATACCCGCCCCGCACAAGGGAACGAGCCATGCTCGGGAAAGCTCTACGACGTCCTTGAGCTGATCCTCCCCGGCACCGGGCGGGTTTGCCCAGGGCCGCCCGGGCAAACCCGCGTTGTCGGTGGTGGCTACGAGGCTGGAGGGCATGGGACAGCAGCGACGCTGAGCAGCTGCTGCGCGGCCGGATCTACAAAGCCGACCGAAGCCGGGACGCAGCTACGCCGGCCTGGTGGGCGGGCCGCTGGACGGATTGCTGCTCGACATCACCGGCTGGAGGCCGGAGGAGATCGACGACGGTGTCTCCCTCCTCACGGGAGCTCGGGCAGTCCGGCCCCGGCGGGCGGGCACTGTACGACCCGCGCATCGGCGACCCGGCTCGCTGGGACTGGTCCGGCGACCGCCCCTGGCAGCCCGCCGCGCGGTCGGGTGAAGACACGGCTGCCGCGGAGCCCTCCCCGGGTGCCCGGGCGTAGTGCCGTACATGAACCCCATCAACGAGGCGTACGTGAGCGAGCCGGGCCTGGTCGTCGTCGACATCGCAACCGCCGACGACGCCACCGCCCTGGCCTTCCAGCAGCTGCTCGCGACCGCCGGCGTTGCCGGGGGTGGCGGTAGCGAGCCAGCCATTTCAGGTTCGCCGCCGGCACCTCATCCAGCGGCGCAAGCCGCTGGTAGGTCCAGCCGATGTGCGCGCACGCCTCCGCGACGGACTCAGCGGCGCCCAGGGCGCGTTCGCCGCCGGCGCCGCACGTCCCGACGTCCCGGGCAGCCTGACGGCCCGCTCCGAGACTCTCCACCGAACCTGGGCCGGCATCCCTCCTCCAGCAGCCCTCTCCTTCACTCCGGAACGAGCGCAACCCCAGCTGGCAGAGACCGCAACCCGCTGAATACGCAACCCCAGCCCCGCCCTGCCGGCCTCCCGGGACCGGCAGGCGGAGGACCGGGCCGTCCGCGTACGAGAAGGCCCGACGGGAACCGGGTGCAGGATGGGAGGGAGATCACCAAAGGGGGAGAGCGTGCAGCTGACCATCGACACCCGGACCGACACGTACGACCAGGTGATCGCAGCCGTGCAGGCCGCCTACGGGGTCAACCCCGCCGCCACGGCGGGAGACTGGCCCAAAGCCCCCGCCCTGGAACCCCGGCCGGGGCCGGAACAACTCAGCGGCGAGGACCTCCGGGAAGGCTGGACGGACCGGCTCCTGTTCGACACGATCGCCGCCGTGATGCCCGGTGCCCGCGCCGTGCTGCGCCGCATCGTCGAGCTGGGCGGCTTGCCCGTAAGGCACTGGATGCGTTCGACGACACGCCCCTAGAAGTGTCAGTCCGTCGTGCTGTGCGCATCGCGAACCTGGTGGGCGACACCAAGTACGCGATTCGGCTTTCGCTCGACCTCAAAACCATGGGTGGGGACCGCGAGACGAACGGTGAAATCTCCCGCATGCTCATGGAGGATCCATCGACCTGGGGATCGACGACGGGGCCTGCAGAGCAAGCCATCAAGGCGTCGATGAATGATCGCAAGGTCGAGGGCAGCGAAAACATCGACGGTCATTCACTTGCTCAGCTGGAGTTCTGGGCCAAGGAACTTAAATGGATCAAGGAGAGTGGCGAGAAGGCCGACTACGAGAAGGATCTGGCCCGCGAGTGCGGACAGAGCAGATCCTTGCCCGGACTCGGCACCTGACGTTCGCTCTCTTGCGCTCCTGGGAACGTCGCCTCGACTACGGCACCATCAACGAGTCCATCTTCGGCGGCTATCGTGTCAAAGTTGACGCGCTCCTTGCCGACGGTGTGCCGGATCTGCTCCAGCAGTTCAGCGCCGTCTACCGGCGTCTCCAGGAGGCAGCCGACAGCGCACCTGAGCGCGACGTCAACCGAAGAACTGTCTCAGGCGATCACCACGTGCCGCCGCATCCTGAAAGCTGTCGTTGACCACGTGTTCCCAGCCCGTGACGAGCCTTCTGCGGACGGGCTGATCCTGGACGATTCGAAACACCGCAATCGCTTGTCCGTGTTCATCAAGCAGACGGTCAGCAGCGATTCCGAGCAGGCGCTCATCACCGCCATCGTTGCCGGCCTGTACGAGCGATTCAGCGCCATCGACAAGATGACGAACAAGGCAGTTCACGCCGAGGTTGCGGTCGGGATCGCCAATCTCTGCCCGCTGAATACTTACATCATCTGCGGCGAGATCATCAGCCTGCACACTCTGGCGTCCGAGAAGGAAGGCGAGCGGACGCCGTTGGCAGAAACCGCCGCCACCTGAAGCAGCCAAACATGCCGAGAAGGCCTTGCCACAGAGGTCCCCGGGGTCCCGTCCGTCGGTCTCACTGCCGCTTACCAGTCGCCGGGTGCGCTGCCCACCCACGCGATCGGTTGTCCCTCGCTGATGCGGCCCCAGTGCGGTGGCTCCATCGAGACCTCGTGACCGTTGTCCAGGACGCAGATCCGCCCCCAGCGGCCGTGCTTGCCCGGACGGATCCCGTGAACCAGGCCGCGTCGCCGTCGCGCACGGCCTGGTCGTAGTGGTCCTGGAACGGCTGGAGGTGGGCAAGCAACTCCAAGCCGAGCTGGGTCTCCGCCGCTTTCGACCTGTGACCTTGCTTCCTGCACCCCAGAGTCGGACAGCACAAACGCGATGACCTTCTCCGCCTCGGCGAAGGCGCTGTTGCGGACATGCCGCCGCACGGCTTCCTGCACACGCTGCTCTTTATCGGGTGCGGTCATCACGCCGCTCCTTCGGCTGCCCACTCCAACCCCAGGATGGCGAGTGCGGTGAGTTTGTCGGTGGTGAGCTTGGTCCGGCGGCTCTTCTGGTTCATGATCCACACTCCGAGCTTGACCTCGGTGCCGTCCTCCAGCCGCTCCACGTGGCTCCTGGGGACGGTCAGGGAGCCGGTGCGGGCTTTGTACTGCGCCAGAGCCGCAACGCCCCGCTCGAAGGCGCTCACAGGCGCCCTAGACGGCTTCGCGGGCTCCTCCGGCTCCGGGGGAAGCGGCACGATGCCAAGCTGCTCCAGGCGCTCGCGCTGCCTGACCATCAGGGCCTGCCAGACCTCCGGCTTCTGCTGCTTGGCGAGCCATTTCCCGATGTCCATGCCGTGGACGGTGACGCCGGGCAGGACCTCTACCGTGCCGGCTTGGCCTTCTTCGTCGGCGACGAGTTCGCGCAGCGCCGCGTAGTGCCGCTGCCAGTCCGCCGGCCAGTCCGGGTTCCAGTCCTCGTCCACGGCCTCCAGGGCCGCCTTCCACTCCGGGTGGCCCTCCAACGCACCCGGGCGGCGCAGGTTGCTCAACCACTGTCCTACCGGCCTGTCCAGGGCCACGGCGGACCTTGGAGCACAGAGGGTCCAGTGCTCTTCGTAGTACGCCTTCGCGGCTTCGAGGTTCTCCTGGAAGCGTTCGTCGGCCAGGGACCAGACCATGCCGAGCTGTTCGAGTCGCCTGGCGCGTTGGCCGGCCATCTGTCCGGCTGCGTAGGCGCGTCGTTGTTCCGCGACCCATTGTCCGAGTGGTGTCGCGCCCTCGCGGTGTCCGTAGGGCACCCTGGCGTTCCCGACCCGCTCGACGTATGTCTTCAGCTTCGCCCAGCCGCGGGCCCAGTCCTGGCGTTCGGTGTCGATGATGTTGAAGGAGACCCAGTCCGCGACCATCACGGGATCCCTGGGGGCGGCAAAACGGAGCAGGAGACGGGATTCTTCCTCGCCGTCTTCGGGCGCAGAGCCGATGTTCACGGACGATTGCGCGACGTCTTTCTGCGGCTCCTGTGGAATGGCGAGCAGTTCGACGGCTTCTTCGTCGTGGGCCCGCAGGCCTTCCAGGACTTTCACCAGGGGCCGGTAGGAGCCGGAGGTGAACATGTCCTCGGGCTGCTCTCCCGGCTGGAGGAAGACGGGCACGATCAGGGAGGCGAGTTTGCCCTGCCCGGGCTTCTGCCGGAGCGCCCGGCCGATGGCCTGGACGATGTCGTGCGGAGCGCCCTTGGGGTCCAGTAGAGCAACCGAATCCACGCTTCGAATATCGACACCCTCGCCCAAAACGCGACAGTTCGAGAGCACGGCCCGCTGCGCCGTCGACCCGAACGAACCCAGAACCTCCCGCCGGCGCTCCGGGACGTGCTCGCCGCACAGCCAGTCGGCCCTGATCCGCTTCGGGTACGTCTCCGGCTGATCCGCATGCAGCTTCGCCGCGACGCGCTCCAAGCCCTCCGCGTAGGCCTGCGCCTCGATGGTGCGGTGGTGGAAGGTGATGCACGTCGACAGGTCGTGCTGCGCCATCGTGTGCAGCAACGCAGCCTGGAGGGCTCCGAGGCGCTGCCCGCGGACCTCTTCGGTGTGCCGCTCCTCGCCCATGAGCCGCTCGGGTGTGACGACCGGGTCCTTCAGCTCCAGGACGATGATCTGGTACCGCGCCAACAGGCCCCGGGAGACGGCAGAAGCGAGCGAGAGCTTGTACAGGACGGGCCCGAAGACCTTCTCGTCGTCCATGCTCGCCGCCATCTGACGCGGCAGCGGATCCCGCACCCCCTCGGCAACCTCGCGGTTCAGCCGCTCCTCCCAGATCCGCGGCGTCGCCGTCAGGTACAGCCGCCGGTACGCCGGGATGACGCTCTGGTCATGGATGTCCGCCCACGCCTTACCCATCGAGCCACTTGTCCGGTGGGCCTCATCAACGACCGCGAGGTCTAGCGGATCAAGCTTCTGCCCGTAGACACCCTCGAACGCCTCCGCCAGAACACCCAAAGACGCGTAGGTGGCATAGATGGTGACCGGCCCCTGCCCGTGCCACAGCGCCAACTGGATCGGGTTCGTCGTGGAGCGCACCTTCAACGACCACAGCTCCGGATCGTCCTGGAGCGAACACACCGCAACCGCCGGCCCCTTGTGCCCGGCCTCGTGCCACGCCCTCACCGTCTGCGCCAGCAGATCCAGCGTCGGCACCAACACGAGTACGCGGCCCCCGGGCACAAGACGCCTCGCCGACGCGGCAGCCATGATGGTCTTCCCGGTGCCGCACGCCGCGTGCACCTGCCCGCGAAGACCATTCCAGGGAATACCACCCGGCGGAACATCAAGACCCCGCACAATGGCGGAAACGGCCTCGATCTGGTGATCACGCAGCTTCACGGCCATGCCCCGTGCTCTCCTTTTCCCGCGGAAGGCGGCACATAAATAGCAAATAGAATTCAGGCGCAAGGTGCGCGGCGGTAGGGGTGTAGCATCTGATCCCAGACTCTACACAGTCAAGGCTCGTGATGCATCACCCGTAGATCACTTCACACCCCGAGGATGGAACGCTGACTCAATCTCACCCTCACCTACAGTCGACTGTCCTCTATGTTGACAGGGCGATAGGTGAACATGTCGGGACAGGTAGACGATAGGGGAGGGGTTCAGGGTGGAGCGCAGCGGAACCCGTCACTACAACCAGGCCGGCACCCCATCAGGCCGACGGTCCGTTACATCCCTTGCAGAGGTGATAGCTGGGAATCCCAAGCCTTACACAGTCCCGCGCGTAATGCATCCCCCTCCTACTGCCAGCCCCAGGAATCCCGCTTGCGGGATTTCATCAATTCGCGCTTGCGCGAATTGACACGCACTCAGAATTCCGCTTGCGGAATTCGATTCCACCCGCTTGCGGGGGGAATCTGGCGGAGCGTCAGCGGAGCCGTTCTCTATGCAGCGCGCCAGCGCTGCATAGCCCGCGGAGCGGGCTATGCCCCGGCAAGCCGGGGCATAGAGCACGAATTGCGCAAGCGCAATTCGAATTCCGGCGCGAGCGCCGGAATTGAATTCCGCAAGCGGAATTCCAACGGGATCTCAATTCGCGCAAGCGCGAATTGAGAGTGACCGCGCAAGCGCGGTCACCGAGGCTGGCAGCAAGAGGAGGTCCATCACGCGCCGGTCTGTGTGGCCGCTGGGAAACAAACGGCCACCGCCGCAACGGATGTGACGGATCGTCGGACTGACGTGGTGCCGCCACCACCGCAGTGACGGGCACCGCTGCACTCCACCCGAACCCTCCCACCTTCTCAACCACCGCTGCACTCCACCCGAACCCTCCCACCTTCTCAACTGGCCGTACGGGCAACCCTGCAACAGCCCGTCAGCGTACACCCGCCCCTCTCGCCGTGGGCGCGGCAATCGGCCAAGTGTCATCCCGAGAGGTGAACCTTCGTCCAGGGTGATGCATCACAAATATGTACTGTGTAGAGTCTGGAAGTCTGTATCGCTACCACCTCAGGCTCTCATTGTGTCCGTCAGGGCCGTCCAAGTGGCGTGCTCGCGCTGCTTGTTGAGCCATCGCCCGATGTCCATGCCGTGCACGGTGCCGCCCAGACCTGCGCCGGGTACCGCTCCGGCTGATCCGCGTGCAACCGCTTGGCAGTGGAGATGCCTGGTCCGGCACCGTCCGTGACATCGGGGTCCACAGCACCCCGTATTCGCGTGCCGGAGGGCCCGGACGCTCACACATGGGTGCCGTAGAACTGCTCGGCCCATTTGCGGACCAGCATGATGGGACCGTCCTCGGCCACGAGCTTGGGATACTTGGTGAAGCGGCGGTTCTCCCAGATCGGGATATCGGCCCGGAACTGTGCCAGAGTTGCCCAGTTGACCACTCTGCTCAGCAGCGGCGTCAGGGCGGGGTATCGGGCGTTTGCCCTTGTCACCGTACGAATGTTGAGTTTTCCCGGCTCCTCCGGGGTGAGGCCGGCCACCTGCAGGAGACGCAGGCCGAGCGAGGGCACGGCGAATTCGGCGACGACCTGGCCGAGTCCCGCACACTGGAAGTGCAGGTGCGCCTTGATGTCCTTCATGTACTTGAGGTTGTGGAATCCGTCGAGTGTCACCGAGCCCCTGAGGACCGGGCCGTCGGGACTGACGTCCTGCACTATGGCCCTGGCCCGGTGGACCGGGCCGAAATGGCCGATGTCGACTATGTTCTCCACGAAGTCGTGCTGGTGGCCGCGAAAGCTGTGCTGCAGTCGCGCAGGTCCCGTGAATCCGGCCTCGGACACCTCGACGGGTTCCCAGGTGGGCTGCGCGCCGTCCGCGTTGTGCCATCCCCAGATGAGGCCGTGCAACTCGCGCACCGGCAGGCTGTGCAGCGCCGCGCGCGGCGGGCGCTTGCTGTACGGCGTGCGGACGCAGGTGCCGTCCGGTCCGTAGGCGAAGCCGTGGAAGGGGCAGACCACGCTCTCGCCGACGACTCGGCCGCCGTGGCCGAGGTGGGCGCCGAGGTGCGGGCAGTGCGGTCGCACCGCCCGCAGGACCCCACGGGCGGTGCGGTACACCACCACGTCCTCGCCGGCGAGTGTCCGCGTGATCAGCCGCCCGCGTGTGATTTCCGTCGAGAACGCTACGGCGTACCATCCGTCGGGTGTCTCGGCACCCTCGCGCGCAGTCGCCTTCATGGCCTCCCCTTCAGTGCTTCATGCCGGTCCTCGTCGACGACGCAGCCGTGGCCGGTGCGCCTGGCTCCCCTCAGCGTGTTTCGGCCCCCGCGGTGAGGGGCGTTTCCGGCGGGGCGGCGGAGCGTACGAAGGTGCGCATGGTCCTCGGCTCCGGCATCAGCGCCATCCCCGCGACCGGGCGCAGGGTCGCGTCCGGTTCCGGCCGAAGCCGCCAGCGGGCGGTGATCACGCTCAGTGCCAGCACCGCCTCGGTGGTACCGAAGACGTCACCGACGCACTGCCGGGCCCCGGCGCTGAAGGGAATGTACGTGCCGCGGGGCGGCCGTTGCCCGTCCTGCCAGCGATAGGGGTCGAAGCGGTCGGCGTCGGGGTAGAGCCCTTCGCTGCGATGGATGAGGTAGGGGCTGCACACCACGATGTCTCCCGGGCCGAGCCGGTGCCCCGCCAGCTCGGTTCGCGCGGTGACCGATCGGGTGAGCAGCCATGCGGGCGGGTAGAGGCGCAGCGTCTCCCGAACGACCGCGGCGCACAGCGTCAGGTGCGGAACGTCGTCGAACGTGGCGGTGCGTCCCCCGAGCACCGAGTCCAGTTCCCGGTGCAGCTCGCGCTCGATGTCCGGATGTGCGGCCAGCAGGTGCAGTGCCCAGCACAGTGCGGTCGCGGTGGTCTCCGTGCCCGCCAGGAAGATGGTGACCACCTGGTCCCAGATCTGGAGGTCTGTCAGGCCCTGGCCTTCCTCGGTGCGGGAGGCCAGCAGCATCGAGAGGACGTCGCCGTGGTCGATGCCGCTTTGCCGGTATTGCGTGATGATCTTGTGGAGCGTTTCCCTGAGCTGCCCGATGGCCGTGCGGGCACGCCGGTTGCCGGGCGTGGGCAGCTTCTCCAGGAGTCGCGGTGTCAGCATTCGCCGGAACTGGCTCTTCTGGATGTGGTGCAGTCCTTCGTGGACGGAGGTGATGTCCGCTTCGCTGAAGTTGCCCGCTATCAGGGTCTTGACCAGGGTCCGTGCCGTGATGGCGTTCATCTGGGCGGCGACGTCGATCTGCCGGCCATGCCGCCACCGGTCTGCTACTGCTGCCGCGGACTCGGTCATCACCTGCCCGTAGCGGCTGAGGCGATCACGTCGGAAGGCGGGCTGGACCATCCTTCGTATTCTGCGGTGACCGCTGTGCGGGCAGGTGGCGAGGCCGTCCCCGAGGAGTTCTTGCAGTTGGTCCCAGAGCAGGCCCCGCTTGTCATACGTCCGGTCGTCGCGCAGCACCTGGTGCACGAGGTCGGGGTGGCACAGGACGTGCGCCCGTTGGGGACCGATGCGGATCTGCACCAGGTCTCCGTGGGTGGGCAGTTCCTCCAGGAAGCGCAGCGGATCCCTGCGCAGGCGCAGCGAATGCCCCAGCAGGGGGAGTGCCTTGGGAGCAACACCGAATGCGAGGTGCGTCGACACGGACATCTCCTGTCAGAAGAAGGGGGGATCCTCAGATACGGCCGGCTTCGGCGGGGTCGCAGATGACCAGGCCTCCGGTGAACTCCCCCTGGAAATCCGTGCCGTGGTAGCGCGGGGTGACCTTCATGTACTGCAGGTTTCCGGACATGATCCACTCCAGACGCCGGCAGGTCTCCCGCGCGGCCGGGGACGCGCCGTCGGTGATCCAGGCCGTGCGCAGGCGCAGGTAGTCCTGTTCGATCCGGTGGATCATGTCCACAAGGCGGTCCACGGCGTCCTGCCAACCCGAAGCATGACGGTGTGCCAGCATCGGGATCGCCTGGACCAGGTCGGTGACGCGGTCCGCGTTGCGGATGTACTCCATGCGGAACGAGTAGGCGTCGTTGACGAGACAGGTGTGCGTGTGCGCGAGGCGCTTCAGCTGGGCGAGCTGCGGGCTGTCGAGTTCGTCCGGTGTGAGCTGACCGGTCCGGTTCAGGGCGGGGAGCGCGGCGATGTAGAAGAGGCCGTAGGTCCGCCGTCGTATCTCGAGATACGTGTCCAGGTCGAGTGCGGCCCCTGCGCCTGGTTCCGCTCCTACCTGGAATTCGGTGATGATGCCGTCGGCCAGGGCGTGCAGACCGTTCATGAAGTCGTTCCCCACCCGGGGGGTCATGCGGCGGCGCAACTCGGCGAAGGGGCGCAGGATTTCCTTGATCGGCGCCGGGTGTGCCGAGGCGTCTACCGCCAGGACCGGGTCATGCCCCGAGGCCGCGGTCCGCGAGATGTGTTCGGCGCCTTCGAGGAGTTCGTGCCAGGCCGGTCGCCAGTGCGCCGACCAGCCGGGGCCGTGGGTTTCGCGGTCGCGTTCGACGGCGTCGTGAAAGACCGTCAGAGCGCTGGTGATCTTGCTCCAGAGAAGCAGGTCACCACGGTCGACGTCGGGGAACACCATGCTCTGCCACAGGCTGTGGCGGCTTCGGCGGGCATGTCCGATCCAGAAGTCGTCCACCTGGTCGTATCCGGAGAACACCCGGGCGGTCCAGTCGGCGACCTCGCTCTCGACCGCCTCGTAGTGCGGATTGACTTCCACGGGAAATGCGCACCGGATATCGGGAAGGAAGAAGGAAATCACCGGGGCCAGTGTGTCGCTCACGAGCGATCCTGCCACCTTTCAGGTCTCGGGGTTCACAGGCCGAATCGCCGTACGCGGCGTTGGAAGTCCTGCACCGCGCTCGCGAAGTCCTCCCTGTCGAAGTCCGGCCAGTTCTTCTCGCAGAAATGAAGTTCGGCCTGGGCCGCCTGCCACAGCAGAAATCCGGAAAGGCGCCGTTCGCCCGAGGTGCGGATGACCAGATCGATGTCCGGCTGGTCGGCGGTGTACAGATGCCGGGCCAGTACGTCCGGGGCGACGCGGACGCCGCCGCCCGTATGGTGCGAGGTGCTTCCGTCCAGGACGCCGCGCAGGGCGCTGAGGATCTCCAGGCGCCCGTCGTAGGCGAGTGCGATGTTCGCCCGGCCGTGGTGGGCGTCGGCCGTGGTGGCCACGAGGTCGAGCAGCTGGGTGCGGTGCCGGGGCGGCAGCAGGTCGAGTTCGCCGATGAGGCGCAGTCGCCAGCGCCCGGCCGCGGCGATGGGCCGCAGGCCTTCGAGCACCGCGTCCATCAGCGGGGTGATGTGCGCGGCGGGGCGCCGAAGGTTGTCGGCCGACAGGGCCCACGCCGTTACATGCGGGATGCCGGCCTGTTCACACCACGTCAGCAGTTCTCCGACCTTCTGCGCGCCGCGGCGGTAGGCGCTGTGCAGGGAGGTCCCCTGTGCCGCCGCCCAACGGCGGTTGCCGTCGAGAATGATGCCCAAGTGATGCAGGTGGTTCTGGATACCGAGGGCGGAGTCGCCGGGTGCTGCGGTCAGTGCCGGGCTCATGGTGTCTCCTGTTGTCGTGTCGAGGCCGGCCGTGTGGCATGCCCCGACGCGGTCGCGGTGCCGCTCAGGCAGGCAGGACGGGGCGCTCCCAGATGACCAGGGCGGTGAACCCCCGGGGGCTGCGCGGTGCGTGGACGCTGCCCGGTTCCATCACGAGCAGGCTGTTCTGGCCGTAGGTGCCGTCCTCGGTCTCGAGTTCGCCGTCGAGGACGAAGATCAGCTCGTAGCCGGGGTGCACGTGCGCCTGTGCCTGGGCTCCGGGCAGGTAGCGCACGATCGCCGCCGCGGGGCCGTCGGCGCCGGTCTCCTGCGTGCCGTACAGGCGGTGGATCTCGGCGCCAACCCGGCCGTCCGTGATCAGCGGCTGGAAGTCGAGGTCCTGGAGGGCCATGCGGCCCGCCCCGGACGCCGCGAAGAGAGCGGGGAGCTGTTCGGTCAAGGATGAAGGCATGGCTGGTCCTTGTGGTGGTCGGTGGGTGGGAGCGGGCTGTGTCTGGTGGTGCGGGCCCGGCCACTGCGAAGGGACGCAGCGGCCGGTCGGGGGGCGCCGTGGTCGGGTCAGCGGGCGAAGTGGCGTCGCGGCAGCGCGAGCAGCGCTGCGACGAGACCGCCGATGCCCGCGGCGAAGAAGGCCTGTTGAAAGCCCTGGTGCAGGGCGGCGGTGTGGCCGATCCCGGAGTGCCCGCCGAGCAGGCGGCTCGTGTGGGCGGCCGCGACGGCGGTGAATGCCGCCAGCAGGGCGGAGCTTCCGGTCTGCTGGGCGGTGTACTGCAGGGCTGAGACCACGCCGCGCTCGGAGGGCTTGGCGCCGCTGGTCGCGGAGAGCATGTTGGCGAGGTTGGCGACGGTGGCACCGCAGCCGATGAGGATGTCCGGGCCGAGCCGGCTGCCGACGAAGCTGGTCGAGGGGGTGGTGGCGAACCACAGCAGGCCCGCTGCCATGACGGCGGGAGCGGCGATGGCCATGTTGCGGACGCCGAATCGTGCGACCAGCTTCGGGCCGATCCGGCCCATGGGGAGGATCATCACGGCGGCCGGCAGCAGGCTGAGGCCGGCGCGGGTCGGTGACTGGCCGAGGGCCTGTTCGTTGTCGAGCGCGACGAGGACCAGAGCACACAGGAACGCGCCGGAGACCAGGGCGGCCCGCAGGTTCGCGGTGTGGACGACAGGGTTGCGCGGGATGCGCAGCGGCAGCAGCGGGTCGGGGCTGCGGTGCTCGTTCCAGCCGAAGGCGACGAACAGGGCCAGGGAGGCCGCGATGCCGCCGAGTGTGGGGGTGCTCAGCCAGCCGCGGTGCGCCGTCTCGGAGAGGGTGTAGATCAGCAGGGCCAGGGCCAGGGTCACCGTCATGGCGCCCGCCATGTCGAAGCGCCGGGATCCGGCGGCCTGCTCCCGGGTGGGGCGCGGCAGGAAGCGCGGGGTCAGGGCCAGGATGAGGGCGCCCACGGGGACGTTGACGAGGAACAGCCACCGCCAGCCGAGGGCGTCGGTGAGCAGGCCGCCGAGGATGAGGCCGAATCCGGCGCCCGACCCGATGACCGCCTGGAAGGTACCCATGGCGCGCTGGCGCCTGGGGCCCTCGGGGAAGAGATCGAGGATGAGGGCGAGGGTGCACGGCGTGGTGATCGCGGCGCCGATGCCCTGTGCGGCACGCGCGGCGATGAGCACGGCGGCGTTGGGTGCCAGTGCCGCGGCGAGCGAGGCGAGGGTGAACAAGGAGATGCCGAGTGTGAAGGAGCTGCGCCGCCCGAACAGGTCGACCACGCGTCCCCCGAGCATCATTGCTCCGGCGTAGGTGAGGGTGAAGGCCGTGGTGATCCAGGACAAGGAGGCCGCGGACAGGTGCAGGCCGCGGCTGATCGGTGTCATGGCGACACTGACGATGGTCATGTCGACCGCGATCATGAAGTAGCCGATGACGGCCAGGGTGAAGGCGATCCCGGGGTGGCTGACCTCGGCATGTGTGTCAGGGGCGGCCACAGGGGTCTCGGCGTTGACGGCTTCTGCTTGTTTGCTGGTCATAAGGTGGTCCCGGGGTGGCAGGGATGGTGGCGGGTCCCGCAGTGCGACGCCTGCGGGCGGGAGGTCGCCGGGCGAACGGGGGCGCGCCGGGCGCCGGGGTTGTCGCGCACGTTCACAGGTCCGCTCCGGCGCCGGTCTCGGCCCTGCCGAGCAGCCGCAGGATGCCGGTGGCCGCTCGGTCGAAGCGGCTCTCGTCCCGGGCGGCGCGTGCCAGGACGTAGCCGCCTTGCATGACGGCCACGATCGATGCCGCCGTGGCGAGGGGATCGAGTTCGGCGTCGAGCTCGCCGTCGGCCTGGCTTTCGGCCAGCACGGCGGCGAGCCGGTGCTGGAGCCAGTCGAACGTCTCCTTGATGGGCCGGAGCAGTTCGGGCTCGCCCATGACGTGCGGGTCCTGGGTCAGGCCCCCGAGCGGGCAGCCCCTGAGGACCCCTCGCTGCCGGTGCAGGTACGCGGTGATGCGTTCCACGGCATGGCCCGGGGCGGCGAGCCGGTCGTCGACCGCGGTCCGCAGTTCCTGCGCACTTCGCTCGACGGCGGCTCGGGCCAGGTCGTGCTTGCCGCGGAAGTGGTGGTACATGCTGCCCTGGCCGACACCGGCCTCTCGGAGGATGTCCTTGGGGCTGGTGCCGTCGTACCCGCGGTCCCACAACAGGGACCGTGTGCTTTCGATGAGGCGTTCTTTCGCGTCCATGAATCGACTGTACCTACTAGTATGTACACCAACAGAGACGATATCCGGCCGACCGTTCTGGAACCCGGATGAATTTTCGAAGAATCCCGGGGCCTTTCGACCGTCCGGAAGGCGCATTCCAATTGTTCATGCCGGACACCGGCCACGCTTCGTCCGTCAGAGGAATTCCACGAGGAAGCGGACGAGTCCTGACGGGCGTCCCTCCTCCAAAGTGGAGAAACGGCCCCGGCGCCCTCGTCTCAGGTGGAGGCACGGGCCGTCCGCGCCCGTTCTGCCTGCTCCGGCAGCGCCTGGTCGACGCTCACCACCGAAGCGGTACGCGCGATCAACTGCAGCGCGGCGTCGTGCAGGTCCCCGCATGCGGACACGGTGGCGTCCGCCAGCACCTCCACGGTGTAGTCACGGTCGTGCCCGTCCCGCGCCCCGGCCAGCACCACCAGGTCGGTGGAGACCCCGGCGAGCAGCAGGGTGTCCACGCCTCTCGCACGCAGGACGAGGTCGAGTTCCGTGCCGTAGAACGGGCTGACGCGCCGTTTCACGACGATCGGCTCGCCCGGTTCGGGCTTGACCGCGTCATGGAAGCGCGTTCCCCATGAGTCCATGACCAGGGCGCCCCGCTCGCGCGCCGTGGCGAAGACGGGTGAGTGCGCCGGCGCCTCGGAGAAGTCCGGCGAGAAGCCGACCACGACGTGGATCACCGGGATGCCGCGGGCCCTGGCGCGGGCGAGCGCCGTCGCCACCCGGTCCAGGACCTGGCGGTCTGCCGCCTGCCGGGCGTATCCGTGCGGGGCGTATGCCCCGTCCGGATGGACGATCTCGTTGAGCATGTCCAGCACTATCAACGCAGGAGACCGTTCCACGATGTTCCCCTCTTTTGTCTCGCGGCAGATGTCAGTGCATCTCGTTCACCCAGAGCTTCGGCGAAGTGAGGTATCGCTTCCACGGTAATGAGCAAAGTCGATCGATACATGAGCGCAGATTCCTTGCCGCCCTTGCCGAAACAGTTCTAGCTTTCTGTGCCAAGGAATTGGACTTCGGAAAAGCGAGGAATTTTTATGACCGAGCAGCTTGCTGCGCGATGGATTTCGGGGCCGATGGCGGGGGCGCAGGAACCCGCACCGGCACACCGGATCGCGATCGTGGGGAGCGGCCCTCGCGGTGTCGCCGTGCTGGAGCGCGTCGCGGCCCGGGTCGCACCGTCGCCCGGTCGCCGGGTGGAGGTCTGCCTGATCGACGCGGAGGAGGTCGGGTGCGGACGGCTGTGGCGTTCGGACCAGCCCGAATGGTTCCTGATGAACACCGTGTGCGGGGAGGTCACCATGTTCTCCGGGCCGCCCGACGACGGCCCGGCGCGCCCGGGTTCGGGCCCGTCCCTGGCCGAGTGGTGGAGCGCGCATGAGCCGGGCTTCCCCGGCAAGGACGGCTACGCGCCCCGCCGTGTGCACGGCAGGTATCTGCGGTACGTCGTCGACACCGTCGAACGCACGCTGCCCGAGGGGGCAAGCCTGCGCCGGATACAGGCGCGCGTGGAAAACGTGACTCCCCTGGGCGGCGGGGGGTACCGGCTCTCGTTCGCCGGGCGGGCGGACCTCTGCGCCGACAAGGTGATCCTGGCGACCGGGCATGCGCGCCCGAACCAGGTGGGGCAGTTTCGGGACTTCGCCGAATTCGCTGCAGCGAGGCCGCATCTTCGGTATTTCGCGGGTGATTCGGTGGCCGAGATGCCCTTGGAGGAGATCCCGGACCGTTCCAAGGTCGGGGCGATCGGGCTCGGTCTGTCCTTCTACGATCTGATGCTGGCCCTCAGCGTCGGCCGCGGCGGCAGATTCGACGAGGCCGCCGACGGCAGCCTGACGTACCTGCCCAGTGGCCGGGAGCCACTCCTGGTGGCCGGTTCCCGCAGCGGTGTGCCGCTGCCGGCCCGCGGGCGCAACCAGAAGCCGTCCACGCTGGCGTTCGAACCCGTGCTCTTCACCCCGGCCCGCATCCGCCGCCGTACCACCTTCGGGCAGATCCGCTTCATGACCGACGTGTTCCCGTGGAACCTCGCGGAGGTGGAGCTCGTGTACTACCGCACGGCCCTGCGCGAGCGGGACGGCGAAGCGGCCGCGGGCGCGTTCACCGAGCAGGTGGTCGCCGCGGCCGAGGGTGGCGTACCGGAAGTGGCCAAGATCGCGGCCGGGTTCGGAGTGGCCGACCTGCCTCCGCTGGACTTCGAGCAGCTGGCCCGGCCCTTCGCCGGACGCCGCTTCGCCGACACCGCGGAATTCGACGAGGCGCTGAGCGCCCATATGCGCAAGGACCTCGAGCACGCCGACCGCGGAAACCACGCCGACCCGTTGAAGGCCGCGCTCGACGTGATGCGCGACACCCGGTGGGTGATACGGGAGATCGTCGATTTCGGCGGGCTGAGTCCCGACTCGCACCGCGATGAGTTCCTCGGCTGGTTCGCCCCGCGCAGCGCGATGCTGGCCGCGGGTCCACCGCGGATCCGCGTGCGTCAGGCGATGGCGTTGCGGGCCGCAGGGGTGCTGCGGGTGGTGGGTCCTGACTCCCGGTTCACGACGTACGAGAGCCACGAGGGCCGGTTCATGGTCTCCTCGGCGCAGGTGGCGGGATCAACCGTCGCGGTGGACACCCTGATCGACGCGCGGACGCCCGAGCCGAACGTCGGGCGTGACCCAGCCGCCCTCACCCGCAATCTGCTCGCCCGCGGGACGTGGACCGAGTTCGTCAACGGCAGTGGCCCGCAGGCCTTTCCCACCGGCGGGGTCGCCGTCACCCGCAGCCCCTTCCATCCCGTCGACGACGCGGGCCGCACCGACACCGGCCTCTACGTCCTGGGCGTCCCCACCGAGCACACCCGCTGGTTCACCCTGGTGGGCAGCGGCCGGCCCGGCCCCTGGAACGAGTTCACCCGGGACGCCGACGCTATCGCGCGGGACGCGCTGCAGGCTCGGCGGCAGACGGCCCGGCCAGTGCGCCGCCGAGCGGTCCAGGCGGCCTGAGCCGCGGCCGGCCGTCCGCGTGTGCCTGCTCCCGCGCCCCCGGTCCCGCGGCCGCCAGCTCCTGGGCGATGGAGACCAGTTCGTGGACCGCGGCGGGCGGCCGGACGCCGACCCGGGTGGCCAGCGCGACGTGCCGGCAGACCGCGGGGGCCAGCGGGAGCTGTGTCACACCGGCGGGCAGGGAGAGCGTGGAGGAGGTGGGCAGCACCGTGACCCCGAGGCCTTCGGCGACCATCGCCAGCAGGGAGTTGAGATCGCGCAGCCGGTGGGCGACGTCCGGCTCGACGCCTCCGATCCGCAGCACCGCACGTATCACCGGCTCCACCCCTCCCACCGGCATCAGCAGGCGCTCGTGGGCCAGGCTGTGCACGGGCACCGGGGTGCCCTGGCGGGCCAGGCCGTGCCCGTCGGCGACCAGCAGGTGCATCTCGTCCTTCCACAGCGGGAAGGTGGTCAGGTCCTCCTTGGGCAGGGTGACCACGCCGATGTCGACGACCTGGCGGCGCAGCCACTGCGCGATCTGCGGGTCGGTGCCCTCCCGCAGTTCGATCTCCTGGTTGGGCAGCAGACGGTGGAAGCGGCTGATGAGGCCCGGCAGAAAGTGCAGTGCGAAACTCTGGCTGGTCGCGAACCGGATGGCGCCCCTGCGTCCTTCCCTGGTCGCGCGTGCGATGTCCTGGATGCGGTCGGTGTGGGTGACCACGGCCCGGGCGTGCTCGAGGACCTCGCTGCCGCACACGGTCAGCCGTACGCCGTTGCGATCGCGCTCCAGCAGCACGCAGCCGAGTTCTTCCTCGAGTTTGGCGATCGCATGGCTGATCGCGGACTGGCTGACCCCCATGCGCGCGGCCGCCCTGGTGAATCCCCCGCAGTCCGCGATCGCGATGAGCGCGCAGAACTGAGTGAGTTTCATCGACGACGCACTCACGTCGTCACCGGCAACGCGGCACGGCGGCCGCGCTCGAAGGCGGCGATCAGCTCGGCGTGGCGCAGGGTCTGCGCGATCGGGTCCTCGCCCGCCAGCAGCCGCTGCCGGGCGTGCTCCTCCAGGGCGAAGGGATGGCTGTGACCGGCACAACGCACCGACAGACGCTGCAGATCGACGGTGACCGGGGTGTCGGGGCGGGCCTCCACCCGGTCCCACAGCCGCTCCACCACCTCGGCGGGCAGTTCCACCGGCAGCAGCCCGTTCTGCAGCGCGTTCTCCCGGAAGATGTCGCCGTACCGGGGGGCGATGACGGCCCGGAAACCGTGGTCGAGCAGGGCCCACACGGCGTACTCCCTGGAGGATCCGGTGCCGAACTCGGTGCCGGCGACCAGGATCGTGGCGCCCTGGTACTGCGGCTGGTTGAGGACGAAGGCGGGGTCGTCGCGCCAGTCGGCGAACAGCGAGTCGGCGTGCCCGGTGCGCTGCGAGCGGTTGAGGAAGCGCACCGGGATGATCTGGTCGGTGTCGACGTTGCTCCGGCGCAGTGGCACGGCCGACCCGGTGTGGACGGTGAACTGGTGCACGGTGTGGCTCCTCACAGATCGCTGGGGGCGGCAAGCCGGCCGGCGACCGAGGTCGCGGCCGCGACAGCCGGGGAGACGATGTGGGTGCGCGACCCTTTGCCCTGCCTGCCTTCGAAGTTCCGGTTGTTGGTGGATGCCGCGCGCTGGCCGGGCCGCAGCCGGTCCTCGTTGAGCGCGGCGCACATCGAGCATCCGGCTGCCGCGCGGAAGTCGGCGCCGGCCCGTGCGAACACCTCGGCCAGTCCCTCTTCCTCGGCGCGGGCGCGGACGGCCGCGGAACCCGGCACGATGATGAGGTGGACGTCCTCGGCCACCCGGCGGCCGCGCAGCACGTCGGCGGCGGCCCTCAGGTCCTCGATCCGGCCGTTGGTGCACGAGCCGATGAAGACCGCGTCGACCGGGACGTCACGCATCGCTGTGCCGGGGCGCAGCCCGACGTACTCCAGGGCGCGGGCCGCGTCGGAGCGCTCCTGGGGGTCGGTGAAGTCGTCCGGCGAGGGCACCCGGGCGTCCAGCGGAATGCTCTGTCCCGGGTTCGTGCCCCAGGAGACATAGGGGCTGAGCCCGCCGGCGTCCAGGACGATCCCCTTGTGGAACACCGCGTCCTGGTCGCTGCGCAGCGCCCTCCAGTGGGCCACCTCCTCGTCCCACCGGGGCCCGCTCGGCATGCCGGGACGCCGGCTGAGGTAGTCGAAGGTGGTGTCGTCCGGTGCCACCACCCCGGCGCGTGACCCCGCCTCGACGGTCATGTTGCACAGGGTCATCCGCCCTTCCATGGAGAGCGCGGAGACCGCCTCGCCCCGGTACTCGATGATGTGTCCCTGCCCGCCCGAGGTGCCGATCCGGGCGATGACGGCCAGGATGAGGTCTTTGGCGCTGACGCCCTCCGGGAGACGGCCGTTGATCGTCACGGCCATGTCGTCGGGTCGGTGCAGCGCGAGGGTCTGGGTCGCCAGGACGTGCTCGACCTGACTGGTGCCGATACCGAAGGCCAGCGCGCCGAACGCGCCCTGTGTGGTGGTGTGCGAGTCGCAGCACACGATGGTCATGCCGGGGCGCGTCAGCCCCAGTTCGGGGCCGATGACATGGACGATGCCCTGGCGGGGATCGCCGAGCCGGTGCAACGGGATGCCGAACTCGGCGCAGTTGGACCGCATCAGCTCCGACTGCCTGCGCGAGCCGGGATCACGGATGACCCTTTCGACGGCGACGGTCGGGGTGTTGTGGTCCTCCGTGCCCAGCGTGAGGTCGGGACGACGTACCCGCCGCCCGGCCGCACGCAGGCCGTCGAACGCCTGCGGTGTGTTCACCTCGTGCAGCAGATGCAGATCGATGTAGAGCAGATCGTCTCCGCCTGCGCCCCTGTGCACCACGTGCTGATTCCAGATCTTCTGCGCCAGGGTTGATCCCATGAATCCCCCATCATCGAAGTTCATAACTCCATCTCGAACATCGATGCCAAAGTAAACCCGCACCGCACTCGGGCTGGCAACGAATTCCTTTGTAGCGGCCGGTCATCCTTTTGACGGGAGACCGGTTGACGTGCTTCAACCGTCGGTGGAGTCACCTGCTCCCGGTGTCTCCACCGCACCCGAAATTCAACCGACGAGCGATGACACGGCTCGCGGGTCAGGGGATTGTTTGGGAGGCCGGAATTCATCCCCGAGACTGAACAGAGGAGTCATGAAGCCGATCTACACACTCAGCGACGAGGAGCACGCAGAGCTGTATCGAGTCCTCGACGGCGTCGGCAAGAACCCCTACGAGGAGTACGAGGCGTTCTCCCAGGCCGTGCGTGACCTGGTCGAGCGGGGCGAGGTACCGCAGTTCTTCGTGGACGTGGCGCACCGCATCCGCGCGGAACGGGAGGCCGGCACGTCGGACGCCCACGTCATACGCAACTGCCCGATCGACCCCGAGCTTCCCGACCTCGGGGACGAGGACCCGGTCGCGGTGAAGCACGCCGCCAAAAGGACGTTCATCGGCGAGGCGCTCCTGGAGCTGTTCGCCCAGCTGGCGGGAAATCCGCTGCTCGCCTACGCGCGGAACTGGGGCGATTTCTTCACGGATGTGGTCGCCATCCGCAAGTACAGCGGAATGCTCACCGGCTACAGCGACAGCGAGTTGTTCTTCCATAATGACCGTACCGCCCACGACGTCCGGGCGGACTATATCGCCCTGCTCGGCATGAGGTGCCCGGGAAACGACCTGATCTACACGGGTTTCATCGACGGGCGCGCCATGCTGGACGAACTGACGGAAAACGAGCAGGCGATACTCCGCCGGCCGTACTACATCACTCCGTTCGATGTCTTCTCCAAGGAGAAGAACGAAAGCCTCACCTTCTCCGAGGTGCATCCGATCCTGGAGAACCACCACAGCTTCCGCTATCTGGACACCAGTACGACGACCGCGCCCGGCAGCCCCGTGGAGGCCAAGGACGCGCTCCTCGCCCTGAAGGACGCGCTGGCCAAGGTGGAGAAGCAGCGCCACCGGATCCTGGAACGCGACCTGTTCCTGCTGGCCAACCAGGACGGTCTGCACAGCCGGGAGAAGATCGAGATCAACGACCCGGCCGAGGCCCGCAAGCGCTGGCTCCTGAAGACCTACGCGTTCCGTGACGACGCGGCGGCGGACCGGCACGCCGACAAGTGGCTCGACTCGGTGCGGGGCCGCGTCGCCGACTGACCCCGTGCGCAGGCGGGACGGCGTAGGCACGACACAGAAGCGGAGAACCCCATGCCCACAGCGGCGGAGCGTTTCACGAGGATCCAGAAATCGGCGACCTATGCCGTTCTCGACCAGGTCAGGCAACTGCGCGCTCAGGGTGCCGACATCCTCGATCTCGGCGGTGGCGAGCCCGACTTCGGCACTCCGGGTCATATCGCCGCGGAGGCCGTCGCCGCCATCAACGACGGTTTCACCCACTACACACCGAGTCGCGGGACCCCCGAACTGCTGGGGGCGGTCGCCGAGAAACTGGCCAAGGACAACGGCGTCCTGGCCGACCCGGCAACCGAGATCATCGTGACGCCTTCGGCCAAGCACGCGCTGTACAGCGCCGTACTGACGGTGCTCGACCCCGGCGACGAGATCATCGTCCCCACTCCGAGCTGGGTGAGCTACGCCTCCATGGCCCATCTCGCGGGCGCCCGGCCGGTGTTCGCCGAGCTGAGCGCGCACGACGGCTTCCGCCTTTCCCGCCCCTTGCTCGAGGCGGCGGTGACCGAACGGACCAGGGCGGTCCTCGTCAACACGCCCAACAATCCGACCGGGCGGCTGCTGGACGCGGACGAAGTGGACGCGCTGGTCTCATTCGCCCGGGATCGTGATCTGTTCATCATCTCGGACGAGATCTACGAGAAGATCAACTACAGCGGGCGTCCGCACATCAGCCCGGCGTCCCTCCCCGATGCCCGCTGCCGCACCCTGACGGTGAACGGCTTCTCCAAGGCCTACGCCATGACCGGATGGCGCCTCGGCTACATCTGCGGGCCGGCCGAAGTGATCGGCGAGGTCCTCAAGGTGCAGCAGCACAGCGTGGGATGCGCTGGATCGTTCGTCCAGCGCGGCGGCCTGGCGGCGCTCAACGGACCGCAGGCGCCGATCGATGCGATGACGGCGCAGTACGCCGCCCGGCGCGACCGAATCGTCGCCGGTCTCAACCGGCTGCCGGGCGTTCGCTGCGCCGCTCCCGACGGAGCGCTGTACGTCTTTCCCGACATCCGGGACGCCGCCCGGGGCGGCTCCGAGCAGTTCACGTCCTGGCTGCTCGCCGAGGCCGGGGTCGCTGTCACCCCCGGCTCCGCCTTCGGGCCCGGCGGAGAGGGCCACATCCGGCTCTCCTTCGCCACGTCGCCCCAGGTCATCGACGAGGCGCTGCACCGGATGGCGACCGCCTTGACAGCCGACCGGCCCTAATCATCTGAGAGGTATTCACCATGTCCCTCATGGATCTGTCAGGCCCAGACGTACTGGCACCCACCCCGATCACCTCCGCCACCGTACGTCAACACCCCTCCGGGATGCCGGTCCATCGCTACAGCGCGCCCCCGCCGGTGCCCATGGCCGATCGCCGGTGGCCGCTGCGCACCCTGTCCAAGGCGCCGCGGTGGCTCTCCACGGATCTGCGCGACGGCAACCAGGCGCTGATCGAGCCGATGTCGCTCGATCGCAAACACACCATGTTCGACCTGCTGGTGTGCATGGGCTACAAGGAGATCGAGGTCGGATTCCCGGCCGCGTCGCACACGGAGTTCGACTTCGTGCGCTCGCTCATCGAGCGCAGGATGATCCCGGACGACGTCACCATCTCGGTGCTCACCCAGGCGCGGGAGGAGCTCATCGAGCGCACACTGCAGTCCCTGGTAGGGGTCCGCCGGGCGACGGTCCATCTGTACAACGCCACCGCCCCGCGCTTTCGCGAGGTCGTCTTCCGTTCCAGCCGTGACGAGGTGATCTCGATCGCGGTGAGCGGAACCCGCCACGTCATGGAGCACGCGCAGCGGATCCTCGGTCCGGACACGATGCTGGGCTTCGAGTACTCGCCGGAGATGTTCACCGGTACCGAGTTGGAGTTCTCGGCCGAGGTCTGCGAAGCCGTGATGGACGTATGGCAGCCGGGAGAAGGTCGCGAGATCATCCTCAATCTGCCGGCGACCGTGGAGCTGAGCACCCCCAACGTCTACGCCGACCAGATCGAGTGGATGTCCCGGACGTTGTCGCGCCGGGAGTACGTCTGCCTGTCCGCCCATCCGCACAACGACCGGGGCACAGGGGTCGCCGCGGCCGAACTCGCGTTGCTGGCCGGCGCGGACCGGGTGGAGGGCTGCCTGTTCGGCCAGGGCGAGCGGACCGGCAACGTCGACCTGGTGACGCTCGGACTGAACATGCTCACCCACGGGATCGACCCCGAAATCGACTTCTCCGACATCGAGGAGGTCAAGCGGACCTACCGCCACTGCAACCAGATGAGTGTGCCCGAACGGCACCCCTACGGCGGGGACCTGGTGTTCACCTCGTTCTCCGGGTCCCATCAGGACGCCATCAACAAGGGCTTCGAGGCCCAGCGCACGCAGGCGGCCCGCATGGGGATGCCCGTCGACCAACTCCCCTGGGACATGCCGTACCTGCCGCTCGACCCGCATGACATCGGCCGCAGCTACCAGGCGATCGTCCGCGTCAACAGCCAGTCGGGCAAGGGCGGGATCGCCTATCTGATGAAGGAGTGCCACGGGCTCGACCTGCCACGCCGCCTGCAGATCGAGTTCTCCGCTGTCGTCCAGGGCCACACCGACGCCCACGGCGGCGAGATCACGCCGGAGCGTCTGTGGACGGTCTTCGCACACGAGTACCGCCTCACCGACGAGCGGCCCGGCGAGTTTCTCGGGCTCCCCGCTCACCTGGCCCGCTCCGAGGACGAGGACAAGCTCGTCACGGCCCTCGCCGACCTCGGCATCACCGTCGACGTGGTGGATCGCAGCACTCACCTGGTGCACCGCACCGGCCAGGACGACGTCGCCGTCTACCTGGAGTGCATGGTCGGCGGTCGGACCCTCTGGGGCGCCGCACTGGACCCCGACCCGGCCCGCGCCACGGCCCTGGCCCTGCTGCGGGCGGTGGCACGGCACCGGCAGCAGGCCGCGCCCCGAAGCTTCCCCTGCCCCCACTGAGACGTCCCCGCCCGACGCGCGGCTCACCCCGTGACGGTCGCACTTTTCCTTCCCGTCCCGCATGCGCGGGCCCGACACCCTCTACAGATGTGTGGAGCAGACAATGCAGAACGCCGCCCGGCAGCCCCTGGACGCCGGCCCCTCACCACTGCGCTCCAGTGCACCCCGACCACGCGCCACCGCGCCACGCGTCACCGGCGCGCAGTCCCTGATTCTCGCTCTGGAGAACGCGGGGACCGACACCGTGTTCGGCATCCCGGGCGGCGCCATCCTCCCCGCCTACGACCCGCTCATGGACTCCCGGCAGCTGCGCCACATCCTGGTCCGCCACGAGCAGGGCGCCGGTCACGCGGCCGTGGGGTACGCGCAGGCGACCGGGAAGGTGGGCGTGTGCATGGCCACCTCGGGGCCCGGCGCCACCAACCTGGTCACGGCGATCGCGGACGCCCACATGGACTCGGTGCCGCTCGTGGCGATCACCGGGCAGGTCGCCTCGAAAGCGATCGGCACGGACGCCTTCCAGGAGGCGGACATCGTCGGCATCACCATGCCGATCACCAAGCACAACTACCTGGTGACCCGCGCCGACGACATCCCGCGGACCATCGCGGAGGCCTTTCACATCGCCTCCACCGGCCGCCCCGGCCCGGTCCTGGTCGACATCGCCAAGGACGCCCTGCAGGACGAGACCACGTTCGTCTGGCCCGGCCGACTGCAGCTGGCCGGATACCACCCCGTCGTCCGGCCCAATCTCCGGCAGATCCGCACGGCCGCCGAAATGATCGTCCAGGCCCGCAGGCCGGTCCTGTACGTCGGCGGCGGCACGGCGAAGGCGGATGCCGCCGCCGAGTTGAGGGAGCTGGCCGAACTGATCGGCGCGCCCGTCACCACCACGCTCATGGCGCTGGGGGTGTTCCCCGGCAGTCATCCGCTGCATGTCGGCATGCCCGGCATGCACGGCACGGTTGCCGCCGTCGCGGCACTGCAGAAGGCCGACCTGCTGGTGGCGCTCGGCACCCGCTTCGACGACCGCGTCACCGGCCGGCTCGACGGCTTCGCCCCGCACGCCAAGGTGATCCACGCGGACATCGATCCGGCCGAGATCGGCAAGAACCGCACAGCGGACGTGCCCATCGTGGGCGATGCCCGCAGCGTCATCGCGGAACTCGTCCGGGCCCTGCGCGGCGAACATGCACTCGGCCGCCGGGGCAGCTACGCCGCGTGGTGGCAGGACATCGACCGCTGGCGCCGCACCTACCCGCTGGGCTACGACGCCCCGCCGGGTGACGCGCTGGCCCCGCAGCAGGTGATCCAGCGCATCGGCCAGCTCGCTCCGGAGAACACGCTGTACGCGTCCGGGGTCGGGCAGCACCAGATGTGGGCGGCGCACTTCCTGCCCCACGAGCGGCCCCGCCAGTGGTTCAACTCGGGCGGCGCAGGGACCATGGGCTACTCGGTGCCCGCCGCGATGGGCGCGAAGGTCGGCCGCCCCGATGCCACGGTGTGGGCGATCGACGGGGACGGCTGCTTCCAGATGACCAACCAGGAACTGGTCACCTGTGCTCTCAACGACATCCCCATCAAGGTGGCGGTCATCAACAACGGCGCTCTGGGCATGGTCCGCCAGTGGCAGACCCTCTTCTACGGTCAGCGCTACTCCCAGACCGGCCTGCAGGCCCCTTCCGCCCCGGCGTCGCAGGGGCAGCGAACCGTCGGGACGCGGGTGCCCGACTTCGTGCGACTGGCCGACGCGATGGGCTGTGCCGCGATGCGCTGCGAACGTCCGCAGGACCTGGACGAGGTCATCGGTGCGGCCAACGCCGTACAGGACCGCCCGGTCGTCGTGGACTTCGTCGTACACCAGGACGCCCTGGTGTGGCCCATGGTGGCCGCTGGTGCGTCCAACGACGACATCATGTCCGCCCGCGGAATCCGTCCCGAGTTCTGAAACAGAGAGGTCGCCCACGCCATGCCCAAGCACACCCTGTCCGTTCTGGTGGAGAACCGCCCCGGGGTCCTCGCCCGGACCACCGCGCTGTTCTCACGCCGCGGCTTCAACATCGAGTCCGTGTCGGAGGGGACCACCCATGACCCGCGGGTCTCCCGCATCACCCTCGTGGTGAACGCCGAGGACCGCGAACTGGAGCAGGTGGTCAAACAGATCGGCAAGCTCGTCAACGTTCTCAAGATCGTGGAGTGCGACGGTGACACCGCGATCCGCCGGGGTCTCGTGCTGGTCACCGTCGAGGCGGACCGCCAGACCCGTCCCCTGGTCGTGGACACGGCCCGCCTGTTCGACGCCCGCGTCGTGGACGTGGCCCCGGACGCGGTGACCCTCGAGGGGTCCGGCAGCCCCGAGGACCTGCAGACGATGCTGCACATGCTCGAGCAGTTCGGCATCAGGGAACTGGTCCGCTCCGGCACCCTCGCCATCCGCCGGGCGTCCCACGGCGCCCGGCCGGCCCGAGCGCTGCCGCTGCGCCCGGCCCAGGCCGAGAGCTACCCGGTCAGCGCCTGAACCCCGCCACGCGCAACCGTCAACTCCCCCATCCGATGTGGCACTTCGCCCCGCTTCAAGGAGAGAACCCAAAGTGGCCGAGCTGTTCTACGACGCCGACGCCGACCTGTCCATCATCCAGGGCCGCAAGGTCGCGGTCATCGGTTACGGCAGCCAGGGCCACGCCCACGCGCTGTCGCTGCGTGACTCGGGTGTCGACGTCCGTGTCGGTCTGCACGAGGGCTCCAAGTCCAAGGCCAAGGCCGAGGAGCAGGGCCTGCGCGTGGTGACGCCGTCCGAGGCCGCCGCCGAGGCCGACGTCATCATGATCCTGGTGCCGGACCCGATCCAGGCCCAGGTCTACGAGGAGTCCATCAAGGACAACCTCAAGGACGGCGACGCGCTGTTCTTCGGCCACGGCCTGAACATCCGCTTCGACTTCATCGAGCCCCCGGCCAACGTCGACGTGTGCATGGTCGCCCCCAAGGGCCCGGGCCACCTGGTGCGCCGCCAGTACGAGGAGGGCCGCGGCGTTCCGTGCATCGCGGCCGTCGAGCAGGACGCGACCGGCAACGCCTTCGCGCTCGCGCTGTCGTACGCCAAGGGCATCGGCGGCACCCGCGCCGGCGTCATCAAGACCACCTT
>NZ_JBSFDG010000034.1:0-53578 GCF_053593775.1 Streptomyces sp. NPDC002092
AGGGCCCTCAGCAAGTCCTATCGTTGCAGGTCAAGGGCACTTTTCGTGTCTCTGATCAGTTCTTGGACAGCCCGCCTCGTGAAAGCGCGAGGCTAATGCTAGGTCTCACTATTGGCAGTCTGTCGGCTGAACCGGAAGCCTCTGAGGATTTGCCTGCGGCGTAGCTGTTTTGAAGGGTAGGGGGTGTCAGCTCGACGGGCAGGGCGGTGAGCTCATTCGCTAGTGGTGACGATGACTCACAACCCCGTAGGAGGCTGCCCGGTGAGTGCCTGGGCGATCTGCCAGGGCTGGCCGCCGCGGGACGCTTTGACGAGCACGACGTCGTCGGGGCGGAGGATGGAGTCGAGGTGGGCGGCGGCGATGTTGTCGCCGACCAGTGCGAAGCACCCCTGCCGCACCTGCCGCGAGGGCGAGCTGCTTGGCCATGTCCCCGCCCACCGCCATGACGAGGTCGACGCTGTTCTCGGCTGCCATGCGCCCGACCTCGCAGTGGGCTTCGACGGCAGCGTCGCCCAGTTCCAGCATTTCTCCGAGTGCGGCGATTCGCCGGCCGCCTGCGGCCTCGGTCGTGTCGCCGACTGCCTCGGTCATCAAGACTCTCCGTTGTCGATGAGGGGCGCGAAGGTGATGCTGAGGGAGTCGTCCGCCTCCTCTGGCTCCGCCTCCGCGAGGGCATAGCCTTCCTCGTGCCGCAGGCACAGAACGCGATTGCGCTCGTCGACGACGACGGCTCCCGTGACCACGAGAGGGCAGCGCTGGCCGTGGGTGCAGGCGCCGAGTTGTGAGTGGTCGCGGGCCGCGTCGTAGACCGGTGGCAGCGCGATCTTGTGGGAGGGGTGCTCATGGAGGCGGTGGGCGAGTTCCCGGATGATCTGGTCGGGGCGGACGGGCGGACGGCGGGCCTGCTGACGCTGCAGCGGCCGTGTCGGCCGCTAGCCGCCATGGAGCGCATCCTCAGCGGCCGGCCGAAGCGGCATCACAGCCACGTGGTTAATCAGCCATAGTCGTGAACAATTCAGGCCAGGACCAGGGCGCGGAGGGCCGACTGTCCGGTTCGCGCCCGAATAGCCCGAAAGTGCCTGGGTATTGTCCAGCGTTCTGGGCGCGAGCTTTGAGAGTGGCGGTCTGGCTGGCCCCTGCTTTCCGAAGCTCCGTCAACAGGTCGGAGATCGCCTCTGGGCGTGAGAGATCGATGAGGTCGACCTGGGCGGCGGCGCGGAGCGCCAGAGCTGTGGCGTCCTGTTCATGCCCGGAATACCGAAGGTGGCGCACAAGGGCGACGACCGTGTGGGGATCGGTGAGTTCGGTCATGTCGGTGACGGCGCGCTGCGCCAGCATGGTGATGGCCTGCTGGTACGGGGTGTTCCACAGCGCGTACAGCATATTGCTGACCACAAGCGGGTCGGCGAGGTCGGCTTGGGTGGCGGCGCGCTGAGCCAGTGCCATGCCGATGTGCCCGTCCCCGGTCTTCCCCAGGACCTTCAGCAGGGTGGCTAGCCCGCTCAGGTCGGTGGTGTCGGCTTGGTCGGCGGCACGCTGCGCCAGCGCTATGGCAGCCTGCTCGTCCTCGGTCTCCCGCAGCAGATGCACCAGGGTGGCTGCACGGCCCGGATCAGTGAGGTCGGCGTGGGCGGCGGCCCGCTGTGCAACATCTTTGGCAGCCTGCTCGTCGCCGGCCACCCAAAGTACGAACGCCTGGGCGAGCGCGGCGTCCGGGTCGGCGAGGTCGGCGCAGGGGGCATGGGCGGCGGCACGCTGCGCCAGCGACGTGGCAGCCTCCTCCTCACCGGCGTCATGCAGGATCTTCAGCAGGGCGGCCACCCTGTCTGGGTCGGTGAGGTCGGTGAGGTCGGTGAGGTCGGCGTGGGCGGCGATGCGCTGCACCAGGGCCGCAGCTATGTGCCCGTCCCCGGTCTCGCGCAACTGCTCCAGCAGCGCGACCGACACCTCCGGGTGAGCAGGGTCGGTGTGGGTGGCGACGCGCTGCGCGAGCGTCATGGCGGCATGCTCGTCGCCGGCTTCCCTCAGCGCTTCCAGCAGGTCAGTTACCCCGTCGACGTCGGTGAGGTCAGCACGGTTGGCCGGGTTGCGCTTCAGCAGCATCCTCGTCGTCTCCCGGTCCCCCGTCTCCCGCAGGACGTCCAGGAAGGCGGCCACCCCGCCCGGGTCGGCGAGGTCGGCGAGGTCGGCGGCGCGTTGCGCCAGGGCCCTGGCAGCTTGCTCATCCTCGGCCTTCCGCAGCTCTTCGAACAATGCGACTACCGCGAACAGGTTGGTGACGTCGGCGTGTGCAGCCGGATTGCGCTTCAGCAGTGCCGGGACGAATCTGGTCAGTTCCCGTCGCCGTTGCTGCAAAAGTATTTCGGCCACCGCGTATGTGTTGGTGAGTTCAACATGGGTGGCGGTGAATTCGAGGGCGGCGAGCTCGCGATCGAGCATCCAGGAGATCTGGACAAGGCCGATCGTGGGATGGCCTGCGGCGACGGCCTTGGTCCAAAGACGCGCGGCCGTGGTGCGTAAATCACGATCCCAGGCAGCGCGGGCCAGGGCAGCCATGTCAGCGGGGTCCGCGGTCTGCTCGATCAGTGTGTGCCAGAGGGCGGGCGTGCCCAACTGGTCGGCGCGCAGGCGGCGGATGTGCTGGTCTAGGTAGTCGGCCGGCTCATAACGGGCAGGGGCTCCGGCATAGGGATAGACCGGGGTCAGAGCGGTAAGGGTGCGCCGGATATCGGTGCGGGTCCCATCCGCCCGCTGGCCTGAGGTCAGCGCTCGCAGATCGCGTTCTGCCCAGTCGGAGTCCGGGGAGCGGTCGCGGGCATGCAGGTCGCCGTCCGCGACCTGGGCCAGGAGACTCGCGGGCAGGGGTGCTCGATGCCCGAGGCGGCGAGCATCGAGCGCGGCAGTGATCAGTGCGTGTTCCCGAGCGGTGAAGAATCCGCCGGGCCCGGCGAGGTAGCCGGCCAGCAGTTGAGGGCCGCCGCTCAGGTGCTGCACCACCCGACCGTCACCCGCCCCTGCGCGAAGGGCCTGCATCAGGCGGGTATCACCGGTGCCGTCTGCCAGGCGACGCCACGCGTCCAGCTCACCAGCCCTCAGGCGCCCGGGCACCTCGATGCGCCTGGCGAACGCCGGGTGCTCCAACAGTGCCCTGGCCTGCGCGTGTTCAGAACGCTCGGGCGCAGTCAACTCGTTCCAGAATGGGTCGGCCCACAGCGTGCCGACCACTGCGATCCCGCTCGTGCGCTCCATCAACTGCCGTAGCCGCGCGGCAGCCTTTTCCCCGTCGTCGCCGTACAGGAAGCGCTGGGCTTCATTCAGCCACAACACATGCCCCGGTCCGATACGCCCGGCCCCGAGCAGACCGAGCAGGCTCTCGGCGTCAACCGGACGTAGCAGCACCTTGTCCGGGGCCGTCTCCTGTAGCGCCTGGTACAGGGCGCGGGTCTTCCCGGTCGAGGACTCACCGGTCAAGATGACCAGCCGCGAAGCCCCGCCGGCGAACACCGTGGACAGCTCCGCGCGCAACGCGATGTCGTGCTCGCGGGGCAGGTAAGCAGTCAGCTCCGCTCCCGGACCTGCTGCCTGCCCGGCCGGGACCGCCGTGTGGACCTCCAGGACCGCGGGCGCAACGGTGCCGACCGTCTCCATCGGCGGATCCCGCTCACTCGCCGAGGCGGCTTCCAGCAGCAGACGTTTGACCGTGGTGTAGCTACGGTGCTGTCGCGAGGTGGGGCGAACGATCGTGAAATGATCACCTGGCAGTGCTGCCGCCTGAGGGAACAACGCCTGCGCCGAGGCTCGGGTGACGATCCCGTCCCGCTCGCCGGCGTACACCGAGAACGGGATGCGGCACGTCCGCTCGCTCGGCACCACCGGGGCGTTGACCACATCACGCATGACCACGGTCAGCGTGTCGGCCACCAGTTCGTCGTACGGGCGCAGCACCCGCTCCTGCGGGTTACCCCGCACCAGCATCCGCCGGGCCGTGAACAGCAGTTGCGAGCCGGTGTTCGGCGTGGCCAGCAGCACCACCTGCCGAATCCGCGCCAACTCCCGGCCCCGGCCTTCGCCGAGCATCCGCACCAGGCAGCGCTGAATCACCAGGCCACCCTGACTGTGTCCTACCAGCACCAGGCGCTCGAACCCGCCCGCCTCAGTGACGAGATACTCCTTCAAACTGTCGGCCGCTGTGGTGACCGACGGGATCACCTGCAACGGACGCCATGGTGCCCGCCACACCCCCGTCGCGTACCCGAACAGGGGCCGTACCTCGCCCACCACCCCCGCCAGCTCCTCATCGCCCGCCATCAGCCCGACGAACTCGTCCCACACAGATGGAGACGAGTTGACCCCGTGTACGAAAACCACACCCAGCATCCTTGCCCGCCCCTCCCCGCAAGGCTGCGGCCAAACCTGAACCGACAGTGAAGCGAAATCCCTGAGAATCACTCCTTCCCACCCGGACCCACGAGGACACCCCGCCCGATCTGCGGATCACGCGATGGTTCCGTGGCATCCATCCCCAGGACTGCGCGAACCCACTCGCTTCCACGGTCAAGGCCCGGCAGGCGCAAGTCCCACGGTCGGGCGACGAGCGGTGGAGTCGGCTGCTGGGGCGCAAGAGGACTTTCTGATGCGTGCTAGGGCAGAGTCTGTTTCCCGGGTAGCAGCTGCCTACACCAATGACCTCCGCACCGCTTCTACCAGCGAAACCGCACGAGTATCGTCGGCACCCCCAATGATGTTGTTCATCACGTAGCCGAAGGCAACGCCGTGCTCGCGATCGGCGAAGCCGAGCGAGCCGCCTCGTCCGGTGTGGCCAAAAGAGAGTGGCCCTGTCATTGGGTTGGTTTCGGTGTTCACCATTTACCGCCCACCCGGAACCCACCCTGCGGCCGTCGGCGACGGCGCGGCGCCCGTGCCGATGTCGACGGGACCACTGGGCCCCGGCAACCTGCTGACGCACGGTCACCGACCGGCCGGTGCCTCCAGCCACGCCGATCGCGACGGCCATGGCTCGCCGCTACTCCCGGGCGAGTGCCGTTCGTCCTCGGATCCGCATCGCCGCGGTGGCCAGACCGCACAGACCTGAAATGACTTCGATCACTTCGCCGGGGTTCACAGATTGCAGCAACGCAGGACCACCGGCCTTCACTCGATCAAGAACAGTGTCCCGTCTACATCCACGCACACGACAGTTTCGAGGTCTCCCGGAACAGTTGACCTGCAGCCATGCGGCGGGAGCAGTGGCTACAGCCAGCACCAGTTCGTAGCAGCAGCCGTAGGCGATGCCTGCAACCCGCGCTTCGGTCACCGCCGATGGACCGCTGGCGCTGGGTCGGTGTGGAGCACTCTGCTTGTCAAGCACTCTCAGTAGACCTACTCGGATCACCACCACGTCTGCGGGGGTGATCCGTCTCGCCACGGTCGGCACCACGACCACCGTGGGGCGCCCCCGCCGACACAGGGGTCCGTGGGCGCCTGCCTCCGCCGAGTACTTGCGCGACGCGTCCTCACCGACGCGGTTCCGACGCGAGCACCCACCGGCGTCACCGGATATCAGAAATTCCCGGCCCGACCAAGTTGCCCTTTCTCCGGATTCTCATCCTGTCGCAGCCGAACCGAAGGCAGGAGCACAGCCATGTCGCAGCCTAATCACATAGTCGAGACCGCTTTCCTAAACCTCCCGAAGGCCGCTGAGTATCTCGGCATCTCTCCAAACACCCTTTATGTCTGGCGTCATCGCCGCCAAGGCCCGCCGAGCTTTCGGATGGGGCGCCGCGTGATGTACCGCATCGCCGCTCTCGACGCGTGGGTGCAAGCCCAGGAACAGGCCGACTCCCGGTCCAACTCTGCTCTCAACCCTCTTGCGCAGAAGCCTCAACGCCGCGCCAAGCCCCGCGAGTAGCCGCCTTTCGAAAAGACCAGGAAAAGAGCATCCGCGACCGGGATAAGCACCGGATGCGAAGTGCGTTGCCACCGACCACTACGCAACGCACGCAAGCATGGAGAACCATACTGAATGGCCGGTTACATAGAAGACCGCTGGCTCAAGAAGCGGCCCAACAAGAAGACCGGAAAACGCGAGCGCACCGCCCTGTACGGCAAGGGAAAGCGCTACCGGGTCAAGGGAATTCCCGGCGTCCAGGACCGCTCCTTCGACACGAGCGAGGACGCCAAGCAGTGGCTCGCCACCGCCCAGACCGACTCCAGCCGTGGCGATTTCGTCGACGCACGCAGGGGCGAGATCCCGCTCACCGAGTACATCGTGGATCACTGGTGGCCAGGCCGAGCCGACGAGCCCTCAACCGCAGGGCCCCTGGGCAGCCGTATCTGGAACCACATCATCCCGCTGGTGGGCGACCTCCCTCTGCGTGCTATCGACGCAGCGGTCCTGCGCTCTTTCAAAGCCTCGCTGCTCTCCCGTGTCGAGGAGACAACGGCGGAGGTGATCTGGGGGCATCTGTCGTCGATCCTCAGCAGCGCGGTGGACGACCAGCGCCTGGTGCGCAACCCCATGAAGGCCAACAACAGCGTCAAACCCCCGCGCCCCACCGAGAAGAAGGCCAAGGCCTGGGCTCGTGAGGTTGTCGACGCCGTTCGGGCGGGCCTCCAGGAGCGCTACCGGTTCGCTGTCGATCTGGGCATCGGGCTGGGGCTCCGTCAAGGGGAGGCCTTCGGTCTCGCCCAGGAGGACTTCGACTTCAACGCGAGTGTCGTCTACGTGCGACGCCAGCTGAAGTGGGACATCAAGGGACGTCCCTACTTTTCGCTCCCCAAGGGGCGTAAGACCCGCGACGTACCTCTTCCGCCCAACCTCGCCATGCGGGCACGCGAGCACTTTCGGCGCTTTCCTTCGACGCCCTGCACACTGCCCTGGCGCAACCCCGAGCCACCGGCCACCGCCCTGGAGGAGCGTCAGCGGAAGCCGATCACGGTGAATCTGGTCCTCACCACCTCGCACGGCAACCGGATCTACTACCGCACTTGGAACGACCGCAGTTGGAAGCCTGCCCTCGCCACCGCCGGCATTATCAAGCCTGTCGGGGAAAAGGTGCGGCGCGACGGAGGCCGCATACGTCGCGTCCCTATCTACGCCGCCCCGCGAGAGGACATGTTCCACGTCCTTCGGCACACCTACGCGAGCGTACAGCTGGAAGCCGGCGAGTCGATCGTCAGCCTGTCGAAGTGGCTCGGGCACTCGACCTCGAAGGTCACCCTCGACCACTACGCTCACTTCATGCCCGGCGCAGGTCAGCGCGGTCTCGTCGCCATGGACTCCTGGCTGGAGGACCACTCCCAGCCGAAAGTCCCTGAGAAGTCCCTACTCGCTGAGTGGGTCAAGAATATTCCCACGAACTTGCAGGTCAAGGGACCAGTCGAACAGGGCGCCCCCTTGTCGGTCAAGTACAAGGAGACGGCGCGGGGCGGCCTTGCCGTGAACGTCATCGAGTGCTGAGAGCGCGGCCGCCGCAGGAAGTCGAACCAGGAGCTGAGGCCATGGGACGTGTCACCGAACGCCGACGCGTACTCCGCATCCGCAGCGGAGCGACACATACCCGCCCCGACACCCTGGTCGCCGAGGAACCCCTGGAGATCCGCCTCAACGGCAGACCCCTCGCGATCACCATGCGCACTCCCGGCGACGACTTCGCCCTGGCCGCGGGCTTCCTGGTGAGCGAGGGAGTCCTGGGGCGGGCCGACGAGGTCGCGAACATCGTCTACTGCGCGGGCGCCACCGCCGACGGCTCGAACACGTACAACGTCGTCGACGTACAACTCGCCCCCGGCGTGCCCGTCCCCGACATCACGCTCGAGCGGAACGTCTACACCACGTCCTCCTGCGGACTGTGCGGCAAGGCGAGCCTGGACGCCGTACGGACCACCGCGCGCTGGCCGATCGCCGACACACCCCCGGTCCGTGTCACCCCCGCCCTGCTGTCCACCCTGCCCGATCAACTCCGCGCCGCCCAGCGGGTGTTCGACCGGACCGGCGGCCTGCACGCCGCCGCGCTGTTCTCGCCCGAGGGCGAACTGCTGGACCTGCGCGAGGACGTCGGCCGGCACAACGCCGTCGACAAACTGATCGGCCGCGCGCTCCAGGCCGGCCAACTACCGTTGTCCCGCGGCATCCTGCTGGTGTCCGGACGGGCCTCCTTCGAGCTCGTACAGAAGGCGGTCATGGCAGGTGTCCCGCTGCTGGCGGCGGTCTCTGCACCGTCCTCCCTCGCCGTGGACCTGGCGGCGGAGACCGGGCTCACGCTCGTGGGCTTCCTGCGCGGTACCTCCATGAACGTGTACGCGGGCGAGCAGCGCATCGATCTCACCGCCGAGGCCGTGGCGTGACCCCGCGCGCCCCGCTGCACGGGGGCACCCTCCTCGTCCCGCCCCGGCAGCGACCGCCGGGTGCCCGCAGCCGCCCCCGCCGCGTCGCCATGCTCAGCGTGCACACCTCACCGCTGCACCAGCCGGGCACCGGCGACGCCGGCGGCATGAACGTCTACATCGTCGAGCTGGCCAAGCGCCTCGCCGCCCTCGGCATCGAGGTGGAGATCTTCACCCGCGCCACCTCCGCCGCCCTTCCGCCCAGCGTGGAACTCGCACCCGGCGTCCTGGTGCGGCACGTGGCCGCCGGACCCTACGAAGGCCTGGCCAAGGAGGACCTGCCCGCGCAGCTGTGCGCCTTCACCCACGGCGTGACCCGGGCCTGGGCCGGCCACCCCTTGGGCCACTACGACCTGGTCCACTCCCACTACTGGCTCTCCGGCCAGGTCGGCCGTCTCACCGCCGAGCGTTGGGGCGTCCCGCTCGTCCACGCCATGCACACCATGGCCAAGGTCAAGAACGCCGCCCTCGCCGAGGGGGACACCCCCGAACCCGCGCACCGCGTGCTCGGCGAGACCCAAGTCGCCCGCGCGGCCGACCGGCTGATAGCCAACACCGACAAGGAGGCGGAGGAACTCCGCCACCACTACGATGCCGACACCGACCGGGTGTCGGTGGTCCACCCCGGCGTCAACCTGGAACGTTTCCGACCCGACGCGTCCGGAGTCGAGGCCGGCCGGACCGCGGCCCGAGCCCGTCTCGGACTGCCGGCGCACGCTTTCATCCCCCTGTTCGCGGGCCGTATCCAGCCGCTGAAAGCGCCGGACGTCCTGCTGCGTGCGGTGGCCCGGCTGCTGGAGGAGCGGCCGCAGTTGCGGGAGCGGATCGTGGTGCCGGTCGTGGGCGGCCCGAGCGGCAGCGGTCTGGCCGGGCCGGAAGGTCTGCAGAAACTGGCGGCCTGCCTGGGCATCTCCGACGTCGTACTGTTCCGGCCGCCGGTGGACCAGGGCCGGCTCGCCGACTGGTACCGGGCGGCGTCCGTCCTGGTCATGCCCTCCTACAGCGAGTCCTTCGGCCTGGTCGCCGTCGAGGCACAGGCCTGCGGCACCCCGGTGATCGCCGCCGAGGTCGGCGGTCTGCCGGTTGCGGTACGGGACGGGGTGAGCGGCGTACTCGTACCGGGCCACGACCCGGTCGACTACGCGCGGGCACTGCGCCGTTTCGCCGACGCCCCGGTCCTCTCCGCCCGCATGGGCGAGGCCGCGGCCCACCACGCCCGCTCCTTCGGCTGGGACATGGCCGCGGCGGCGACGGCGGAGGTGTACACGGCGGCGATGCGCGCCTACCGCCTGGCCGGCTGAGGGTTCCTATGACGCGATCGACACGAACTGCACAGCTGTAGTGCGAAAACGTCGGTTAGTGTGCATTGCCGAGTGACGAAAAGGGGGCAGAGCGGGCGGAGGGTGAAGCAGTGTCGGACGAAGGGCGGCTCGTCGCAGGGCGCTACCGGCTGGTCGAGCGCATCGGCCGCGGCGGTATGGGCACCGTGTGGCGCGCCGAGGACGAGGAGCTCACCCGTCAGGTCGCGCTCAAACGGCTTCACACACCGCCGCACCTGTCCGACGCCGAGATCACCACGCTGTACGAGCGCGTCCGCCGCGAGGCACGCAGCGCCGCCCGGGTCGTGCACCCCAACGTGGTCGTCGTCCATGACGTCGTCGACGACGACGGGCAGCCGTGCATCGTCATGGAGTACGTCCCCGCCGGCACCCTCGCCGACGTCCTCGACGGCGGCCGGACGCTGCCGCCGGAAGAGGCGGCACGCATCGGCCTCGGTGTGATCTCCGCCGTACGCGCCGCGCACGCGGCCGACGTGCTGCACCGCGACATCAAGCCCGGAAACGTCCTGCTCGGTCCCGGCGGCCGGGTCGTCCTGACCGACTTCGGTATCGCGCAGACAGCCGGGTCCTCGACCCTCACCCAGACCGGGGAGATGATCGGCTCCATCGACTTCATGGCCCCCGAGCGGATCCGCGGCCACAAGCCCGGCCCGGCCTCGGACCTGTGGTCGCTGGGCGCGACGCTGTACCAGGCGGTGGAGGGTCGGCCGCCGTACCGCCGTGACACGCCCATGGAGACCGCGTACGCCATCGCCGTGGACCCGCTGGAGCCGATGCTCAAGGCCGGTCCGCTGGAACCGCTCATCGAGGCCCTGCTCTCGAAGGACCCCGAGGACCGGCCGACGGCGGAGCAGACGGAACGGGCGCTGCGGGCCGCCTGGTCCACCGGCCCGCCGACCGAGCGGTCCTCCGCCGTCCCGGTGGGCCCGGGGGACGACGACTCGACCGCGCAGCACACCTCCGCGGCGCCGCCGACACCAACGGCGCCGACGGGCAGGAGCGCACGGCGTCGCCGTCGGGGGCGTAGGGGTCGGATCCTCGTGCCGGTCCTGGCGGTCCTGGCCGTGGCCGCCACCGCCGTCACGCTGTACATGTCGTCGCACCGGGCCGACCGGGACGGAGCGGGCGCGGTGACCACGCCCACCGCGTCCGCGTCGCCCTCGCCCGTCCCCGACGGCTACCACCTGGTCCGCGCCGACCGGCTCGGCGTCTCCTTCCCCGTGCCGGACGGCTGGCAGCCGAAGAAGCAGTCGAGCGACGACGAGGTCACCTACACCGATCCGACCGGCCTGGCCGGCATCACCATCGGCATGGTGGATCCCGCGGGCTCCAACCCCGTCGGCCACTTCAAGGACATCGAGGCGAACACCAAGGCCAACTACTCCGTCTACCGCAGGCTGCGCATGCAGGAGACGACCTTCCGCGGCAAGCCGGCCGCGGTGTGGGAATTCACCTTCCACGGCCGGGCCCGTG
This sequence comes from Streptomyces sp. NPDC002092, assembly GCF_053593775.1. NCBI lineage: Bacteria > Bacillati > Actinomycetota > Actinomycetes > Kitasatosporales > Streptomycetaceae > Streptomyces > Streptomyces sp. NPDC002092. The sequence goes on from NZ_JBSFDG010000034.1 coordinate 11,199, forward strand.
TCTTCCGCGCCATCGACCTCGGCTACGGCGCCGCGGGCGGCCGGGAGTACGACATCTATCTGTCGGCCCCGGAGGCCGAGTGGAGCACCTACCGCCCGGTCTTCGACAACGTCAGGGACAGGTTCACCGAAGAGCGGTGAACCCTATGAGCCTGGGAACAGAGTCCGGGCGCGGCCGAGGTCCGGAGAGACGAAGACGGCGTCCGCGGTGACCAGGGCCACCGAGGGGTCCTGCTCCGTGCTGATCGAGCCGGCCACGCGGATCTTGCGGTCCTCGGTGCCCGTGACGCGGGCGTGGACCCGCAGCGGAGTCTGCAGCGGGACGGGCCGGTGGTAGCGCATCTCGAGCGAGACGGTCATGGCGGGGCTTTCGGCCGCGTAGCAGGCCCAGCCCATCAGCTCGTCAAGGAGCATGGCGCTCATGCCGCCGTGCACATATCCGGGCGGGCCTTCGTGCGCGATGCCGAGCATGCAGCGGCCGACGACACCGTCACCCTCGCGAGTCACCCGCATGGGCGGGGCGAGGGGGCTGCCGTGGCCGGTGACGGGACTGTACATCCGTACTCCGCCGGGGAACTCGTCCACGGCGGGGATCGGGGCCACGGTGGTGACGGCGGTCTCCACCAGGGTGCGCAGCTCGTGTCCGAGCGCCGCGATCGCTGCGCGTCGGCGCTCCAGTTCTTCGGTGTCGGGCATTGGGGTTTCGGCCGGTAGTGCAGTCATCGTTCTTCTCGGTCAGTCGCTGTTGCGGACGAAGACGGGCTTGAGGCGCTTCTCGGGCAGGGTGTCGGGGAGTTGCTCCCAGTCCAGGACATGGGAGACGACCCGTGCGGGGTCGACGGTGCCGGAGGCGGCGAGCGCGAGGGCGTCGGGGAGGTGGCCCCGGACGTTGTCGCGGGCGATGCGCAGCGTGACACCGGTGAGGTACATGTCGAGCAGCGGCAGCTCTCCGGGACGGAAGTGGTTGCCCGCCGACTCGCAAATACCCTACGGAGAAAGGCACTTGACGGCCTGAGCGAGCTGGTCGACGCGGCCGGTGGCCTCCACCGCGATGTCGAAGCCGTGCCGCACGGGTTCGAGTGTCTCGGCGGTACGGGCGCCGAAGCTCTCGGCGAGCGCCCGGTGTCCGGCGTCGGGATCGACGTACAACACGTCGGAGGCGCCGAGCGCACGGGCGATGTCGCAGACGTACAGACCGATGCTGCCGTGCGCGACGACCAGGACACGCGCGCCGGGCCTGTTCTCGAGGTGCGGGGCGACCAGCCGCCAGGACAGCGACCAGTTGTCGCCGGCGGAGGCCATGGCGACCGGATCGAGGCCGTCCGGGCCCTCCCAGCGCAGCAGTACGGCGGCCAGGTCGCGCTGGACGGTCCTGCGGCCCCCCCTCGGTCAGCGGACCGGACGGGACGGTGAGCCGGATCATCGGCATGACGAGGTCCTCTCTGACACTCAGGTCTATGACAGTCGTCATAAACGGTGGTCACGCTAGACTATGACGGGCGTTATAGCCAGCGGGGTTCGGAGAAGGAGTACGGCCGTGGCCAAATCCAGCGCACCGTCGCGCGAGCGCATCGTGGCCGGAGCGGCCGACCTGATCAGCAGGCGCGGCCTGAACGCCACCAGCATCCGGGAGCTCGCCAAACACGCCAAGGCGCCGCTCGGCTCGACGTACCACTACTTCCCGGAGGGCAAGGGACAGTTGGCCACCGAGGCGGTGCAGTACGCCGGGGGAGCGGTGGCCCGCATCCTGCGCAAGGAACTGGACGCGGGCCCGGCCGCCGGCCTGCGCGCCTTCCTCTCCCTGTGGCGCGGCATCGTGCTCGAGAGCGACTTCCGGGCCGGCTGCCCGGTGCTGGCCGTCTCCGTCGAGGAGCCACCGGCCGACGAGACGCCACCGTCCCTCACCGCCGCAGCCGAGGCCTTCGAGACCTGGGAGCAGCTCCTCGCCGAGGCCCTCCGCAAGCACGGCGCCGACAATGAGCAGGCCCCGGGTCTCGCGGCCCTCATCGTGGCCTCGGTCGAGGGCGCCATCGCCATGTGCCGCGCCAAGCGGAGCATGCAGCCGCTGGACCAGGTGGCGCAGCAGCTCGAGAGGCTGATCGCGGGCGCGCTCGACGGTTGAGCAGTCGAGCACCGGCGCCGATGTGCGCGTGACTGGACGAGGTACGGGATCGGACCGTCGCTCTGTACGCGCGACGGGGAGCGGGTTCCGGTCGGCAGGGTGATCTGCCGGAGGTTCTGACCGAGACTCAAGTGCGCGAGGTCGAGGAGCAGTTCGGCGTCCTGCTCCCCGACGACTATCGCCGGTATCTGCTTCACGACAGCGCCGGCGGCCGGGTGCGCACGGGGCGCAGGCACGGACACGCCCATCTGGTACCGCTGGTTCGACTCGTCAAGGCTGACGGGGACGCCTGTGGGGCTCAGGCTCCGACTGCGGCGCGGATCGCCCTGGCCTTCTCCCCGGTGAACACCCCGCTCTCCAGGAGCGAAAGGACGGAGAGGACCCTGCCGCCGGAGCCCCAGCTGCCCTCGTCGATGACCCGGAAGTTGACCCACCAGGTCGGCGACGGCACCGGCAGCCCGCAGGCTTCGGCCAGTGCGGTGAGGATGCGCTCGATGACCTCCGCCCTGACCTCCCGGCGCCAGTCGCCGTTCATGACGGCCACGTCGATGACCATCACGTCGAGTTCCTGACCGGCATCTGCCAGCAGTCGGCCGCCGATCGCCATCATGTCCGGCGCGCGTTCCACGAAGTGCACCGGTGTCGGGGCAGGCACTGCAGCGGATCTTCGCCCTGGTGCTGCTGGGTGTGGCCGGTTTCATGCTGATCGGCTCCGCCGTGTGACGGCGGCCGACGCGTGCGACCCCCTCACGCCAGTGACAGGAACAGCTTCTCCAGGCGGGCGCGCATCTGATCGACGTCCTCGCCGTTCCTGCGACCGGACTCGACATCGGTCAGGCACTGCTGCAGACCGGTGGCGATGATGGCGAAACCCGCCCGGTCCATTGCGCGGGAGGCCGCGGCGAGCTGGGTGATGACGTCCTCGCAGTCGCGCCCCTCCTCGATCATCCGGATCACACCGGCGATCTGGCCCTGAGCGCGACGCAGCCGGTTCAGCACTGTCTTGAGTTCCGCACCCGCGAGCTCCATGTCCACGACGACTCCTCCGTCAACGTATACCCCTAGGGGTACTGTACGTCCCGGTTCGGGACGGCGTCGAACACCAACGAATTTCAGAGCTCGACAAAGGATCACAACTGCCGTGACCGCTTCCCCCGTTCCCTCCGCCCTCGCCACCGACCAGGTCCATCGCCTGCTGCACCGGCTGACGGTCATCGATGTGCGCACCCCCGGCGAGTACGCCTCCGGCCATCTGCCCGGTGCGCTCAATCTTCCCCTGGATCAGCTCCGCCGCGCCCTGCCCGACATCCGGCAGGCCGCCGAACGCGGCGACGTCCTCGTCGTGTGCGCCTCCGGGGTCCGTTCGCGGAACGCCTGCGCGCTCCTTGCCGGGCAGGGCATCCCCACGGCGACACTGACCGGCGGCACCTCCGCCTGGGCCGCCGCAGGACACGACCTCCACCGGCCGACTCCCCGGGCACGGGCAACCTGGGGCATGGAGCGCCAGGTGCGTTTCACCGCGGGCACGCTGGTGCTCCTGGGGCTCGTCCTCGGCCTCCTCGTGCACCCGGCCTTCCAACTCGTCTCGGCAGCGACAGCCGGCGGCTTGGTCTTCTCCGCGCTCACCGACACCTGCGGCATGGCGGCCCTGCTCGCCCGGCTCCCGCACAACCGGCCCCGCCCGGCCGACCTCGACGCCGCGCTGACGGCGCTCCGATCCCGTACGACGGCATCCTGGAGCTCCGGGTGGACGGCGAGAGCCACCTGGTGTCCGACAACGACGGCTCCGAAGGCCCCCGGGCCCGCCTCTGCCCCCAGCAGGTACTGGTCCAGAAACTGACCGCCGCATACCTCGACGACGGCGGCGATCTGCGCTTCGAGGCCGCCGACGTCTCCCTGCACGACCTGACCGGCGACCGCCCGACCGTCCGCTACCGCACCGCCGACGGCACCCTCCGCAGCATCACCTGCGCCTTCGTCGCCGGCTGCGACGGCGACCACGGCATCAGCCGCACCGCGGTCCCCGAGGGCGCCCTCACCGCGTACTCCCGTCTCCGCCCATGGGCGGCAAGGGCATGAACCTCGCCCTCTACGACGCCGACGTCTTCGCCCGCGCCGTCAGGGACTCCGTCCGCGACCACGACGACACTGCCCTGCGCAGCTACTCGCAGCGCTGCCTGCGCCGGGTCTGGAACGACCAGGAGTTCTCCCACTGGCTCACCCGCACCCTCCACGACGCCGGCGACGCCACCGACTCCGGCCCCTTCCACCGCAACCTCGCCCGCGCCCGCCTGGACCGCCTCCTCACCTCACCCAACGCGGCCCGCGCCTTCGCGGAACTGATGACGGGGCTGGACCTGGCCGAGTGACCGGAGAGCCCTGAAGGCCGATGGATATCGGATGGCATGAGCCGACCGCGAACTGACACGCTGCGTCCATGGATCACGCGGAGGTGCTGCTCATCGGAGGACGGGCCGGGGTCGGCAAGACGACGGTCGGGTGGGAGGTGTCGGCGCTGCTGCGGGCCGCGGCCGTCGCTCACGCGATCATCGACGGTGACTTCATGGGACAGGTGCACCCGGCCCCGGAAGGCGATCCGCATCGCGCGGCGATCACCGAGAGCAATCTGACCGCGGTGTGGGCGAACTTCGCCCGGCGCGGCTATCGCCGTCTGATCTACACGAACACGGCGAGTGTGCTCCCCGAGGCGGCGGGCATGTTCGAGCGCGCCATGAGACCGGAGGTACGGGCCGTACGGGTCCTGCTCACCGCCTCCGATGCCACCGCCCGAGAGCGGCTCGTACGGCGGGAAATCGGCTCGGAGCTGCAAAAGGAGCTCGAGGGCAGCGCCCGCAAGGCCCGGCTCCTGGACCGGCGGGCTCCCGCGGAGGCGGTGCGTGTGACGACGGACGGACGCACCGTCGGGGACATCGCGCGCGAGGTCGTCTCCCTCACCGGCTGGGCGGAGCAAGGGAGTTGACCCTCTCCACGGAGCACCGGCAACCGCCGAGTCGCGCCGTAGGGTGGCGCACATGAGCATCGACGGTGTTGCGCTGCGTCCGGTGACCGAGCCCGACCTGCCCGTCATGGAACGCTTCCTCATCGATCCGCAGACCGTTGTGCCGTTCCAGTGGTGGGGCTGGTCGGACACCGGGCGCTGGCGGCGCCAGTGGGCGGAGAACGGCCTGCTGGGCGACGACGGAGGGTATCTGATGGTGGTGCGCGGCGCGGAGCGGCTGGGGTTCGTCGCCTGGCGCCAGGTCAGGCCCACCCGGACCACCACCTACTGGAACATGGGCATCAACCTGCTCCCGGAGGCCCGCGGACAGGGCGTCGGAACCGAGGCGCAACGGCAGTTGGTCCACTACCTCTTCGCGCACACCACGGTCGTACGCATCGAGGCGGACACCGAAGCGGACAACATCGCCGAACAACGAGCCCTGGAAAAGGTCGGGTTCACCCGCGAGGGCGTCCTGCGCAGCATCGCCTTCCGCGACGGACAGTGGCGTGACGGAGTGCGCTACAGCATCCTGCGCGGCGAACCGGCCTGAGCACCGCCCGCAAAAACCCTGAGCATTCGGCTCAAAAAACAAAGGAAAGGAGGTCAGTCACTCCTTGCCACTCTCAACTTATAGCGCACTGGGGGGCTTGCGGCAAGGCCCCGGTCGTACCGCACAATCGCACGCCGAGGCCACAAGCTGCGGAAATGGGAGTTTCACGAAGTGCATGTTCTGTCTGGTGACGAGACCCCGCTGACCACCCGTGCGTTCGACCTTCCCGACCGACTCGCCCACAAGGCCGACCCGACCCTGATCGCCGGCGACGAGCGGCACTTCGCCGCGATCGCGGAGAGCCTCGAGCAGACGATCGCCGAACTGTCCGCCCGCCTCGAGACCGAGCTCAAGGGACCCGGCGGCCTCGGCCGGCAGGCGATGGACCGGGACATGGAGGTGCACCGGCTGACCGGCCGACTGCGCGCCCTGCGCCGCTTCGGCCTGGACCTGTGCCTCGGGCACATCGTCAGTGCGGACGACCCCGAGCCCGTCTACATCGGACGACTCGGACTGACCGACAGCACCGGCCGTCGCCTGCTGCTCGACTGGCGCTCTCCCGCGGCCGAGCCGTTCTTCGCGGCGACCCACGCCAACCCGATGGGCCTCGCCAGCCGCCGACGCTATCGCTGGACCCGCGGCCGGATCAGCGACTACTGGGACGAGGTGTTCACCGCCGACGGGCTGGAAGGGCGCGCCGCGCTCGACGACCAGTCCGCGTTCATCGCCAGCCTGGGCAGCAATCGTTCGGCCCGCATGCGGGACGTGCTCGCCACCATCCAGGCCGACCAGGACGCCATCATCCGGGCGGGATCCCGCGGCGCGCTCGTCGTCGACGGCGGCCCCGGCACCGGCAAGACCGTCGTCGCCCTGCACCGCTCCGCTCACCTCCTCTACTCCGACCCCCGCCTCGGTCACCGTCGGGGCGGCGTACTGTTCGTCGGCCCGCACCGGCCCTACCTGGACTATGTCGCCGACGTCCTGCCGAGCCTCGGCGAGGAGGGAGTGCAGACCTGCATCCTGCGGGACCTCGTCGACGAGGGAGCCGACGCGGGCGTCGAGACCGACCCCGAGGCGGCCCGGCTGAAGTCGTCCGCGCAGATGGTGAAGGCCATCGAGAAAGCCGTCCGGTTCTACGAGGAGCCGCCCACCGGGGCGATGACGGTCACCGTCGACTGGACCGACATCCGGCTGACCGCCGACGACTGGGCCGAGGCGTTCGACGCGCCGGAACCCGGCACCCCGCACAACGAGGCGCGTGAGCAGATCTGGGACAAGCTGGTCACGATCCTGGAGGACGGATACGACGGCGAGGGCCTCCCGCCGGAGCAGTTCCGCAGGGCGCTGCGGCAGGACAAGGAGCTCGTCGGGACCCTCAACCGGGCCTGGCCGCTGCTCGAAGCGGCCGACGTGGTCGGAGACCTGTGGTCGGTGCCGGCCTATCTGCGGATGTGCGCGCCCTGGCTGAGCCGCGAGGACGTCCGCAGGCTGCAGCGGGCGGATGCCCAGGCCTGGACGGTGTCCGACCTGCCGCTCCTGGACGCCGCCCGGCAGCGGCTCGGCGACCCGGAGACCGCCCTGCGCAAGCGCCGGCACGCGGCCGTCCTCGCCGCCCAGCGCGAGCGCATGGCGCAGGTCGTGGACAACCTCATCGACGCGGTGGCCGATTCCGGCGCCGACGGTGACGACGGCGAAGGCCTGGTGAGGATGTTGCGCGGCCAGGACGCCAAGGTCAGCCTGGTCGACGAGGCCGAACTGACCGTCGTCGAACCGGATCTGCTGGCCGGCCCCTTCGCGCACATCGTCGTGGACGAGGCCCAGGAACTCACCGACGCGGAGTGGCAGATGCTCCTGCTGCGCTGCCCGTCCCGCAGCTTCACCATCGTCGGTGACCGCGCCCAGGCCCGGCACGGGTTCACGGAGACATGGCAGGAACGGCTCGAACGGATCGGGCTCGACCGGGTCGACGTGGCCTCCCTCAGCATCAACTACCGCACACCGCAAGAGGTCATGACGGAAGCCGAGCCGGTCATCCGGGCCGTACTCCCGGACGCCAACGTGCCGACCTCGATCCGCAGCAGCGGCATCCCCGTCGTACACGGCGCTGTCTCGGAGCTGGACTCGATCCTGGACACCTGGCTGGCCGAGCATGCCGAGGGGATCGCCTGCGTCATCGGCGAACCCGCGTTCCCGGCCACATCCCGGGTCCGGTCGCTGACCCCGGAGCTGTCGAAGGGCCTCGAGTTCGACCTGGTCGTCCTCGTCGACCCGGAGGCGTTCGGCACGGGCATCGAAGGAGCGGTCGACCGCTATGTCGCCATGACCCGAGCGACGCAGCAACTCGCCGTCCTCACCAGCTGAAACCCTCGGCAGGCCGGCGGAGATCCCGTCGAAGTGCACGAAGCCCTGCTCGCTACCGGCACGGGCAGCGAGCGGGCCGTAGCGGCGAGGGGGACGCACTGGCCCCAGTCACCCTTGGCGTAGCAGTAGAAACCGGGGCAAAATCGGGCGGGAGGTGCAAGGCTCCCCGGCGCCCGGGGTCGTCGAGGCGCTTCCCGGAACAGGCCCGTGGGAGACGTGGATGGAGTGGCTGGTCTCGCTGGTCGGCGTCGGGCTGGTCCTGGCTGTCCTGCGGGATCTGTTCCACACCCTCTGGCACCCCACCCGCCACGGAGGCATCAGCCGACTCGTCATGACGAGTATGTGGCGACTGGCCCGCCGCTCCCGGCTCCGTCCCCGCATGGTGGGCCTCGTCGGGCCGCTGGCCATGGTGACGGTGGTGGGACTCTGGGCCGTCATCATCATCCTGGGCTGGGCGATCATCTACTGGCCCCACATGCCGGGCGCGTTCACGCTCACGCCTGGTTCCAGGGCGGCACAGCAGCCCGCGCTGCTCGACTCGGTCTACCTGTCCCTGGTCACCGTCGCCACCCTCGGCCTGGGGGACATCACGCCCGGCGAGGGCTGGCTCCGCCTGGCCTCGCCGCTGGAGGCCCTCGTCGGCTTCGCCCTCCTGACGGCCACGGTCTCCTGGGTCCTGGAGATCTACCCCGCGCTGACCCGCAGACGGGTCCTGGCCATCCGGCTGGCGCTGCTGCACCGATCGGCTCCGACGACCGAGCACCTCGACAGCGTGGCCGGAGCGGCGCTGCTGGACGGCCTCGCCACCGAGGTCGTACGAGTCCGTATCGACTTCACCCAGTACGCCGAGGCCTACTACTTCCACGACGGCGAGGACCACTGCTCCCTGGCGGCCGTCCTCGGCTACGCCGTCGCCCTCGCCGGGCAGGGGCAGGCGGCCCGGCGCCCGGACGTGCGACTGACCGGGGACCTGCTCGCCGGCGCCCTTGACGACCTCGCCGCCATTCTCGACCAGCGCTTCCTGCACCTGGACGGCACCACGACGGAGGTCTTCGCCGCGTACGCTGCCGACCACGACCGCGAAGTCACACAGCCCTGAGCGCTGCGCGCATGGCGAAGACAGGGGTGCGGAGGGTACGTTTGTATCGCTACAAGAAAGCGTTTGCCACATAACTCCCCACCCACGTCCTCGACGCGACACAGGAGTACGTCCGTGCCCAACGCCACCGCGGTCATCAACCTCGACATCGAGGGCCCGAGGATCAGCCGTCATCTCTACGGTCACTTCGCCGAACATCTCGGCCGCTGCATCTACGGCGGCTTCTGGGTCGGGGAGGACTCGCCGATCCCGAACGAGGGCGGTATTCGCCTCGACGTCGTCCAGGCGTTGCGTGCCCTGGACATCCCCAACCTGCGCTGGCCGGGCGGCTGTTTCGCCGATGAGTACCACTGGCGTGACGGCATCGGCCCGCGCGAGCGGCGGCCCAGCATGGTCAACACGCACTGGGGCGACGTCGAGGAGAACAACCACTTCGGCACCCACGAGTTCATGGCGCTGTGCGAGCTGCTCGGCGCCGAGCCGTACATCAGCGGCAACGTCGGCTCCGGCACCGTGCGCGAGATGAGCGAGTGGGTCGAGTACCTCACCCGCGACGGCGACAGCCCCATGGTGCGGCTGCGCAAGGCCAATGGCCGCGAGGAACCCTGGCGGGTGAAGTTCTGGGGCATCGGCAACGAGACCTGGGGCTGCGGCGGCAACATGCGCGCCGAGTACTCCGCCGACCTGGCCCGCCAGTACGCCACCTACTGCCGCGACCACGGCGACAACAAGCTCTACCGCATCGCGTCGGGCGCCTCGGACGCCGACTACAAGTGGACCGAGACGCTGATGCAGCAGATCAGCTGCTTCGGCTGCGAGGCCACCCCGAAGAACTTCTTCCAGGGCCTGTCCGTGCACTACTACACGCTGGCGGGCCCGTGGGAGGCGAAGGGCAGCGCGACCGTGTTCGACACCGACGACTACTACCGCACTCTGGTCGCGGCCCGCCGCATCGACCGCATCCTGACCGGCCACTCCACCGTGATGGACGTCTACGACCCGGGCCGCACGGTCGGGCTGGTCCTGGACGAGTGGGGCACCTGGTGGGACGTCGAGCCGGGCACCAACCCGGGCTTCCTGTTCCAGCAGAACACCCTGCGTGACGCGCTGGTGGCCTCCACCCACTTCGACATCTTCCACCGGCACGCCGCCCGCCTGTACATGGCCAACATCGCGCAGACGGTCAACGTCCTGCAGGCCATGCTCCTCACCGACGGCGATGCGCTGGTGCTGACCCCGACCTATCACGTGTTCGAGATGAACAAGGGCCACCAGGACGCCACTTCACTCACCGTCCATCTGCGCGGCGACGCCCTGCGGCGCACGGTCGGCGACACGGAGCTGGAGACCCTGTCCGCCTCGGCCAGCGTCAAGGACGGGGCGGTTCTGATCTCGCTGTCCAACCTGGACGCGGAGGAATCCGCGGAGGTGACGCTCGACCTGCGCGGCCGTGCCGTCGGCGAGCCGAACGCCCGCATCCTGACGGCCGACCGGCCGCAGGACCACAACACGCCCGGCACGCCTCAGACGGTCGCCCCGCGTCCCTTCGACGGCCTCAAGGCCACCGACCAGGGACTCGCTCTCACCCTGCCGCCACACTCGTTCGTCACGGTCAGCGCCCCGCTCGCCTGACACGACTCGACCGCGATCTCCGACTCCGGCCGCGCCCTCACCGCTTGGGACCTGCTGGAGCGGGGCGGCGCGTGCGCGGCGTGCGCGTACGACTCCAGCCGTCTCCCGGGAGAGCGGCAGTCGGCCAGGGGTCGCGTCTGCGGCACCTGCCGGCGACCAGCCTCCCGGGGACGGTGTGCAGGATCCCGCCGCTCTCCCTTCACCGTCCTGCGCACCTGAAGGTGCGGCTTAGCATGCGACCGGGTTCCCAGACGGCAGACCAGGGGTGAGGGTGACGACGATCCAGGACGTGGCGAAGGCGGCCGGAGTCTCACCTATGACCGTCTCGAACGTCATCAACGACCATCCGAACGTCCGCCCCGCGACGCGCGAGAAGGTGCTCGAGGCCATGGCCCGGCTCGACTACCGGGTCAACGTCGCCGCCCGCAACCTGCGCAAGGGCCGTACCGGAACCATCGGCCTCGCCGTTCCGGAGGTGAACAGCGCCTACTACGGGCTGCTGGCCGCCACCATCATCGCCGCGGCCGAACGGCGCGGACTCAGGGTGAGCATCGAGCAGACCGCCTCCCGGGACAACGAGCTGGACGCCCTGTCCCTCTCCCGCAACCGGCTCTACGACGGGCTCATCCTGAGTGCCGCGGGCATGGGACAGGACGATGCCGAGCGCCTCAGGGTGGACCACCCGGTGGTCATCCTCGGCGACCGGATCTTCGGCGGCCCCGTGGACCACGTCGCCATGCCCAACTTCGACGCGTCCCGCGCAGCCACCCGGCATCTGATCGAGCGTGGCTGCCGGCGTATCGCGTTCGTGTGCGGGGCGGTCGAGGAAGTGGACACCTCCAGCCTGCGCATCGCCGGCTACCGGAAGGCCCTGGAGGACGCGGGCCTGTCCGCGGACCGCGCCCTGGTGCAGCAGGTGGACCGGCTCGGCATGCGCGAAGGCGCCGAACGGGCCCGGGAGATGGCGAGGCGCGGGCTCGACTTCGACGGCGTGTTCTGCGTGACCGACGCCCTCGCCATGGGCGTGCTGCGGGGCCTGGCCGACGTGGGGACGCGTGTACCCGACCAGGTGAAGGTGATCGGCTTCGACAACGTGTCGGAGAGCGAGTTCTTCATCCCCTCGCTCTCCAGTGTCGATCCGGACCACGACGGCATGGCCGAGCGGGCGGTCGACCTCCTGATCCGGCGCATCGAACACACCGAGCCCCCGGCCCCGCACCAGGACGTCGTCGGCGGGTTCTCCCTGATGATCCGGGAGTCGACGGGCGGCTGACCGCGCCACCGCCACCGCCCCGGCCCCGGCGTCGGTTGGGTGCACGGCACCGACCTCCGGCAAGCAGTACCCCCTCGAAGCGCTCGCTTCCGCGCAGCTGCGCCAGGGCGGCGGGTCCGTCGAAGGGGCGGCCGCCGAGGCACCCGGCCGGCGCCCCGACCTCCTCGCCTGGATCCATCACGGTGCACTCGACCTCGACTCGGACCGGGTCATCGACGCATGCGTGTACCCACGGCCGGGCGGCGGCTGGCGGATGTGGTGAAGGAGGAGACCCACACCCTCCAGGTGGCCGTGGCGCGGGTGGTCGACGGCCGGTTGCAGTGCGATCACGGCGAACCCGTGTTGCTCGACTCACCCCTGGGCCGCACCCCAATGGCTCCATGGTGGGGAAGTTTTTGCCTGTGGCCGATTCCCGGCGCGGGCGGCCCGGTGGGGGGCGGCTCCGCGGGTTTCGCCGATGCAAAGTGGGGCCGAAAAGGGTGGGTCGAAGGGGTGCTGATGTTACGGCCGTGTTGACCACGCCCCTGGTGCGGCGCACCCTCGCATATGCGTGGCAGTTACATCTTGTCTGCTGGTGCGCCGTCCTTGCGTCCGGGAAACCGCAGGTGCGACGGCGTCCAACGGCAGGCCTGGAGCAGGAGGCACCGCATGTGCGGCATCACCGGCTGGATCTCGTTCGACCGCGACCTGGGCACCGAGGCGGCCGTATTGGATGCAATGACCGAGACGATGGCCTGCCGAGGCCCCGACGACCGCGGCACCTGGGTGCAGGGACCCGCGGCCCTCGGGCACCGCAGGCTGGCGATCATCGATCTGCCCGGCGGTCGCCAGCCGATGACCGTCGACACCCCGCACGGGACCGTGGCACTCGTCTACTCCGGGGAGACATACAACTTCACCGAGCTGCGCCGTGAACTCACCGGCCGGGGCCACCGTTTCACCACCGACTCCGACACCGAGGTGGTCCTGCACGGCTACCTCGAATGGGGCGAGCAGGTCGCGGAACGGCTCAACGGCATGTACGCGTTCGCCGTGTGGGACGGCCGCCGGGACAAGCTGGTGATGATCCGCGACCGCATGGGCATCAAGCCCTTCTACTACTACCCGACACCCGACGGCGTCCTGTTCGGCTCCGAACCCAAGGCGATCCTCGCCAACCCCCTGGCCCCCGCCCGCGTCACCCCGGACGGCCTGCGTGAACTGTTCACGATGATCAAGACGCCGGGGCACGCCGTGTGGGACGGGATGGCGGAGGTCGAACCGGGCACCGTCGTCACCGTCGACCGCACGGGAGTGCAGCGCCGCGTCTACTGGCAGCTGGAGACCCGGCCCCACACCGACGACCGCGACACCACCATCGCCACCGTACGCTCCCTCCTCGACGACATCGTGCGCCGCCAGCTAGTCGCCGACGTGCCGCGCTGCACCCTGCTCTCCGGCGGCCTCGACTCCTCCGCCATGACCGCGCTCGCCGCCCGCCGGCTCGGCGAACACGGCGAGAAGGTACGCAGCTTCGCCGTCGACTTCGTCGGCCAGACCGACCATTTCGTCGCCGACGAACTCCGCGGCACGCCCGACACCCCGTTCGTCCACGACGTGGCCCGCACCGCCCACACCGAACACCAGGACATCGTGCTCGACGCGCAGGCGCTCGCCGACCCCGACATCCGCGCGAAGGTGATTCGGGCCCGCGACCTGCCCGCCGGGCTCGGTGACATGGACGCCTCGCTGTATCTGCTGTTCCGGGCCATCCGGGACCAGTCGACCGTCGCCCTGTCCGGCGAATCCGCCGACGAGGTCTTCGGCGGCTATCTGCAGTTCTTCGACGAGGAGGCCCGCCGCGGCGGCACCTTCCCCTGGCTGGTCAACTTCCGCCGCCACTTCGGCGAGGACGCCGAGGTCCTGCGCCCGGACCTGCTCGCCTCCCTCGACCTGGACGGATACGTCGACGCCGGCTACCGCACAGCCGTCAGCGGCATCCGTCGCCTCGACGGCGAGAGCGACTTCGAGTACCGGATGCGGCAGATCTGCCACCTGCACCTCACCCGATTCGTCCGCGTCCTGCTCGACCGCAAGGACCGCGCGAGCATGGCCGTCGGCCTCGAGGTGCGGGTCCCGTTCTGCGACCACCGCCTGGTGGAGTACGTCTACAACACGCCCTGGTCGCTGAAGTCCTTCGACGGCAGGGAGAAGAGCCTGCTGCGTGAGGCGACCGCCGATCTGCTCCCGAAGTCGGTGTACGACAGGGTCAAGAGCCCCTATCCCTCCACGCAGGACCCCAAGTACGCCACCGCACTCCAGGACCAGGCCAAGGACCTGCTGGCCCAGCCCGCCCATCCCGTCTTCGACCTCGTCGACCGCGACCGCCTGCACCGCGTCGCCCACCGCGACACCCCCGTGAACACACAGTCCGAACGGCGCGGTCTGGAACGCGCGCTGGACCTGGCGGTGTGGCTGGACATGTACCGGCCGGACATCGACCTCGACTGAGGCGGGCAGCGCCCGGGCAACCTCGTCAGGCTCGGTGCGCGGCGGCCAACGGATCGCAAGGGGACCTCCAGTCTCAGGACGTTCGGGGTGTCGCGCAACGGGCTGCCGGGCAGCAGCGGTTCGTGAGGGCCCGCCGCGCCGACCCTGTCTACGTCCTCGCCCACGCCGCGAAGCTCGGCAGCCGCCCCTTCCACGCCTGGACTGCCCCGCGCAGGGGCTGGAACGTCCTCACGGAACTGGAACCGCCGTCCGCTCGTGTAGATCCAGCGGTTGGGGTGCGGACCGCCGCCGCCCGTGGGATCACCCTTGTATCGACACGTGAACCAGTTGGTGTCGGACTTGAGGTAGCCGACGGTCTGCCCGGCCCACTCGACACGGATCCCCGGCTTGTTCCGGCACCACCAGTGGTTGTTGAGGTCCCGTAAGTAGGTGACATCGTGGCGGTGGCGGAGCCGGAACGGTTCAGCCGGCGTAGACCTTGCCCTGCTTGACGACGTAGTGCGCCGGCCCGGAGCAGCCGATGGACGGGGTGATCATCAGGCTGACGGCGAGGGGCGCGGGCTCCGTGCTCGCGGTCGAGAACTCGCAGACGGCGTGGCTGCCGGTCAGTGGGTACCAGAACCACCCGTCGACCTTGCCCACCGTGACCCGGTCGGACTCCTTCCACTTGCCGCTGTCCTGCGTGTAGACCTGCAGCCGCACCGAGGCGGCGTACTCGTCCTGAGTCGAGCGCAGCGCGGTGAGCGTGATCTTGTAGTCGCTGCCGAGCACGGACGAGGCGATCTGCTGGGTCCGGGGTGCCGCGGTCCGGGCGTCGGAGGCGGTGGCTCCGACGGTCCCGAGGACGCCCGCCAGCAGAAGGGTGACACCCGCGGTTGCGGCGCGACGGGTGCGGTGATTGCGGAGCAGTTTCATGATTCCCCCGGTGGGTCGAGTGGTGCGGTGTGCGCGGTCGCCGCGGTGCTTCGCGGCCACGCCCCGCCCAGGATGTTCGCCCGTGCGCCGGGCGGGCGGGAAGCATTTCGAAGGTGGTCGAATCATGGGCGGTTCGTCTGACCCGTCTGCTGCAATTGTCCTCCGTCCCCGTCCAGGAGCCGGTGGCCCATGAGCGTCACCGAGTGCCGTACGTACTGCCCCTCCCGTCTGCTTGCCACCAGCCCTCCGTCCCGGAGGACGGCGAGCTGGTAGCTGGCGCTGGCCAGGGCGATGCCGACGGCCGTCGCCACTTCGGAGGTGGTCCGGGGGCCGCCACGGGCCACCTCGGTGAGGACCGAGGCCCTGGTGCGGCCCAGTAGACGGTCGAGTCCGTTGTCGTTGAGGGTGATCGAGTCGAGCGGCCGTGCGGTGACCGGGTAGACCAGGACCGGCCCGAGGGTGGGATCGGCCAGGGCGGTGGGCCTGCGCCAGCAGAAGTAGGACGGGAGCAGAAGCAGCCCGCGGCCCTCCAGATGGAGGTCGCGGTGGGTGGGATAGTCCACTTCCAGGACGGGTGCCCGCCACCGGGCGAGCGGTCGCAGGCTCTCCAGCAGGGCCAGGACGCCGCCGTCGAGGAGGACACGAGAACGCAGGTCGACCTCGTCACGGATGGCTCTGCGGGCGTGGGCCCAGCGCGGTTCGAGCAGTGTCGTGGCGGAGATCTCCAGGGCCTTCGCCAGGGATCGCAGGCCGCGGTCTCCGGGGCGGCCGAGTGTCGTGGCCCACCCGGGCAGGGGCCGCGCGGCAGCGAGCCTGCCCAGCTCGTGCCGCAGCCGGCCGGGAGGAGTGGCCTGAATCTCCTGCAGTGCCGCGGGCAGACCGCCTTCAAGGACGGTCGGGGTGAGGAAGTCGGGGATGTAGCCGACGGGCGGGACGAGGGTCTGCAGCGTGTGCAGGGCACGGCCGGCCACCGGGTCCGTGGCGAGCCGTTCGCGGACGGAGCGACGCCATGACCCGAACTCGAGCGGCCCCTGGTGTGTGACCAACCGGCAGGTGGCGCAGACGAGTTCCCACAGGGGATCGGGCCGACGTGAGATTCGGATGTTCTGTAAGTCCTGGGTGGTGAAATGGATACGGAGCATGCGGCCTCATTCGCGGACAGTGGGGGGTTGGCCGAGGGCGAAGAGCGCTGAGCGTCATCATGGGGGACGACTGACAAGCTCGGTGCCTGGTTGCGGCGTTGAGACAGACCGCCCGGGGAGATCGGCTGGATGCCGCCGTAGGCTGCCCAGCGCCGAGCACGCCGCCTCGCACCGTGAAGTGCCCGTGAAAACCCTGTGGAAGCGGTGTCAGTGGGGCCGTTTATGCTGCACCGGACGATCACGCGGGGACCAGGGGAGGGTACGGCATGTTGGGGAGGCTGTTCGGCAGGGGTGCGGAGAGACCGGTGGCGGATCCGCACGCCCTTCCCGTTCCGCGCCGGCCGAAGAACGGGATGTACACGCTGCACGCGCTGGGGGACACGCGGGTGCTGGCCCTGCTGGAGGCCGCGAAGACGGCTGACTGGGAGGCGGTCAAGGCGGCGCTGGCCCCCTTCGACCTCGGCCGCGACCACCAAGTACTGGGCGAGCTGGCCGACTTGGACGGCGTGCAGGACTGGATCGGCCGGGCCGTCGAGCAGGACAAGGAGCACCGGGCGACGGCCCTGCTGATATCCGGAGCGCGCCACATCACCTGGGGCTGGGAGGCGCGCACCTCCGCCCGTGCCGTGAACGTGAGCCAGGAGCAGTGGCGGGTCTTCTACGAGCGGCTGCACATCGCCGAGGAACAGCTGCTGGAGGCCGCCGAGTTGCGGCCCGAATGGCTCACGCCATGGCGCCGCCTGCTCACCTCCGGCCGCGGCATGTCACTGGGCCGCGCCGTCAACGAGACCCGGCTCGACGCCGCCCTGCGCCGCGACCCGTCGGACCTGGAGACCCACATCGAGTGGGTCTCACAGCTCCAGCCCCGGTGGAGCGGCGAAGCGGGTGAGGCCCTGGCGTTCGCCCGTGAGGCGTTCGCCGGCGCGCCCGAGGGCCATCGCATCGGGTGTGTCATCGCGATGGCGCACATCGAGGACTGGGTCGAGTCCGACGACAAGAACTGCCTCGTCACTCCGGAGATCCAGGACGAGCTGCTGGAGGCGGCCGAGCACAGCATCCTGCATCCCGGCTACGAGCGACGCCCGGGCTGGCAGGAGGACTTCAACATCTTCGCCATGGCCCTGTCGCTGGCCTCCGAGCGCATCGCGCTGCCGCGCGTCTTCCGCGACCTGGACGGCGCCTACACCCCGTGGCCCTGGAAGTACATGGCGAAGCCGGAAGAGATGTACGCCCGCGCCCGGCGCAACGCCTGAACCCCACCCGCCCGCTGCCCGTCGCTCACCACACCCCGGACTGCCTGATGACTCTGCCCGACACCACCGTCGACCCGGCCGGCACCGACCGCACCTTCCAGGTGGATCTGCGCGGCCTTGTCGACCTCCTTTCCCACCACCTCTACTCCAGCCCACGCGTCTACCTGCGTGAACTCCTGCAGAACGCGGTGGACGCGCTGACCGCGCGACACGGCCTCGCACCGGGCGCCCCCACCGACGCCTTCGGCATCCGCCTGTACGCCGACGGCTCCGTGGTACGCGTCGAGGACGACGGCGTCGGTCTCACCGAGGCCGATGTGCACACCTTCCTGGCCACCATCGGCCGCAGCAGCAAGCGCGCCGATCGGATCGCCGAGCAACGCGCTGATTTCATCGGCCAGTTCGGCATCGGCCTGCTCTCCTGCTTCCTGGTCGCGGACGAGATCCATGTCCTGAGCCGCTCGGCCCGCACCCCCGACGCGCCCGCCGTGGAGTGGCGGGGGCGCGGCGACGGCAGCTACACCGTCCGCACCCTGCCCGCCGCGGCCCGTCCCCGGCCCGGCACCACCGTCACCCTGACGCCGCGCGCCGACGCGGGCGAGTGGACCGCCCCGGCCCAAGTACACGCGCTGGCCCGGCACTTCGGCTCGCTGCTGCGCCACCCGGTGACCTTCGACGACGGCACGGGCGGCCCGGGCGCACCCGTCAACCCCGAGCCCGCACCCTGGTCGCGTACCCACCCCACACCGGGAGCCCGCTCGCGTGCGCTGGCCGCGTACGGCGAGGAGGTCTTCGGGTTCAAGCCGCTGGACACCATCGAGCTGGACCTGCCGGCCGTGGGCCTCAAGGGCATCGCATGCATCCTGCCCGAGGCGGTGCCCGCCGGACGCCGCCACGGCCACCGCGTGCACGTCAAGGGCATGCTGCTGTCCGAGCAGGCCGAGGAGATCCTGCCCGAGTGGGCGTTCTTCGTCCGCTGTGTCGTCGATGCCGAGAGCCTGCGCCCGACGGCATCCCGCGAGTCCCTGTACGAGGACGACACCCTCGCCGCGGTCCGAGACGCCCTCGCCGAGCGGCTGCGCGCCTGGATCGCCCGCGCCGCCGCGAGCGACCCGGACCTGCTCGGCCGCTTCCTGCAGGTCCACCACCTGGCCGTGAAGTCGCTCGCAGTGCACGACGACGAGATCCTGCGGATGCTGCTGCTCTGGCTGCCGTTCGAGACCACCGACGGACACGCCACGCTGGACGAGTTCGCGCGCAGCCACCGCACCGTGCTCGTGACATCCAGCGTGGAGGAGTTCCGGCAGGTCGCGGCGATCGCCTCGGCCGCCGGGCTCGGCGTCGTCAACGGCGGCTACACCTACGACCGTGAACTGGTCCACCGGCTGCCTGAGATCAGGCCCGAGGTCAGCGTCGACGACCTCGACCCGGCGACCCTGACCGCCCATCTCGACCCCGTCGACCGGGAGACGGAACTGGCCGCCGCGGCCTACCTCGCCCAGGCCCGCGACGCCCTCGCCGTCTTCGACTGCGACGTGGCGCTGCGCACCTTCCAGCCCGCCTCCGCCCCCGCCCTCCTCCTCGACAGCCGCGAGGCCCGGCACGAGCGCACCCGCTCCCAGCTCGCCCGCGAGCAGCAGGGCGGCATCTGGGGCGACATCCTCGGCGCCCTGCGCCAGGAGGCCCCGCGCGCCCAGCTGATCCTCAACCAGCTCAATCCACTGGTGCGCACCGCTGTCGCCATCGACGAGCCCGAACTGGCCCGCACCAGTGCCGAAGCCCTCTACGGGCAGGCCGCGATGCTGTCGAGGCGCCCGCTCAGGCCCGCCGAGTCGAGCCTCATCAACCGCTCCTTCCTCGACCTTCTCGCCCACGCCCTCCGCAAGGACAGCTGACGATGCCGACCGCACCCCAGAACACCGACGAGCTGTACCAGGCGCTCCAGGAGAACGACCGGCGCCCCTACGGCCGCACCCGCACCGTCACCGCCGAGGAACTCGTCGACGCCGCCGAGCAGTTCGCGGAACCCCTCCCGCTGGTCCACGCACTGCTCGAACTCCAGGAGGCGTACACCTACGGCGCCGAACCCCGTAAGTCACCCGTCGTCTTCGCCCGGCTGCTCACCCTCTTCGACGAGCAGCCCGACGTCTTCGACGACCGCACGCGCCACCAGCTGTTCTGGCGGTTCAAGTGGGTGGCCCACGCCCTGCTTCAGCTGCCCGAGGTACCGCTGGCCAGCCTGCGCCAGTGGCTGACGGAGATGCGCGACCGGTACGAGAAGGCCGACCTCGGCCTGCAGCCCTACTACGGACAGGCCTACCAGCTCGCCGCCCACGTGGGCGAGGACACCGCGCTCGCCTACGAGCTGTGGGCGGGCCGCACCCGCACCAGGCTCAGCGACTGCGAGGCCTGCGAGATCTGCGAGCGCGCGCTGTACCACCTCGAAGCTGGTGACGACGAGCGGGCCCTGCGCACCTGGGAGCCCGTCCTGGCCGGGAAGGAATCCTGCCAGGAGGAGCCGGCCCGTTCCATCTCGTACGCACTGCTGCCCCTGCTGCGCACCGGACGCACCGACCAGGCCCGCGCACTGCACCTCGCCGGCTACCGCGGCTGCCGGCGCAACCCCTCCATGGCCCAGGAGGTCGCCAGGCACCTGGAGTTCTGTGCGCTCACCGGCAACGAGGCACGTGGTCTGGAACTGCTCGCAGAGAACCGCAGCCTGTTCGACGAGGTCGACTCGCCGCTGGACCAGCTCGGCTTCCTCACCGGCGTGGAGGTCCTCCTCCAGCGCGTCGAGCTCCTCGGCCACGGAGAACAGCCCGCCGCCGGCTACGCGGGCCGCACCTGGACGGTGGCCGGCCTGCGCGCCGAGGTGCGCGGCCGCGCCGACGACCTCGCCGCCCGCTTCGACGCCCGCAACGGCACCACGGCCCACACCGACCGCCGCCTGGCCCGCCTCGACCGTGCGCCGCTCCTGGACGCACTGGAACTGACCCTGCGTCCCCGCAGCCTCGACGACGTCGCCCCGGACGCCCCGGTCGCCGCGCCCGCCGCCCGTACGGCCGCCGCCGTTCCCGACTCGCTGCCCGAACTCATCGTCCGGGCAAGGACGTTGGACGAGCAGGGACACCCGGACGCACAGGCCTGCTGGGCGCGGCTGCGCACACTCGTCGCCGCCCGCGACTACACCCACCCCGAAGACCCGGCCGTGGGCCCGCTCGTACGGCTGCGCGCAGACCTGCTGGCCGACGAGGCGAACCGGGCGGGCAACAAGGACGAGTTCGCCGCGGCCGCCGAACTCCACGAGGAGGCCGCGACCCTGTACGACGCCGTAGGACAGCCGGGAGAGGCGGCGTTGGCCCGCGCCTGCGCTCTGCTGGCCACCGCGGAGATCCCCGCGGACAGCGCCACGGACGCCGACGGAGCCGAGGCGGACGCGGCTGGGGAGGCCGTCGACGAAGCCAAGGCGAAGGCCGCCGCGCTGACCGCCGCCCACGCGTCCATGGTCCGTCTGCACGAGGAGACGCCCGGCCTGGCCCCGTTCCAGGAGGCCCGCCTGCTGCGACTGCGGGCCACCGCGCTCGCCCTGCGCCTGCAGACGTCACGCAGCGACGAGCACATCGCACCGGTGCTCGCCGAGGTGGACCTGCTGCACGCCTTCGCCACCCGGCACGACATCGTGGGGCAGATCTCCGGCGCCCTGCAACTGCGGGCCAGCACGTACGCCATCTCCGGCGACCTGCCCGCCGCGGTCACCGAGGTCGACGCCCTCCTGGACCGGCTGAAGGCACACGGCCCCGCCTGGCACCTGCCCCGCACGCTCGGCCTGCGCGGCCGCCTCCAGCTCGGCCTGAGGGACGCCGAGGCAGCCCACGCGGACCTCAGCGAGGGGCTGCGACTGGCCGCCGACTGGCCGGCCGACGCCGTCGACACCACCCGCCTCCACGGTGATCTGGCCGAGGCCTGTATGCGCCTGGGCCGCCCCGACGAGGCCTTGCGGCACCTGACGCGCTCCGCGGAGCTGGACCTGCGCCACGGCAGCCGCACGGACGCGTACTGCGCCTACAGCAACGCGGCCCGGCTCAGCCTCGACCTGGGCCGCGTGGAGGACTGCATCGCCCTGCTCGACTCCCTGCTGGCCGAACCGGACATCGCCGCCGGAGAGGTGGACGACCGGCTCGTCGCCCAACTGCGCCTGACCCGGGCCCGCGCGCTGCACGACGGGGAGGACCTCAAGGCCGCCACGGCGGAGTTCGTCGCCCTCGCGGCCGAGTCGGCCGGCTGGGACGACGACCCGGGAAGCCATGCCATGATCGCCGCCGAGACGGCAGTGCTCCTGGGTGAAGCCGGTGAGTTCGGCCGGGCCCGCGAAGCCGCGGACCAGGCACTCGCCGCCCACTCCCGGGCCCCGCGTTACGAGCAGCTCAGCAACTGCCTGCGCGAACTCGCCCGCCTCCAGGCCCAGCAGCAGGGCCCTGACGGCCTGGCCGACGCCCGCGCCTTCCTCGTCGACGCCGGCCGGATCGCCGACGAGGCCCGCACCGCCGGACACGAGGCCCACGGCCGTTCCCTGGACACCGCCCTGGCCTACGAACACGGAAGGGTCAACGCTTACGCCGGCGAGTACGAGGACGCCCTGGCCGCCCTGGACAAGGCCCTGGCGCTGCTCGGCGAACCGGGAACGGACGACGACCGCGCCGGCGAGTGGGCCGAGTGCATCCGCCTAGCGGCTGCCGTCGAAGGCCTCTACCTGGAACGCCCCGCCCCCGCCCTCACCCGCCTCGACGCGGCGATCTCCCGCCTGACCGCACTGGGCCACACGGAGGAGACCGAGCCGCTGACGTCCCTGGCGGGCCGGCTGCGCGACGAGGAGGTCAGGCCCGGTTGAGCCGTGCGGCGATTCCGTGACCGATCAGCAATGGAGATTCCCTGCCGGGTGGAGAGGGCTGCGACGATGCCCGTCCCGCGGCCGTTTTCGTGGTGTTCGGCGAGGTGAGGGCCGGGGCGCGAGGCCCGTCGTCGACGTACCGGCCCCGCGTCGGTGACCTCGATACGGAGCCCGCCGCACGCGCTGTCCTCCGGCATGGACAGCCGCAGCACTGCCGGTGGGCGCGCATGGACGATCGCGTTGGTGGTCAACTCCGAGATCACCAGGAGGGCGTTGTCCGCCGTCGACGGGGGCACCAGCCATCGGGCGAGAACGGTGCGTGCCCGTCGGCGTACGACGGAAACGGCCTCGGGGATGTGCGGCACCCGGAGGTCCTCGATCCGCGAGGGCGGTTCTGTCTCGGCGTCAGGAGTGTGCGTGGCGGGGGTGCTCACCTCGGTCGCCTCCACTGGTCTCTGCTTGTCGTGTTGACGGGTGGCAGTAGGTTCGTGCCGCCGGTGGCGTTCGGGTCACTCGGCGGTGGCGAGGATCTGGACCAAGGTCGTGACGGCCTGTTCGGCGTCGGTGCCCTCGGCGCGGACGGTCACGGTGGTTCCGAGGGTGGCCCCCAGGCCCATGACGGCGAGCACGCCGGTCGGATCGACCGTCCGGTCGCCGTACTCCAGCCGTACGGCACTGGCGAAGGTGGCCGCGGCCCGGGCGAGTCGACCCGCGGGACGGGCATGGAGATTGGCGGGCAGGACCACGGCCGCCTCGTGCCTGGACGGGGTCGTCGCGGTCGTGGTGGTGGACTCAGAGCTTGTGGACATGGCGGGCCTCCTTGGCGGCGTCGGCGACGGTCTTCAGGTCGGCGCCGGATGCGGCGGTGACGACGGCTGCGACGGCTCCTTCGACGAAGGGCGCGTCGACGATCAGCACGTCGGGGCGGGGATCGTCTTCCAGGACGGTGCGGGCGGTCAGCACGGAGCTGCCGAGGTCGGGCAGGACGACGACACCCTGACCGCGGTCGACGCTGCGGATGGCGTCGAGGACGAGGTCATAGCTGGTGCCGATCCGGCCGTCGTCGGTGCCGCCGGCCGTGGCGAGGGGGACGGAGTCGGAGCCGATCTGCTCCACCAGCAGGCGAAGGCCCGCGGCGAGCTCGGCGCTGTGGGACACGAGTACGATGCCGACAGATGCGCTCATGAACAAGTACCGTAAATGTCGGAACGCTGTTCATCAATAGTGAACGAGGGAGAAGTTTTCGATGGTTCAGGCGGTGCAGCGGGCGGTGCAGATTCTGCGGGAGCTCGCGTCCACCGGTCCGCGGCTCGGAGTGACCGAGCTGGCCGACCGCCTGGGCGTGGCCAAGCCGACCGTGCACGCGCTGCTGCGCACGCTGGAGGCCGAGGGTCTTGTGGTGCAGGACCGGGACAGCTCGAAGTACCAGCTGGGCCCGCACCTGGTGCAGCTGGGCAACGCCTACCTGGACACCCAGGAGCTGCGGACCCGCTCGCTGACCTGGGCGGACCAGCTCGCCAACCGGACGAACGAGGCGGTCTGGGTGGCGGTGCTCACCGGCGACCACGTCCTGGTGGTGCACCATGCCTTCCGGCCCGAGGGTGCTGTGCAGATCCTCGAGGTGGGCGCCAGCATCCCGTGGAGCACATGCGCCCTGGGCAAGGCGATCGTGGCCTTCCTCCCGGCAGGCGAGCGGGAGCGGCTGCTCGCGGGTGAGCCGGCGGTGCTCACCGGTGCCAGCATCACGGCCCCGGAGGAGCTGGCCGGGCAGCTGAAGGAGGTTCTCAGGACGGGCTATGCGATCGAGGACCAGGAGTCCGCCATCGGGGACGC
Organism: Streptomyces sp. NPDC002092; assembly: GCF_053593775.1. Classification (NCBI taxonomy): domain Bacteria; kingdom Bacillati; phylum Actinomycetota; class Actinomycetes; order Kitasatosporales; family Streptomycetaceae; genus Streptomyces; species Streptomyces sp. NPDC002092. The sequence continues at coordinate 35,757 of NZ_JBSFDG010000034.1, forward strand.
CGGTATCGCCTCTCCCGTCTTCGACCGCTCCGGCGAGGTGGTCGGCTCTCTCGGCATCGTCGGCCCCGTCGAGCGGATTCTGGCCGAATCGGCACGTCAGGAGCTTGCGGTCGCCGTACGGGAGACCGCCCGCAACCTCTCCCGCGACCTGGGCGCGCCTCGCGGGGCCGCCGCGCGCAGCACGTTGAGCTGACCTGCGCGGCGGCCGGTGGCTGCCGCCCTTTCCCGTTTGGCCCAGGCCCCTCGGCGCTCCGCCGTGCGGGCCTTCTTCGTATCGGCTTGGTCGTCAACGGAACGCGGGGACTGTCGAACCTCTTGACAGGCCGGAAACGTGGGCTTAATTTCCGGAACAACGTTCATCCATGGTGAACAAGCTGCAGTCGGAGGCTCAAAGCCATCCGGCTTCCCCTGAGCGGCCGCCAGGTCGACCCGACCCTGACCACCTGGCGGCCACCTCCCTTCACAGCCCGCTCCCCGCGGAGGAGGTGAGACGCCCAAGCCGCCGCTCGGCGCTGGGCGCCTTTCATGGAAGAAAACACCTACCCACAGAAGCTTCTGGCCGAGGTCCTGGGCACCGCGATGCTGGTGTTCATCGGCGTCGGCTCGGTTCCCGCAACCCTCATCGTCAACGGCACGGCCCCGTTCACCTTCGCCGACCTGGGCATGATCTCGCTGGCGTTCGCCACGGTCGTCATCGCGATGATCTACGCGATCGGCCACATCTCCGGCTGCCAGATCAACCCGGCCATCACCCTCGCGCTCGCCGCGACGGGGAAGATGCCCTGGCGGGACGTCCCCGGTTACATAGCCGCCCAGGTCGCGGGCGCCGTACTGGGCGCCCTCGCGATCATCGGGGTGCTCGGCCACAAGGCCGTGACCGTCGGTCTGGGCATCGCCTCCTACGGGCCTCAAGTCAGCGCCGGCCAGGCCTTCTTCGCCGAAGCCGTCGGCACGGCCATCCTCGCCTTCGTCGTCTTCGGCGCCATCGACCGCCGCTCGGCCGGCGGCTTCGCCGGACTCGCCATCGGCCTGGCCGTGTTCGCCATCATCATGGTGGTCGCACCCGCCACCAGCGCGTCCATCAACCCCGCCCGCACCATCGGCCCCATGCTGGTCGGCCAGGTGTTCAACGGCACCGTCCACTGGAACCAGCTGCCCGTCTACTTGATCGCCGAGGTCGTGGGAGCAGTCGCCGCCGGTTTCCTCTACGTCGCCCTGAACGCCCGCCGAGGCATCCCCACCATCCCCGAGTCGACCCCCGAGCCCGTCGCGGCCGCTGAAGGAGCCCTGTCATGAAGAAGCTGATCAACGCCCCAGAAGCGGTACTGGCCGACGCACTGTCCGGGATCGCCGCCGCGCACCCCGCACTGAAGGTCGACGCGGAGAACAAGGTGATCGCCCGCACCGAGGGCACCAAGCCGGGCAAGGTCGCCCTCGTCTCCGGCGGCGGATCCGGGCACGAACCCCTGCACGGCGGCTTCGTGGGACGGGGCATGCTGGACGCGGCCTGCGCCGGTGAGGTGTTCACCTCGCCGGTGCCCGGCCAGATGCTCACCGCGGCCCAGGCCGTCGACGGAGGCGCGGGCGTGGTGTTCGTCGTGAAGAACTACACGGGCGACGTCCTCAACTTCCAGATGGCCGCCGAACTCGCCGTCGAGGAAGGCATCACCGTGGAGACCGTGCTGGTGGACGACGACGTCGCCGTCCAGGACTCCACCTATACGGCCGGCCGCCGGGGCACCGGGGCCACCGTGTTCGTCGAGAAGATCGCCGGGGCACTCGCCGAGCAGGGCGCCGACCTCACCGCCGTCGCCGAGATGGCCAAGCGGGTCAACGCCTCCTCCCGGTCCTTCGCCGTGGCGCTGACCGCGTGCACCACGCCCGCCTCCGGCAAGCCCGGCTTCGATCTGCCCGAGGACGAGATGGAGGTCGGCGTCGGCATCCACGGTGAACCCGGACGGCGCCGCGAGAAGCTCCGCCCGGCCAAGGAGATCGTGGCCACCGCGCTGGACGCCATCCTCGGCGACCAGCCCCTCGACGCGGGTGACGAGACCATCGTCATGGTCAACGGTCTCGGCGGCACCCCGCTCATCGAGTTGTACGTGGTCTTCAACGAGGTTGCCGCCGCACTCGCGGACAAGGGCGTGGTCATCGCGCGCAACCTCGTCGGCAACTACGTGACCAGCCTGGACATGGCGGGTGTTTCCCTCACCGTGTGCAAGGCCGATGCCGACATGCTGTCCCTGTGGGACGCACCCGTGAACACCCCGGCGCTGCGCTGGGGCATCTGAACCGAGCCGGGGGCGGGGCGCGCCACTCGCGCGGGCCGGGCAGGTGCCTTCCCGCGGCCGGCCCGTCCGGACCGCACCCCGCGCGCAGTCGCCCCCGCCCCCGGCTCACCACACCACCCACCCACCCACCCCGTACCGACCATGAACGGAGACTCCGTGGACACCGACCTCGCCCGCACCTGGGTGCAGGCCATCGCAGCCGCCGTGGACCAGCACAAGGACCACCTCACCCAACTCGACTCGGCCATCGGCGACGCCGACCACGGCACCAACATGCACCGCGGCTTCTCCGCCGCCGTCACGGCCCTGGCCGACTACGAGCCGGACACCGTGGGGGCCGTACTGGTCAAGACCGGCACCACCCTCATCTCCACCGTCGGCGGCGCCTCCGGACCGCTCTACGGCGGCGCCTTCCGCGCCATCGGCAAGACCTTGGACACCCCCACCGCCGACCCGCAGCAGTTCGCCACCGCCCTGGCCGCCGGCCTCGCGAGCATCGAAAAGCTCGGAGCCGCCGCACCCGGCGACAAAACCATGATCGACGCCTACGCCCCCGCCCTGGCCGCCTTCCAGCAACAGACGGACCTGGGAGCCGACGTGGGCACGGCTGCCAGGGCTGCTGCCGACGCCGCCGAACAGGGCATGCGCGCCACCACTCCGATGCAGGCCCGCAAGGGCCGCGCCTCCTACCTCGGTGCCCGCAGCATCGGCCACCAGGACCCGGGGGCCACCTCCACCGCCCTGGTCTTCCGCGCCCTCGCCGAGACGCTGGGCTCCCGCGCCGAGTCGCTGGGGGCCCGGTGACCGACCGCCGCACCTTCACCGGACAGGTCGCCGCACCCGGCACAGCCCTCGGCGTCGTCCACCGCACCGACCGGCCCTTCACGAGAACGGCGTTGCCCCACCGTGCCGGCGGCAATCCCACGCAACAGATCACGGACGCCTTCGACGCCGTCGCCGCCCGCCTGCTCGACCTGTCCGCCTCGCTGCGCGCACAGGGCAAGGACGAACAGGCCGACATCATGGAGGTCAACAGCTACATCGCCCAGGACCAGGACCTGCGCGACCAGGCCGTCAAGAGGGCGAACGACGGCGAGCCGGGACCCGTCGCCGTCCGCCAGGCCATCGACGCCTACGCCGCAACCATCGCCGCCCTGGACGACCCCACCCTCGCCGAACGCGCCGCGGACGTCCGCCAGGTCGGCCGTCGCGTCCTCGCGCACCTCCACGGCGACACGGGCCCCGCCCCGGACCAGCCCCTGGTTCTGGTCGCCCAGGAGATCGGCGCCGCCGACCTGCTGGAACCCGGCCGGACGGTGACCGCCGCCATCTCCGTGACCGGCGGCCCGAACTCGCATGCCGCCATCGTCGCCCGCTCGCTGGGCATTCCCTTCCTCCTGGCCGTGGACCCGCGGCTGCTCGAACTGCCGGACGGGCAGGAGATCCTGCTCGACGCCGGCCAGGGCAGTGCCGTCGCCCACCCCGACGACGAGGAACGCACCAGGGCCCTACGGGCGATGGAGGCCGCCCGGACCCGCAGGCTCGCCCTCGCCGAAGAACGTGACCTGCCCGCCGAGACACTCGACGGTCACCCCATCGTGCTGCGGGCCAACGTGGCCACCCCGGCCGAGGCCCGCGCGGCCCTGGCCACGGGCGCCGAAGGTGTCGGCCTGCTCCGCACCGAGCTGCCCTTCCTCAACCATCGCGCCTGGCCCACCCGCGCTCAGCACGCGGCGACCCTCGTCCCCGTCCTGCGCGCTCTCGCCGGGCAGGTCGTCACGGCGCGCACGCTCGACTTCGCCGACGACAAGCTGCCGCCGTTCCTCGCCGCAAGCCGCGAGGACGGTCGGCTCGGGCGCGGTCTGCCCCTGATGCTCGCCCAACCGGACGCATTCGCCGACCAGTTCCGCAGCCTGCTCGGCGCCGGAGCCGACACCGATCTGCGCATCATGATCCCCATGGTCGCGAACGTCGACGAACTGCGCGCCTGCCGACGCCTCCTCGATGCCGCGGCCACCGAAGCAGGCGTCCCGGTGCCGCACCTGGGCATCATGGTGGAACTGCCCGAAGCGGTCGCCGCGGCCGACGCCCTCGCCCGCGAAGCGGCCTTCTTCTCCATCGGCAGCAACGACCTCACCTGCCAGATCCTGGGCCTGGACCGGCGCGACCCCGCCGCCACCCCCGCCATGGCGGCACACCCCGCCGTACTCGACGCCATCTCCCGCGTCGTCACCGCCGCCCACCGCCATGACCGCAAGGTCTCCGTCTGCGGCGACGCTGCCGCACACCCCCTGGTGACCCCCCTTCTCATCGGCCTCGGCTGCGACAGCCTCTCGGTCGGCCCCGCCGCACTCGACGAGGTCCGGTCCCGCATCCGCCGACTCCGACACGACACCTGCGCCTCCCTGGCCGCCGTCGCCCTCACCCTCGAGACCCCCGAAGAGGTCTGGCGACTCGTCGAGCAGTGCTGCGGGCGGTCCCTGCCCTGGGAAGAAGGCTGACGTACGACGTCCTAGGGTTCACGCGGGCGGGTGGGCGAAAAAGCGTGCGCACCGTGTACCCGTACGCCCGGCTCTTGGCCCAGCCGGGTCGCCTCCGCCGGCAGCGCGCTCCGGCCGATCCCGGCGGGACCCTGCACACGTGACCGGAGATGCAGGTGCGGGAGTACGAGGACGCTGCTGCGGGAACCGGTCGTGCGGGCGGGATCCAGCTCCCGCCGCAGTCGCGAGACGTATGCCCGCAGGGCGCCGACCGCGCTCGGCGGCGGCTCCTCGCCCCACATGGCGTCGACCAGCCGGTCGCAGGTGACCACACCGCCCCGTGCCGGCACAAGCAGCAACAGTGTCTGGGATGTGCCCACGCAGAGGGGCCCGCACGAGTGGCGGGGCCCACAGGGTCAGCAGGTGGAATTGGTCTGGGTGAGCAGGCCCAGCCGCCACGGAAGGCTGTTGTAGTCACCGCCGGCGTTGGGGTCCTTGCCCTGGTACAGGTACTGCAGCTTGCAGGCCGGGATCGTGAGCGTCTGGTCGTAGCCCGCGCGGATCATCTCGCCGTGACTGATGTCCCGACTCCAGGCACTGGCGGGGAACGTCACATTGCTCGCCCGGGCGAACGGATTGCTCTCGGACGCGGCCAGCGCTGACCACGAGCCGGCGAGGCTGCTCGCGGTCCAGGAGCGGAAGTAGCGCCGGCCGTCCGAGCCGATGGCCTCGACGAGGAGGAGGTACTGGTTGCTGCCCTGCACCTTGTACACGTTGCTCGCTTCGAACAGGGCGTACTTGTTGGAGTCCCGGGCCGCGATCACGGTGTTGGTGAAACCGTTCGGGAACTGGCCGACGGTCGTCTGCGAGCGGTAGAGGTGCCCGTTGTCGTCGGAGGAGAACAGATAGCAGTTGGCGCTGTCGCAGATCACCCACATGTCGACCCAGTTGCCGCCTCCGATGTTCTGCCGGATGACGTCCGGCATCGACGGGTAGAAGTTGCGCGGCGCGCTCCACCCGTTGGGATTGCTGATGTCGGAGTTGGTGGAGTACGAGGCGTTGCCGGTCTGGTAGACGAGGTACCACAGGCGTTGCGGCGCGTAGTAGAACACCTGGGGCGCGGCCCGGTATCCGGTGCCGATGGCGGTGCGGTCCAGGTAGTGGTGCGTGGCCGAGCCGGCCTGGGACCAGTCACTGAAGGTCAGGTACACCAGGCTGTACCCGGAGGAACTGGCCACGCTGGCGAACACGTGGTACTTGCCGTTGTAGTAGACGACCGTCGGATCCTTGATCCCGGCGACGTTGTGCGTGGCGTCCGGTTTGGGTGCGATCAGCGGGCCGCTGGAGCTCCACGAGTAACGGCCGGGCAGGGCGGCGGCGCCGGCAGCGCTGCGGGTGGCGGCGGGCGTGCCGCCCAGCGCCGACAGCGTCGCGTTGTACGCCGGCTTCTTGTTGCCGTTGCGGTCGAACAGCAGGGGGTTGTCCCCGCTGCGCCAGGAGTCGCTGTCGCGGATGCCCCACACCGTGATGCCCTTGCAGCGCGGCACGTTCAAGCAAGCCCGCACGGTGTTCGCGTACGCCGTCGACGAGGCCTGCGCGATGTCCAGCTCGGTGATCTGGACGTCCACACCGAGGGCTGCGAAGTTCGACAGCGTCGTCTGGAAACTGGCCGGAGGGCCGCCGGTGCCGAAGTGCGACTGGAACCCGACGCAGTCGATGGGCACCCCGCGCGCCTTGAAGTCGCGGACCATGCGGTAGACGCCCTGGGTCTTGGCGTCCGACCAGTTCTCGATGTTGTAGTCGTTGTAGCAGAGCTTGGCCGCCGGGTCGGCCGACCGTGCGGTGCGGAAGGCCTGCTCGATGAAGCCGTCGCCCAGCACGTTCTGGAGCACCGAGGAGCGGTGCTGGCCGCTGCCGCCGTCGGCGAAGGCCTCGTTGACCACGTCCCAGGCGTAGATCTTGCCCTTGTAGTGGTTCATGACGGTGGTGATGTGGTTGTTCATCACGCTGCGCAGGGTGTTCGCGTCCCTGATGGAGCCGACCCAGCCGGGCAGTTGGTTGTGCCAGACCAGGGTGTGGCCGCGCATCCGCTGACCGTGTGCCGTGGCGTGGTTGACGATCTGGTCGCCGGGGCCGAAGTTGAAGTTGCCGCGGGACGGCTCGGTCGTGTCCCACTTCATCTCGTTCTCGGGCGTGATCGCGTTGAACTCGCGGTCCAGGATCCTGCCGTACGTGCTGTCGCCGAGCCGCCCGGCGGCCACGGCGGTTCCGAAGTACCGTCCGGACTGGGCCGCCTGGGCGCCCAGTGTCGTTGCCTGGATCGTGGGGCCGGGCGCGCCGGACGCCGTCCCGGGTGTCACGAGGGCGGCCACGGCGAGCAGGCCTAAGACCGGGACTCGACGACGGCCGAGCCGCTTCAGTGGGTTCACGCTTCTCCTCCAATTGAAGTGTTCATGACATCCAGAGAATCCATCTGTGTGCGGAATTTCGAACATCGGTCGACTTGCTGAGCATCTCGGATGATAGGGACGCGCCAAGGCGCGTCAATCCCTCTCGCATGATTCGTTGTCCATCTCGAAACATTCGAAGACTTCACCCCGGTAGACAGCCGGGATGTGAAAGCCGCTTCGGCGGAAGGATTGACGTGCTCGATCGCCGGCCTGGTGTCCGGGGCGCCTTGGGTTTCGTAATGCCCAACGAAAGTTGGGGCGACCGCGCGGTCAGTGCCGGGCGAACTGGACCTGGGTCGGTTGCACGACGTCCGGCCGCAGGGCGATCCCGCTGACGGTCAGCTGTTCCCCGTAGAGGTCCGTGACTCTGATCGAGCCGCCGCATCCGGCGCCGTCGGCGGAAATGAAGTAGTTGTAGTCGGTGCGCGGCAACTGCCGCCAGCCGCCCGAGGTGCGGACCTCCAGCCGCGCCACCGGGTTCCGGTGGCCGATCACCTGGATGCCGCACCAGTACGGGCTGGACCCGGTCTTGTACCTGATCGACATCGTGCCGACTGCGCTGGGGCTGACCAGCTGCCAGGTGATCGGCAGCCGGCCGACCTTGAGGTCGGCGAGCTTGGCGAAGGCCTGCTGGCTGAGGTCGAGTTGCCCGGGTGCGCAGGGCAGGGGGCATTCGTTGGTGATCCGTACGGTGACCGAGGCACCGTTGGCCGCGTGGACGAGCACGTACGCACCGCACGCCCCGGACGTCTCGTAGTCGGTGGTGTTCATCGCGGCGATCATGAGGTCGTCGCTGGGCCCGAACAGACAGGCGCCGTTTCCGTCACCGGCCGCGTATGCGGTGGCGACCCCTGTGTAGGTGGTGTTGGGCCGGATCCGGCCCGCCGGTGCTGCCGTGGTGGACGCCGTCCGCCCGGAGCGCGGCGTGTCCTTGGCCGAGGGACGAGCTGACGGCGTGGTCGCGGCCTTCGGCGTCGACGTGCCGGTCGTGGTCGGGGACGCCGACGTGGCCCCGGCGCGCGCCTCCGCCGAGCCGGCGGCTCTCACCTGGGTGGTGGCGGAGGCGGTGCCCGCGGCAGCCCCTGTCTTCGCCCCGCCGCCGGGGAACACCCCCATGACCATGTAGGCGAGAACGCCCGCGGCGGCCAGTGCCCATGTGGTGCCCAGCAGGAGTCGGCGTCTGCGCCTGCGCTCCCGCGCGGCCTGCCTCGCTGTCTTCATACCTGTCCGTTCGGAAGATGGAACCGATGGTGCACTGATCGGTTGCCGCCGGCCGCGAAAAGGTTGCCGACCTTTTTCTCGGCGTGTCGCCGGCGGTTCCGGTCTTCCGGCCGGACGGCGACTGCGGCAGCGCACCAGAAGCACGCCACCGCAGCCGCTCGCAGGCCCCGAGGATCAGAGGGCCGTGAAGGTCCACAGCAGGTTCGTACTGCTGCCGTACGTCCACTGCTTGGTGACGGAGCCCGAGGGGACGTTGCCGCCGCCGTCGAGGACCAGGCCGGTGGTGCGGTTGGCTATCGAGTAGCTGCCGCCGCCCCGGTTGGTGATCTTCCACTGCTGGTTGGGGCCGCCGTTCCAGGCGGCCTGTCGGGCCGCGGTGCCGTCCGCGGTGGCGCCCCAGCCGTCGGCGACCATGCCGTTGGTGCGGTTGACCAGCTTGTAGTAGCCGTCCGCGACCGCCACCGCCTGCCACTGGAGGTTGGGACTGCCGTCCCAGCTCCACTGCTTGAGGTTGGACCCGGAGGCCACGTTGCCGCCGCTGTCCAGAGCGAGCCCGTCCGTGACGTTCGTGATCCGGAAGTACGTCGCCGGATTGAACTGGACCCTCAGCGAGGTGATTTGGTCGTTGTTGCCGGTGACCCGCAGATCGGGGTTGTCGGCGGTGAAGGTCCAGGAGGTGCCGGTGAAGCTGTCCCCGGAGTAGCCGGTCACCTGATAGCCGGGGGAGGGCCGCAGCGAGGAGATGGTGTCCGTGCCCAGTCCCGCCGCGGTCAGATCGGCCGCGGTGTAGTCGCCGACGGCGAACACGGCCGAGCTGCCGGTGTAGTTGACGTCCGTGAAGGCGACGGCGCCGGCGGCCGGCAGCAGGCCCGGGATCGTACCGGAGAAGGCCAGCTTCAGGACGTAGGCGTTGGCACTGTACGGCGCCGAGGAGGGCAGGGTGACCGTGAGGCCGGAGGAGCTCTGGACCGGCGTGGGCAGGTCGATGTAGGTGCCGGCGGTGGTGCCGAGGAGCTTCACCGAGGTCAGCGACGACAGGTTGATGCGGTCCGAGCTGAGCGTCTTGATCGTCAGCGAGCTGCCGGGCCAGCCCAGGACGGTGGCGTACAGGGTGTTGCCGGCCTTGTTGCGGGTGAAGCGGATGTCCTGCGCCGTACCGGCATGCGGGGTGGTGAACGAACCGCCGCCCATCTTCGTCGGACCCTCGCCGTACACCGCCCAGGCGCGGGTCCCGTACAACGACTCACCGAAGCGCTTCAGATGGTCGCCGATACCGAGCAGGACGTCCTTCTGCGCCTGCGGGATGGTGCCGTCGGCCATCGGTGCGATGTTCAGCAGCATGTTGCCGTTCTTGCTGACCCGGTCGATGAACGAGTGCAGCATCTGCTGAATGGTGTAGTAGCCGATGCCCTGCGTGTAGCACCAGCTGGAGCTGGAGATGCTGTCGTCGGTCAGCCAGTACGGCGTGGTGATGTCGGCCGGGCCGCCGCGCTCGTAGTCGAAGACCTCGCCCTTGCTGTTCAGGCCGTCCTTGTAGGTGGCGACGACCTCACGGCCCCAGCTGTTGGCCTGGTTGTAGTAGTACGACAGGAAGTTCAGGCGCTGGGTCTCGTCGATGGCGTCCAGCTTGAAGTCCTGCCACAGGATGTCGGGCTGGGCGCGGTCGATGACCTCCTTGAGCTTGTCGTACCAGAGCTGGTTCTCCGCGGCCGAGCCCAGCTGTCCGTAGAGCTTCTTCAGGCTCGGGTCCGTCTGGGCGGGGGCGTACTCGTAGTAGCCGTTGAAGTTGTACGCGTGGTGCATGGCGACCAGCAGCTTGAGGCCCTTGGCGCGGATGGCCGTGGAGAAGAGCTGAAGCAGGTTGAGCCCCGGGCCCTTGTTCACCGAGTTCCACTCGTTGACCTGGCTGTCCCACATGGAGAAGCCGTCATGGTGCTCGGCGACCGGGCCGGCGAACCTGGCGCCCGCGTCGACGAAGAGTTGCGCCCACTCGTTGGGGTCGAAGTTCCCGCCTGCCGACTTCAGCTTCGGCGCGAACTTCACGAAGTTGCCCGCCAGGTCCTGCGCCCCGTTGATGAAGTTGTGGTACGGCCATGCCGACGGCTGGCCGTAGGTCGCGATGTGGTGCTGGTTGGCGTTGCTGCCCGCGTTGTACATGTTCCGCGGGTACCACTCGCTTTCGTAAGCGGGGACGCTGAAGACGCCCCAGTGGAAGTAGATCCCGAACTTCGCGTCCTGGAACCACTCAGGGGCCGGCGGGTGCTGGTCGACCGAGTTCCAGTCTGGCGTGTACGTGCTGGGCGCCGCCTGGGCCGTACCGGCGCCGAACACACCTCCGGCGACGGCGGCAGCGGCCACGCAGGTGGCGCCGGCCAGGAAGTGGCGTCTGCTGAGCGAACTGGACATGGACATCCCTGGTTCAGAAGGGGACAGGGGAACGCAGCGGGCCGCTTGTTACGGATGAAGGTCCGCCATGTCTCCCTGGGATGTCAACCGGCGTGCAGGGATGAAAAGCACTGTGTGGTCAGGCGAGTTGACCAAGTTCTGGCAGATTTGACACGTTATGCGATCACGCAAACATGGCATGTCTGTCGTGGGTCTCGTGTGTCGAACGGGCTGACTCGGTGTTGTGGATTGATGGGATGCATCTCCCGCCTCTGCGGCATCCATCGCAGCTTTGAGGCGACTGTGACCTGGTATTTCATTTCGAGATTGACGAGGGTCTGGACAGTTCGCCGGAGTCGAGCCTATAAACATCCCATCTCTACCGCACGGCGATACGCAGATGTCGTCGAGGCGAAACATCTCCCGCCCAGGGACGAGCGCGAGGAAGCATCGATGAGACTCAGAACCGCCCTCTGTTCAGCCGTCTCCGCCGTGTCCGCACTGGCTCTGCTCAGCGCGTGCAGCAGCGGCTCCACCACCTCGGCGTCGTCGGGCGGCAAGCCGCTGGTCGGCGTCGACTACCCGCGCTCCGACACCGACTTCTGGAACTCCTACATCAAGTACACGCCCCAGTACGGCAAGGAGCTGGGGCTGGACCTGAAGACCACCAACTCGCAGAACGACGTCGCCAAGCTCACCGCCAACGCGCAGACCTTCATCAGCCAGGGCGTCAAGGGCATCGCGATGGCCCCGCAGGACACCGCCGCCATCGCGCCCACCCTCGCGCAGCTCGAGGCGAAGAAGATCCCCGTCGTCACCGTCGACACCCGCCCCGACAGCGGCAAGGTGTTCATGGTCGTGCGCGCCGACAACCGCGCCTACGGCGAGAAGGCCTGCCAGTACCTGGGCACCAGGCTGGGCGGCAAGGGCAAGGTCGTCATGCTGGAGGGCGGCCTGGACTCCATCAACGGCCGTGACCGCACCGAGGCGTTCAACGACTGCATGAAGAAGAACTACCCCGGTATCAAGGTGCTCGGTGAGGCCACCAACTGGGACGGCGCGGTCGCCGCGCAGAAGCTCCAGACCGACCTGACCGCCAACCCGGACGTCAAGGGCGTCTACATGGAGTCCAGCTTCGCCCTGGCCGGCACGCTCCAGGTGCTCAAGCAGAAGGGCTTGTTGGTGGACCCGAAGGACAAGAAGCACGTCTTCATCGTGTCCAACGACGGCATCCCCGAGGAGCTCAAGTCCATCGCCGAGGGCAAGATCGACGCCACCGTCTCCCAGCCGGCCGACCTGTACGCCAAGTACGCCCTGTACTACCTGAAGGCCGCGATCGACGGGAAGACGTTCCAGCCCGGCAAGACCGACCACGACAGCACCATCATCAAGGTCCGCGACGGCGTGCTCGAGGACCAGCTCTCCGCCCCGCTCGTCACCGCCGACGGCGCCACCTACGGCGGCGTGCCCAGCGTCAAGAGCGACGACAAGTCGCTGTGGGGCAACAACCTCGGCTGATCCTCCCCCGGAACACAACGGCCCACGAGAACAAGGCGGTTGAGATGAGCGACGGGGAGCGAGCAGTGACCCCCGCGCCCGCCCCGGCGGACGACGGGCGGGCCCCCGCAGCCCCGCCCGTCGTCGAGGCGACGGGCATCGTCAAACGATTCGGTCCGACGGTGGCCCTGAACGGCGCCCGGATCACCATCAGGCCCGGCGAGACCCATGCGCTCGTCGGCCGCAACGGAGCCGGCAAATCGACCCTGGTGTCGGTCCTCACCGGCCTTCAGGCCCCCGACGAGGGAACGGTGACCTTCGGCGGCGAACCGGCCCCCAAGCTCGGCGACCGTGACGCCTGGCGCCGGCGCGTGGCCTGCGTCTACCAGAAGTCGACGATCATCCCCACGCTGACCGTCGCCGAGAACCTCTTCCTGAACCGGCACGACCACGGATCGAGCCGTCTCATCAGCTGGCAGGCCACCCGCCGCCGTGCACAGGAGCTCCTGTCGGCCTGGTCGGTGGACGTCGACCCGCAGAGCCCGGCCGCCGAACTGAGCGTCGAGCAGCGGCAGTTCGTCGAGATCGCCCGCGCGCTGTCCTTCGGGGCCCGGTTCATCATCCTCGACGAACCGACCGCCCAGCTCGACGGGGCGGCCATCAACCGCCTCTTCGACCGCATCCGCGACCTGCAACGCCAGGGCGTCACCTTCCTGTTCATCAGCCACCACCTCCAGGAGGTCTACGAGATCTGCGACATGGTGACCGTGTTCCGCGACGCCCGGCACATCGTCACCGCCCCCGTCGCGGACCTGCCCCGCGCCGAGCTCGTCGCCGCCATGACCGGCGAGGCGGCCGCCGACCGGCGCGCGGAACGGGCCGCCACCCTCGACGCCGGCGCCAAGGCCGCACTGAACGTCCGCGCGCTGCAGGGCGAGGGGTACGACGACGTCAGCTTCCGGATCGGGGCCGGCGAGATCGTCGGCCTCGCGGGGGCCGCCGGCAGCGGACGTACCGAGGTCGCCGAGACCGTCGTAGGACTGCGGGCGGCAGCGGCGGGGGAGGTGGAGATCGCAGGGAAGCGGCCACGGCCCGGCAGCGTGCCCGCGGCGCTCGCCGCAGGCGCGGGGTTCGTCCCCCAGGACCGCCACCATCAGGGCTTCGTGCCCGACATGTCGATCGCGGACAACGCCACGCTGTCCGTGCCGAAGCGGCTCGGTGCGAACGGGTTCCTGAGCCGCAGCCGCCGGGACCGGCTCGCCGAGGGCATGATCGAGAAGCTGGCGATCAAGACTCCCGGCCCCGACCTGCCCGTCTCCGCGCTCTCCGGCGGCAACCAGCAGAAGGTCGTCATGGCCCGTGCCCTGGCCGACGACCCCCGGCTGCTGGTCCTGATCAACCCGACCGCGGGCGTGGACGTGCGCTCCAAGGAATTCCTCCTCGGCAAGGTCGAGGAGACCGCGCAGACCGGCACCGGAGTGCTCATCGCCTCCGACGAACTGGACGACCTGCGCATGTGCGACCGGGTCCTGGTGATGTTCCAGGGCCGAGTGACCTCAGAGATCGCCCGCGGCTGGCACGACCACGACCTCGTGGCCGCGATGGAAGGAGTGGACCTCCATGCCTGAAACCGTCCTCGCGGACACCGCCGCGGCGGGCACCCCCGAGCCCGCGGCGAAGCGGACCGCGCTGCTCGGCGGCCGGATACCGCTGGCCCGGCTGCGCGACCTCGCGCTCGTCCCGGCCATCGTCGTCATCGCGATCGTCGGACAGATCGTCAACCCGGTCTTCCTGCAGGCCGACAACCTCATCAACGTCCTGCAGACCATGTCCGAGATGGCTCTGCTGGTCCTCGCCCAGACGATGATCCTGATCGTCAAGAAGATGGACCTGTCGCTCGAGTCCACGATGGGCCTCGCACCCGGCGTCGCGGCCTGGCTGGTCGTACCGGCCGGCGCGGGCCACGGACTGGGCCTCCTCCCCGGCGCCTGGGCCATCCCCGTCACGCTCGCCACCGGTCTGCTGATCGGCGTGATCAACGCCCTGCTGATCATCCGCTTCGGCCTCAACGGCTTCATCGTCACCCTCGGCATGCTGATCGTGCTGCGCGGTGTCCTGACCGGCATCTCCGGCGGCCAGACCTTCTTCCAGCTGCCGCCGTCGATGCTCTACCTCGGCACCACCGAATGGTTCGGGATGCCCGCCTCCATCTGGGTCTGCCTGGCGCTGTTCGCCGTCGCGATCGTGGTGCTCGGCTGGACCAGCTTCGGCCGCTCCCTCTACGCCATCGGCGGCAACGTCGACGCGGCGAAGGCCGCCGGTATCCGCACCGACCGGGTGCTGTGGATCGTCATCGTCACCGGCAGCCTGCTCGCCGCCCTCGCCGGGCTGATGCTCTCCGGACGCCTGGCCTCGGTCGCCTCCGCGCAGGGCAACGGATACATCTTCACCGTGTTCGCCGCCGCCGTCATCGGCGGGATCAGCCTCAACGGCGGCAAGGGCACCATGTTCGGGGCCTTCTGCGGCATCCTGCTGCTCTTCATGATCCAGAACGTGCTCACGCTGGCGGGTGTCCCCGCGCAGTGGATCGGAGCGCTCAACGGCCTGATCATCCTGGTCGCCCTGGCGATATCACGCATCACCGGCGGCAAGGTCCAGGAGTGAACCGGGCGGCCGTCCCGGCCGCCCGGCACCCTCCGCCCCCACCGCCATCTCGTCGCAAGGGGCCGTATCGCCCCTGCTCTCACAGGAGTTGCCGCCATGTCATCCGCCCCGTCCGCTTCCCCGGCCTCTGCCCGTATCACCGCCCTGGACGTGCTGGACGTGCGTTTCCCGACGTCCGAGCATCTGGACGGGTCGGACGCGATGAACCCCGAACCCGACTACTCCGCCGCCTACGTCGTCCTGCGCACCGACGCCTCGGACGGTCTGGAGGGCCACGCACTGGCCTTCACCACCGGCCGTGGCAACGACGTGCAGGCCGCCGCCATCGCGGCCCTCGCCCCGCATGTGGTCGGCCTGTCGGTCGAGGAGGTCTGCGGCGACCTCGGCGCGTTCTCCCGCTCCCTCGTCCACGACCCCCAGCTGCGCTGGCTGGGCCCGGAGAAGGGCGCCATCCACATGGCCACCGGCGCGGTCGTCAACGCCGCCTGGGATCTGGCCGCCAAGCGCGCCGGCAAGCCCGTGTGGCGCTTCCTCGGCGAAATGACGCCGGAGGAACTGGTCGCGCAGGTCGACTTCCGCTGGCTCTCCGACGCGCTCACCCCCGAGGAGGCCCTGGAGATCCTGCGCCGCGCCGAACCCGGCCGCGCACAGCGCATCAGCCACCTGCTCGAGAGGGGCTACCCCGCCTACACCACCACCCCCGGCTGGCTCGGCTACTCCGACGAGAAGCTGGCCCGCCTGGCCCGCGAGGCCGTCGCCGACGGCTTCACCCAGATCAAGCTGAAGGTCGGCGCGGACCTTGAAGACGACATACGGCGCATGCGCGTCGCCCGCGAGACCGTCGGCCCGGACATCCGCGTCGCCGTCGACGCCAACCAGAGATGGGACGTCCAGCCCGCCATCGACTGGATGCGGGCCCTGGCCCCGTACGACCCGTACTGGATCGAGGAACCCACCTCGCCGGACGACATCCTCGGCCACGCCGCCGTCCGCAAGGCGCTCACCCCCATCAAGGTCGCCACCGGTGAGCACATCGCCAACCGGGTCGTCTTCAAGCAGCTCCTGCAGGCCGGCGCGGTGGACATCGTGCAGATCGATTCCGCCCGGGTCGGCGGCGTGGGCGAGAACATCGCGATCCTGCTGCTCGCCGCCAAGTTCGGCGTGCCCGTCTGCCCGCACGCGGGCGGCGTGGGCCTGTGCGAGATGGTGCAGCACCTGTCGATGTTCGACTACGTCGCCGTCTCCGGCACCACCGAGGACCGCGTCGTCGAGTACGTCGACCACCTGCACGAGCACTTCGTCGACCCGGTGCGCATCGCCGACGGCCACTACCTGGCGCCCACGCTGCCGGGGCTGAGCGCGCAGATGCACGCCGAGTCCCTCAAGGAGTACGCCTACCCCGACGGCCCCGTCTGGACCGCTCGTGTCTGACGCCCGGGCCCTCGTCGACGCCCACCACCACGTGTGGGACCTGCGCCTCAGGCCGCAGCCCTGGCTGGACGAGCCCGGTCACGAGCCGATCCGCCGCAACTTCAGTTCGCACGCCCTGCGATCGGCCGCGACCCGGCCGATCGCCGGACGGCGGCTGACGAGCACGGTGGTCGTCCAGTGCATCGCCTCCGTGCCCGAGACCCGCGACCTCCTCGCCCTGGCCGACGGCGACCCGCTGATCGGCGCCGTGGTCGGCTGGGCGGACCTGACGTCCCCCGCGATAGGCGACATACTCGACGACCTGCGGACCGGTTCCGGGGGCCGGTACCTGCGGGCCGTACGGCACGTCGTGCAGGGGGAGTCCGATCCACAGTGGCTCCAACGGCCGGACGTCGAGCGGGGGTTGCGGGCGGTCGCAGAACGCGGGCTCGGATACGACGTGCTGGTCCGCAGCCACCAGCTCCCGCAGGCGATCCGCCTCGCGGAACGGCTGCCGGAGCTGCCCCTCGTCCTGGACCACGCCGGGAAGCCGCCCATCGCGCAGCGCGAACTGGCCCGTTGGGAACAGCAGTTGAGGGCGCTGGCCCGGCATCCCCAGGTCCACTGCAAGGTGTCGGGTCTGGTCACGGAAGCCGACCACGAGAAGTGGACCGTCGAGGACATCCGCCCGGTGTGGGACGTCCTGCTCTCCGCCTTCGGTCCCGACCGGCTGATGTTCGGCTCCGACTGGCCCGTCTGCGTCCTGGCCGGCGGCTGGAACCGCTGGGCCGCCACCGTCGAGGTACTCCTGAACGACTGTTCCGGCACGGAGACCCAGGCGGTGCTCGCCGACACCGCGACCGCCTTCTACCACCTGAGTCCTACCCCTACCCCTACCCCTACTCCGATGAAGGCGGGGACGCCGTGCTCCTGACCGAACTGCTGCACCCCGGCATCCTCGAATCCCTGGCCGGAGCCGGCCACGGCGCCCGCGTGCTGCTCGCGGACGGCCACTACCCGGCGAGCACCGCCACCGGCGAACGCGCCAGAACCGTCCACCTCAACCTCGCCCCCGGCCTGCTCGACGTCACCACCGTGCTCGACGTCCTGCTGCGTGCCCTGCCCGTCGAGGCGGCCCACGTGATGGTGCCGCCCGAGGGCGAACCGGAGCCGCCCGCCATCGCCGAGTACCGCTCGAAGCTGGCGCCCCTCCCGGTCGACACGCTCGGCCGCTTCGAGTTCTACGACGCCGCCCGCTCACCCGACCTGGCACTGGCGATCGTCACCGCCGACACCCGCACCTACGCCAACCTGCTGCTGACCATCGGCGTCCGCGCTGAAGGGACCCTGACGACACGATGACACTCGCCGTCCGCTACACCTCCGCCCGCACCCTGGACACGGCGCCCGCTCACAGCGTGCCT
>NZ_JBSFDG010000035.1:0-53029 GCF_053593775.1 Streptomyces sp. NPDC002092
AACAGGCCCGGCCCTTCAAGTGGAGCAAGACCGCAGACCAGATCATTGACCGCATCTGCCGCTACTGCGACAGGATCTCCGGACCGGCTCACTAGGCATGGCGGCGGTGGAGGTGAACGGGGACTTCCGGTACGACCCGCTCACCGTCGCCCTGTCCGTCGCCGTCGCGATCGTCGCCGCGACCGCCGCACTGTGGGCGGCTGTCACCGTCCGGGGTTTCATGACGAGTCTCGGGGCCAGTCTCGTCATGGGGGTTGCGGTCTCCGGCATGCACTACACGGCCATGGCTGCCGTCAGCGTCCATGTGCACGGCGACAGAAGCGGGACCTGGACGGGCGATTCGCCCTCCTCCTTACTGCTGCCCATGCTCCTGGGGCCGACCGTCTTCCTGCTGCTGGCCGGTGTGGTGGTCATGTTCGACCCGCTTCTGGTGCTGGGCGACGGCGAGTGGAACAGGTCGGCCCCGGCGCGGCGATCCTCCGTCGCCGACGAGGCGGCAGAGCCCGCACCTCAGCACGGCATGGCCCCGTTCGGCGGAAGGGTCGCTCCCGCACGGCCCCGGCTGGATCAGTACGGGGTCGCCACCCCGCCCGCGCCGCAGTGGGCACCGCCCCCCAGCCGCGAGTGGTGAACTGCCGCCGGGTGCCGCGGGCTGAGGGCGCGGCCTGGTTCACTGGACGGCACCCGCGACGGCGGTTCGAGGCGCACCGAACTACCGGGATCGGAGGACAAGCCGCCCAGCAGGCCGGCCGCTTGGCAGCTTCGGCGATCCGACGGCCGTAGTTCCCCGGCGAGTTACCGCGAAGCGCCGTCCCGTGGCACGCGCGGCCATGATGTGCGCACGGACGCCCGGTCCGGCGCGCCGAAGGCCGACACCCTCTTCCCGTCCGCCACTTGATCGTTGTTACGGTTCACGCGTGTCTGACTCTTCACGCGATACCGCCCAGGGCGCCGGCTGGGGCACCACAGAACGCGGTGACTACAAGCGGCTGATGCCGCAGCACGTCGAGAAGCTCTCCTGGCTCAGTCCCAGGACGCTGTGGGCCGCCCGCAACGGCGTACTGGCATCCTGGTTCGGGGACCCCATGGGCCGTACCCGCAGCAGATGGGTGGCACAGCGCGAGGCGGCCGGTGCGCCCGCCGACAAGGTGATCCGGCGCACGGACGCGGACCGGTTCTCCTTCATGGTCATCGGTGACACCGGCGAGGGCGACGATCCCCAGTACGCCGTCGTACCGGGGTTCCTGAAGGTGGGCCAGGGCACGGACTTCGCCGTCATCGCCAGCGACGTGATCTACCCGGTGGGCAGCGCGGACGACTACGCCACGAAGTTCTTCCGCCCCTACCAGGACTACCAGGCGCCGATCTACGCGATACCCGGCAACCACGACTGGTACGAGGACCTCGGCGCCTTCATGCGCGTCTTCTGCGCGGACGCCCCGCCCCTCGCCCCCGAGCCCGCACCGCGCCCCCTGAGCCGGGCCTGGATACGCTCGCTCCTGTGGCACCGGCCGCGCCCCACTGACGGTCAACACCTGGACGAGGCACGCCAGTTGCGCTCCGCGGACGCCCAACAGGCCGTGCAGCCGGGACCGTACTGGGCCATCGATGCCGGACCCCTGCGGATCATAGGCATCGACACCGGCCTGCTCGGCACGATCGACGCCGAACAGGGCGCCTGGCTGCGCGAGGTCTCCCAGGGCACCCGCCCCAAGATCCTCATCACCGGTTCGCCCCTGTACGTCGACGGCGAACACCACCCCTGCACCATCGAAGGCGGCCACGGCACCGTCGACGACATCGTCCGCGATCCCGAGCACCACTATGTCGCGGCGATCGGCGGCGACATCCACAACTACCAGCGCTACCCGGTCCAGGTGGACGGCCGCACCATCCAGTACGTCGTCTCGGGCGGCGGCGGGGCGTTCATGCACGCCACGCACACCATCCCCCGCATCGGCATCGCGGACGTCACCGAGGAGGACTTCCGCTGCTATCCGCTGCGCGGTGACTCCCTCGCCTTCTACAGCAGGCTCTACGGGCGTCGCCTGCACCTGCGCCGCTTCTTCACCCTCACCGAGGACGAGGCGATGGCCGTGATCGCGGAGCGGCTCGGCATCCCGCCGACCCGTACCCCGGGCGGACCGGTGCGTGTCACCCGCCGTATCCGCATCGTGGCCAGTCTGCTGGGCGCCGGCGGCCGCCCCGACCGCACGTCACGCTTCCGCCTCCCGGTGCGCAAGATCTACACGCAGCTGTTCTCGCCGAGTTCGGCGACGTACAGCCCGCCGTTCTTCAAGCAGTTCCTGCGCCTGGACGTCACCCCGGAGGCGATCCACCTGCGCTGCTACGCGGCCACCGGCAACCGCGCGCAGGAGATCGAACCGCCCGTCGAGGACGAGGTCACCATTCCGCTGACCTGAGATGACCTGATCTTGACCCGCGCACGGGGAACAGTTCCCGCGCCCGCCTGGTTGGCACCGCCGTAGTACTTGATACATCAAACAACCATGGAGGAGCCCGTGCCGCCGACCTCACGCCCCCTGCGCAAGCTCGGTTTCCTGACCATCGGCCTGTTCGACGAGGCGGATCCGCGCCGCGGCCACGAGTCGACGCTGGAGATCATCGAGCTGGGCGAGCGGCTCGGCTTCGACAGCGCGTGGCTGCGCCACCGGCATCTCCAGTACGGCATCTCGTCCCCCGTCGCCGTCATGGCGGCGGCCTCGCAGCGCACCAGCCGTATCGAGCTCGGCACCGCGGTCATCCCGCTGGGCTGGGAGAACCCGTTGCGGCTGGCCGAGGACCTGGCGACGGTCGACATCCTGTCCGGGGGCCGCATCAACCCCGGTGTCAGCGTCGGTCCGCCGATGCACTACGACCAGGTCAAGGAGGCGTTGTATCCGGACACGGCGGAGGCCGAGGACTTCTCCTACGAGCGGGTGCGGCGGCTGCTGGACTTCGTGCGCGGCAAGAGCGCCACGGACTTCAGCGGGGTCGAAGGCTTCGAGGCCACGCGGCGGCAGCCGCACATCGAATACAGCTCGGACCGGGTGCAGCCGCACTCCTCCGGCCTGGGCCGTCGCCTGTGGTACGGCGGCGGGAGCCTGAGTTCGGCGCGCTGGGCCGGCGAGCACGACATGAACTTCCTCACCAGCAGTGTCGTCAAGGCGGAGAGCCCGCGGGGAGGGGCCGGGGAGGCGGACCTGGACTTCGCGGAGGTCCAGCTGTCCCACATCCGCGCCTTCCGCGCCCATCACCCCGACGGCGACGACGCCCGCGTCTCCCAGGGCCTGGTCGTCATCCCCACCGACTCCGCCTCGCCCGAACAGCGCGCGAAGTACGAGGAGTTCGCGGCCAAGCGCACCCCTCGCACGGCCTCGCCGCAGGGTCCGGCGCGACTGATGTTCGCGCCGGACATCGTCGGCAGCTCCGAGGAGATCGCCGAACGCCTCCACGCCCATGCGGCGTTCCGCGAGGTGGACGAGGTGGCGTTCGCGCTGCCGTTCACCTTCGAGCACGAGGACTATGTGCAGATCCTCACCGACATGGCCACGAGGCTCGGCCCTGCCCTCGGCTGGCAGCCCGCCGCCTGAGGCCCTGCGTCACCAGCGGCCGGGCTCGGTCCCGACAAGCGGCCGCGACGGCTTGCCGTCCACACCGACCGGGACGTCGCCTGTCAGCATCACCCGGTGCATGATCCGGGGGAAGCCGAGGTGCGCGTTGTCGCTGGGAGCGAGGTGGATGGTGGCCCTGTTGTCCCAGAAGGCCACGCTGCCCGGCTCCCAGCGGAACCGCACCGTGTACTCGGGCCGCACCGCCTGCTCCAGCAGCATGTCAAGGAGTGCCCGGCTCTCCGGACGGGAGACGTCGGTGATCTGCTCGAGGTAGTAGCCGTTGACGAACAGCACCCGCTCCCCCGTCTCCGGGTGCACGCGCACGAGCGGGTGCACGGAGGCGACCTGATGGTCCAGCAGGTGCCGCAGGTAGGCGTCGTCGCCGGGCCTCGGCTGGTAGCCGACGCCGAGCCGGTGCTCGGCCCGCAGCCCGTCCACGAACTCCCGTACCGGGCCGGACAGTCCGGCGTACGCGGCCGCCAGGTTCGACCACGTGGTATCGCCTCCGTACGGCGGGACGGCCTCGGCGCGCAGGATCGTCGCGGCCGGCGGGTCGATGCGGGCGCCGTGGTCGCAGTGCCACCCGCGCAGCAGGGTGTGCCGGCGGCGCTGCAGCCACTCCTCGTGCTCCATGCCGAACTTCCCGCCCAGCTCCAGCCGGTCGGCGGTGGTCTCCACCTCGGGGAAGTCGGCCGGCGAGGCACTGCCCCGCTTGCGCAGCACGACGGGCTCGCCGAACCTACGCGCGAACCCCACGTGCCCGGAGTGGTCCAGCCGCTGCCCGCGGAAGAACACCACCTTCCAGCGCAGCACCGCCGCCCGGATCGCGGCGACCACGGCGTCGTCCAGGTCGCCGGCCAGGTCGACGCCCGTGATCTCGGCCCCGATGTGCCCGGCCACCGGTTTCACCTCGATGCCCGCGGCCCTTTCGACGCCCGTCACCGCATCCCGCTCAGTCGTCATGCGCACTCCGCCGATCGCCCGGACCGACTCGGCTCGGCCGGTCGCCGTATCCGATCTTCGCAGGGAATACGACAAACGTCCTGTGCCCGCTCCTCCGCGCGCATCGGGGAGGCTGGGAAACCTCCGGTGGATCAGGCCCGGAATGCACGCGCGGTCTTCGGCACCGTCCGGCGATGGACGGCACCGCCAGACACACACCACCCCACCTTGCAACGCAACAGCCACCCCGCACCCCCACCCCACACCTCGACGCACGCCGACGCCGCCACCACGACGCCACCCGACTCGCCAGGCGAGGCCACCCCGCCCCTCCCACTGCCGGACACGTGAAACCTCCGGTGGATCATGCCCGGGACCTGCGCGCCGGCTTCGGCGCCGTCCGGCGGTGGACGGTGCCGCCGGGCGTGTACCAGCCGGCCTTCTTGCGCACCGCCGGCGCGGGGTCCTCGTCCCGGGCGCGCACCAGGGCGGCGGCGGCTTGCGGGGCAGTGTGCACCCACAGCCCCACGAGTTCGGTGGCCATGGCCCTGACGTGGGGGTCCGGGTCGTGGTGCAGGATCCGGATGGCGCGCGGCTGGAGCATGGCACGGTCGGGGCGGCAGGCGTCCGCGTCCGGCTTGCACCGCTCGCAGGACAGGGCGTGGAGCGCCGCCACCCGTACCCGGGCGTCCGGATCGTCGAGCATGTCGGTCAGCTCGTCCACCGCCTCGGGTACCAGCAGTTGGTCCAGCAGCCTGCAGCATTCCTCCCGCACCCGGGGAAGCGGATGCCTCAGGCCTCGGCGGATGTCGGGCACGGCTTCCGCTCCGCGCCGCAGGAGTTCACGAAAGGCGCCCGGCCGCCGTGGCTCACTGCCCAGTGCGTCGACGAGGGCGACGGTTTCGACTGTCGGCATGTCGTCCTCCTTCCTCCCTCGTCGAGTCTGCGCGTCCGGCCGCGATGGCTCCACAGGGTTTTCCGCGGCGCGAGGCGGTCGTCCTCACACGCTGAACTCCCGTACGACCGTGTTCCGGAACACCGCCGTCCCGTCGATCGCGAACAGCGCCAGACCGGTGTCGACCAGATACGGGAACACCTCGCTGGAGTGCACGTACCGGCCGTCGTCGACGTACATCTCCACGGACGTCCGGTCCACGAGGATGCGCAGCTTCACCGTGCCCGCGGAACGGCTGAACGGGGTGTGGCTCTCCTGCCACTTGCCGGAGGCGTCCGGGTTGACGGTGTTGCGGCGGTTGAGGAAGGCGTAGTCGTTGTAGATCCCGGCGTCGATGTGGCGTCCGCCGTCGGGTGAGCGACGCAACTGGATTCCTGCGCCGGTGAGTTGGTTCCAGGTGATCTCGGTGGTGAGTTCGTAGGAGATGCCCGCGTAGTCGAGGATCTTGGTGCCGTCGACCGTCACGTCGCCCAGGTTCACCGTGCGGGAGACGTACGCGTCGAGGGCGGCGACGGGCCGGGAGGCCAGGTAGTAGGTGCCGGCGGAGTCCCGCTTCAGGGTGAGCTCGCGGACGATCGAGTCGGTGCCGTTGAAGCCGTCGCAGTCGATGGTGGGTGTGGTGTTCGCGTAGTCCCAGTTGTTCAGCCAGCCGATCGCATAGCGTCCGCCGGGATCCAGCGTGCCGTCGGTGTTCCGCTTCTCGAAGGTGACGGCGCCGTACCAGTCCCAGCCGTGGTCGAGCCACTGCGGGTCGGCGGCGTCGGCGGTGAAGGCGCTGCCGTCGAAGGCGCCCGTCCAGTAGGCGTACGTGTTGGGCAGCCCCGAGCCCTTGCCGTTGGCGCTGACGCCCAGCACCCACTTCACCGTGCCGTCCTCGGCGGTGATGCGGAACAGGTCGGGACATTCCAGCGTGCCGATCCCGTCCTTGATGAATCCGCCGGCGTACGTCCAGGACCTGAGGTCGGCGGAGTGGTAGAAGCCCACCTTGGTGCCCTCGGCGAGGGCCATCACCCAGCGGCCGCGGTCCTCGTCGCGGATCACCTTGGGATCGCGGAAGTCGGCGACGCCGGGGTTGGGCAGGACCGGGTCGGTGCCGTGGTTGGTGAAGGTGCGGCCGCCGTCGGTGGAGTAGTACAGGAACTGCTCCTGGTGGTCGGTTCCGCCGCCGGGCGACATGGTGGCGATGACGATCACCGCGCCGGCTCCGAACCCTGCCGTGTTGTCCGTGTCCACGACCGCCGAGCCGGACCAGACGTCGCCGTTCGCGGTGGTGTCCTTCGGCACGGCGACACCGCGGTCGGTGAAGGACACCAGGTCGGTGCTGGTGGCCAGGCGCCAGGCCGTGCCGACGGGGCCGGTCGGGTAGTCGGCGTTGTAGAGGTAGTAGTAGTGGTACTCGCCGTCGATCCAGACCGGGCGCTGGGGGTCGTTCTTCCAGGCGTCGGGGACCGTGAAGTGGTAGGCGGCGCGATAGCTCGCGCAACCCGCCTTGGTCGCCTTGGGTTTGGCGGTGGCCCGCGCTGCAGGAAGCAGCACGGCGGCTCCCCCGGCAGTGGTGCCGGTCAGCAGGGCTCTCCGGGACATCCCACGCATCACTCTTCGTTCCTCTCGTCGTCGAGTGGACAACGGCGGCTCATGTGGTGCAGGACTTTGCGGCCTAACTCGTTAAAGGTCAAGGGGTGCACGACTCTTGACAGGCCCGCCGCGGGCTTTCCATCATCTGGGGCATCAACCCTGATCTAACACGAGTTAGGCATGTTGGATGACCGACTCGCACGTCACCCGCCGCACCCTCCTGCGGTACGGGGCCTACGGCGCGGGGGCCGCCGCGCTGGCAGGCACCGCCGCGAGCTGGGACCGGCTCACCGGAGCCGACATCCCCGGCCGCGACGACGGCTCCCTCGTCGTCGCCACCCTCGGCCCCGCCTACGGCCCGGAGGCCATCCGCACCCTCACCGAGGGCTTCCGGAAAGTGCACCCCGACATCAAGCTGCGGATCAACGCCGTACAGGCCGTCGACTGGTCGGACTTCTTCGCGAAGATCCTCACCCAGATCGCCGCGGGCACCGCGCCCGACCTCGTCTACGTCGCCACGGAGGGCGTACAGCTGTTCGCGCAGCGCCTCGGGGTCCCGCTGGACCGCTGGGTGCAGCGGGACGCGGCCGAACTCAAGGAGTACTTCGCCGACGTCCACCCCTCGCTGGTGGAGTCGATGATGTACGAGGGGCACCTCTACCAGCTGCCCGTGGAGTTCAACGCGGCCGACATGTATCTGAACCGGCAGGTGCTCCAGAGGGCGGGCGCGGACTTCCCGGCGCCCGACTGGACGCGCGACGACTTCACCGCGCTGCTGCGGGCCATGAAGAAGTCGAGCGGCTCGCAGTTCACGCCGTACTTCTGGACCAACCGGCTCTGGGGCGGCGTGGTGCCCTGGCTCTTCGCGGGCGGCACCAATCTGCTCACGGAGTCCAAGGCACCGGGCGGCGCCTGGCTGTGGGACTCCTTCTATCCCGCCGCCCAGCGGCAGGGCCGCGGCGGCGGCTTCCGCTGGACGAGCCCGCAGGCCACCGCCGGACGCGTGGAGGAGGCGTACGACTATCTCGCCTCGCTCATCCAGGAGGGCCTGTGCACCCGCCCCGAGGGCGGCAACGGCCAGAACCTCGTCGGCGTGTTCTCCACCGGCCGGGTCGGCGTCACCCCGGCGGGCGGCTTCTGGGCCGGCGGCCTGCATCTGGCCGGGATGCAGGCGGACGGCTTCGATGTGCAGTACTTCCCGCGCTGGCGCACCCAGCGCCACCAGTTCGGCGCGGCGGGCTATGCGCTGCTGCGTACCTCCAAGAAGCAGGACGAGGCCTGGGAGTTCATCAAGTACGCCGCCCGCCGGGACACCCTCATGCAGCTGTTCGACACCAACCAGACGACCCCGGCGCGCCGGTCCATGCTGACGGCCGCCCGCTACCGGGAGACCGGCCCGGAGCACTGGCAGGTCTTCTACGACACCCTCGACAAGTTCCCCGACACCGGGCCGATCCCGGCCCCGCCGCAGGTCGCCGAGGTGACGGAGGTGCTGCTCAAGCACACCGGCACCGCCCTTGCCTCCCCGCGCTCGGTGCGCCCCGCGCTGCGCCGGATGCAGGGCGACCTGGAGAAGGCCATGGAGCGTGACGCATGACGAACACCCAGGTCCCCGCCGTGCGGCCGCGGGCCGCCACGCCGGCCGTCGACGTGTCGCGGCCCTCGCCCCTGCGCACCCGCGGCACCCGGCTGCTCGCCGCCCTCTTCCTCGCGCCCACGATCGTCGGCATCGTCGTGTTCACGGTCGTGCCGATCGTCGGCTCGGTGGTGCTGAGCCTGTTCCACTGGAACGTGATCGACTCGCCGAGCTTCGCGGGGATGGCCAACTACCGCGAGGTCTTCACCGACGCGACCGTGCGGGTCTCCTTCCTCAACACGCTCGTGTTCATGGTCTTCGCGGTCGCCGCGCAGCTCCTGATCGCCCTCGCGCTGGCACTGACCCTGAACGGGCGGATGCCGGGGTGGCTGCGCTCGGTGTTCCGCTCGGCGTTCTTCTTCCCGCTGGTGCTGTCCGCCGCGTCGATCTCCGTGGTGATGAAGTACCTGTTCAACCAGGACTTCGGGGTGGTGAACTGGCTGATCGGACTGGTCGGGATCTCGCCGGTGCCCTGGCTGACCTCCGAGCACGCGGCGCTCGCGACCGTGATCATCGTCTATGTGTGGCAGCAGTTCGGCTTCTCGTTCCTGCTGTTCATCGGCGGTCTGAACAACATCCCCAAGGAGGTCCACGAGGCAGCCTCCCTGGACGGTGCCACCGGTCTGCGCAAGCACCTGCATGTGACGCTGCCGCTGCTGTCGCCGACGCTGCTGGTGGCGACCGTGGTCGGTGTCATCAACGCGCTGCAGGTCTTCGAGCAGCCGTATGTGCTGACCAACGGCGGGCCCGGCGACTCCACGCGCACCGTCGTGATGGTCATCTACGAGACCGCGTTCGAGCAGCTGCGCTTCGGTGAGGCGTCCGCGGTGGGCGTGCTGCTGTTCGTGCTGATCATGGCGGTGACCGCTCTGCAGTTCCGGCTCAGCCGGCGTTTCGTCCACTACCAGTGAGCCGGGTGACCTCCATGAGCCAAGCAACCCTGTCCCTGAGCCGCGCCCGGTACTCCCTCGGGCCGTGGGCACGGATCGCCGCCCTCGCGGTGTGTGCGCTGCTGACCCTCGGCCCGGTCATCTGGACCGTTTCGACCTCGCTGCGCACCCCGGCCCAGTCCTTCGACCTGCCCCCGAAGATCATCCCGACGCATCCGACGGCCGAGGCCTACCGCGGGGTGTTCGACCAGATCGACGTGTGGCTGCTCGCCCTGAACTCGACGCTGGTGACCGCGCTGATCGCGGTCGGCCAGATGATCACGGCGGGCCTTGCCGGGTACGCGTTCGCACGCCTCGAATTCCGTTTCAAGAAGCCCCTGTTCGGGCTGGTCCTTGCGACGATGATGGTGCCGCTGCAGGTCACCATCGTGCCGGTGTTCCTGGTGCTGAAGTCGATGGGCCTGACCGACACCCTGCTCGGTCTGATCATTCCGGCCTTCCCCACGGCGTTCGGCACCTTCCTGATGCGCCAGTACTTCCTGGGCATGCCCAAGGACCTGGGCGAGGCGGCCATGCTGGACGGTGCCGGGCCCTGGCGGGTCTTCCGCTCCGTGTACGCGCCGCTGGCCGCGCCCGGCCTCGCCATCGTCGGCGTGCTGGCCTTCAACTACCACTGGAACGAGTTCTTCCGGCCGCTGATCCTGGAGACCTCCGGGCAGAACTACACGCTGCCGCTGGGCCTGGTCTCCCTCCAGGGCAACCTGGGCACCGGCTCCATCTCGGTGGTCCTCGCCGGTGTCGTCCTGTCCATGATCCCCGCCCTCGCCGTGTTCGTCGTCGGCCAGCGCCCTCTGCGCGAGGGCATCACGTCCGCAGGAGTCAATCGTTGAGCAACGACGCCCCGCGCTTCAGGGTCCGTCCGCCCACAGGCTGGATCAACGACCCGAACGGGCCGTTCCGCTGGCGGGACCGCTACCACCTCTTCTACCAGCACAACCCCGACGCGCCCGTGCACGCGAACGTCCACTGGGGTCACGCCTCCAGCGCCGATCTCGCGCACTGGGAGCACCATCCGGTCGCGCTCGCCCCCACGCCCGGCGGCCCGGACGAGGCGGGCTGCTGGTCCGGCTGCGTGGTCGACGACGACGGGGTGCCGACCGCCGTGTACACCGGCATCGACCGCCACCACACCGGACTTGGCACCATCTGTCTGGCGCGGGCGGTCGTGCCGGACGACGAGACGCTGACCGACTGGAAGCCGCTGCCGACACCCGTGGTGACGGGCCCGCCCGCCGGTCTGGACGTGGTGATGTTCCGCGATCCGTTCGTGTTCCGCCACGGCGGGCGCCGGTGGGCGCTGGTCGGGGCAGGGCATGCCGACGGGACCCCGTCGGTTCTGCTGTACGACTGCGACGACCTGCTCGGCTGGCGCTTCGCAGGGGTGCTCCTCGACGGCAACGACCCCGTCGCCACGGAGGCCTTCGGCGACAAGGCGGTCGGCTGGGAGTGCCCGCAGTTGTACGCGACGGCGAGTGGCGAGTGGGTGCTCGTACTGTCGCTGTGGGACGGCGACCCGTGCACCACGGGCTACCTGACGGGCCGTCTGCACCCCTGTGGCAAAGGGGAGTTGCGCTTCGAGACGCGGGCCGGCGGACGGCTCGACCACGGACGGGACTTCTACGCGCCTGCCGTGCTCCAGGAGCCGGACCGGGCCCTGATGTGGGGCTGGTCCTGGGAGGCCCGCGCGCAGGGCGAGGTCGAGCACGCGGGCTGGGCCGGGGTGCTCACCGCGCCGCGCGTGGTGGATGTCCATCCGGACGGCGCGCTGCGGGTCGCACCAGCGCCGGAGCTCCAACTCCTGCGCGCGGCCGAGCCGTTCGTCACGGCCCCCGCCCAGGTGGCGCTCCCTCCGTCGTACGACCTCACCGTCACTGCACGCGGGCGCACCACCGTGGGCCTGCTGCGGTCGGCCTCCGGCGCGCGGCTCACGGTCCTGCTGGACCCGGACGAAGGCACTGTGACGCTGGATCGCGGCGACTGGCCACGTACCCGGCCCGACGGGTCGGCACCGATCGTGGTGCGGGCACCCGCACGGCAGGTACGGGTACTCGTCGACGGTTCTCTCTTCGAGCTGTTCGTCGACGACCGGGTCACCGTCACCGAGCGGGTGTATCCGGGTGCGGGCGATGTGCGCGAGCTGGTCGTAGCGGGGAACGCGGAAGCCGTCACGGGGTGGGAACTGGCCCCACCGACGCCCGAGTGATCACCGGGCAGGCCAGGCGCCGCACGGTGGCGGGTGGTGTCCGGCCGGTGTCGATGGCGTCCAGCAGCAACCTGGCCGCCGCCTCGCCCATGGCCCGGTGCGGCAGCGCGACCGTGGTCAGGGGCGGGGCGAGGAAGGCTGCCATGTGCTCCTGGTCGTCGTAGCCGACCACGGAGAGGTCGCCGGGGACGGCGATGCCGAGGCGGGTCGCGGCGTGCAGGACGCCCGCCGCGACCCGGTCGTTGTAGCAGAAGACGCCGGTCGGGTGCCGGTCGGCCGAAGCACCGTCAAGGATGCGCAGCGCGCCCTCGTACCCGCCGGAGATCTCGCCGCCGCTGCGCACGACCCACTCCTTGGGCACGGTGATCCCCTCCGCGCGCAGCGCGTCCCGGAATCCGCGCAGCCGCTCCGTCGACGCGATGTCGTCCTGGCCGCCGATCATGGCGACCTTGCGGTGGCCTTCCTCCAGCAGCAGCCGGGCCGCCGTACGGCCCCCGGCGCGTTCGGCGGGGATGACGGCGGGCAGGGAGTCGTCCTCGGGCAGGCAGTTGGCGAGGACGGAGTGGGTGCGGTGCAGGCCCTCGGGGACGCGGACCCGGCGCAGCGACATGGCGGCGTAGATGATGCCGTCGACGCGGCGGTCGAGGAGTTCGGCGACGGCCGCGTCCTCCTTGGCGCGGTCGCCGCCGGAGTCGACGGTCAGCACGAGGTGCTCGCTTCCCCAGGCGGTCTCCATGGCGCCGCGCAGCAGCCGGCCCGCGAAGGGCGAGGAGGCGATCTCGTCGGTGATCAGGCCGATCACGGCGGTACGGCGGCGGCGCAGGCCGCGGGCGACGGGGTCGGGGCGGTAGCCGAGCTGGGCGGCGGCCTGGCGGATGCGCTCCTGGGTGGCGGGCGAGAGGTTGCCTTCGGCGCGGCCGTTGAAGACGAAGGAGACGGCGGTGTGCGACACACCGGCGAGCCGGGCGACGTCGCGTGACGTGGGCCGTCCGGATCCCCCCTGCCCCTTGTCCTCGGTGCTGCCCATCCCGTGCGCTGCCTTCATCCCCCACCCGTCCGGTTGATCACAGCTCACCCTATCCGTGACGCTGGGGGTACGGCACAGTCGAGGAAAGGTCCCGCGGTGATCACCGTCCCCACGCACACGCTCAACGACGGCACGACTCTCCCCGCTCTCGGCCTGGGCACCTGGCCGATGTCCGACGCGGAGGCGGAACGGGCCGTGTCCGAGGCCCTCGGACTGGGGTGCTGCCGTCCGTCAACCAGATCGAACTCCATCCGTTCTTCCCGCAGGAGGAGCTGCGCGCCTTCCACACCGCCAAGGGCATCCGCACCGAGAGCTGGACCCCCCTCGGCCGCGGCAAGGGCCTGCTCGACGACCCCGTCGTCATCGGCATCGCCGAAGCCCTCGGCGTGACGCCCGGCCAGGTGGTCCTGCGCTGGCACACCCAGCTGGGCGCGGTGCCCATCCCGAAGTCCTCGAACCCCGAGCGGCAGCGGGCGAACCTCGACGTGTTCGGCTTCGAACTCGAACCCGCCCAGCTGGACGCGATCGCCGACCGGACGCGCCGGCGTCTCGGCGGCGACCCCGAGGTGCACGAGGAGTTCTGAACCGCCCGCGGGGTACCCGGGGCCCAGGAGGCAGGGCGCACGAAAGGAGCCGGAGGTGGGTGAGCAGGACCGGCTGCGGGAGTATCGCGGCAAGCGCGATTTCGGGCGGACCAAGGAACCGCAGGGGCGGTCGGCCGCCTCGGGTCCCGAGCCCCGGTTCGTGGTGCAGATCCATGACGCCAGCACCATGCACTTCGACTTCCGGCTGCAGGTCGGCGACGTACTGAAGTCGTGGTCGATCCCCAAGGGCCCCTCCGGCGATCCGCAGGACAAGCGGCTCGCCGTGCCCACCGAGGACCATCCGCTGGAGTACGAGGAGTTCGAGGGCGTCATTCCCCAGGGCGAGTACGGCGGCGGGACCGTGATCGTGTGGGACCACGGCAGCTACGAGCCCCTCAGCCACGACCGCAAGGGGCGGCCCGTCGACTTCGAGGAGTCGCTGGAGCGCGGGCATGCCCGCTTCCGCCTCAAGGGGTCGAAACTGCACGGCGAGTACGCCCTCACCCGCTTCCGCGGCGGGAAGGACGGGGACACCGAGGAGGCCTGGCTGCTGGTGAAGGCGGGTGGAGGGGCCCGCGGGCACGGGACGCCTGATCCGCGCCGGGCCCGCTCGGTCAGCAGTGGCCGTACGCTCGCCCAGGTCGCGGCGGCCGCCGGGGAGCGCTGAGCGGTGGTGTCCGGCCTGCTGGACTCGCTCCCCGACGAGGAGCGGGGGCTGCTGCGCACGGGGCGTCCTGGCGTGGAGCTGGCCGCCCGGCCGATGCTCGCGACGCTCAGTGACCGGCGGGACTTCGACAGCGGGTGGATCTTCGAACGGAAGCTGGACGGCGTACGGCTGCTGGCGGTGCGGGACGGCGGGCGGGTCACGCTGTTGTCGCGGACGGGGCGTCGCCTGAACGACACGTATCCGGAGATCGTGGCGGTGCTGGCCGCTCAGTCCTGCACGGACTTCACCGTGGACGGGGAGGTCGTCGCCTTCACCCGGGGCCGCACCGACTTCGCCCGGCTCCAGCAGCGCATGGGCCTGACGCGCCGAGCGGACATCGAGGCGAGCGGGGTCGCGGTGACGTACTACGTGTTCGATCTGCTCGGGCTGGAGGGGGCCGATCTCACCCGGCTGCCGCTCAGGACCCGGAAGTCCCTGTTGCGCCGCGCCCTGACCTACCGCGCTCCGCTGCGGCTGACCTCCCACCGCAACGAGGGCGGCGCCGACCTGCTGGCCGTCTCCTGCGCCCACGGCTGGGAAGGCCTGGTCGCCAAGCGGGCCGACGGTGACTACCAGCCGCGCCGATCGACGGACTGGCTGAAGCTCAAGTGCTCCCAGGGGCAGGAGTTCGTCGTCGGCGGGTTCACCGAACCGGCGGGCAGCCGGGTCGGCCTCGGGGCGTTGCTCCTCGGCTACCAGGAGCGCGGGAAGCTGCGGTACGCGGGCAAGGTCGGCACCGGCTTCGACCGCGCCACCCTGCTCTCGCTGCGCCAGCGGCTCGACGAACTGCGCACCGCCGACGCGCCGTTCGAGGGCAGGGTGCGTGAGGCGGGCGCCCGGTGGGTGCGGCCCGCGCTGGTCGCGCAGATCGACTTCACCGAGTGGACACGGGACGGGATGCTGCGCCATCCGCGGTTCCTGGGTCTGCGGGACGACAGGAAACCGGAGGACGTCGTACGGGAGCGGCCGGCCACCTGAGAGAGCGGGCATGGCCAACACGAGGAGTTCCGGGGCGGATTGACTCGTTCCGGCCCCAACAGGCCGCCCAGGCCTCTATGTTCACGGCGGTACTCGATCTTCGTCCCTCGTCCCGGGAGGCCTTTCCGCATGCGTAACGCGCTCCGTACCGCCGTCGTCGGCGCTGTCGTCGCCGGCACCGTCCTGACCTGCGGCTCCGCCGGCGCCACCCCTCCCGGACCGGGAGTGACCGCCAAGCTGATCAGCACCACCACCGTCGGGAACACCGACTACGTCATACGGGAGATCACCGTCCCGCCCGGGCAGGCCACCGGCTGGCACTACCACGACGGCCCGGTCTACGGCTTCGTCCGGCAGGGCACGCTCAGCCACTACCACTCGGACTGTGCCGAGGACGGCGTGTACAAGACCGGCACCACCGTCCGCGAGCCCGGCGGGCCGGGCGACGTCCACCTCGGCCGCAACGAGGGCGACACCCCTCTGGTCCTCGACGTGCTGTACATCCTGCCGCACGGCTCGCCGTACTCGGAGGACGTGCCGAACCCGGGCTGCCCCTTCCAGTGATCACACCGGGGGTAGGGTCTGCTCGGCCCAGATGGTCTTGCCCCGGCCCGTCTGGCGGCTGCCCCAGCGCTGGGTGAGCTGGGCGACCAGCAGCAGTCCGCGGCCGCCCTCGTCGAAGGCGTGGGCGCGGCGCAGATGCGGTGAGGTGGAACTGCCGTCGGAGACCTCGCAGATGAGGCTGCGGTCGCGGATCAGCCGCAGCTGGACGGGGGCCGCCCCGTACCGGATCGCGTTGGTGACCAGTTCGCTCACGACCAGTTCGGTGACGAAGGCGGCCTCGTCCAGGCCCCAGGCGGTGAGTTGCTCGGTGGCCGCCTGCCGGGCGGCGGCCACGTGTGCCGGATCGGGGGTGATGTCCCAGGTGGCGACCCTGTCCTCGCCCAGCGCCCGGGTGCGGGCCAGCAGCAGCGCCACGTCGTCGCTGGGCTCCTCCGGCAGCACCGCCTTGAGGACCGTGTCGCACAGCGTGTCGAGGGTGTCGGCGCGGGCGGCCAGCGCACGGCACAGTTCGGCCTGCGCGTGGTCGACGTCGCGGTCGCGGTCCTCGATCAGGCCGTCCGTGTACAGGGCGACGACGGAGCCCTCGGGCAGTTCCAGCTCCGTCGACTCGAAGGGCAGACCGCCGACGCCGAGCGGGGGTCCGGCCGTCATGGGAACGAGGCTCACTGTGCCGTCGGGCAGCAGCAGGGCGGGCGGCGGATGGCCGGCTGCGGCAAGGTCCAGGCGGCGCGAGACGGGGTCGTAGACGGCGTAGAGGCAGGTGGCACCGAGCTCCGCGACCTCGTCGCCGGTGTCGTCCGACGCCAGATGGGTGACCAGGTCGTCGAGGTGGGTGAGGAGTTCGTCGGGCGGCAGGTCCACGTCCGCGAGGGTGCGTACGGCCGTGCAGAGGCGTCCCATGGTCGCCGAGGAGGCGATGCCGTGTCCCACCACGTCGCCGACGACCAGGGCGACGCGGCTGCCGGACAGCGGGATCACGTCGAACCAGTCGCCGCCGATGCCGACCAGGGAGTCGGAGGGCAGGTAGCGGTGGGCCACCTCCACCGCCGCCTGTCCGGGCAGCCCTCTGGGCAGCAGGCTGTTCTGCAGGGCCAGTGCGGTGGTGCGTTCGCGGCAGAAGCGGCGGGCGTTGTCGATGCAGACGGCGGCGCGGCTGGCGAGTTCCTCGGCGAGAACGGCGTCGTCGCCGCCGTAGTCGTCCGGATTGGCGATGCGGACGGCGACCGCGACGCCCAGGGTGGTGCCGCGGGCCCGCAGCGGCACCGCGAGCATCGAGTGCACACCCCCGCGGTGGGGGCGGCCCGCGGGGGCCCGGGCGTTGCGCTCGGCGACCCAGCGCATGAATTCCGGCTCGCCCGCATGGCTGAGGACGGCCCGCCCGGTTCTCAGTGCCTTCGCGGGCGGCGAGAACGACGGGTAGAAGTCGGTGTCGCCCACATGCACGGCGGCCTCGGGCGTGCCCTCGGTGACCGAGCCGTGGGCGACGCGGCGCAGCACGACGTCCGTGTCCGGCAACGAGGGGTGCTCCTCCGCGCCGAGGACCCAGTCGAGCAGGTCGACGCTGGCGAAGTCGGCGTAGTGCGGCACCAGCAGTTCGATGAGCTCCTCGGCCGTGCGCACCACGTCCAGTGTCGTGCCGATGGAGGCCGCCGCCTCGTTCAGCAGCGCCAGCCGCTCCCGGGCCCAGTACTGGTCGCTGCTGTCGAACGAGGCCAGGGCGACCGCGCTCACCTCACCGGAGGCGTCCCGCACGGGCCACATCTCAGTGATCCAGGCATGGTCCCGGTTGAGGGCGGGGGCACCGGTGTAGCTCTCGTACCGGGCCGGCCGGCCGGTGTCGGCCACCTGGCGCAGATGGGCCAGGAAGCCGCGGCTGTGCACGGCGTCCTCCACGGTGTCCGAGAAGAAACGCCCCAGGAGGGCTTCCTCCGGTACGCCCATCACCCGGCAGGCCACTGCGTTGACGCGCAGATAGCGCTGGCGGGTGTCGAACACGGACATCGACACGGAGGCCTGTTCGAAGGCGTGGCCGGCCGGGGTCGACTCGCCAGGTGGCTCGGCTGTGATCACGTAGCCGTCCGGTCCGCCGTCCTCGCCGAGCACAGCGGTCGCGGCGAGCACGAGGGGGACGGGTGAACCGTCGTGGTGGCGCAGTACGACCGTGCCGGTCAGCGCCGCCACGGCCGCGGCCGGCGGCTCCTCGGCGAGCAGTTCCTGCACTGGGCGGCCCACGGCCTCCTCGGCCGGGTATCCGGTCAGCCGCCGGGCACCTTCGCTCCACCCGGTCACGATGCCCCGGGCATCGACGATCGCCGCAGCGGGGGCGTGCTCCATATAGTTCAGGATGGTTCCTTTGCCGCACCGCTTCAACCGAAACGGAGGGCCGGACGGGCCCTCCGTTTCGGTTGCCGTCACTTCTGCCGGTCGCGCAGGGCGGCGAGGGCCCGGTCGGCGTGGGTGTTCATCCGCAGCTCGCTGCGGACGATCTCCAGGACGGTGCGGTCCTCCGCTATGACGAAGGTGACCCGCTTGGTGGGGGCCAGGCTGAAGCCGCGCTTGACGCCGAACCGCTCGCGGATGGTGCCGTCCGCGTCGGACAGCAGCGGCATGCCGAGGCTGTGGCGGCCGGTGAACTCCTGCTGCTTCTCGACGGAGTCACCGCTGATGCCCACGGGCCGCGCACCGGCGGCCGCGAACTCGGCGGCCAGGTCACGGAAGTGGCAGGCCTCCGCCGTGCAGCCCGGGGTGAGGGCGGCGGGATAGAAGAACAGCACGATCGGCCCGTCGGCGAGCAGCTCGGACAGGGTGCGGGTGGTGCCGGTCTCGTCCGGCAGTTCGAAGTCGTCGATCTTGTCGCCGACGTTCACAGGCTCGCTCACCTAGCGGCCCTCCCCGTTCTTCGCGACGCTGCGCGCCCACAGCACGAGGGGCACCTGCAGCGGCAGCCGTCCGATGGCCGCGGCCTTCTGCGGGGCGGGGCGGTGCCGCCAGTCG
This sequence comes from Streptomyces sp. NPDC002092, assembly GCF_053593775.1. Lineage (NCBI taxonomy): Bacteria > Bacillati > Actinomycetota > Actinomycetes > Kitasatosporales > Streptomycetaceae > Streptomyces > Streptomyces sp. NPDC002092. The sequence goes on from NZ_JBSFDG010000035.1 coordinate 18,729, forward strand.
AGGGCCATCTTCACGTTGGCGGGGAACACACCGACGAAGAACGCGGCGGCGGCGAGGGCCGCGGGCTTGCGGGTGCGGGGCAGTGCGATGCCCGCCGCAAGGGCCAGCTCGGCAGCACCGCTGGCGTACGTCCATGTCCTGGGCCTGCCCGGCAGGGCCTCGGGGATGGTCTCGTCGAACTTGTGCGGCGAGGCGAAGTGGGCGACACCCGCGGCGGCCAGCAGGCCGGCGAGCAGCAGGGGCGAGCGTTCGGACCGTGACACGGTTCCTCCTCTGATGACCTGCTGCCGGATGTTACCCGAGGGTAGAAGGGTGGTTCCGGCGGCCGGGCCCAGCCCGGAAGCCGGGCCGGGCGTGCGACGCTAGCGCTGCCCGGGGTGCGGTGGTGGGCGACGGTCATGACGGGGGCTTCCGCTGCGCGGTCTGCGGGAGCACGCTGCGGCGGTGGAGTCGGCGGCCGTGCGGCGGCGCCCCCGCGCGGCCTCCGCGTGAGGGGGCGCCGGATCAGGCGGTACCCGCCGACGCGGCCGGCTGCTCCTGCGCCTCCACCTCCACGGCGGCGGCGAGGAAGTCGTCGACCATGCGGTGGAAGAGGGTGGCCAGTTGCCGCAGTTCCTCCGGCTCCCAGTGGGACAGGGCCGCCTGCATGCCCCGCGAACCGGCCTCACGGATACGGTCGATGGCCTGCTGCCCGGCCTCGGTGAGCTCGATGCGCTGGGCGCGTCGGTCGTCGGGGTCCGGTACGCGGGTGACATAGCCGGACCTCTGCAGCTGCTGCACCGTCCGGGTGACGTGGGACGCCTCCACTCCCAGCCGGGCGGCCAGCTCCCCCGGGCGGAGCGGCTCGGAATCGGCGACCTGCCGCAGCAGTGCCACGGCCGCACGGTCCAGCGGCACACCGGCCAGGGCCATCAGCCGGTCGTGCTGCCTGGCGCGCGTGCTCAGGTAGGTGATGCGGGTGAGCGCCCGCTCGATCTCGATCACTTCGTCCGAGGCGGGGGCGTCGGGGATCTCGGGGGGCGGTGGAGTGGGCATGCGGTCCACTTTACCTCTTGTTGCGTAACTCAAGTAATCCGCTGCGGGCGTCTCCCCTGCGTCCTGCGGCCGCACGACGCGGACTGCACTACGCACCCGGCCCGCCGGGGCATTGGGTTCCCGCTCCCCGGATGTCGAGTCCACCCGGGCCGGTGACGGTCACCGGCTGTGGGTCGGCACCCGGGGTGATGACGCGTTGTGCCGCGACGGTCGTGCAGATGAGCTGCGCCGCGGCGAGGTCGCCCGAGTCCCCCGGAACGGCGGACAGCCGGATGGTCACGCGGCCGTCGCGTGACGTCACCGTCACCCGGGACATCATGGACGCCTCGGGCGGCAGCACCGTGTACAGGCCATCGGCCTGTTCCGCCCGGGTCGGCCCCTTCAACAGCACCCGTACGGCCGACTCGACATCGACCGGCCCGGCAAGGCTGCGGTCCACGCCCCGCAGGGTGCCGCCGGCCACGAAGTAGACCTGCAGCGTCGGCGCGACCCCGCTGGCGGGTCCGCCCGCCTCCACCACGCCGGTCGTGGGAATGCCGCAGGAGGTGAGCGCGCCCAGCATCAAAAGCCACATCAGGAATGCGGATCTGCGTGCGGCTCTCATGGCCTGCTCCCTTCTGCCGACGCGTCGCCGTCCGCCTGATCCTGAGCCGACCGCTCGTTGTGCAGCGGGAGTTCGACGGTGAAGACGGCGCCGCCCTCCGGCCGGTTCGCGGCGCTCACGCTGCCGCCGTGCACACGGACGTTCTCGGCGGTGATGGCCAGGCCCAGGCCGCTGCCCTCGGTGCGGGTGCGGGCGGCGTCGGACTTGTAGAACCGCTCGAAGACATGGGGCAGCACGGCGTCGGGGATGCCCGGCCCGCTGTCCAGTACCTCGATGACCGCCCGTCGCCCCGCCGCGGGCCGGTCCGCATCGGTCAGCCGCAACAGGACGGGGCGGGCGCCGTGCCGCAGGGCATTGCCCACCAGGTTCGCCACGACGACGTCGAGGCGGCGGGGGTCGACGCGCCCGCGCAGTGCGTCGGGCGGCGGCAACTCGGTGCCCACCAGGTCGGTCCAGCCGCGGGCGGCGAGGGTGCGCCGCAGCGATTCGGCGAGGTCGATCTCGTCCAGGTGCAGCACCGCCGCGCCCGCGTCGAAGCGGGAGATCTCCATCAGATCGTCCACCAGACGGGCCAACTTCACGGTCTCCTCACTGATCAGCCGGACCGCGGTGGCGGTGTCCGGGTCGAGGCGGGCGGCGTCCTCGTCGAGGACGTCGGTGACCGCGGACATCGCGGCCAGCGGGGTGCGCAGTTCGTGCGAGACGTCCGCGGCGAACCGGCGGGCCCGGGCCTCCATACCGCGCAGCTCGGCCACCGACGCCTCGAGAGCGGCGGCGGTCTCGTTGAACGTGTGCGACAGATCGGCGAGTTCGTCTGCGCCGTCCACGGCGAGCCGGGTGTCCAGCCGCCCCTCGGCGATGCTGCGGGTGGCGCCGCGCAGCGCCCGCACCGGCCTGAGCACCCCGCGCGCGGCGAGCAGGGCCAGCAGCACGGCCAGCACCAGGGCGGGCACGGTGGCCCGTTCGATGGCGGTGACCAGGGCGTCGACGTACGCCTGTTCCTTGGTCTGCGCCACGATCAGGAAGACCTGCAGGCCCGAGTCGCCCACGCCTCCGGCAAAGGTGACGGACATGCCGACGACGAGTGCGGTGTGGTCGCCGCTGTTCACTCTCTGGAAGACGGTGGCCAGTCGGGTGTCCACCGCCTTGCGCAGAGCCGGTGTGAGTTCCTCGAACCGGTCGCCCGTGAGGGAGGTCGCGCTCAGATTGCGGTAGGTGGCCATGACGCGCCAGGTCCCGGAGGGATCGGTTGCGGCCATGGCGGCCGCGAACCGCCGCAGTTCGGTCTCGTCCGGCGGCGCGACGACCTCGGGGGCGAGCCGGTTCGCCTGGGCGCGCAGTTGCGCGATCACCGTGTCCTGGCTCTGCTGGAGCAGCCCTGTGCGCGCCTCGCGGAAGCTCAGGGCGCCGGTGGTCGCCGCGGTGAGCGCGGCCACGAGCGCGAACGCGACGACCAACCGGGTGCGCAGACCGCGCAGTTGGGGCACCCTGAAGCGCTTCGCGAAGCCGCGTCGGGCCGTCGGCGTGCGCGTCACAGCGAGGCGAACCGGTAGCCGAAGCCGCGCACCGTCTCGATGTAGCGGGGTTCGCCCATCTTGGCGCGCAGCCGTTTGACGCAGGCGTCCACCAGGCGCGCGTCGGCGTGGTAGCTGTGTTCCCAGACCGCTTCGAGGAGTTGCTGCCGGCTGAACACCTGGCCGGGTGAGGCGGACAGGGTCATCAGGAGCCGCAGTTCGGAGGCGGCGAGCGCCACCGGCGCACCCTTCAGGGTCACCGAGAAGCCGGCCCGGTCGACGGTCAGGTCCCCGTAGCTGTCGAGCTTGGGTATGCCGCCGTCGCCGGGTGCGCCGGCCGCCCGGCGCAGCACGGCTCGGATGCGCGCCTCCAGCACCCTGGCCTGCACGGGCTTGACCACGTAGTCGTCGGCTCCGGCCTCCAGCCCTACGACGATGTCCTCATCGTCGCCCCGCGCGGTGGCCATGATGATCGGCAGCGTCTGGTCGAGAGCGCGCAGCGCACGGCACACGTCCAGGCCGGGCATACCCGGCAGCATCAGGTCCAGCACCACGACATCGGGCCGGAAGGAACGCACCAGCTCCAGCCCCTCCTCCCCCGTCACTGCGGTGGCGACCTCGTGCCCCTGACGGCGCAGGGCAAGGGCGACGCCCTCCCGCACGGCACGGTCGTCTTCGATCAGCAGAACTCGCGGCATGGGCTCAGTATCGGCATCTCCCCCGGCCCGCCGGGCCTCTGTTACGGGATGATCATATGCGCCCACAGCCGCCCGGGCGTTACCTTTTCGTTATCGTTCGGGCCAGATCCGATCACATATCGATCACAACCTGAACGACCATGACCGCGCACAAAGCAACTCGCTCGCCCAGTCGCCGTCGTCGGGGCCGTGTCTCGCACGCCGCCACTCGCCGGTCGAGGACGAAGGTGTGGGGAGGTCTGGCCGCGCTGACCGTCCTGAGCGTCACCGGTTTCGCGGCCGTGGGCTGGACGTCCGCCGACGCGCACCACGACCGGCCCAGACCCACCGCACACGCGGAGCCGGGCTCCGATCCCTCGCGTTCACCCCGCCCCGTCACGACGTCGCCCAGCCCGTCCCACAGCCCCTCCGCCCCGCCCGCCCCGAAGATCCCGGCCACCGGGCCGGACACGTTCGTCACCGCGGCCGGTGGGAGCGCCAAGGCCGGGACCGGCACGACGCTGCGCTACCGGGTCGAGGTCGAGAAGAACATCGATGTGTCCGCTGCCGCCGTCGCCAAGGAGGTGGAGCGCATACTCGCCGACCGGCGCGGCTGGACCGCCGACGGCCACTCGGCGTTCCAGCGGGTCTCCGGCGGCACCACCGACTTCGTCGTACGGATCGCGACTCCGGGGACCGTGGACAAGACGTGCGTCGCCGAGGGGGGTCTGGACACCGAGGGCAGGTACAACTGCAGCGTCAACCACAAGGTGATGGTCAACCTCGAACGCTGGCTGCTCGCCACCCCCGTCTACGCCAAGGACGTCACCGCCTACCACGCGCTGATCATCAACCATGAGGTCGGCCACTTCCTCGGACACGGCCACGTCACCTGCCCCGGCCCGGGGCAGCCGGCCCCGGCGATGATGCAGCAGATCAAGGGCATGCACGGCTGTGTGCCCAATGTCTGGCCGTACGACGAGCGGGGACGGTACCTCACCGGCCCCGCCGCCCCCTGAATTTCAGACCCCCGGCACGGTCGCGCCGGTACGCACGGCCTCGACCCAGACTCCGGCAGCGATCGCCTGCCGCCACGGCCGGAGGGCCCTGGGCGGCATGCCCACCGCAAGCGCACCGCTCACCCGCTCGCCGGCGCGATAGGCGGCCACGAACCTGCCCTCGGCCAAGTCCCCGTCGACGACGGTCGTACTGGTCGGACCAGAAGTACGGCACCGGGGTGAACGGTTTACGGGCGGCGGGACGCAGCGGATTGCGGGCGGCGGCCATGCCCTGTTCGGCGGCGTTGGTGCGGTGCTCGATCCGCATCGAGGTGCCGAACACGGGCGCCGGCCGCCCGGTGCGGAGACGAGTTGCCCGATCGCGTTGCCGCCGCGGAAGTCGCCCCAGACGTAGCGGCCGATCCGCTCCTTGTGTCGTACGCGGTCAGGAACAGGACCGGCGGGCGGTGGGCGGCCCGCGGGCGGCGCTCCCGGCCGAGGGCCGCCAGATCGGGCAGCGTGGCATCGAGGACCACGAGGTCGAAGCGCTGCTCCATGGCCCGCGCCAGCGCCTCCGCCCTCCGATGGTGCCGTTGGGGGACGAGGGAGGCATGTCACCCACCCTACGGTTCTGCTTGCCTAACTCAAGTAATCCATGCGCTTGCCTGACGCAAGCAACCCATCGCGTTCCTGTTCCCGGTCGGTGAGGCGGCACCACCCCGGAAACCAGACCCTCACCCGCAAGGGCCTGCACGATCCGCCCGCGGCCGAGGGCGTCGTACAGGAGTCCGTCCGCGTCTGACCTCGTGCCCTTCCTTCGAGAGGGTCGCCCGGGGCGAGGACACGGGCGGTCCTCGCCCGTCGTTCCCGGCGAGCATCGCCCACCATGGCTTCCAGGACCGACCGGAGAGACGCGATGAGCATCCCTTGGCAGCGATACGCGGGCGAACATGCGCACACCGTCGACACCATGACGGCTGAGTTCCTGGTCGCCGCCTTCCGCCTGGGCAGCGAGATCCGCTTGCCCGGCACGCACCGGCCGAACGCCGCGGCCCCCGGCCCGGGACGCCACCTCGGGCCGATCGGCATGCGCGAGTGTGCCCAGCCCGTCGGCGGCGCCCTCCGAACCGGTCTCCGCCTGGCCGGCGGTTTCGCGGTCATCACCCGGCCGCCCCAGTACCCCACCGCTCCCTGACGCCCAGAACCCCCGTGACCCACGGAACGGGGACCATGAGACGACAAGAACGGAAACCATGACCATCCGCGTGCTGCTCGCCGACGACCAGGCCCTCCTGCGGGCCACGTTCCGGATCCTGATCGACTCCTGTGACGACATGGAGGTGGTCGCCGAGGCCACCGACGCCGCCGAAGCCGTCGCCCTCGCGCGCGTGCACCGCCCCGACCTCGTCCTGATGGACATCCGCATGCCCGGCACCGACGGCCTGGCCGCCACCTCCCGGATCTGCACCGACCCCGAACTGTCGGGCACGCGCGTCCTGATCCTCACCACCTTCGAGATCGACGAGTACGTCGCCCAGGCGCTGCAGGCCGGCGCGAGCGGGTTCCTCGGCAAGGACGTGACCGCGGACGCGCTGCTCGACGGCATCCGGACCGTGGCCGCGGGCGATTCACTGCTCTCCCCGCTCGCCACGCGTGTGCTGATCACGCGCTTCCTGTCCGCCCCGGCACAGGGTGCCCCGCCGACGGCGTCCGAGGATCTCAGTGCGCTCACCGCCCGCGAGCGCGAGGTGACGGCCTGGGTGGCGGAGGGCCACTCCAACGAGGAGATCGGCGAGAAGCTCTTCGTCAGTCCGCTGACGGTACGCACCCATGTGCACCGCGCGATGACGAAGCTGGGCGCCCGTGACCGCACCCAACTCGTCCTCATCGCCTACCGGTCCGGGCTCGCACAGGCATCGCGGCCCGCGCAGCGCTGAGCACCGCGGGCTGCGCGCTCAGCCTGCGGAGAGTTTGTCCAGCCACTGTTCCAGCAGAGCCGACTCCGCCGGTGTGAAGACCGGGGACTGGGCGGCCCGCAAGCGGGCCGCGAGCGTGGTGGCGGCGACCGGGACGGCGCTGTCCCGTCCGGCCGGCTCGGCCGTGCCGGCCGGACGGGTCAGCGAGTCCAGCACGCTGTCGCGCAGCCGCTCGGAGAACTGCGGGTCCGGGTACTGCTCGGGCCTGGTCAGCATCGACAGGGCCGCCCCCACATTGGCGGACATGATCATCTGTGTGGCGAGGGCGGGCGGGACGGTGAGCCGGCCCGCGGCGGCGCAGCGTTCGAGGATGCCGTGCAGCAGCTCGTGCGCCTCCTGGGCTGCCGCGGGCGGGACCGTCAGCTCGGGCGAGTACATCAGGCGGTAGTGGTTGGGGTGCTCCAGCGCGAAGCGCATGTGGTTGTCCCAGCCGCTCCTGAGGTCGGCGACCGGGTCGTCGCTGGGCCGCGCCGCCCGCTTGGAGGCAAGATATTGCTCGAATCCCCGGTCGACCACGGCGGCCAGCAGCCCGGCCTTGTCGCCGAATATCCGGTAGAGCATCGGCGCCCCCACTCCGGCCGCCTCGCACACCGCACGCGTCGAGACATCGGCGACCGGCGCCTTGGCCAGCAGGTCCGTGGCCGCTTCCAGGATCTTTTCCCTCGCATCCATGGGTCCACGGTACGCCATCCGTAGCGTCGATACGAAATTTCACATACCGGCGCTACGAAGCTGTGTTATCGTCGATACGAGTACGGCGTAGCATCGCTACAAGCGAAGGGTGCAACCATGACCACTCAGCCCCCCATGGACCGGTGCGTCGCGATCGTGACCGGCGGATCTCGCGGCATCGGCCGTCAGGTCGCCGAGCGGCTCGCCGCCGACGGCTTCGCAGTCGTCGTCGGATACGCGGGCAACAAGGACGCGGCCGACGACGTCGTACAGACCATCGAGGCCGCAGGTGGCTCGGCGTACGCCGCCCGCGCGGACGTCGGCGACGAGACGGCGGTCGCCGCCCTGTTCGACCTGGCGGAGGCCACCTACGGCGGCATCGACGTGGTCGTGCACGCGGCCGGACGGATGCCCCTCTCCCCCGTCGCCGAACTCGACCTCGATGAGCTCGACGCCCTTTACCACACCAACATCCGCGGCACGTTCGTCGTCGACCAGCAGGCGGCCCGCCGCCTGCGCCCGGGTGGGGCGCTCGTCAACTTCTCCACCTCGGTGGTGGGTCTCGCCTTCCCCGGGTACGGCGCCTACGCCGCGAGCAAGGGGGCGGTCGAGGCGCTGACGCTGATACTCGCCCGGGAGCTGCGCGGCCGTGACGTGACCGTGAACGCGGTGGCGCCCGGGCCCACCGCCACCGAGCTCTTCCTCGACGGCAAGGACGAGGAGACGATCGCCCGTCTGGCCGCACAGCCGCCGCTGGAACGCCTGGGGACGCCGCAGGACATCGCGGGCGTCGTGTCCTTCCTGGCAGGCCCCGAGGGCCGCTGGATCAACGGACAGGTGGTGCGGGCCAACGGCGGCATCATCTGACGGCCCTCGCCGTCCTTCGAGAAGCTCAGAGTTCGAGAGCTGGAAAGGAACAGTCGTGAGTGACAGCAAGGTCATTCTCGTCACCGGCGCCTCCAGCGGTTTCGGCGCCCACACCGTCCGCGCGCTCGCCCGGCGCGGGCACACGGTCTACGCGGGCATGCGCGCCCTCGCCAGCCGCAACGCTCAAGCAGCCGCCGATCTGGCCGGCCACGCGGCTGAGCACGGAGTCGCCCTGCACGCCGTGGAACTGGACGTGACCCGGCAGGACAGCGCGGATGCGGCCGTCGCCCGGGTCGTCGAAGAACAGGGCCGCCTCGACGTCTTCGTCCACAACGCCGGGCACATGGTGCTCGGCCCGGCCGAGGCCTCACCCCCGAGCAGCTGGCGGATGTCTACGACACCAACGTGCTCGGCACCCAGCGCGTCAACCGGGCGGCCCTGCCCCGGCTGCGCGCGCAGGGCCAGGGGCACCTCGTGTGGATCGGCTCCTCCAGCACGCGCGGCGGCTGCCCGCCCTTCCTCGCCCCCTACTTCGCGGCGAAGGCCGCCATGGACGCCCTCGCGATGAGCTATGCCGCCGAGCTCATACGGTTCGGGATCGACACCTCGATCGTCGTGCCGGGCGCCTTCACCTCGGGCACGAACCACTTCGCCCACGCCGGCTCACCGGCCGACGCCGACCGGGCCGCCGCCTACGACGCCCGCTACAAGGCGCTCATGGACGACGTGAACGTGCGACTGGCCGGGCTGATACCGCCGGACGCCGACGTCACCGAGGTGGCCGAGGCCGTCGTGCGGACCGTTGAACTGCCGCCCGGCAGGCGGCCGTTGCGGGTTAACGTGGATCCGAGCCGCGACGGCAGCGAGGTCGTCTCCGCCGTGGCCGACCGCGTGCGCGCCGAGTTCTTCCGCAGAGTGGGCCTCGACGACCTGCTGACGCCGACGAGCAGCCTGTAGGCAGCGCCGTTCGCAACAGGCCCGCAGGCAGCGCCGTTCAGGGGAAACCGGGCGGCGGGGAGAATGGCGGCGGACCACACCGTCGACAACTCACCCCGTGACACTCCCCCTGATCCCGCCCATGCTCGCCACGCCCGGTTCCCTGCCACCCGCCGGGCAGGACTCCCGCTGGGCCTACGAGACCAAGCAGGACGGCCAGCGCGTGGTCGCCTACCTCGAAGGGGACCGCAGCATCCTGCTGCGGGCACGGTCCGGGGAGGACATCACCGCCGCATATCCCGAGCTGCAACCGCTGGGCGAGGCGCTCGGCGCGACTCCTGCCGTGCTCGACGGGGAGGTGCTGGCACTGGACGAACAGGGCCGAGCCGACTTCCAGTTGCTGCAACCCCGCATGGGGCTGGCGCACGCACCCGCCAGGGCGGCGCGGCAGGCAGTGAAGGCGCCCGTGCACCTCATCCTGTTCGACGTGATGCACCTGGGCGGCCAAGATCTCACGGCACTCCCCTATGCCCGGCGGCGCGAGCAGTTGGAGCGGCTGGGGCTTCACGGGCCGTACTGGTCCACCCCGGCCGCGCTGGTCGGCCACGGTGAACAGGCCTTGCAGGCTACCCGTGAGCATGGTCTGGAAGGCCTGGTCTGCAAGCGGCTGGACTCGGCGTACGAGCCCGGGGTGCGCTCCCGGGCCTGGATCAAGATCCGCAACATGCGCAGCGAGGACGTCGTGGTGGGCGGCTGGCTGCCCGGCAAGGGACGGCTGTCGGGGCTGCCCGGCGCCGTTCTGGTGGGGCAGCGGGCCGCGGGACGCCTCCGGTACGTCGGGAGTGTGGGCACCGGCTGGAGCGAGGCCGAGCGGTCGCAGCTCGCCGCGCTGCTGGGGGCCGCCGCGACCGACGTGTGCCCCTTCGATCCCGTGCCGTCGGTCTCGCGGGCCCACTGGGTGGTGCCCCGGCTGGTGGGCGAGGTCCGCTACAGCACCCGTACCCGGGCGGGAATGCTGCGCCAGCCGTCCTGGCTGCGGCTGAGGCCCGACCTCGCGCCCGAGGATGCATCGGCCGACATCCCGGACGACCGGGTCTGAACCCTGCCACCTGACACACCGTCACGAGATGCTGAACCTACGGTGGACACGCCGTCATACGGGGTGGCCGGGGCTGATGTCCCGGGCGTCGTCGAGCCGCAGCAGGGGTCCGTCCGCGCGGCTCCCCCAGTCCTCGGGGGCGAGGACGAAGCCGACGTGGTCGCCGCCGTCGACGCGCTGTTCGACGCTGCCCACGAACCAGGCGGCGGCGTCCTCCAGGACGACCGAGCCGCCGGGACCGCGCGTCCAGGGCACACGCGCGAACTTGTCGGTCCGGTCACCCGTCTCCCCGCCGAACAGGGCTGCCAGCTCGTGCTGTTCACGGGTCAGCAGATGGACGGCCAGGCGGTCCGCGGCACGGGCCACCGCGTAGGTGTGGTTGGCCCTGGAGATCCACACCACGAACCGCACCGGCCGCATGGAGCACTGGGAGGAGAAGGAGACCAGGCAGCCCGACCGCTGCGCGCCCGCCGCGGCCGTGACGACACACATGTCGGGACTCAGCCGACCCATGAACGCGTCCAGGTCTGTCATGTCCCCTCGCTCCTCAGCCTCGTCAGCGAACCGCGAGCCCTCGTGGGACTCCGCAGCCGACCGTCACAGCGGTGTGCCGGGGTCCTCGGGCCGGATGCGGCCACGCCAGCCGCCGGTGGCGCCGCCCTCGCTCTCCACGTAGTCCTTGAAGCGGCGAAGGTCCCCCTTCACCCGCCGGTCGATCAGGCCCAGCGCGTCCGCGCTCTGCTCGGCGACCCCGCTGGGTTCGACCTCCATCACCAGTTCCACGCGGGTGTGCGAGTCGTCCAGTCGCTCGAACCGGACCGATCCCCTCTGTTGCGTGTCGCCGCCGACGGACCGCCAGGTGATCCGGTCGTCCGGCAGCTGGTCGACGATCTCGGTGTCGAACTCGCGCCGCACCCCGCCGATGCTGGTGGTCCAGTGGTTGTGCCGGTCGTCGAGCTGCCTGACCTCGTCGACGCCCTCCATGAAGTTCGGGAACTCCTCGAACTGAGTCCACTGGTTGTACGCCATGTGCAGCGGAACCTCCACGTCCACTGCTTCCTTGACCTTGCCCATCGATGCCTCCTTGCCTGCTCCGGGGCCGACCGCGCCGGGCGACCGGCCTCCTGCGCGTGTGCGTGGCACCGGGTACCCAGCAAAGGCGTCAGTCAGCGCTCGTGGCTGTGAACCCCGTATGTGTGTCCGGGGCACCGCTGCGGGAACTCGGCGGTCATGACCGCTGAGACGGAAATCCACGGATCGTACTGGCTCGAGACGGCGCCGCCCGGTGCACCCGCTCCCCCGCCGTCCGGCGACATCGCCGTCGACGTCGCCGTGGTCGGCGGCGGCATGGCGGGCCTGAGTACGGCGTGGGAACTGGTCCAGCAGGGGCGCAAGGTGGCCGTACTGGAGGCGGGCCGCCTCGCCGCCGGGGTCACGGGTCACACGACCGCCAAGCTGACCGCGCTGCACACGCTGACCTACGACCATCTGCGCCGCACCCGCGGCCCGACGGGGGCGCACCTGTATGCGGAGTCGCAGAGCGCCGCCATCCGGCACGCCGCCGACATCGTCGACGAACTGGGCATCGACTGCGACTGGGAAGAGGCCGCGGCCTACACCTACGGCGAGCAGCCCGGGCTGCTGGGAAAGCTGCGGGCGGAGGCGGACGCGGCGCGGGAGGCGGGCCTGGCGGCCGAGTTCGTGACCGAGACCGAGCTGCCCTTCAGCGTCGCCGGTGCGGTCCGGGTGACGGAACAGGTCCAGTTCCACCCCCGCAAATACCTGCTGGCTCTCGCCGGGGACCTGCGTCGCCGAGGCGGTGCCGTCCACGAGCACACACGCGTCGTGGGCCTCACGGAGGGCGAGCCCTGCGTCCTGGCGACGGACGCGGGGGTGTCGGTGCGGGCGGACGAGGTCGTGGTCGCCACCCACTACCCGGTCTTCGACCGTGCCCTGCTCTTCACCCGGCTCTCCCCGCGCCGCGAGCTGGTCGTCGCCGGAACCATCGACGAGGACCGGGCGCCCCGCGGCATGTACATCACGCCGGAGCAGAACACCCGGTCCGTGCGCAGCGCGCCCTTGAGTGACGGGAAACGCCTGCTGATCGTCACCGGTGAGCACTTCACGCCCGGCACCGCTGATGTCGAGGAGCGCTTCGCACGGCTCTCCGCCTGGGCCGGAGGCCATTTCCCGGGGTTCACGATCAGCCACCGTTGGGCCACGCAGGACAATGACGCCACCGACTCCGTGCCGCTCGTCGGACCCCTCTGGCTGGGCAGCCGTCACACCTACGTGGCCACCGGGTTCGGCGGCTGGGGGCTGAGCGGCGGCATCATGGCGGGCCGTCTGCTCAGCGACCTCGTCAATGGCCGCGAGATCGCCTGGGCCGGCCTCTACGATCCGCGCCGTCTGCTCTCCGTGGTCCGCGAGGGAGCCTCGTTCCTGAAGCATCAGGCGCAGGTCGCGCGCCACTTCGTCGGCGACCGGCTGCCGGCGATGACGGGGCCTTCGACGGCGGACATCCCGCCGGGCGGCGGTGCCGTGGTGCGGGTGGGAGGGCGGCAGTGCGCCGTGCACCGTGACGAGAAGGGTGAACTGCAGGCGGTGTCGGCCCGCTGCACCCACATGGGCTGCCTCGTGGCGTTCAACCGCGCGGAACAGGCCTGGGAATGCCCCTGCCACGGCTCCCGCTTCGCCCCGGACGGACAGATTTTGCAGGGCCCGGCCGTACGGCCGTTGAAGCAGCGCGACATCTGAGACGACCGCCTGCCGTATGCCCAGCGGCTCACGCGTGGTCCGCCGACCGGATCGCTTACCGCGCCGGAAGGTTGTAGACGTGAAACGCCCGCCCGATGACCGGCTGTGCCACGTTCCGCACCTGCACTCCGCCGCTGGTCATCCCGTGTTCGGTGCCGGAATGGGCATGTCCGTGGACGGCGAGGTCGGCGCCCTCGTCGTCGATCGCCTCGGCCAGCAGATAGCTGCCGAGGAACGGATAGATCTCCAGCGGCTCACCTGCCAGGGTGTCCGGTACGGGCGAGAAATGGGTCAGTGCGATCCGCACGTCGCACTCCGCCCGGGCCAGTTCCCGCAGTCCGGTCCGCAGGCCTTCGGCGCACCTGCGGGAGTACCTGACGAACTCCTTCATGACGGGCTCACCGAACTCTCCCGCGCATCTGCCCGCGAACCCGCCCCCGAACCCTTTGGTCCCCGCGATCCCGACACGGGTGTTGCCGCTGGTCACCACGGTGGACCGCCCTTCCAGGACCCGTACGCCGGAATCCTCGAGGACGGCCGCCACCTGGTCCGGGCATCCGCCGTGATGGTCGTGGTTGCCGAGGACCGCGACGACCGGCACCGCCAGGTCCTCGACCTCCTTGGCGACGACCAGAGCCTCCTCCGGTGTGCCGTGGCGGGTGAGGTCGCCGGCCAGCAGCAGAAGATCCGCGCACTCGGGCAGCGTCTCGAACGCGGGGCGGAGCACACCGTGGCTCTCCGCGCCCAGGTGGATGTCCCCGACGGCTGCCACCCGGGTCATGCGAGGTCCTCCGCATCGTCGGGCGGGGTCGTTCGCGCCGTGACGATGTCGCAGTGCACCGGCACGTCCGGGAAGGCCTCGCGGGCGATGCGCATGATGTCCTCACGGCACCGGGCCGAGGGGACCGTGCCGGTGAGCAGGACGGCCTCGCCGCGCAGTTCGGCCCGTACACCCAGTTCGCCGGGCAGACCGGCCGCGAACCGTTCGGTCAGGTGGGCGACCCGGTAGTCGAGGCCGGCCGGGGCACCGGAGGAGGACTGGACCGTGTGCTCGCTCATGGCTGTTCCTTCGAGGATTCGGCTCGCTGCCCCGGCTCGGCATCGATGACGTCCAGGCGCTCCAGGAGGAACAGGAAGGCCGCGGGCATGGGCCGGTCGCCGCAGGTTCGCCGTACCTCCTGCCAGTCGACCTTCTCCCGCAGGGAGCGGGCGATCGGAAGCACGGCCCCGAAGTCGCAGTGGTGCTCCGAGAAGGCCTTGAGCAGGCTCACCAGCATGTCCGTCGGCGACAGCACCGGCATGCGGACCGAGTCGACGGGCAACTCCCGGGCGCGTTCGAGCAGTTCGGGGGTGACGGGGTGGTCGGACATTTCGAAGATGATGTCGACGCTCTGGCCGAGGCAGCGCGCCTTCAGCAGCCAGTCCTCCGGAGCATGGTGGACGGTGAGACCCCCCTCGCGCAACGTGGCCGCCACTGCCTCGGCGTCCTCGCGAAGGACGCAGAAGTCGACGTCGTGCTGCAGCCTTCCACTGACGCCGTGGGCGTAGGCCGCCACGCTTCCGGCCAGGGCGAATCTGTGCTCCTTCTGCTTGAGGAGAGCGGCAACCTGTTTGGTCGCCTCCAGGATCGCCTGGGTACGGTCACGCGGCAGGTCGTCTTCCGGCCCCGGGGCGGGCGAAGACTCCCCCGGGGCGAGGCGCAGGCCGGTGGGGCCCGAGTCGTCGGCGCGGGCCGCGCCGTGCGCGTCGTGCACCATGGGCGCTCCCTTCGCGATTCCCGGCGTCGGGCACGAGCGGAGCTGTCCGCACCCGCCCGTGTGTACGTCCGGGTACCCCCGGGCCGCCGGGGCGACACGGTTTCAGTCGTCCCCGGCCTGGTCGGGCGTGGCCCCGTTGAGACGGACGATGAGCAGGGCCACGTCGTCGGCGGGGTCGGGGGCGTGACGGACGAGGGTGTCGGCCATGGCGTCGGGGTCTTCGGGATCGGTGCGTGCGATGAGTTCGGCGAGCGTGCTGATGGCGTCGTCCAGATCGACGCCGGGCCGTTCGATGAGTCCGTCCGTGTACAGGACGAGGACGCAGCCGGGGTGCAGGGGGAACTCGGCGGCCAGGTAGTCGGCCCGGTCGTCGATGCCGAGGAGCAGGCCGGGCGGCGGACTGAGGACCTCGGTGCGGCCGTCGGCATGGCGCAGCACGGCAGGCGGGTGGCCGGCACTGGCCAGGCACAGGCCGTGGCGGCCGAGATCCAGGTGGGCGTAGAGGCAACTGGCGAACCGGCCGGGGTCCAGGCCGACGAGAAGACGGTTGGTCCGCCCGAGGACGTCCCCCGGGGAGGCCCCTGCCGCCGCCTGGCTGTGCACGGCGGTGCGGACCTGGCCCATCAGGGCCGCCGCGTCGATGTCGTGTCCCTGGACATCACCGATCGCAGCGGCGACGGTGGTGTCGTTCAGACGGATCAGGTCGTAGAAGTCACCGCCCACCTGCACGCCGTGGCCGGCCGGCCGATAGCGGGCGGTGACCCGCTGCCCGGGCAGGGAGGGCAGATGCCGGGGCAGCAGCGCGGCCTGGAGCTGATGGGCCACGGCGAACTGGGTGTCGTAGAGGCGGCCCCGTTCGAGGGCCTGGCCGACGAGGCCGGCCAGCGCGGTGATCACCGCCCGCTCGGTGGGCGGGAAGTGCCGGGGGCGGTCGTAGGCGAGGACGAGCGAGCCGACGGCCCGGCCGGAGGCGATCAGAGGGAGAAACGCCCAGGACGTCTTGTCGTCGAAATGGACGGCTTCGGGATACGACCGCCTCAGTTCGTCGAAGTCCCGGAAGAAGTGTGGACTGCCGGTCTCCATCACGCGCACGGCGGGCGTGTCGGCGTTCAGGGGCATGTGGTCGAAGCGTGCCATGAGTTCGGCGTCGTAGCCGCGGTGGCCGAGGATCCTCAGTCTGCCGCCCCGTGGAGCCATGACGGCCATGGCCGTGGCGCCGAGCGCGGGCATGAGCTGGTCGGCGGCCTGGTCCACCACGTCCTGGACGCCGAGGGCCTCGGTGAGCGTGGCGGCCATGTGCATCAGGTGGTACAGCGAGCCGGCCCGGCTCGGTCCGCGTGCGGCGGGTTCGGCCGTACCGGCCGGGTGGGCGGGGGCACTCCGGGAGCTCGCCGGGCTCGGCGACAGCTCGTCGCGGGGGTCGCTGCGGGTGATCCGCACGCTGATGCCGGACGCGTCCGGGTAGAGCGCGAAGGCCAGCCGGGTGTCCGGGGGGCGCACTGCGGTGAAGGCGGTGGGCCGTTCGCTCACCAGCGTCGAACGGTAGGAGTCCTCGATCTCGGGGACGTCCATCCAGGGCAGCGCTTCCCAGGGCAGGGCGCCCAGCAGGCTCTCGGCGTCGGCGCCCAGCAGGCGTGCCGCCTCGGGGGTGACGAAGGTGAACCGGCCGGTGTCGTCCAGGGCGCAGGCACCGCCCGGCAGCCGGGCGATGAACGCCGCCTGTTCGCTGCCCTCGGCGCGCAGAGCACGGGCGCGGGAGGGGTGGGGCAGGATCCGCGGTTCACCCGGCGGGGGCAGGGCGTCGCGATCCGCCGCGTCGTGCAGCAGCCGGCCCAGTCGCCGGCAGCCGGCATCGATGACCGCGCGCTCGACGCCACTGAGCCGCGGCGGATGAGCGGCCGGCCACAGCAGTACCAGCCCGCCCACGACCGAACCCCGGGCGCCGAGGGGCGCGGCCGCCAGTGCGAAGGCGTACGGCAGAACGAGTGAGGTGCGCGGGTAGCGTCGGGCCATGTCCTCCATGTCGCTGATCCACACCAGGCGACCGGACCGCACGGCGTCCGCCACCGGAATGGAGTCCGCCACGCCCACCCGGGTCCACGGAACGGCCATTTCACGCGGCGCCCCCGTCAAGGCCACCAGCCACAGGGCGTCACTGTTGCGAGGCAGGACGTACAGCAGGCCCCTGGACGCCCCGCAGTCCCGGACCACGTCCAGCAGCGCCGTGTCGACCGACTCGGGTGCGACATCCGCCGTAGCTTCGCTCTGGGTCACAGCACCTCCTGTCGAACATCCGACGAGTTCCCAGGTGGATCCGCCCAAAGCAGGGGACGGCGGGCGGCGGGTGCGGGGTCGGGCACGGAGAGCCCGATCATCCCGTTCTGGTGATATCCGATCAGTGCCGGGGGACTCGGATGCCGTGACTTTCACAAACCCTGATTGCGAGCCCGAACGTACGACGGGGCTGGAACCCGGAGGCGGTGTGCCCCCGGGTGAGACGCCTCCTGCGGAGAGCAGCCTGCCCGAGTCCGGTCCGCGCGAAGTGCACAACCCCACCAAGGGCTGGTCCAAGGGGCCGCTGGCGATGATCCTGGTGGTGACCGTGCTCGTGGCCGCGTTCTTCCTCGCCTTCGCCCTCGCCCTCATCCTTTGATCGTTCTCACGTTGTCCAGGAAGATGCGGGACGCAGCACGGGCCGTACAACGCGCATGGAAACAACCGTGCAGAGAACGGGACCTCGCCGCGCAGGCACTGAAGGCCGCCTTCGCCGCCTGGGCGTCCTGGGCGGTGGTGGGCTGGTGGCTGCACGCCCCCATGGCCTTCGTGGCGCCCTGGGTCGCGATCCTGCTCGTCGAGTCGACGGTCTACCAGTCCGTCGCCCATGCCCTGCAGCAGCTGGCGGCGATCGCCTCGGGAACCGTCATGGCCACGCTGCTGGTGCTGCTGATGCACAACAGGATGGGCGCCATGGGTCTCGTCCTCCCCCTGGTGGTGCTCCTCAGTTCGTGGTCGCGGCTCGGACGGCAGGGGATGTACACGGCCACCGGCGCACTCTTCGTCCTCACCGACACCCAGGTCAGCCTGACCGGGTGCGCCGCCCGGATCGGCGAGGCCGTGTTCGGAGCGGCGGTCGGCATCACCGTCAACGCACTGATCCGGCCACCCGTCTACCTGCGCGATGCGCACGCCATGATCCATGAGGCCGCACAGGAGACGGGCAGGCTCCTCGAAACGGCGGGCGGCCGTCTCGTCGACGGGCAGTGGGGCGTCGACGAGACGCAGGCGTGGCATCGGCAGGCCCTGCACCTTCAGCACCTCGTCACGCAGTGCCGGTCGGCCGTCGGCTGGAGCCGGGAGAGCCTGTGGGGCAACGTACGCCGCCGCACCCTCGCCTCGTCACGGCCGAGCAAGGACTACGAGGACGCTACGGCCGTGCTGGACCACGCCGCCGTGCACACGACGGAACTCACCCGCACACTGCACGAGGCGGCCGCCCGGGACCGGCAGGCGCACTGGTCCCGGCTGCCCCTGATCCGCGGCTACGCCGCCTTCCTGGCCCAGGCGGCCCGGATCGTGCGGCTCTCCGCGGACGGCGGAGCAGGCCAGGGCCGGGAAGACACTCTGCGGCAGGCCGTCCGGGAGATGCGCGCCGCGATGGACGGCCTGCGCCGGCAGCTGCCGGACCTGGTCCGCGGCGAGCCCGAGGAAGCCTCGGCCTACGGCGCCCTCCTCCTGCAGGCCCAGCGGCTGGCCGGAAACCTGGAGGCGTCGGCACGGCAGAAGGCTCCCCCGGGCCACGTCTGAAGCGGCGGCGTGCCGTTTTGCGCAAGGGGGCAAGGGCACTCGTTGGGCACGACATCGAGACCCGGGCACTGTACGGCGAGGGTGTGTGCCTCAGCCCCGCGGGCCGAGTACGTCCCGGTGACACCCGGGCAGTGTTGGTTCTCACCGGTGCCATCGGTTGGAGTACTGGTGGATCATGCCTGTTGACGGAGCCGGCGGTGACAGTGAGCCGTCCGAGACCGAGGAACGCGCACGGGTCACCGAGCTGCTGGCGGCCGCGGCCAAGGGCCTCAGGCCCGACGACGTCCCCCAGGCGCTGTGCCGGGCCTGCGTGGAGCTTCTGCCCGTCACCGGCGCATCGGTGTCGATCGCGAGCGGCCCGACGGTGCGTGCCATGTGGTGTGCCAGCGACTCGACGGCGGCCCGGCTGGCGGAGACGCAGTACACGCTCGGGGACGGCCCTTGCCAGTCCGCGATCGAACGCGCCGCGGCGGTGCTGGCGGACGACCTGACCGAGGAGCCGGACGCCGTGCGCTGGCCCGTCTTCGCCCACGAGGCCGTCGGGCTGGGCGTGCAGGCGGTGTTCTCGCTGCCGCTCGGACTGGAGGGGGCGACGATCGGCACGCTCGACCTGTATCGCCGCACGCCCGGCGCGCTGTCGTCGCGCGACCTGCGGGTCGCGCTGTGGGCGCGGGATGCCGTCACCTTCGCCCTCGTGAACCTTTCTGCAGGACACGACTCGGGCGAACGAGCGAGCGAAGAGGGAGTAGCGTCGTGGATGGAGGCTTCCGAGTCCGACCACAGTGAGGTCTACCAAGCGGTCGGCATGGTGATGGTGCAGCTGAATCTGGGCGCCGAACAGGCTCTGGACCGGATGCGTGCGCGGGCATTCGCCCAAGGTCGGACGGTGACCGAGGTGGCGCGTGATGTCCTCGTACGCACGCTTCGGCTCGGGTCCGAGACCGAGGGCGGCGGCGAGGACGCCGGCCGGCGGGACGCCGGTGACGAGGGACGGGAGGGCGATCGGTGATGAACCGGGAACAGCAGCTCGCCGAGGCGCTCGTGGGGCTGGCCGACTCGCTTGCCGACGACGTCGATCCCGTCGTGCTCCTCGATCGGCTGGTTCTCAACTGCCTGGATCTCGTGGGCGCCGACGCGGTCGGGGTCATGATCGCCGGAGTGCGGGGCGAGCTGCGACTGATGGCCGTCACCGACCAGCGTGCGGCTCTCAGGGACTTCTTCCAGCTCCAGATCGACGAAGGCCCCTGTGTGGACTGTTATCGCAAGAGCGAGCGTATCGACGCTCCGGACCTCGGCGAGAGCGCCCACCGCTGGCCGCATGTCGCCCCGTACGCCCGAGAGCACGGGTTCCGGGCCGCGCATGCGCTGCCGATGCGCGTGCATCACCAGACGGTGGGGGCCCTGAACCTTCTTCTGACCACCCCGGGCGGACTGTCCGCGCTCGATCTGCACCTGGCTCAGGCACTGGCCGATGTGACCACGGTCGCCCTCGTCAACTGGAGCCCGCATCCGCTGCGTCCCACCGATGTCAGCAGCAGCGTCCAACGGGCCGTTGCCGCCAAGGCCACCGTCGACATCGCCACCGGCATGCTCGCCGAGTCCGGCGGCCTCTCCCTGCCCGACGCCCGCTCCGCCCTGGGGAGTTGGGCGACCCGCAACGGCCGTCGGCTCACCGAGGTCGCCCACGGTCTCGTACAGCGCACGCTGCCCTTGACGGACGTGCTCAGCGACCCTCGCTGACAGAGCGTCTCAGCGGGACACGGCCGTCGCCCACAGCGCGGCCACGACCACGACGGCGGCTGCCACCGTCATGACGCTGCGCACCACCGGCGACCACCGCTCCACCACCGATGCGTCGTGTCCGCTGCCGTCATGGGCCCGGACAGCGGACATGCGCTGCGGCGGCCGATGCGCTTCCTGATGCATGTTTCCCACTCCCTCGTTCCGGACGGCCGGGCGGGTTCCCGCCTCGGCGCCTCCCATGCACCGCATACGGGGCCGCTAGGGCAGTGGGGTGCCTCCGGTCGCGTTGAGGATCTCCGCCGTGACGAAGCCGGCCTCCTGGGAGGCCAGGTAGACGTAGGCGGGGGCCAGTTCGGCGGGCTGGGCCGGGCGCCCCAACGGGCTCTGTTTGCCGAACTCCACCGTGTCGGGCAGGGTCGCGGGAATCAGAGGCGTCCACACCGGGCCCGGCGCGACGGCGTTGACGCGGATGCCGCGCTCGGCGAGCATCTGGGCCAGCCCCTGCGTGAAGGTCACGATCGCGCCCTTGGTCGTCGCGTAGTCCAGCAGATGCGGGCTGGGCTTGTAGGCCTGCACCGACGTGGAGTTGATGACACTGCCGCCCTTCGGCATGTGCGGCAGGGCGAACTTGGTCAGCCAGAACATGCCGTAGACGTTGGTGCGCATGACCCGGTCGAACTGCTCGGTCGTGATCGCCTCGATGCCGTCGGGCTGCGACATCTGGTAAGCCGCGTTGTTCACCAGGACGTCGATGCGCCCGAACTCCGTGACGGCCCGCTCGATCAGGGCCCGGCAGTTGTCCTCCTCCCGGATGTCGCAGGCGACGGCCACCGCCTTGCGCCCGGCGTCCTCGACTAGTCGGGAGGTCTCGCGTGCGTCGTCCGCCTCGTCCTCCAAGTAGGTGAAGAGCACATCGGCGCCCTCGCGTGCGAAGGCCAGCGCGACCGCACGCCCGATGCCGGAGTCGCCGCCGGTGATGACGGTCCTGCGGTCCTTCAGGCGGCCGGCGCCGCGATAGGTCTTCTCCCCGTGGTCGGGCGGCGGGTCCATGGGCCCGGTCCACCCCGGGTGCGGCTGGTCCTGCGCCGGGAACTCGGGGCGCGGGTGCTGGGTCGTCGGATCCTGCTGCGTGTGCTGCGAATCGGGCACGTCGGCCTCCTGACCTTGGGCGGGTCCGGACGGCCACCGGGTTCCCGTCGCGCTACGGCCGAAAAGCCCGAGGTGGTCGGGATGGCTCGGGCGCCGTCGCCGGACCCGGCAGGATCGCCCTACGCCCCTGCCGCCAGGCGGTCCCCCAGCACCGTTCGCTCGTACAGCACGTAGTAGCCCTGTCGTCGCGCATCGAGCAGTCCCGCCGTGCGCAGGGCCGCCAGGTGGGACGACACGGTGGAGGGAGCCAGGCCGTGTCGCGCGGCGAGCTCCGTGGTGGAGGCCGGAACCGTCAAGTCGGCCAGCAGCGCGGCGCGCCGGTGACCGAGGAGGCGGGCGAGGGCGGCGGGCGGATGCGGGGCCGGGGTGGCGTGCAGGCGGCCCATGCCTCGGGCCGGGTAGATGACCGTGGGCTGCCAGGGCCGGGCGAAGCCGCTCACCACGTCCGGCCAGACGAACACGCTGGGCATCAGCAGGATGCCTCGTCCGTCGGGGCGTTGGGCGTCCGCGTGGTCGCCGTACATGTGCAGGGTGAGCCGGTGTCCGGCCCAGCCGATGCCGGGGTGCAGGCCGGCGAGCAGCGCGTCGAGGCCGCCGTCCGCCGCCTGCCGTGAGCGATGGGCGATGTCGGCCGCCAGCACGGCACGGTGGCGCGGCCAGTCGGGAGCGATCAGGGCGTGCCAGGCGAGTTCGGTGAGGTCGGCAAGGCGGCGCACGGCCCGGGCGGGGTCGTCGAGTGCGGCGCGGCCCTGCGGTGACTCGGCGAGGCCCGGTGTGCCGGCGAGCGAGCGGACCATCTCCGCGTGGGCGAGCGCCGGGTCGGTGGCCCGCATCCGGGCCAGTTCGTCGTCGATGGAGGGATACGGCTCGTCGGGAGGTGCGCCCAGGAAGTCCGGGGTGTAGCCGCCGGCGCGGGGCACGAACAGCCACAGGGGCGACAGGTCGAGCCCGGCGAGCGTACGGCGAAGACGGCGCAGCCAGGCGTGGTGGTAGCCGTGCCGGGCGGGTCGGCGCAGCATGCGCAGGGCCTCGTGGGTCTGGCACATCGGCGAGATCGCGAACCGGCAGCGGGTCAGATCCTCGGCGCCCAGGTGCAGGGTCAGCGGCAAGACGGCCTCCGTGAGCGGTTCCCGGCGGATCCGATTCGGTCCGGATCGAAACAGTAGAAGGTCTCCGCCGCCCCGGGCACGCTTGCCGGGCTGTTTCCCGACACCCCGGAGGAGACCTGGATGGGCGGCGTACGTCCCGCGGCGCGGCGCCGGGCCGCCGTCGTCGCGGCGCTGATGCTGGCGGCGTTCACCTTCAACACCGCTGAGAACCTTCCCGTGGGGCTGCTGTCGCTCATGGCGGCCGATCTTCGGGTGCCGCTCGGCGCGGTGGGCACGCTGGTCACCGGATACGGCCTGACGGTGGCCGTGGTGTCTTTGCCGGCCGCGCGCATCACCCGCTCCGTGCCGCGCCGGTACCTGCTCACGGGGCTCCTGGGGCTGTTGGCCGCGGCCAGCTGGGTTTCGGCGCTGGGGAGTGTCTCCTACGGGCTGCTGCTGGCGGCGCGGGTGGTGACCGCGTCGGCGCAGGCATCGTTCTGGGTGGTGATGGGGCCGGTCGCGGTCGGTCTGTTCCCGCCCGAACGGCGCGGCCGGGTCATGGGGCTGCTGTCGGTCGGGGGTTCGCTGGCCACGGTGCTCGGCGTGCCGGCCGGGACCTGGCTGGGCGGTCACGGCGGCTGGCGGGCGCCGTTCGTCGTGCTCGCTGCCCTCGCGCTGGTGTCACTCGTCGTCATCGCCGCCCTGCTGCCGGCCTCCCGCCCCCAGGAGAGCCATGCGGCCTACGGTGCCGATCCGGACCGGCGCAGGTTTCTCGTCGTCGTCGCGACCACCGCCCTGTCGGTGACCGGGGTGTTCGCGGGCTTCACCTATGTCGTCGCCTTCCTCTACGAAGTCAGTGGATTCGGCAAGGACTCGGTGGGCGGCGTGCTGTTCGCGTTCGGGGCGGCCGCCCTGGCCGGTGTCGCGCTCGTCGGGCCGCTCCTCGACCGTTTCCCGCGCGCCACGCTCACCGTGCCGGTGGCGACTCAGGCGGCGGCGCTGCTCGGCCTGTGTGCGGCCGGGAGCAGTCAAATGGCGGCGGTCGCGTTGTTCATGCTGCTCGGCGCCTCGGTCGCGCCCGTTTTCATGGCAACGCAGAGCCAGGTGCTGCGGGTGGCGCCGGGCCGTACCGAGTCGGCGCTGGCGGTCAACTCGGCCGCGTTCAACGTGGGCGTGGCCGTCGGGTCGCTGCTGGGTGGCGTTCTCCTGCCCGTCCTCGGAGTGCGCGGGGCCTTTCTGGCCGGCGGGCTACTGACCGCGGGGGCGCTCGCGTTGCTGGTCCGGACGGAGCCCGGGGCGTCGTCGGCCGCTGTGCGCGCGCCCGTCGTCCCTGCGGAGTGATTCGGGTCCCCAATGGGGCGGTAGCGGTGAAAGAGCCTCTGGCGACGGTCTATCGTGGCCGCATGTCCGTCCCCGAAATGATCCGCATCGTCTCCCGCGACTCGCCCATGGCGCTGGCCCAAGTGGAGCGTGTGCGCGCCGAGTTGACGGTCCTGCATCCCGGCGTGCGCACCGAGGTCGTGCCGGTGAAGACGACCGGTGACAAGTGGATGGGCGTCCTGTCCCAGGTGGAGGGCAAGGGGGCGTTCACCAAGGAGGTGGATGCCGCGCTGCTGGCGGGCGAGGCCGATCTCGCCGTGCACTGCCTCAAGGACGTGCCCGCCGACCGGCCGCTGCCGGCCGGCACGACGTTCGCCGCTTTCCTGAAGCGGGACGACATCCGTGACGCCCTGGTGCACCCGGGCGGCCTCACCCTGGACGAGCTGCCGGCCGGCACCCGCATCGGCACCTCCGCGGTGCGCCGGGTGGCCCAGCTGTCCGCCACCCACCCCCACCTGGAGTGCGTGCCGTTCCGCGGCAACGCCAACCGCCGGCTGGCGAAGCTGGCGGCCGGCGAGGCGGACGCGCTGCTGCTGGCGGCGGCCGGTCTCGAACGCATCGGACGCCAGGACGTGATCAGCGAGGTGCTGTCGCCGGACACGGTGATGCCGTCCATCGGCGCGGGCATCCTGGCCCTGCAGTGCCGTGAGGGCGACCGCGAGCTCATCGACGCGGTCAGTGCGCTCGGCGACCCGCACACGCACCAGGAGGCCACCGCGGAGCGGATGTTCCTGCACGTCCTGCAGGGCCACTGCAACAGCCCGATCGCCGGGTACGCGCGCGTGGAGGCCAGTGGCGAACTGTCGTTGCGGGCGTGTGTGTTCACCCCGGACGGCAAGACCCGACTGAACGCCCACGAATGGGCCGGACGGCTCGACCCGGCCACCCTGGGCACGTCGGTGGCCGTGGCGCTGCTGCGTCAGGGTGCCCGCGAGATCATCGACGGCATCCCGCACTGAGCGGGCTCCGGCACGGGGCCGGGGTCAGGCGGTGCCCTCTTCGGCCTGGTCGCGGAGGAAGTTGCTGACCTGGTGCGCCAGGCCGCCGTCCCGGCTTCCGCACGTGTGGGCGCCGACGGACTCCTCGTGCAGGCCGATGCCGCCCGTCCACAGCCGGCGGTCGGTCCACTCCTCCTCGACCCGCAGCTGGATCTGCACGTCGACCTGGCTCAGGCAGGTGTCCGGGCCGGCCGCGTACAGCACGGCGGTGGCCCGGCGCAGCGGGTAGACGTCGAAGCCCTCGATGAACTGCGAGTTGCGCCAGTCGATGAACGCGGCCTCCCCGTCGGGGCCCAGGCGCACGTCGATCTGGCCGTCCTCGAGGTGGATGCCGAAGGAGCGGCTGCCGCGGTTCTCGACGGTGACCCGGAGGCTGAAGTACGTCAGCCCGGCCGCCGCGTCGTCACGTCCGCGTGGGGGCTCCGCGGCTTCCAGACGGTGGACGCGGACACGCAGGCCGGCATGCTCGTCGTACTCCTGCCAGTCCCCGACCACGTTCGGCTCGTACACAGTCCACCTCATCGACCTCAGAGAGCTGCTTCCTATCTGTGCGCTCAGGGCACTGTCAAATGAGCAGAATGCGCTGTGGCCAGCGCATTCACCCCCTTTGATCACTGATCAAGCCGTGCGCAGGAACAACGGTCGGAACACGCCCCACGGACGTGTACGGGTGCGTGGGGCACATCACGTTCCGCGGGCAGTCGTCAGCGGGCCAGCCGGCCGAGGAGCGAGGAGGCCGCGGCGATGCCGAGCGCCCCGGCCACGAGCAGCACCGCGAAGTCGAGGGCCACATGCGCATGGGTGCCGAGGAGAAGGCCGCGCAGGGCGTCCACCTGGTAGCTCAGCGGGTTGACCTTGCTGACGGCCTGGAGCCAGCCGGGCATGACGGACACGGGGTACAGGGCGTTGGAGCCGAAGAACAGCGGCATCGTGATGGCCTGCCCGAAGCCCATGAGGCGGTCGCGGTTGAGGACGATGCCGGCGATGCTCATCGAGAGGCACGAGAAGAACGCGGATCCGAGGACCACGATCGCTGCGACGCCGAGCAGCTTCAGCGGGTTCCAGGTCAGCGCCACTCCGAGCACCGCTGCGATGAGGATGACGACGACGGCCTGGATCAGGGACTTCACTCCGGCCGCGAACGCCTTGCCGGTGATCAGGGCCGAGCGGGGGGTCGGCGTGACCAGCAGCTTGTTCAGGATGCCGGCGTCGCGCTCCCAGATGATCTGGATGCCGTAGAAGATGGCGATGAACATCGCGGACTGGGCGATGATGCCGGGTGCCAGGTAGTCCACGTAGGGGATGCCGCCGGTGGGGATCGCCTTGATGCGGGTGAAGGTCTGACCGAAGATCAGCAGCCACAGGGCGGGCTGCACGGCTCGGGTGTACAGCTCGGTGCGGTCGTGGCGCAGCTTCTGCAGTTCGACGGCGCACATCGCGAACACGCGGGCGGGCAGCAGCCGCCAGCCCGCGCGCGGCCGGGGCGGCTTCAGCAACAGGTCGATGCCGGTTGCGCGGGTGGGGTCAGCCGACGCGGTGCGCGGTGCGGCGGGTGCTTCGGACATCGCGGAAACCTCCTGCCTGGTCGTCGAGTCCGCTGCCCGCGACGTCACGGAAGACGTCCTCCAGGGTGGGCAGCGGGTCGGTGGCCGCCGCACCCGCGGCGCGCCGGCGCTCCCCGAGCCCTTCCCTGAGCTCCTCCGGGGTGCCGAGGGCCCGGATGCGGCCTCGGTGCATCAGGGCGACCCGGTCGCAGTACTGGTCGGCCTCGTCCATGTAGTGGGTGGTCACCAGCACGGTCATGCCGGTGGCGGCGCGCACGGCGTTGATGTGGTCCCACACTCCGGTACGGGCTATCGGGTCCAGGCCGATGGTCGGCTCGTCGAGGATCAGCAGCCGGGGAGCGCTGACCAGCGCCTGCGCGAGTTCGAGTCGGCGGACCATGCCGCCGGAGTAGGTGCCGGCCAGCCGGTCGGCGGCATCGGTGAGACCGACGGCCGCCAGAGCCTGGCCGACGCGCTCGGCGCGTTCGGCACGGGCCACGTCGAAGACACGGGCGAACAGGGCGACGTTCTCACGGCCGGTGAGTCCGGCGTCGGCGGACAACTGCTGCGGAACGTAGCCCAGCAGACGCCGTACGGCCATCCGGTCCTTTGCCGCGTCGTGGCCGAACACGCAGACCATTCCGGCGGGGACCGGCAGCAGGGTGGTGATGCAGCGGATGGCGGTCGTCTTTCCGGCGCCGTTGGGGCCGAGCAGGCCGAAGACCTCGCCCTCGCCCACCGACAGTTCCAGTCCGTCGACCGCGTTCGTCTCACCGAAGGCGTAGGCGAGTCCGGTGCAGGTGACGGCCTCGGCCTGCCCGGTGTCGGCGTTCCGCGTCATGTCTCTTCGGCCTCCTCGTGCAGGGTGTCGGCCAGCCTGCGCAGGGCGGGGATCACCGTGTGCAGTGCCTCGCGGTCCGTGTCGTCGAGACGGGACAGCCCGCCGCGTACGAGTTCGGCGCGCCGTTTGCGCCATTCGGCGAGCCGGGCCTCGGCCGCGGGCGTCGGCATCAGCCGGGCGGCGCGCCGGTCGGCGGGGTCGGTCTCGCGGAGCAGATAGCCCTGCCGGGAGAGCTGGTTGACCAGCGTCGAGACCGAATTGCCCTTCAGGTACAGCTCCTTGGCGGCGTCGGATATACCGATGCCGGGGCGGGTGACGACCAGGCGCAGCAGTTCGACCTCGGCGCCGCGCAGCTGCGGGGCGATCTGCGGGCGCAGGCGGCGCCGGACGAGCCGCTGGACGCCGATGAGGGCGTCGATCAGCTCGTCCGGGAAGGTTTCGGTTTCCACATCAGCAGATTATCTCTGTAGCAGAGGTAATGAACCCAAGGGACGGTCAAGTGCACGGCGGCCGCCCAAAATGTCCGCATTTGTTTGTGATGAACAGATTCCGGGCATCAGTACGTAGTGCTTCGGACAGGAGGCACGTCCGTGGGAGCCGGTCGGGCCCAGGATGTCTCCGCAGGTCCGAGCCGCATCTCCCACGGCGCCCGTCCCCCATGCACCGCCTCACGGAGGTGCGCACCATGCGTGTCGCCAGCGCCAGCACGAAACCCCATCCGCACGACGACGCCCCAGACACCGCCGAGGCCTTCGCCCGGCTCGCACGGCTGTCCGAAGGGCCGCAACGCAGACAGCTGCGGGACCAACTGGTCCAGGCCTGGCTGCCGATGGCCGAGCGGATCGCCGTCCGGTTCAAGGGGCGCGGAGAATCCCTGGAGGACCTGTACCAGGTCGCGGCCCTCGGACTGGTCAAGGCCGTCGACCACTACGACCCCGCCCGCGGCCACGCCTTCGAGGCGTACGCGGTGCCGACCATCACCGGCGAGATCAAGCGGCACTTCCGCGACCACATGTGGACGCTGCATGTGCCGCGCCGGGTCCAGGACCTGCGCAACAGGGTGCGGCAGGCCGCGAAGGAACTGTCCCAGACGACCCCCGGGCGCAGACCGACCGTCGCCGAGATCGCCCGGCACGCCCACCTGAGCGAGGGCGAGGTGCGCACCGGGATGGAAGCCCTGGAGTGCTTCACCGCGCTGTCGCTGGACGCCGAGATGCCGGGCACCGACGGGTACGCCCTGACGGACGCGATCGGCGGCCCCGACCCGGCCTACGACATCGTCGTCGACCGCGTGGCGGTCAGGCCCTGTCTGCAGGCGCTCCCGGAGCGCGAGCGCACCATCCTGTATCTCCGCTTCTTCGGAGGCATGACACAAAGCCGCATCGCCCAGCAGCTCGGCATCTCGCAGATGCATGTCTCCCGGCTGCTCAGCGGCTGCTTCGATCAGCTCCGTTCGGAGCTCCTCACGGAGAGCCGCTGAGCGTTGCGCCGTTCGGCCGCACGCGGGCCCCCTCGCCTCACCACTCCGGCGGGGCCTCGGGGATCTGTGTGGGGCCGTAGCGGTCCAGGGCGTCCTCGAGTTCGGCCTTGAGCTGCGGGGGCAGGCCCCCGTGGCGTCCCCAGATGAGAATGAGTTCCGCGACATTGCGGAGCTTGATGTTCGTGTGCTGGGAGACGTCCTTCAGCACTGCCCATCCCTGGTCCGGCGTCACCCGGGCCAGCGCGACCATCATCCCGATCGCCTGGTCCACGACGGCGTGCGAGACGATGGCTTCCTTCAGCTGATCGACTTCTTCCTGCAGCGCGAAGATGCGATCCGTCTCGTCCGCAGGTTCATGCGGTACCTGTGCCACTTCTCCATAGTGGCACTCACCCGGCCCGCTGCCACCGGTGGCGGACCGCCACGACACCCCGTTTCGGCCCCCCTCACGGGGTACTCGGCAGGCGCATCGTGCGGTTCCGGTTGGACACTGGTACCAGACCGGTGGCTGCCGATCGACGAGACCAGGACGCAACTGCCATGAACCACGACTCCTCACGCCCGCGCGGCGTGACGCGCATCGTCACCTCGGCCTCCGTGTTCGGGGCGCCGTGCTGGGTGAGCCTGACCAGTCGCGACGTCGACGCCACCGAGGACTTCTACGGGGCCGTGCTGGGCTGGGAGTGGCGCTCCGCCAAGCTCGGCGACCGCTTCCGGATGGCCCTGGTGGACGGCACGCCCGTGGCCGGGATCGCCGCCGTCGCCGACATGTGGCAGATGGCGGTGGCGTGGACGCCGTACTTCGCCGTGCCCAGTGCGGACGAGGCCGCGGCGCGAGCCCAGGAGCGGGGCGGGACGGCCGCGGTCGGCCCGATCTCGTTCCCGCCGGGACGGGCGGCCCTGCTGGCCGACCGGGACGGGGCGACCTTCGGGATCTGGGAGGGGATGCTGGTCGCCGACTGGGAGAAGTGGCGGCACGCGGCCCCGACCTTCATCAGACTGCACACTCGCGACGCCTTCGACGCCGCGATCTTCTATGGCGAGGTCCTTGACTGGGCATCCGAGCGGCCCGGCTGCTGCGAGGTCCAGTACGAGGGCGGCGAGGTGGTGCTGCGCAGCCAGGGCGCCGTCGTGGCGCGCATCGAGTCCGGGGCGCTGGGGGCGGCGCCCGACCCCACCATCCGGCCCCACTGGCAGATCCACTTCGCGGTCGAGGACGTGGCGGCCTGTGTACGGGCCGCCGAGGTGCACGGCGGCAGCGTCCTGTCGAAGGGCAGCGACGAGGCCGTGCTGCGCGACGCCGACGGCGCGCAGTTCACGGTCACCTCGCGCCGCGAGCGCTGAGCGCGGCCGAGTGCCGTCCAGGGCTCAGCGGGCCGTGCGGGAGGGGCGGGTGAGCAGGACCAGACTGCGTGCCTCGACGGACATACGGGAGCCGGCCTTGTGCTCGGTCTCGTCGGGTCCGCCCTGCGGGACGGCGGTGTCGATCACGGTCGTCCAGCGTTCGCCGTACGTGACGTCCGGCAGCCGGAACTCCACCGGTTCCCAGTAGCTGTTCAGCAGGAGCAGGAACGAGTCGTCCACGACGGGACGGCCGCACGGATCGGGTTCGGCGATGGCGTCACCATTGAGGAACACGGCGACGGAATGCGCATCGGAGCGCTGCCAGTCCTCGTCCGTCATCTCCTGCGCGTCCGGCGCCAGCCACACCAGGTCCGGCAGCGGCCGGCGCGGCCGGGTCGCGGTCTCGCCGCGGAAGAACCGGCGGCGGCGCAGCACCGGGTGGGCGGCACGCAGTGCGATGACATACCGGGTGAACTCGGCGAGGTCCCGCTGCGCCTCGGTCAGCTCCCAGTCGACCCAGGAGACCTCGTTGTCCTGGCAGTAGGCGTTGTTGTTGCCGCGCTGGGTGCGGCCGAGTTCGTCGCCGTGACCGATCATCGGGATGCCCTGCGAGAGCAGCAGGGTGGCCAGGAAGTTGCGCTGCTGGCGGGCGCGCAGCTCCAGCACCCCCGGATCGTCGGTGTCGCCCTCGACGCCGCAGTTCCAGGACCGGTTGGCGCTTTCCCCGTCCCGGTTGCCCTCCCCGTTGGCCTCGTTGTGCTTGTCGTTGTACGAGACCAGGTCACGCAGGGTGAATCCGTCGTGGGCGGTGACGAAGTTGACGCTGGCCCGGGGGCGGCGCCGGCTGTGCGCGTACAGGTCCGCGGAGCCGGTCAGCCGGGAGGCGAACTCGCCGAGCGTGTGCTCACCGCCGCGCCAGAAGTCCCGTACGGCGTCGCGGTACTTGCCGTTCCACTCCGACCACAGCGGCGGGAAGTTCCCCACCTGGTAACCGCCCTCCCCCACGTCCCACGGCTCCGCGATCAGCTTGACGCGGCTGATCACCGGGTCCTGCTGGATCAGGTCGAAGAACGCCGACAGCCGGTCCACCTCGTGGAACTGCCGGGCCAGCGTGGCCGCGAGGTCGAAGCGGAAGCCGTCGACGTGCATGTCGGTGACCCAGTACCGCAGCGAGTCCATGATCAGTTGGAGTACGTAGGGGTGGCGCATCAGCAAGCTGTTGCCCGTGCCGGTGGTGTCGTAGTAATGGCCCCAGTCGCCGTCCACCAGACGGTAGTACGAGGCGTTGTCGATCCCGCGGAAGGAGAGCGTGGGGCCCTTCTCGTTGCCCTCGGCGGTGTGGTTGTAGACGACGTCGAGGATGACTTCGAGGCCCGCCGCGTGCAGCGCCTTCACCATCGACTTGAACTCGGTGACCTGTCCGCCGCGGGTGCCGTGGGCGGCGTAGGCGTTGTGCGGGGCGAAGAAGCCGATCGTGTTGTAGCCCCAGTAGTTGGACAGGCCGCGGCCCTGCAGCACTCCGTCCTGGACGTACTGGTGCACCGGCATCAGCTCCACCGCGGTCACGCCCAGCTTCGTCAGGTGCTCGACGACCGCGGGGTGCGCGAGTCCGGCGTAGGTGCCGCGGAGTTCGGGCGGGACGTCCGGGTGGGTGCGGGTCAGACCCCGTACATGGGCCTCGTAGATCACACTGTCGGCGTACGGCTGGCGCGGCGGCCGGTCGTCACCCCAGTCGAAGGCCGGGTCGGTGACCACGCCGAGCATGGTGTGCCCGGCACTGTCCGACCGGGACCGGCCGTGCGGGGCGCGCTCGAAGAGGGAGGCGTGGTTGTCCACCTGCCCGTCGACGGCCCTGGTGTACGGGTCGAGGAGGAGTTTCGCCGGGTTGCAGCGGTGGCCCAGCTGCGGATGCCACGGGCCGTGCACCCGGTAGCCGTAGCGCTGTCCCGGCCCGATGTCCGGCAGGTAGCAGTGCCAGACGAAGCCGTCGACCTCGGTCACCGGGACGCGGCGTTCGCCGCCGTCGTCGACGAGGACGAGCTCGACGCGTTGGGCCACCTCGCTGAAGAGCGCGAAGTTGGTGCCGTTCCCGTCGTAGGAGGCACCCAATGGGTAGGGGTGCCCGCTCCAGACGGGCACCCCTGGCTTGCGGCGGCGCTTCGCCGTCACCGGGCATCCTCCAGGATGCCGTCCGCCTCGCGCACCCGCCCGGCGAGAGCCAGGGCCGGCATCGCGCGAGGCACCTGGAGCACCTCTCGCAGGCTCGGCGCGGGCGCCAGGGGCACCAGGGGCACCCGTTCGCCGGCCCGGGCCCGCTGCGAGAACCAGATGACCTTGCTGCCGGTGTCCGTGGCGCAGCAGCCCCAGCCGTCGCTCATCGCGGCGATCCGCTGCAGACAGGTCCGCAGGTCCTGGTCGGGACGCAGGTCGCAGTCGTTCTCCCCCACGGCGGTGATCAGATGCTGTCCGTTCCACCACATCTCGACCGATGTGTTCTTGTCCGTGGCGTGCTCGTCGATGGCCTGCAGCAGCAGTTCGGCGCCGCTGCAGACGGGCTCGACCAGTGTCTCGAGGTCCCAGAGCCGGAGATGCGCGGCCAGGATGCGCCGTACCTGTCCGACCCGTTCGGGGCTGACTTCCACATCGAGGTGGTAGTAGCAGGGCACTGCGGTCTTCATCTTCGTTGGCTCCTCACCCGCGAAGCTCCCGCTCCTTCTCGCCCCTGTGGGACGAGCCCCGAACGCGAAGCGTGAGCGTTGATCGCTTCTGAGTCACCTCAAGAGTGGGCGAACTAGACCATTCGTGCAACACGAGCGAACCCGAGGTGGGGGGCGCCCGCCAGACATGGTTGAAGATCCAACAAGACGCTGAGTCGCCGTCCGTGCACCATGTGTGAAGACCTCGAGACCCGTAACGGAGCCGTGCGTGCCCACGCGCGCGGCCGCCGCCCGACGGTCGGGAGACGTGCGATCGAGCCCCGGAGAAAGTGAAGGCGTCATGCTGCTACCGGCCAAAGCCGAAGTGGCCCGGCAACTGCGGCGGTACCGGGCCTGGGAACGCGTCATGCTCGCGTCCCCCGCCGACCGCGCGGTGCGCGCCACCTTCGAGGACTCGGGCTACACCTTGTGCGTGCTGATGGGCAAGCGCTGTGCCCGCGAGGCCGCGGACGCCGCCGAGCGCTATCTGGGGTCCACCCTGGGCGCCTATCTCCGGGAGCAGAACGATCGGCCCCGAACGGGTGCGGCCGAGCGGCGCGGGCCCCCGCAGGCACAACAGCATTTCGCCGCAGGGAGGTAGATCCCCCTGCGGCTCAACGCATGTGTCGCAGTTTGTATCCCTCGACCGGGCAGAAGGCCCGGTCTCCAGCACGGCGGAGGTGAGACCCATGAGTTCGATTCCGGCCATCGGCCGCATCCCGGTGCGGGACGTCCACCCGGCGGTGGAGTGCGGAAAGCGCCCGGCCAAGGCGGTCGTCGGGGAGACGTTCGAGGTCACCGCGACCGTGTTCCGGGAGGGCCATGACGCGGTCGCCGCCAATGTCGTCCTGACGGATCCGGAGGGCCAGCACGGCCCGTGGACGCCGATGCGGGAACTGGCCCCCGGCTCCGACCGCTGGGGCGCCGAGGTCACACCCACCTGCGAAGGGCACTGGACGTACCGGGTGGAGGCCTGGAGCGACCCGGTGGCCACGTGGCGGCGCACCGCCCGCATCAAGATCCCGGCCGGCATCGACACCGGACTGGTGCTGGAGGAGGGCGGCGACCTGCACGAGAAGCTGGCCGCGGGTGTGCCCGAGGGTCCGGGGCGTGCCGCGGTGCTGGCCGCGGCGGAGACCTTGCGCGACGACTCGCTGCCGGTCGCGACCCGTCTGGCGGCGGCGTTGACGCCGGAGGTGGACGCGGTGCTGGCCCGCCATCCGCTGCGGGAGTTCGTCACCGCCTCCCAGACCCTGCCGCTGCTGGTGGAACGCGAACGCGCCCTGCACGGCGCCTGGTACGAGTTCTTCCCCCGCTCCGAAGGCACCCAGGACCAGCCCCA
>NZ_JBSFDG010000036.1:0-43966 GCF_053593775.1 Streptomyces sp. NPDC002092
AAGTTGAGTCCCTTCAGTCCCTCGATCACGCTGTGGGATGGCGTTGACCTGCAGAAACGTGCAGGGACCGAATGCTTTTACCCCTCCGTCCCTGAGGCACTGCCTCCCGCCCCGGAGGAGGGCCAGCCAACTCGGGTGTCTCCCTGTCCCACCGGCCCTCCCGGCGTCAGGCCCCCAGTCGCGGCGTCGGCGTGGGCTGCACGGTCCCTCACGCTGAGCTGCACTGCAGGTCCCTCCAGCCCCTCGCAATACGGTGCAAAACGCCCCTCCTGTGCGAGTGCCGTGCCCTGTCCGTCCGTTGGCAGGGACTCAAGGGACTGAAGAAACTGATAGAACGGCACGCGGGGGCATCTTCCGCCCGACTGGGGGTGTTGCCTCTACACTCGTCCCGAACCACAGTCCCTTCAGTCCCTGAGGAGGGGTCACTAGTCGCGTCTGGCCTGGTGTTTTCTCTCAAAGGGACTGAGATTTCCGAGACCACGAGGACGATTCAGCGTGCCGCCCGGTGAGACCCGCTCGCCTGCCGCCCCTGCCGGGGCCGCATCGCCGCACACCGTGGCCCGCTGGTGCGCGGCCCAGGGCTGGCCGGTCCACCCGCTCGCACCGGGACGCAAGACGCCCGCAGCCAACTGCCGTGTGTGCCGGGAGCAGAAACACGACGTGAAGTCCTGCCCCTGCTTGCCCGCGGGGCGCGCCTGCCACGGTTTCCACGCGGCGACGACCAACACTCAAGTCATTGACGCCTGGTGGAGCACGACTCCGTCCGCAGGGGTGGGCATCGCGTGCGGGCCGGCTGGTCTGGTCGTGGTCGACGTCGACGCCCACCCTGCTTCGGTCCCTGACCGCAGCCGCCTGCTGCCGGGCATCGCCATCCCTGAGGGCGTCAATCTGACCGGTCTGGCCTCCGGCTTCGACACTCTCGCCCTGCTGGCGGCCTACCGCCGCCAGCCGAACCCCGCCCACGATGAGACCACCCTGCGTGTGCGCACGCCGTCGGGCGGCCTGCACATCTGGTACCAAAACCCTCACTCCGCGGTCCGGCTGCGCTGCTCGACCGGCTCCAGCCCCAAGGTGGCATTGGCCTGGCAGGTGGACATACGGGCGGAGGGCGGCTACATCATCGCCCCCACCACCCGCACCAGCCAGGGCCGTTACGAGCCCGAGGGCCCGGCCCGGACACCCGCCCTGCTGCCCGAGTGGCTGCACGCCGAGCTCGTCCGCACCGGTCACGTCATCGCACCCCCGTCTCCTCGCCGCCCGTTCGTCCCGGCGTCCCGGTCTGGTATCCGACGCCGTCCGGTGGCCGCGCAGCGGCTGCTGGAACCCCTCCTGCAGGCCGTCGAACAATGCGGGAGCGCCCCGGAGGGCACTGGGTTCACCGAGAAGCTCAACCGCGCCGCGTACACCGCCGGCGGCTTGGCCGCAGCCGGCCATGTAGACCACGACACCGTCCGCGAGAGCCTGCTGCACGTCGCGCATCAGGCGCGGCCATGGCAGGGCGCCCGCAACGAGCAGATCACTGACGATGGCCTGGCCGCGGGAGCCGCCCGGCCGTTCCACCCCGAAGGACGTCCATGAGCACCGCCGAGAGCACGCCCCGGTTCGATCCGCAGGCCGCCGCTCAGCAGATGCTCGACCTCGAGCAGGCCGAGCCCGCTCCCACCCTGCTGCCCGCCCAGGCAAGCGCCGGTCCTTCTTCCACCGGCCGCGGCCACAGTGCCGCGCCCGCGGCGTGGACAGCGCAGCCTGCCCCGTTGCCGCCGTCTCTGAGCGACCGAGGCAATGCCCGCCTGTTCGTCCAGCTCTACCGCGACCAGTTCCGCCACGTCGAGGGCCTGGGCTGGTTCACCTGGGACGGCTACCGCTGGAAACGCGCCGGCGGAGAGAAAGCCGCCCTGTGGGCCGCGGGCGAGATGGCAGAAGACATGCCCGCCAGCGATCCCCGCGGCATCTTCAGCGACCGCGAACTGGCCCACCACAAACGACGAACCCTCTCCACGACCGGAATGAAGGCGCTGCTGACCCAGGCCAAGGCCTCCCCGGACCTGTCGGTCGACCCCGACATCCTCGACGGCGACCCCTACGCCCTGTGCACCCCGGCCGGCGTCGTCGACCTGCACACCGGGCAGCTGCGCAAACCCGACCCGGCACGCGACTTCCACTCCCGAGCCACCAGCGTCGCTCCCCTGTCGATGGACACCCCCCGCTGGCACACCTTCCTCGCGGACACCTTCGGCGACGACGCCGAAGGCGCCGAGATGATCGACTTCCTGCACCTGATGCTCGGCTACTCCGTCACCGGCGACGTGGGCGCCCAGGTCCTGCCCTTTCTCCATGGCGAGGGCAAGAACGGAAAGTCCGTCCTGCTCGACACCATGATCCAGATCCTGGGCGACTACGCCGACGCCGCCCCGCCCGGCTTCCTCATGGACCGCGGCGCCTTCTCCGAGCACTCCACCGAACTCACCGAACTCCACGGCCGCCGCCTCATTGTGTGCAGCGAGCTCAAGCCCAACGACAAATTCGACGAGGCCCGGGTACGCCTCCTCACCGGCGGTGACAAGATCAAAGCCCGCCGGATGCGGCAGGACTACTTCTCCTTCACCCCCACCCACCACCTGTGGCTGCTGGGCAACCACCGCCCCGAGGTCTCCACCGGCGGCTTCGCATTCTGGCGCCGTATCCGCCTGATCCCCTTCACGCGCACGGTCCCTGCAGACCGCCGCATCGACAACCTTGCCTTCGAACTCGTCCGCGACGAGGGCCCCGGCATCCTGCACTGGCTCATCGAAGGCGCCCGCCGCTACCTCGCCACCCGCGACCCCCTCGAAGGCCCCGGACGCGTCCGCATCGCCACCAGCGCCTACGCCACCACCGAAGATCACATCGGCCGCTTCCTGACCGAATGCTGCACCCGCACCACCGATCACACCACCGACACCGAACTACGAGTCGAACAGGGCCTGCTCTACGCCGCCTACACCGCCTGGTGCAACGCCGGTGAAGGCGTCCGCGCCGCCACCGCCCGCGCCTTCGCCACCCGGGTACGGCAGGAACTCAATCTCGGCTCCCCCGCCGACATGATCAAATCCAACGGCCGCAAGTACTACCCCGGCCTCGCTCTGCTGGACACCGAATGACCACCCGCACACTGCACCCCGCCACCACCCATACCGGCCCGCACGCCCTACGCCGTGCCCTGCCACCGTTCTACGATGGACCCACACGCCCGGCACCCCCAAGGGCAGGCCGGCCGACGAAGGAGGGGCTACAGCCATGAGCTCGCTGTTGACTGAAAGCGACCTCACCCACGAACAAGACGTGGTGTGGCTGGAAGACCCCACCCACTTCGACTACGTCCGCCAGGCCCTGGACAAGACCAAACGCCGCAACACCAAACCCCCCTACGCCCGCGACGGCCGCATGGTCGGCTACGCCGTTCTCGACGCCCAGGCCGAACCCGACCCCGACAGCGGTCTGTACAAGCGGCGTGTCCTGTTCGTCCTGCCGCACGACCGTGACAGCCACCCCGACGGCGTCTATCGCGAAGGCGCCCCCGGTGAAGCCGTCGACCCCCGCACCATCGAACCCAAGAAACCCGGCGCGAAAACCCCGCGCTCCCAGCACGGCCCCGCCGCCATAACCACCGCCTGACCCTCGGCAGGAGGCAATCCCGCGCCGCCGGGAGATGGCGCTGGTAGGAACCACGCGCCGATGAAGGTTCAGAGCCCCTGCCGGCGCGACGCGCTGTGCGAGCGGCGTGAGCCGCGCATCCTCGCCGACG
Organism: Streptomyces sp. NPDC002092; assembly: GCF_053593775.1. NCBI lineage: Bacteria > Bacillati > Actinomycetota > Actinomycetes > Kitasatosporales > Streptomycetaceae > Streptomyces > Streptomyces sp. NPDC002092. The sequence goes on from NZ_JBSFDG010000036.1 coordinate 3,785, forward strand.
GGCTCGATGCCGAGGGTCTCCCCCAGGAACTGCTGCGCCCGACCAGCCGGTCACTGACGGGGCGTTTCAACCGCCAGGGCGTCAAGGTGGGTGGCGACCCGCTGGAGCAGTTCCATCAACGCTGTGTGCTCTTCGGACGAGAGGCACTCCATCATCCGGACCCTCAGGGCTCCGGACTGCTCGGAAACCCGCTGGTGCGCCCGTCGGCCCTCGCCGGTCAGTGCCACCGCGCCATCGTCAGCCGTGTGTGCCCAGCCGCGCTCGATGAACCGGTCGACGTATGGCGGATCGGTCGGACGCCGACCGGTCCGAGTTCGCCCGACTCATCACCGCGTTCGTGACCTCGTTCGCCCAGGTGGTCCCCGAGGCCGAATGAGCTTCTCAGCGCTTGCCTTGTCCGTGGGGTGATTACGCCGTAATCACCCCACGGGGCAACCTGGTTCTTCTCTCGGCGCGAACAGGGGGCACCTCGCCGATGGCGCAGACTCACCCAGTCGGCGTGCAGTCGGTCGACGAAGACCGACGTGGTGCTTCACTCCGGCTCTGCCCGCCGCGGCCAGGCCGTCAGGCGTGCCTGGTGTTGTTCGTGCCACAACGGCCCTACCTGCCTCAGCAATCACTGCCGGCGACAGTCCAGTGACCCGGTACTCCGTCACGATCAACTCACGTGCCCCAGCCTCCACCATGCTCAGTTCAACCAGCGACCTGAGCGCCGGGCCACGGCCAACCGTGCACGAGGTCGTGAGGTGATTACGCCGTAATCACCCGACAGGCTTTGGGCTGGGGCGCGCTGGGAGCTCTGGACCGTTCTGAACGCAGAGGTGCGGATCCGGAGCCGGGTTCCGTAGGCGTCTGCAGTCCCAGGTGATTACGTCGTAATCACCTGGGACCTGACAGCTCGTCGGAAGGGGGTGATTACGACGTAATCGCTTCGCCGAGACGGGGAACCTCATCAACTTGGTCTAACTAACGTGTCGATGGTGTAAATGATCAACAGCGTTAGTATGGTGTCCTCCATGAGTTCTCCAGCCACCTCCAGCGACCGCGAGAAGGTCGTCTCCAAGCTGCCGGGATGGCTCCGGCAGAACCTCAAAATCAGAGCCGCCCAGCATCACATCGAGATTCAGGCCGCCGTCGAACAAGGCATCAGGGACTGGTGCAACCTGGCCTCCACCCCCGCCACCATCGACACCGCCGCCGCCGACTCCTTCTCCACCTTCCTGCCCCCCGGCCAGTGGGAGGAGTTCCGGGAGATCGCCGCCGGCCGGCGCGTCTCGCTCATTCAGGGCCTTGCCCAGTCCGTCCAGTTGTGGCTCGACGCCAACCCTGCCCCGGACATCGAACGCCCAGCGATCACCCGTCGCGTGATCGTCTGCAATCAGAAGGGCGGCGTCGGCAAGACCGCCATCACCGCCGGCCTCGGTGAGGCACTGGCCGAAGACCCCAACACCCTCCACCCGGTACGCGTCGCCAAGGCCCTCGCCAAAGCCGTGCGCGCGAGCGAAACGCACAACGACGAAACCGAAGCGGAAGACAACCCCCTCGACATCGAGAACCTGCCCGGACTCGGGCTGCGGGTGCTCCTCGTCGACTTCGACCCACAGTGCCACCTCACCAACCAACTCGGCGGCAGCCCACTGCCCATGGACGGCGACAGCCTCACCAACCACATGGCGGGCGACCCCAAGGGCGACCTGCGCGACCTCATCCTCTCCGTCGACGACGACACCTTCGACGGCCGCCTCCACCTCCTGCCCGCCTGCAACGACGCCTTCCTCCTCGACGTACGCCTGTCCGCCGTGCGAGCCCGGGAAGCCGCCCTCGAACGGGCCCTCGCCCCCCTCGAAGCCGACTACGACGTCATCATCGTCGACTGCCCGCCCAGCCTCGGCCTCAGCATGGACGCCGCCGTCTACTACGGCCGCCGCCGCGACGGCGAAAAGCCCGGCCAGTCCGGAGCCCTCATCGTCGTCCAAGCCGAGGACAGTTCCGCCGACGCCTACGAACTGCTCACCACACAGATCGACGACCTGCGCGGCGACCTCCAGGTCGACATCGACTACCTCGGCATCGTCGTCAACCTCTACGACTCCCGCCGCGGATACATCGCCACCTCGTCGCTCCAGGGCTGGGTGGACATAAAGGATCCGAAGGTCGTCGGACTCATCGGAGACCTCAAGGAACAGAAGGAAGCGGTCCGAGTGAAGAAGCCCCTGCTGTCCTACGCCCCCAAATCACAGCAGGCAGTCGGTATGCGAGCCCTGGCAAGGGAGGTCTCGTGAGCAAGGCCGATCAGCTGGGCGCCGGCCGGTTCGGCGGGGGAGTGCGCCCGATCAGTGCACGACGCCAGGCCGTCGCCGCCGCCACAGGCGTCCCCACCGAGGGCATCGCCCCGCCCACGGAACTCCCCGTACAGCGAGTCAGCCTCAACCCGGACAACCCCCGCTCCACCCTCGGAGACCTCACCGACCTGGCGGGCAGCCTCAAGACCCACGGCCAGAAGCAGGCGATCACGGTCATGAACCGCGACGCCTACATCAAGGCCAACCCCCAACGTGAAGCCGACCTCGAACCCGACACCACGCACGTCGTGGTCGACGGCAGCAGCCGTCTGGCTGCCGCCCGCGAAGGCGGCCTCGCCACCATCAAGGTCATGGTGAGCGACGACGAGGGCTCCACCCCCGAAGAGATCCTCGAATCCGCCCTCGTCGCCAACATCCACCGCCAGGACCTCGAAGAACTCGACGAAGCCCGCGCTCTCCAGCGCCTTCTGGACATCCAGGGCAGCCAGCGAGCTCTGGCCAAACGCCTTCACCGCTCCCAAGGCTGGATCTCTCAGCGCCTCGCCCTCCTCAACCTGACCCCCGAACTCCAGGCCCGCATCGGCGAGGAACCCATCGACCTGCTGCGCGCGGTCGGCAACAAGCCAGCCGACCAGCAGGAAGCCGCTCTGGAAGAGCTCAAAGCGGAGCGAGTGCGCAAGGAGGAGCAGGCCCGCGCATCGAAGGGCACCCCGAAGCCACAGGCACCTGAAACAGGGGAGTCACACAGCCGAAAGGCGGCTCCGGACACTCCAGCAGAGCCGGAATCCAACTCCGCTCCCAAGGGAGCGGATGCCACGCAGCCTCCGGTGCACCGGCCGAGCGCTGCGCAGGATGCGCAGGATGAACCACCTGCCAACAAGTCGGGGGACGGCATGCCGTCTGTTCCCGCACAGGCCGCCCCCGCCGAGACGACGGCTGCGGGCGAAGAGCACCAGCCGAAGCGGTTCCCCTACGAGGACGGTTGGCTCGTCGCGGAACTCCTGATCCGCAAGATGCCACCAGCTGAGTTCGACAAGATGCTGGACACCCTCATCAAGTACAAGGAAGACCAGACCGCCTCTTCCAGTTGACCTCTGGGCGCACCACGGTCAGCCCTCCATGAGGGCCGGCTTCCCACGGTGGGAAACCATCCCTTCGCCTCCCAGCCAGACCAGGGTCTGGTGCGGGAGGTGGCATAGGTGTCTATCCGGCGGCAGCGGGCTCGAGGCTCGGGTGATTACGGCGTAATCACCCGAGGGCGCCAGCCGGTGCAGGCCGGCGCAGTGGGGACAGTACGCGGCCCTCGACGCGATCACTGACCAGCACGGCGTTGCCATGGGGGGCGTCGTGAGCGATGCCGGGGGCGGGGACCGGGCCAGGTGATGTGCGGGACCCCCCAGGGACCATCTCCTGGCCGCACCGGCAGGCGGGTCGACCGTTGCCGTCCTGGGCGAGACCGAAGCGGTTCGGCTGCGCGCGGCCCTGCACCTGGCTCTGCTTCGGTCGGGTTCGAGGACTGAGGTGTCCGGTGCGGCGGCATCGGGACCAGGTGGTCAGCCGCCTCACGTACCGGCTCGCCAGTACAGCGTCGGCCCTGATGTCCACAGCCGGCCCACCATGGGATGCAGAGGCCAGCATTCGCTACTCGGCCGTGGCCGGAGCTTCCCGCTCCCTTTGGCGCTGCTCGTACCGTGAGGGCGCACCGAGTATCCAGGACCACGACTCGTACTCGTCGACGGGTCCCACCCGGTCCGCGCCCTCGACACAGCGCGGATCGTCCCGCTCGGCCAGTCCGTAGACGGCCCAGATCCGGGTCTGCTGGTCCTCGTCATCGAGCAGATCGGCCAGGGTGTCCGCGATGGCGGGGTCCGGATTCAGGCTGTACGCGAGCACGTAGCCGGCGACTTGGCGAACGGAGGAGTCGGTGTCCCGGGCCAGTGCAAGCAGGGCGTTCAGCCCCTCGGAGGTGAACGTCTTCCGCCCAGAGCTCTCCGAGTTCACGATTCTCAGGGTCGAAGGCACCGCCACACGGACCTGCGGGGCAGCGTGGGCGAGGAGTGAGAGCCCCAGCGGCTCGATCCTCGGGTCCTCATGGTGGCCCAGGCCGGCCAGGGCCTCGGCCAGGACGTCCGGGTGTCCCTCCTCCTTTGCCCAGTCGAGGAGGAGCTCGAGCGTGCGCTGTTCGAACGGACTCGAGACGTTCGTCAGTTCAGCCTCGATGTGGAGGCAGACCAGGACCTCCACGCCGAAGCGGCGGTGCAGGGGATCGGGATGACCCCGCAGTACCGCCGCAGCCTCCCAGGTCGCGTCGTCCTGTCTCCGGGCAACGGTTTGGACGATCTCAGACCAGACGGCGTGCTCCCAGTCCGGGTACTCGAGTGCGCACGCGCGGGCCGCCAATTCGTCAAAGCCCAGGTGCAGTCCGAAGTGTTCCTCAAGGCGGGTGAGGATCCCTGTGTGGCCGTCGCGAACGGTCATTCCGCCGAGCCGGAGCTCGTGGTACTCGGTGAACCACTCCCTGTCCCGGATGCGAACCCGCTCCACCTCGTCCGAGGTGCCGGTCCGCTCCCGGAGCATGGCGACCGGGCCCCTCTCGTGCCACTGCCGGGCGCGTGCCAGCACTTCCGCGCGGGTGGCCTCGCTGATCACCACCGCGTCACCGAGCAGGCCGAAGACGAGACCGATGGAACCACTGTCGACGGCCTGCAGCAGGGGAGTGGTCCCGTCGGGCAGCCGGCGGTCTGGATCCGCGCCGCCTTCCACCAGGTAGCTGCCGATCGTCGAGTTGAACGCTGAGATGGCCAGGCACAGTGCGGGGGTGCCCTGCTCGTCGAGGACGTCGGGATCCGCCCCGTCCTCGAGCAGGATTCTGACCGCGTTCTCGTCCCCGCTCCGCACCGCCGTGACGAGTGCATCCTCACCCATCCCCAACCCCCTGTTGGTCTCGATCGCCACACAGCCGGAGGCCGGGAGAGACAACCGCAGGCCGGGAGGAACATCGTCGGCCGAGTCCGTCCGCCGTCCCCGGGGCGGCGCCATGGGCTGAACATCCGGGCGTCGGGCCGCTGACGGCATGTCGCATGGGCGGTCGATCCCGAGCCTCGTCCTGCGCGGATCCCACTGGCCGAAGCAGCTTGTCACACCTGGTGGTTCTGGAGCGGCCACCGCATGATCATCAAGGGTTGTGGACTCCTGAAGATCGTGCTGTGGTCGCGGACAGCAGCATAGATGCCGCCTGTTGGCGTGCGATGTCCGACCAGGCCATGGCCTGGATCGCGGACCGGTTCAAGCGGGTGGAGCCGCGGGTGACGGCCCGCGCCTTCGTGTCCGCCCTGCTGTCCGGCGTCGAGCGGAAGAACTGCCGGCGGGCGGCCGAGCCGGCCGGTCACGCCCGCCCCGGGCCGATGCAGCGGCTGCTGCCAAGCACAGTCGTCGGCACCGAGGTGCTCGAGGACCGGCCGGTGTGCAGCGCCGATACACCGGCACCGCAGCCCGGGTCGAGAACACCCAGGTCGGCGTCTTCCTCGCGTACGGACGCCTTCAGCAGAGGACGGGCGTTGAACAACCGCCGCCTCCACCTGCCGGACGCCTCGTGGTGCCAGGTCGCCGAGCGCCGGGCCCGCACCGGGAGGCCCGCCATTGGTCCTGCCTGTCGGAGATGTTGCCACCTACCGGAGAGCTGGCCGTGCCCCTGGACCGGAGGTTGGAGAGCGACGGCTCTTTCCTCGCCCCGCTGCAGCTGCTCAACAGGGAGGCGAGGGAGCGGGCCCGGTCGGGCTCGGCGGTCTCGCGCGGTCCTCTCAACCCATCCGCGGCGTGCTTCACATGGTGACGTCATGAGCGTGGGGCGTGGTGAGCTTTCGGGAAAGCAGCGGAAAATCGGCCGCCAGAATGGGCTCTCCAACGGCCTGACTCGGCGTCGCCGGTATGGCGAGACCTTGGAGTCGCTGGCAGGCCGTCAGAACGGCGCACAGCGGTTTTGGATCTTGGAATTCGGGTCGGAGACATCCAGGTGCCCCACCGGGAACCCAGGTCGGCGATCTGGTCGATCCAGGCATCGTCGAGGCCTGGACGTCGTCGGTGGCCCATGCCTCGACGATGCGATCCCAGCGGCGGATGTTGAGGGTGCGGAACTCCACCCGCGCCAGCGGGGGCGGGAGTTCCCTGCGGCGGCCGCCTGCTGGTAGCAGGGGGTGCGCACATCACCGTGACCTCGCCACTGCCGCCGGTTGCCGTGGAGATGGTGTCGTGGGCGGTGGCCGGCGCGCTGCGCGGAAAGGCCGACACGATGGCTGCCGGGGCCGGGAAGTCGTAGAACGCGAGGAGTGCGTCCTCCTGTCCCGATCGCTGGGGATCGGTGCAGGGTTGCTTGACGATCGCTCGAGTCGGCTTCGGTCGCTGAACCCGCCGGGCGAGGCATGCCCAGCGGGGGCGCGATGCGTCCCGGAGGCGGACAGCGACTGAAGGGCAGCGACGTAACCGCGTCTCGTCGCTCTTCGGTCGCTCAATGAAAAGCCCAGGTCAGAGCCGGTTTTGAGGGGCGATCAGCGACTGAAGCGACTCAAGGGCCGGGTATATCGAGACATTCGCGCGTGTGCGCATGTGCGCCCGCGTGCGTGTGTGCGTCATATATAGGGACCTTGAGTCGCTTCAGTCGCTGTTTTGACCTTGGCGATGCCGTGACCTGCGGTTTTCGCCAGCCACTGATCCAGCGACCGAAAGTCGCTCAGTCGCTGGGGCTCGATCACTCCAGTCGCTCACACCCCGTCATGAACGGAACGGTTTCTTCGCACGGTTACCCCCTCCTTTACCGATGCTTCGTTAGTCTGTTCCTGTTGTTGAGTCGCTTCGGTCGCTGACGGGGGAAACGCATGGCCGATGAGCTGCGGGTTTTGCGCAGCGACTCACCCAGGTTCACGCCTGGCTCTCCAAGTGCCGTGCGGTCCCTGGCCATTGCCCGCTGGTGTGCGGCCCGTGGCTGGCCCGTCCACCCGCTGGCCCCGGGGCGCAAGACGCCCGCGGGCAACTGCACGGCGTGCCGGGAGTCCGGGCATACGCACCGGGGGTGTCGCTGCCTGGCGTTGGGTCGCTGGTGCCACGGTTTCCGTGCCGCCACGCTGGACTACACGCGGATCGAGCAATGGTGGGGCGCCCACCCGGATTTCGGAGTCGGGACCGCCTGCGGGCCTGCAGGGCTGGTCGTCATCGATATCGACGCCCACGCCCGGCAGTTGCCCGGACGTGACCGCCTGCTGCCCGGCATCGACATCTCCGACACCGTGGACCTCTCCGGGCTGGCCAACGGTTTCCACACGATCGGCGTGCTGGCCGCGCTCCGCGGTGCGACCTCTCCCATGGACGACGAGACGACCTTGCGGGTGCGTACGCCCTCCGGAGGCCTGCACGTCTGGTACCGGGCGCACCGCGGGCACCGCTGGCAGTGCTCCTCCGGCTCCGGCGGCGGACGCGCGCTGGCCTGGCAGGTCGACGTACGGGCGCACGGTGGGTACATCGTCGCCCCGGGCACCGTCACCGCAGCCGGGACGTACGAGGCCGTGGGGGAGGCGCGTGAGCCCGCACCGCTGCCCGCCTGGCTGGCGCGGGAGTTGGAGCGCACCGGCCATCTGCCGCCCGCCCATGTGCCCGCGCCCCGGCCCGTGCCGCCCCGTGCCCGGCAGGCCGTCCTGGCCGCCGGAGGCGGCTGCGCAGCCGTGGAGCGGGTCCTGGCCCCTCTGCTGGCCGAGGTGACCGCCTGTGCGGCCGTACCGGAGGGAGCGGGGTTCACCGAGAAGCTCAACCGGGCTGCGTACACCGCCGGTGGGCTCGTCGCCGCGGGCCTGCTGGACGACGACGAGGCCGAGCGGGTCCTGCAGGAGGCGGCGGCGCAGGCACGCCCCGGGCAGCAGCGGCGCTTCGGCGCCGTCATCCGCGGCGGGCTGAGCGCGGGCCGTACCCGCCCGCTGTCTCCGGGAGGCCGCCTGTGATGCGTGGCCGCGACAACACCCTCTTCGATGCCGGCTCGGTCGCCGCACAGATCCTGGCCCAGACCGTCCCGCAGGCCCGTACGGAGGACCAGGGAGGCCCCCGGCCCGCCGGTGAGGCCACCGCCGACGGGCTGCTGCCCGACACCCTCAGCGACCGTGGCAACGCCAAGCTCTTCGTCGGTCTCTATGCCAACGACTACCGGCATGTGCCGGGGCTCGGCTGGTTCCGGTGGGACAGTACCCGCTGGCAGATCGACGAGGACGACACCGTGCTGTGGGCTGCCGGTGACCTGGCCGAGTCCCTTGCCACCACCGACCCGAGGGGCGTGCACAGCACGGTCGCCCTGCAGCAGCACCGCCGGCGCGCGCTGAGCACCAGCGGGATGAACGCGATGCTCACCCAGGCCAAGTCCGCGCCGGGCATGGTGCTCAACGCGGCGCTGCTGGACGCCGATCCGTACGCGCTGTGCACGCCCGGCGGCATCGTCGACCTGCGCACCGGGCTCAAGCGGGCGCCGGACCCGAACAAGGACTTCCACGCCCGCTCCACCACCGCGACGCCCGAACAGATGCCGACGCCCCGCTGGGACCGGTTCCTCACCGACACCTTCGGGCAGGGGCCCGAGGGCAGGGAGATGATCGACTTCCTGCATCTGCTGCTGGGCTACTCCATCACCGGCGACGTCGGCGCCCAGGTGATGCCCTTCCTGTTCGGCTCCGGCAAGAACGGCAAGTCGGTGCTGCTGGACGTGGTGATGAAGCTCGTCGGCGACTACGCGGACGCCGCGCCCCCCGGGTTCCTCATGGCCCGTCCCTACGAGGGCCACCCCACCGACCTGGCCGAGTTGCACGGGCGCCGGGTCATCGTGTGCAGCGAGGTCAAGCCGGGGGACCGCTTCGACGAGGCCCGGGTGAAGCTGCTGACCGGCGGCGATCGCATCAAGGCACGGCGGATGCGGCAGGACTTCTTCAGTTTCCAGCCGACCCACAAGCTGTGGCTGCTGGGCAACCACCGGCCCGAGGTGGGGACGGGCGGTTTCGCGTTCTGGCGGCGGATGCGGCTGATCCCGTTCGAACGGGTCGTGCCGGATCACCGGAAGGTCGACAACCTGGCCGACATCCTCGTGACGGAGGAAGGAGCGGGCATCCTCAACTGGCTCGTGGTCGGGGCACGGCGCTACCTGAGCGGGGAGAAGGACCTGCTGGGCCCGGAGCCGGTGCGTATCGCCACCACGGCGTACGCGGAGACCGAGGACCACATCGGGCGCTTCCTCGGCGAGTCCTGCCGCCGCGAGCCGGGCCTGAGGGCGGAACAGGCCGGTCTCTACGCGGCTTACCGGACATGGTGTCAGAATGAGGGGGCCCCGGCTGTCTCGTCCCGGTCCTTCGCCGCGCGGGTCCGGGAGGTGGTGGGACTGGCGTCTCCGAAGGAGATGATCCTGTCCAACCAGCGCAAGTACTACCCGGGCATCGGATTGTCCGCCGACGAGGAGACAGCATGAGTGCCCTCATCGCTGAGGACGAGATCGACCATGAGGTCGACTTCGTCTGGCTCGAGGACATCAGCGGGCTGGACTACGTCCGCCAGAGCCTGGACCGGCTGCCGACGCGCCGGGGCAGGCCCGCCTACCACCGTGACGGCCGTATGGTCGGCTATGCGCTGCTCGGGCCGGGGGCCAAGCCGTCCCGCTCGTCCGGGACCTTCCGCCGACGGGTGTTCTGGCTGCTGCCGCACGACCGGGACACCGTTCCCGACGGGCTGTACGCCACCGGTGCGCCCGCCGAGGCCATCGATCCGCGCACACTGGCGCCGGGGAGCAAGGGGCGCAAGACGGAGCGGTCGGAGGGCGGGGCGGTGTCGTCGTCCCTGTAGGACGGGACGGAGACGGACGGATGCCGGGTGGGCTCGAAAGCACACACCCGGCCCGAGAACGACAATGGTGCGGGGGAGCGGGACGCGTCGCCGGAGCGTCCGTGGCCTACTCGGCGACGTCCGTGAAGGCGGCGTAGTCGGTGAGCGGAACCCGGCCGCTGTTGGCGATCGGAATCGCGTCCAGGTACTCCTCAGGCAGGTCGAAGGCGTCGACGAGCGTCCTCATGTCGGAGGCGAGTTCGTCGATGACGGTGTCGACGACGGACGGCAGGTCGCGGACCTGGTCGGCACTCATGTGCGCCTCCGTCAGCAGGTCGCCGGTGTGGCTGCTGATCTGCTCCAGCAGGAACAGGAGGCACAGTTTGTCCAGCAGCTGCCGAGCCTCGGGCTGCGTCACCCGCTCCGCCGCTTCCAGAAAGGCGTCGGCGGCCTGCAGCCTGGCGTGCACCGAGACCATCTCCAGCGCCGGTGACGATGCCCAGTTCCAGCGGGCCACCGGATCCTTGGCGGGCCCCTGGCGCAGCGCAGTCCGCGCTCGCGTCCGCCAGACGGTCTCGGCCTGCGCCAGCAGGGAGCGCACGAAACGAGGGTTGGTCAGTTCCCGCGGGCCGGCCGGCGAGGCGCTCTGGGACCGGGTGGTCCCGGAGGCGAAGAGCAGCTCCGCCGCCGCCTTGGACCAGATCACCAGGTTGTCCCCCTCGGCGGTCACGGTGCCCTCGACGTACTCCGGGAAGCCGGCCAGTGCGTTGACCGCGAACAGGCCCTGGGCGCCGCAGCGTTCACGGCACTCGGCGGTGATGAGGCGGGCCTGCCAGGTGATCCATCCCTTGGCGACGGCCACCAGGCGCTCCGCCTCGTCGCGGGTCTCGGCGGTGTGCCGGGTCCAGGCGGCAATGGCCGACCGGTGCAGGAAGGTCATGGCATATGCCGTCGCCAGCGATCTGAGCAGTCGGGCGTGATGGCTGCGGTGGGCGTTGACCGGGATGCGCTGGCCTGCCTTCGGACCGGCCACACGACGCTGCTCGCCGTAGCGGACGGCGATGGCCAGAGCGGCCCTGGAGGCGCCGACGGCCGCGCCGCTCATGCACATCTTGCCCACGGTGACCCGGCCGATCGAACGCAGGAAACGCTTGCGGCGGTTGCCCAGGTTGCTGATGAGGGTGCCGTCGTGGCCGAGCCGGCCGTGCTCGGCTTCCAGGAGCGCCTCGCGCGGAAGCCGTACCTGGTCGAAGGCGGTCAGGCAGTGGTCGACGGGGGCGCCGGGCCGCATCGGCAGCCGGCGTACCCGGATCCCCGGAAGCAGGCCGTGCTCGTCGCTGAGCGGGGTCAGGAACAGGTACACGCCGTGGTCCTGGCCGTTCGTGATGAGGCGGGCGGCGACCACGGCGCTCTTGGGGCCGCCGGTGGTGCTGGTGTTGGGCATGAATTTCTGCGCACCCGGGTGCGGGGTGTTCAGGATGAACCCACCGCTCTCCGGGTCGAGTTCGGCGGTGGTCTCCAGTGCGGCGCTGTCGTTGCCGTGGTCGAGCTCGGTGCACAGGAACGTGCCGATGCGTCGCATGGATGTGAACTCGGACAGATCCCGCTGCTCTGCAGACTCATGGTCGAGGAGACTGCCGAGAAAGAGGTTGTAGTGGATGCTTGCCACCGTGCACAGGCCCCCGCCGCCGTCCACGATCGCTGTCCACTCGTGCAGGCTCGCCAGCAGGCTCGGATCCGTGGCGAGGCTTCTGGGTTCCCCGATGGTGTCGTTCACCAGGCGCAGCCACTCGTAGGACTGCTCCGCTTGTTCGGCGGGGGAACGGTCCGGACGGTGGCGAAACGTTTCGTTACGGATCAGCCCGCGCCAGCGGCCGTGGACCTGCTCGCGCTCCTCGCCTACCCCGAAGAGGGCCCGGGCCAGGTCCTGGGCCGGCGTGCTGTCGGTGCTTGCGAGGTCCTCGAAGGCGAGGACCTCGATCGCGCGCAGATCTCTCAGCTGGTCGGCTCGCAGTCGGTCGCCCTGCAGCTCGGTCCGCAGCAGCTGATCCGCCTTGCGGCTGGAGTCGCCGGATGCGGCGGTCCGTATCGGCTGGGTTGTCAGAAGGGCCATGACCCTCTCCCCCGTCAAATCGCAGATCCAGAGTTTGGATGGAGCAGAAGATACGGACCTACCGGTTTTGTTTCAAGCTAAATGGCAGTAAAGCTCAGGCCGTCGGTGACGGATCTTTGAGCGCCTGCTCTGTGGATCCGTAGCGGAATATCCGATTCTGCGGCATGGCGAGCGGGCACCGACTGTGCACCAAGACTCCCTGACAGGGAGGGGAATACCGCACGTCAGGTTTCCTTTTGCCCTGGTCGCCGTACGAGTGGTGTCTCCATTACGTATAAAGCGGATATTCAGGGACATTAGCCGCGGTCGCGATTGATTGTGCGGGTGAGGGGTGGCAGAATACGTACCTGTCGGTTTATTTTTTCCCAAGAACTGCACCGGAGCACATGCGGAGGTGAGGGCCATGGCGCTGCAGGAACGGGCCATCAGAACGAGGCGGGCCATCCTCGTCAGTGCCGCCGCAGTCTTCGCCGAGGTGGGGTACGAGGCGGCGACGATCTCGGAGATCCTGCACCGGGCCAATGTCACCAAGGGGGCGCTGTACTTCCACTTCGCCTCCAAGGAGGAGCTGGCGCAAGCCGTGCTGGCCGGTCAGCTGGGGACGATTCCGCCCCCGCCGGAGCAGGAGTTGATGCTCCAGCAGGGCATCGACGAGGCCTTCCTGCTCGCGCATCTGCTGTCGGTGGGCGATCCGTTGGTGCAGGGCAGCATCCGCCTGACGGTGGACCAGGGGTCCCCGAACGACGGCCTGGACCGACGGGTGCCGATGAGCGCGTGGATCGAGCACAACATCGAGATTCTCGGCAAGGCGAAGAAGAACGGCGAGCTGTTGCCGCATGTCGACGTCGACGCGTCGGCACGGATGTTCGTCGGGGCGTTCACCGGCGTGCAGGTGCTGTCCAAGGTCATGACCAACCATGGCGATCTGCCGGAGCGGGTCTCGGACTTGCAGCGTCACCTGATGGCCAGCATTGCGGTCCCGGCGGTGCTCATGCAGCTCGATACGGCTGCCGACCGGGGTGCCCGGGTGTATGCGGCGGCGCTGAAGCTGCGCGAGGCCGCCGAGGAGGTTGCGGCAGCGAGCTGACGGCGGCCGGGAACAAAGGTACAACTGAACAGTCGTCGGGGGCGTGATCTTGTACGCCCTCGGAGGGGGAGGGCGGGGGACCCACCTCCCCTGGGAAACGTGCCACTTGTGCAACACCGACCCAGGGAGTTCGACGTTGAACGCAACTGCTGTCTGCCCTTATGCCCTGGATGTGACGGGGCGGGATCTGGCGGGAGAAGCCGCCATGCTGCGGGCCCAGGGGCCCGCCGTCCAAGTCCAGCTGCCCGGAGGGGTGGTCGCCTGGGCCGTGGTCGGACAGCAATATGTGGAGCGGCTGCTGACCGACCGGCGCGTCTCCAAGGACGCCCGTCAGCACTGGCCCGCTTTCATCGAGGGCCGCATCACCGAGGACTGGCCGTTGTACCCGTGGGTGGCGAACGAGAACATGCTGTTCGCCTACGGAGAGAGTCACGCACGGCTGCGCCGGCTGGTCGCGGGGGCCTTCACCGCGCGCCGCACCGAGGCCCTGCGCCCCCGGGTCGCCGCGATCACGGCCGAACTCGTCGACGGCCTCGCCGCGCTGCCGGCCGACACCCCGGTCGATCTGCGGTCCGCCTTCGCGGAGATTCTGCCCATGCGGGTGATCTGCGAACTGTTCGGAGTCCCGCAGGGAGAACCGACGGACGCTCTGTGCGCCGCGCTGCACAAGGTCTTCAGCACCACCTTGTCCGGTCAGGAGATAGAGGCGGCGCGGATGCAGGCCTTCATGCTGCTGTCGCAGATGGTGCAGGACAAGCGGGCCGAGCCCGGGGATGACCTGACCAGTTCCCTGATCGAGGCCAGGGACCAGGACGACCGCCTGAGCGAGGCGGAACTGCTGGGCACGCTCTTCCTGATGATCGCGGGAGGGCAGGACACGACCGCCGCGCTGATCACCAACGCCGTGGGCGCGCTGCTGAGCCACCCGGACCAGTTGGAGCATGTGCGTGCGGGCCGCGCCAGTTGGCAGGACGTGTCGGCCGAGACGATGCGGGTGCACACACCCGGCGCCTACTCGCCGATGCGGTTCGCGGTGGAGGACATCGACCTGGACGGTGTCCTCATCCGCCAGGGTGATGCGATCCTGGTCTCCTTCGCTGCGGGCGGCCTCGACTCCGAGCGCTACGGCCCGGACGCCGACCGGTTCGACGTGTTGCGCACCGGGCGCGACACGCTCGGGTTCGGGCACGGCGCCCACCGCTGCATGGGAGCGCCGCTCGCCGAGGTGGAGTCGACCGGTGCCTTCGCCGCGCTCTTCGAGCGGTTTCCCCGGATGCGGCTCGCCTGCTCTCCGCAGGAGTTGGAGCCCATGTCCAGCTTCCTGATGAACTCCTACCGTGCCCTGCCGGTGTTTCTGACCCCGCAGGACTGACGCGGACGGCACGCGAGCGGCGGGACTGTGTCCGCCCCGGCCCGGGGCGGACACAGTCCCGCCGTTTTGTGCCTTGTGATCTGCTGCAGAACCGCTTCAGCGCGGGTGGGGCGCGGCTGACGGATTCAAGAATCCGCACGGCCGGTTCATTAGTCTGGCGCACGTTTCGGAAAGGCCCCCTGGAAGGGGTGCTGTGCGTCCTCTCCGGGCGGCCTCGGTCGCACTTCCTCGACGGGGACAACGCCCAGCATGAAACGTACCAAGCGCGCGGTTTGATAATATCCGGTAGTAGACGTTCCGGATCCAGGGAAGCGAACGAGGCGACTCCGGTTTCCGCGTATGCCGACGGAGGAGAGTGCAATGGTCAAGCAGGAGAGGGCGGCACGGACGCGACGCTCCCTGATTCGTGCGGCGGCCGAGGTGTTCGCCGCTGATGGATACGCCGTCGCCTCTCTTCCAGCGATCAGCAGGCGGGCCGGGGTGAGTGCAGGTGCCCTGCACTTCCACTTTGCCAACAAGGACGCGCTGGCCACCGAGGTGGAGTCCGTGGCCGCGGACTCGGTCGAGAGGCTGGCCGAGCGCTGGCGTGGCGGGGCCGGCGCCTCGTTGCAGTCGCTCATGCGCACGATGTCCGGCCTGTTGCTGGCCGTTGCCGACGACCCGGTGATCAGGGCCGGCTTCAAACTCAGCGGCGACCCCTCCCGCAAGAGTGACGCGGCCATGTTGGGCTGGTGGCACGACTATGTGCGCGACCTGGTACTGCAGGCGCAGCGTTCGGGTGAACTGGCCGACGGTGTCTCACCGGACGGCGCGACGACCACGATCGTGGCGGCCACCGTCGGCCTCGAGGTGATCGCGACGGACGACGGGCGGCTGTCGGCAGAGCGCACGGCGCAGTTCTGGTCCTTCATCATGCCGCGGCTGGCGGCCTTCCCCGAGCGCGCGCTCGTGTCGGTGTCGGAGGAGGCGCAGCCGCAGGAGCCCGTCGAGTAAAACAGCATGAATGGTCTGGTGATGATCAGGCCCAAGCCGGCTATGACCATGTGTGATCTTCTGTCTATTACTCCTTTTCTGACGCTATGTCCCTATCGGTAGTGGGGCGATCGAGCCCCACTTGCGTGAGAGTCGAGATCAAACAGGTTTGCCGGTTGGTATTGACATACCGCGCGTGCTGTTTTTTACTCGAGGTGCTAGGGAAGCACTGCAGGGTTGGCAGAAGATGGGGGAGACGGCGTGGACATAGATGTACTCGGCGCACTCGCCGTACGGCTCAACGGGACCTCCACCACCCCGACGGCACCCAAGCCGCGCCAGGTGCTCGCCATGCTGGTGCTGCGGGCCGGTCAGGTCGTTCCGGTGAGTGTCCTGACCGAGGAGCTGTGGGGCGCCAAGCCCCCGCGCAGCGCCCGCGCCACCCTGCAGACCTACATCCTGCAGCTGCGCGAACTCATCTCCGCCGCCCTGGAGAACAGCACCGGGGACGACGCCGGACAGCGCTGCCAGGCCAAGGACGTGCTGCTGACCGTCCCCGGCGGCTATCTGCTCAAGAGCGGCGACGGCCTCAGTGACGCACGGGAGTTCGAGCGGCTCGCCGGCTCGGGGTACCGGGCCATGGACGCCGAGGACTACCCCCAGGCAGCCCGGATGCTGCGCGAGGCGCTCGAGCTGTGGACCGGACCCGCGCTCGCCGACGTCCACACCGGCCCCCATCTGCGGACCGAGGCCAAGCGGCTGGAGGAGAGCCGGCTGTGCGCGCTGGACCAGCGTGTCGAGGCGGACCTGCGGCTCGGCCGGCACCGTGAGCTGCTCGCCGAACTGACCGTGCTGGTCAACCAGTACCCCACGCACGAGAGCCTGTGCGGCCAGTACATGCTCGCGCTGTACCGCTCCGGCCGCCGCGGCGAGGCGCTCGACGCCTACCAGCGGCTGCGCGCCACCCTGGTGCGCACCATGGGCCTCGAACCGTCCCCCGTGCTGGCCAAGCTGCAGCGCTCCATCCTGATGTCCGGCCCCGACACGTTCCCGGCCCGCCCCGCGAGGAGCACGTCCGTGGCCCCCGTGGGCTGACCCCACGTCACTTTGTCCCCCCTCCACCAGGAATCGAGCACCGCTCAGGCCCGGCCGTGCAGCGTTGATCACATCTGGAGGAGGGGGTCGCGCATGTCGTCGCAGCGAGTGCACTCCGCCCAGCACACGGTCCCGGTCACGGCGCCCGCCGGTGTCGTCTACGGCCTGCTCGCCGACGCCCCGCGCTGGCCGGTCCTGCTGCCCTCCTTCGTCCATGTCGAACGCATCGACTTCGACGGCGCCGAGGAGAACCTGCGGCTGTGGCACCTGCGGCACGGCCAGGTGTGTTCCGCGCTCGCCCGCCGGGTGCCACGGCCACGGGAGCGCCGTATCGAGTTCGAACTCCAGGACGCCCTGCTGCCCGGTGCGCCGACGTCCGGCACCTGGAGCGTGGAACCCGACGGTGCCGACCGATGCCTGCTGACCCTGCGCCACGAGCGCCCGGCCGGGCCCGGGGAGATGCCCGAGACCCTCGAGAGGGACGTGAAGACGGAGTTGGCGGCGTTGCGCGAGGCGGCCGAGCGCTGGGACCGGCTGGACGAACTGCTGCTGTCCTTCGAGGACAGCACGTACGTCTCCGGCTCCCCGGAACTCGTCTACGACTTCCTCTACCGCATCGAGGACTGGGCCGAACTGGTTCCCCACGTCGAACGGGCCGAGGTCACCGAGGACCAACCGGGCGTGCAGGCGACGGTCCTGCACACCTGCGCCCCGGAGACGGGGGAGACGCTGGTGTCCGAGGCCGTACGGCTGTGCTTCCCGGCCGCAGGGCGGATCGTCCACAAGGAGACCGTGACGTCCGATCCCGTCGCCGCGCACTACGGCGAGTGGTACCTGGAGCCCGACGAGACCGGAGTGCGAGTCGTCTCCGCCCACCACGTGATGCTCCGGGAGAGCGCGGTGGAGGCCGTCCTGGGCCCGGGCGCTCTTCTCGTGGATGCCCGCCGGTACGTGCGCGAGTGGCTGGGCCGGTCGAGCACGGAGGCCCTGAGCCTGGCGCGGTGGCACGCCGAGAGCGCCGTACGCCGACTGCGATGAGCCCGCCGCAGACCGTGCGGCGACCAGCACCACGACGACGAGGAGATCCGCGATGGCCCTGACCCGGCCGGTCCCGCGTGCCGGGCGGCCCCCGACGACCCGGATCCCCCCTGGCCCCGCGGATGAACGGGCCGGCGCGGCGCAGTACGCGGCGCGCCTCGAAGCGCTGCTCGGCGACCCTCGGGACCCCGGCAACCCCTACGGCCGGTCCGCCCTGCGGGCCGCGGGCCACGACGGTCTGCCCGCACCTCCCGCCGGTCTGCCCGGTGCCGGGGAGGTGCAGCCGGCCGCCGATCAGCTCGCCCGCGCCCTGCGCCCGCTCTTCCGCCGGGATCTCGCCCTTGCCCATGCCTGGAGCATCCGTCCGCTGCTGAGCGCGCCGCTGCCGCATCCGGCGGCTGCGCTGCTCGGACCGGCGGCGCTGCTCGCGTCGGCAGGTGGCGTCCTGCGCGGTGCGACCCGCATCGTGGACGGCCTGAGCAGGTACGAACGCGGTGCCAGGCAGTGGCGGCCGGTCCTGACCTCGGTCTTCGTGGACCTGCTGGCCTGCGAGAGCCTGACGGCCGTGGCCCTGCGGTCCTGCCCTGACCGGGATCCGGGCGCGGCCGGGCCGGGCACGGACGGCCAGGGCCCGCCTCAGCAGCCCGGGGAGTCGCTCGCTGCCGTCGTGGGGTACCTCGTGCCCCAGCTGGTCGGTGAGCTGCTGGGCGATCTCGAACTGGTGCTGAACGAGTGCGGTTTCGGCGACGACACCCCCGAACGGCGCACGCTGGCCAAGATCCTTGGGGACAGGGCGTTCGCCCGGGCCGACTGGACGGCCGCCAGTGCCGCTCAGGCCCGCATCGTGCGCGGGCTGAACGCGGCCGGCGGCTCGCGGCCGGGCGACGGCAGGGAACTTGCCGCGCTGTTCCGTATCACCGAGGCGCCGTCGGCCCGGGCACCGGGCACCGACTGCCCGCAGGCCGTCGCGGCGACGCTGGCCGGTGCCACCGGCCGGCTCGCCGGGTCCGACGATGCCGACACCGCGGAGCTCGCCCGCCTCGGCCGCAGGCTGGTCACCGAGCAGCGGGCGCTGCGCGTCGCCTGCGCGGCCACCGCCGTGCACGACCCCGCCGACCCGGCGGCACGTGCCCTGGCGGACCGTCAGGCCCTGCTGGTGCTGGCCGCCGCCGCGCTGGGAGTGCGGGAAGCGGCGGCCGGTGCGGGGCTGCCCTTCCTCGGCGGAGCCGGCTGGGCTCTGCTGGCGCTCGGACGGATCGCCAGGCGGCTCGGGCTGCCGATGCCGCTGCCGCTGCCCGACCGGACCCCCGACCCGCAACCGGGTGTGTGGGACGAGCTGGCCCGGCGCGCGGCGAACGGCGTGGACTGCGACCTTCATGCGACGAGGCTGCTGTGGTGAGCGCGGCCGGCGCGGCGCGCGGCCGCCCAGCGGCAGTGGCCCTCCCGCCGCCCTGCCATGTTCCCGGGCCGGACGGGCCGTGGGAGGAGATCCAGGAGCAGACCGAACAGACGGGCCGGGCGGTGGTGCACACCACCTGGGGCCAGTGGCTGACACCTGCCCTGCTCGATCCCGGGCTGCGCACGCTGCTCGGCCGCGACTGGCCCCGCTACCGGCAGCACCCGGCCCCGGTCGGCCGGCTGAGCCTCGCCGTCTCCCGGGTGGTGCTCAAGCACACGGCCGCCGCTGCTCTCCAGGTCCCCGCCGACCGGCTCGACCTCGCCTATCTGCCGGGCGGGCGGCCCGTACTGCGCGGGCTCGGCGCGGACCTGCAGGTGAGCCTCACCCACACCGACGAGCTGATCGTGGTCGGCGTCAGCCGTGCCGGGCCGATCGGCGTGGACGCCGAGCCCGCCGGGCGCCGGATCTCCTTCGAGGCGCTGCGCGACCTCGTGTGCACCCCCGAGGAGGCAGAACTGCTCGCGGCCCTGCCCGAGAAGGAGCGCACCGACCGGTTTCTGCGCCTGTGGACGCTGAAGGAGGCGTACACCAAGGCGCTCGGGCACGGCATGCGGCGCCGGTTCTCGGCGGTCGGCTTCGGGTGGGACGCGACGGGAACCGCCCGGCTCAGCGGGGACGCGGCCGGGCAGTGGGCCTTTGCCACCCATCTCGTCGAGGAGCGCTTCCTGGTGAGCGAGGCGCATCGGCAGGAAGCCGCGCCGGCGGGGCCGGGTGGGACACGAGCCCCGTTACTCGCGGACGAACCGGGGCGGCTGCCCTCGGCGGAGCCGTCGCAAGGCACCGGGGTCATCGGCTTCCCGGGGCGGCGGGGCCCCGGGAAGTGGTGAGCGGACGCGTCGGGCGGGGCTGCCGGGTCGTGGCCGGACGTGCTGTGCAGAAACGATTCGAAAAGGAGGGTGGGGTGCCGGAGAGGGCTGCTGCGGCAGCGGTGTCGGCCACCCCGGGGAGCGGATGAGCAGTCATCACTCGCACGCGGGCGCTGTCTTTGCTGTGGTGCATGAACCGTTCGGCACCCAGGCCTGGTCGCCGCTCGTCTTCGAGCTGTGCGGACTCGCCCGCACGGATGCCGAGGCCGTCGCCGCCCGCGTCGCCGAGCGCCATCGGGAGTACGACGTCGAACTGGACGACGCCGTGCCGGACGCCGGGCGCCTGGGCCGCCATCTCCTGCGGCTCACCCCCCGCGGCCCGGCCGAACCCGGCGAGCCGCTCACCGACGACCTGCTGGCCGACCTGGTGGCGCCGCTCGCGGCGGGCACGATCGCCGTGACCGGGGATCAGCGGGCGCTGCTCGCGGCGGCGGTGGACGGCCAGGGCGGCCCCGGCCGGTACGTGGAGCAGATCTTCTGGGACTGGACGGGGCCGCTGGACCTGGGCCGGTTCATCACCGCCTGGCAGTCCGTCGCCGAGCGGGAGGCGGTGCTGCGGGCGTCCTTCGACTGGGCCGGCACCGCCCGCCTGGTGCTCCACGACCGCGCGGTCGTGGAGGTCATACGCCATGTGCACGCCGACGTCGGCTGGAGCGAACTGCGCCGGCAGGACCGGGCCCGCGGCTTCGAGCTGTACCGGCCGGGTCTGTTGCGGGTGTCCCTGCTCGACGGACCGCCGGACACGAACGACAGCGGCGCCGGGCAGTCGCCCACCCGACTGCTGGTGACCTATCACCGGGCTCTGCTCGACGAGCGCGGGGCGCGTCTGCTGGTGCGGCAGTTCTACCGGTCCTACCTCGCCGGCGGCGTGCTGCCCGGCGGGGAGCGGCGGCCCGACATCCGGGACCACGCCCAGTGGCTGACCCGCCAAGACCCTGCCGGGGCCCGGGAGTTCTGGTCGGCGGCCGCACCGCCTGCCGACGCAGCCGTCAGTCCGGGCCGCCCCGGCGGGCCACCGCGGCGCACCGAGGGGCCGGGCCGCATCCAGCGCCGGCTCATGCCGCCCCAGACCTCCCGGCTGCGCTCCTGGGCCGCGGGCCGGGGCGCGGGGGAGAGCAGCGCCCTGCACGTGGTGTGGGCCCTGCTCCTGTACCGGGCGGCCGGGGCCGAGGGACCGCTGCCGGTGGCCTTCGGCGTGCACCTGTCCGGGCGGGACATGTCGCTGCGGGCCGCGGCCGACATCCCCGGACTGCTGGGCAACCCGCTGCCGATGACGGTCACCGTGGACCCCGCCGCGCCGCTGGTGGACCTGCTGCTGCAGGTGCGGGATGCCGCGCTCGACCTCACCCCCTACGCCTGGGTCTGCGGCGAACGGGTCCGGGAGTGGAGCGGGCGCGCCCCCGGCGACCTCACCGAGACCACCGTCCGCTTCGACAGCCACCCCGAACTGCCGCAGAACCTGCGGGCCGAACTCGCAGCGCAGGGCATCCGGGTGGGCGTGCCGCAGAGCGCCGGTGGTGACACGACTCTGCCGGTCACGCTCGTCGCGCACCACGACACCGACGGCGCCCTCGTGCTGACCGCCCTGTACGACCGGGCCAGGTTCACCGACACCGACGCCTCCGGCACGCTCTCGCAGTGCCTGCAGCTGCTGCGCAGTCTGCCCGAGCACCCGGACGAGGGGTTCACCGTCGGCGACGCCCTGCGGCTGCTGAGCACCTCCCAGGTGCCCCGCATGGCCTCGCCCGAACCCGATGGCAGCCGGCTCGCACTGGCAGTACTGCGGGCCGGGGAACCCGGGGAGGACGTCGTGTGCCTGGTCACCGTCCCCGGCGTCACGCCGGGTGCGTACGACACGCTCGTGCACGAGCACGAGGGGCCGGAACGCATCGTGTCGCTCAGTGTGACGGGCCGGCGGATGCCACCCGATCCCCTCCGGGAACTGCGCGGTGACGGGCGGCGGTTGACCCTGTGCGGTGCCGGTCCGGCCGGCCGGGTCGCCCACGAGATCGCCCGCCGTACGGCGGAGCAGACGGGTGAGGCTCCGGCCGTGGTCATGACCGGGGTCGGCGGTGCCGTGGAGAGCGCGGAGGCGTTGTCCCGGGCCCTGCGGGCCGTGCGGGAGCGCAGCATCTGACCGGTGGGGCGCCGACCGCGCTTCTAGCGGGCCGTGAGTTGCTGTCGAGCGCGATGGCCGACGGTGGCCGAAAGAGGGAGGCGGCATGGGCGACACGGACCGCGGGGAACTGGCGCTGCGCGTCGAGCGCGGCACAGCGACCGCAGAGGAACTGGCCGCACTGACCGCCGTACTGCTGGCCCTGCGCGGCCGTCCGGCGCGGCAGTCCGGAGGAAATACGAAACCAGTCGGTCTGTTTTCTGGGGACTCCGGGGTAGCGTCTGGTCTGTTCCTCTCGGAGGGTGGAGGGCGACTCCTCCTCTCCCCCGGGGTGCAGGCCGGTCCGTAGCGGTGCCTGCGTGCCGCCAACATGGCCGCAGAGTGGGTGAGTCGGCAGGTGGGCTGCTGTTCTTCGAGGGCTGCTGCACTGGCACTCGAAGCTTGCCAGAAACAGGGTGGGCGGTTTGCTATTGACATACCGCTCGTGCTGTTTTTTAATCGGGAAGGTGCCAGCAGCGCACGTGGACTAGGGGAGACGGCGTGGACATCGACGTACTGGGCGCACTGGACGTGAGGGAGAACGGGGTGTCCGTCGCCCCTACGGCGCCGAAGCCCCGCCAGGTTCTGGCGCTGCTGGCGCTGCACGCCGACCGGGTGGTGCCGGTCGCCTCACTCATCGAGGAACTGTGGTCGGACCGGCCACCGCGCAGTGCACGCACCACCCTGCAGACCTATGTGCTGCAGCTGCGCGAACTCATCGCGGCGGCGCTGGCCTGCGGCACCGGACAGCAGTCCGGCGCCGAGCCGGAGCGCCGTACCGCCAAGGACGTGCTGCTCACCCTGCCGGGCGGATACCTGCTCTCCTCCGGCGGCGGCACCAGCGACGTCAAGGAGTTCGAGCAGCTGGCGGGACTGGGCTACCGGGCCCTGGACGCCGGTGACTTCGCGGGTGCCTCGCGCACCCTCGCCGCCGCCCTGGACCTGTGGTCGGGATCCGCCTTCGCGGACGTGCAGACCGGGGGCCAGCTCGCCATGGAGGCCAAGCGCCTCGACGAGAGCCGGCTGTGCGCCCTCGATCAGCGCATCGAGGCGGACCTGCGGCTCGGCCGGCACCGCGAAGTGCTCGCCGAGCTGACGGTGCTGACGAGCCGTTACCGCACTCATGAGAACCTGCACGCCCAGTTCATGATCGCGCTGCACCGCTCGGGGCGGCGCGGTGAGGCGCTGGACGCCTACCTGAGACTGCGCACCACCCTCGGGCGCGACCTGGGCCTGGAACCGTCACCGCGGCTGCATCGGCTCCAGCACTCGATCCTGATGGCCGCACCCGAGACCGCAATGGGCCCGGCGGCACCGGACCGCGCTGCCCGAGCCGCGCACGCCCCGCACGCCGGACCCCTGGCACCGACCCACTGACCCTCCGGCCCGAGGGGCCGGTCCTTGGAGGCATCCACCATGACCAGTGAGCCGACGGCACCTTCCGATGGCCACGGAGACATCCTTGCCGAGCTCACGGCCGTGCTGGCCGGTGTCGTACACGCCGATCCCGACCGGATCGACCCCGAACAGCCCTTCCACGTCCTCGGCCTGGACTCCCTGCTCACCGTTGAATTCGTCGCGGCCGTCGCCCAGCACTTCGGCGTCCGCATCACCGGCGCGGCACTCTACGAACACGCCACGCCGGTCCTTCTCGCCCGCCACCTGGGCGCCCTGCGCCGTGGCGCCGGCGAGGCTCCCGCCGGCCAGGACTCCGGTGACTCGACCGAGGTGCTGAAGGTGCTGCGCCGGCAGCTGGCGCGGATCCTGCACTGCGACCCGTGGGAGATCGACGGCGGTGCCGCCTTCGCGGAGCTGGGCATCGACTCCATCCTGGCGGCCGACTTCGTCGCCGGAGTCAACCGCGCCTACGGCCTGAGCGAACGCCCCGTCACCGTCCACGAGCATCCAAGCCTCGCCGCCATGGCCGCCTACGTCACCTCCCGCACCCGGGGCACGGTGACGCCCGCGGCGCCGGACGCCGACACCCGCCCCGCTGCTGCCCCGGCCGGTACGGGGCAGGAGCCGCCGGCCGCCGCGGCCGCGAAGCGGCCCCCGCTGTCCCAGGACGAGGTGGTCGCGCTCCTCGACGCGGTGCGCGGCGAACGGATCGGCGTCGACGAGGCCGCCGCACTCCTGGCGGACCGTTCCGCCTGAACGGGAGCACCACCCGTGGAGCACCGGCGGCTCCCCGCCTGCTTCGGTCCCGGCGGCCTTTGCGCCGCGACGCCGCGCCGTCCGCAGTGGGACGGTGAACCGAGACGGACGAAACGACATCATGACCATCACCGCACCGGAGTCCCTCAGCGCCGGGCCCGCACCGCATCACGAGACGGTGCCCCCGGTGAAGCTGTGGCTGTGCCCCAACGACGCCCTCCCGCCCGCCATCGCCGGAGTCCTGGCATCGCGCTGGCTCGACGAGCGTGAGAACAAGACCGCGGCCCGGTTTCTCTTCGAACGCGACCGCCGGCAGTACCTCGTCGCCCACACCCTGGTCCGCCGGGCGCTGGCGCTGGAGTCCGGCCTCGCCGAGGCCGAGCTCGCCATCTGGCGTTCCTCGCGCGGGCGGCCCTTCCTGCAGCCGCTGCCCGGCGGCCTGCCGAGAGGCGGCGACCACCTGGACTTCAACCTCTCCCACGCAGGCGGTTACAGCCTGCTGGGAATCGTCCGCAGGCAGCGCATCGGAGTCGATGTCGAAGGTCTCGAGCGCGAGGCACGGGCCCTGGAGACGATCCTGAGCACCTTCACCCCCGAGGAGCAGCTGTGGGCGGCGGGTGCGCCCGTGGGACGGCAGCGGGACCGTCGGATACTCCGGCTGTGGACCCTGAAGGAGGCGTACTCCAAGGCCCGTGGACTGGGACTCGGGCTGCCCTTCGACGAGTTCTCCTTCTCCCTGGCCGACGACCGGGGGGTGCTCGCCTTCCGGCCGCCCGCCGACGACCTGGCCGGGCGCTGGCGGTTCCTGGAACTGGAGCCGGTACCCGACGTGCTGGTCGCGGTGGCCGTGCCCGCGGACGAAGGCTCCGTCCAGCACCTCGAACTGCACCACGGATTCCCCTGGGACCGGGCCGCACCGCACACCATCGCCCTGCCCGAGCCCGTGGGCGCACCCCGGGACTAGTGCCTCTGCAGGCAACGTTCGCCGCCTCGCGACGCCCGGCACGCCCTCTGGCCGCGCCGGCCGAAGGTCCAATTCGGTGACCGTGACGGAAATCCGCCTCCACGGCACCTCCGCCGCGTTTCCGTCCGCGTTTCCGTTCGCGTCGGCGGGCGGAAAAAGGGCGTACGCGGCGCAAGGTTATGGCCGTCCCGAAAGCCGTACCGGAATCAAGGGTTCAATTCCATTATTGGTACATGTGTTCTTGAGTGCCGCGCGGGCTCCGTGCAACACCCCAATTGGAGCACCGCTGGAGGACCGCTACAGAAAATCGCTTGAGGGGCACGGATACGGCTAGCTTGCGTAGCGGCGGCGATTTCTGGCCGCCAAAAGGAACTGGACAAGGACTCGACGAGGTGGGGAGGCCACCATGCAGATTCAGGTTCTGGGTCCGTTGAGTGCCGAGGTCAACGGGGGATCAATCGTTCCGACGGCCGGTAAGCCGCGGCAGATTCTGTCGCTGCTGGCGCTTTATCCTGGGCGGGTCATGCCCGTTCCCACGCTTATGGAGGAACTCTGGGGAACCGCACCTCCGGTGAGCGCGCTGACGACCCTGCAGACATACATACTTCAACTGCGCAGGCGGCTCGGTACGGCGATGGGCCCGGGCGTGCCGACCGGCGCGAAGGACATTCTCGCCACGCGGCACGGCGGATACCTGCTGCAGATCGACAGAAGCTGCGTCGACGTGCACCAATACGAGGAACTGGTCCGGCACGGACAGTCGGCGTTCGAGACGGGGGACGACGAGGTGTCCGCGGCGCGGTTCCGCGCGGCACTCGATCTGTGGACCGGCGCGCCGCTGGTCGACGTGAAACTCGGGCCGGTCCTCGACATCGAGGTGATGCGGCTGCAGGAGAGCAGACTGGTCACCGTGGAGCGGCGCATCGACGCCGATCTGCGGCTCGGCCGCCACTCGGAGCTGATCGCCGAGCTGACCGAACTGACCGCCCGCCACCCGCATCACGAGGGACTGCACTCGCAGGCCATGGTGGCGATGTACCGGTCGGGCCGGCAGGCCACCGCGCTGGAGGTCTACCGCCGGCTGCGCATGCGGCTCATCGACGAACTGGGCGTGGAGCCCTCGCCGCAGTTGCAGCGCATGCACCAGGCCATGCTGGCCGTCGACCCGCAGCTGGACGTGCTGGCGGGGTCGCGCCGCTCCTCGACGTTCGACCTGTTCGCTGCGTGACGGACGGCACCGCCCGGCCCACGGCCGGCGGCCTGCCGCACCCCGCGCCGCCTGGCCACCGGCCCGTGGCCGTACTGCCGAAACGCCGTCAAACCCTGACCTGGACCAGCCTGGCCACGCCCCCTGCAGGGGTGGTGGAGCCGTGGCGGAACGCGGCTTTCCGGGACGGCTGTACGGGATGACGAACCATGAGGAAGGACCCCTCGTCATGGTGCCCACGTTGACTGAGCCCCTCAGCGGGGCGCTGCACGAACTCCTCACCGCTCGCAGCCTGCGCGAACGAAACAAGGAACTCGTCCTCGCGCTGGTCGCGGCAGGCAACCGGGGCGAGGTCAACCAGCTCACCCGCCACTGGGCGGGCCCCGCCGGCACAGGCCGGCAAGCGCTGCCCGACGGGCTGGGACTGACGGTCGAGAGCCTCCTCGCCGACGGTGACATGGTTGTGCTGCGGGCGACCGCGCGCGCCGGAAAGGCGGCCTGGTCGCTGGTCGCCGAGCTCCGTTTCAACGCGGCGGGGCGGGTCGAGCAGTGCCACGACGTGTTCGTGCCGAGGACGACGGCGAGCTGACCCGGGCGGGGGTCGGACCTCTGCCGAGGCGGGGCTTGTGGGTGGTTTCGACTGGGTTGGGCGGTGTGCCCCGGACCATGAGGAGCTCGACCTCGCGTCGCCGATGGACGGTGTACGGGGCCTGCGGCAGGAGTTGCCGGGCGGACGACGGCCACGCCGGGAAGCCCCGAGCGTTCAGGGCGGACGAATGCAGGTCGGGGATGGTTCGGGGGCCGCTGGAGAAAACGGACGGACGGCACGTGGCGGGGCTAGCGTGGGAAAGCCGAGTGTGAGGGGGCGGCCATGGATGAGCGCCGCATCGGCCGGCACGTACCGGAACCGGAACCGGAGCCGTGTGTCTGTCGGATGCCCAGGTCACCGATGTGCGGTGGGCCTGGGCCGGTGGTGTGTGCCGTGCGGTGCGGCCCGGCGCCGCGTGCGCGCCTGGGGACGTCCCCGGCCGGCCGGGTCCGCCGGGTGTCCCGCCCTTGCGGTGCCACTGCCGCGCCGTTCCGGGACGGGGAGCAGGCTCTCGGGCCGCTCCTGCGGCGGCGCGGCCGTGCTGTGCGCCCCGCCTCGTCGGCCGGAGCACGCGGGCCGATTCGCTGAGCCGGGGGCAGACGTCCGTTCCGTACGGGGTTGTCCGAGAGGGGGAGGCGATGAACGACGGCCGGCCTGCCGGTGTATACGCGGTGATCGACCCCGAGCGGGGTGCCCACGGCGCCCTGGAACTGCACGGGCCACTGGACACGGCCTGCTACCACCGGGCCCTGCACCGCATCGCGGAGATCCGTCCGGGCGCCCGGAATCCGGGGCCCCGGTTGCTGCGCCACGGCCCCGACCTGCACACCGTCGAACTCCCCGGCGGTGACGGGGTGTCGGCGCCCTATCCCGTCGGTCTGCTCGCCGACCTGCTCACCGCCGCCGCGCCCGATCCCGGCGGCCGGCACGGCGGCGGGGCCTGCGCAGGGCCGGCCGGCCCGCCCTGCGGGACGCTGCCGCGCACCCAGCCGCTCACCCCCCTGCAGCAGCAGCGGCTCGCCGATGCCCTGGCCTGGCCCGACCACCAGGTCGAGCAGGTCGTCTGGCGCTGGTACGGCCCCCTCGACACCGCACGCTTCGAGGCGGCCTGGCAGGCCGTCGGCGAGCGCGAGAGCGTGCTGCGCACCGCCTTCGTATGGGACCCGCGGCCGCGCGCCGTCGTCTTCGACCACGGCGCCACCGACGTCGTCCGCCACCCGCACGGCACGGTGGTCCGGCGCGCGGCGCTGCTGGCCCGCGAGCGTGCCCGTGCCTTCGACCTGCGTCGCCCCGAAACGGTGCGGGTGGCGCTGCTGGACAGCGGCCCCGCGGACGCGGCAGCGCCCTTCACCGACGTACTCGTGACCTATCACCGTGCCCTGCTGGACAGTTGGAGTGTCCGGCTGCTGATGCGCGAGTGCTGCCGCGCCTACCTCGCCGACGGGGTGCTCCCCGGCGGCGAACGCCGACCCGACCTGGGCGACTGCGCCCGCTGGCTCGGCGCCCAGGACCTCGGCCCGGCCGACGACTTCTGGCGCGGGCCCGCCCGCCGGCCGCCCGCGCCCGCCGTGCCCCGGCCCGGCCCGGTCGGCCCTGTCGGCAGCGGAGGCACCGGCGTGCTCCGCACCGCCCTGACCCCGGACCACAGCACACTCCTGGCCCACTGGGCGGCGCGCTGGGGCGTCGCGGAGAGCAGCGTGCTCCAGGCGGTGTGGGCGATGCTTGTGTACCGTGCGTCCGATGCCGCCCCCGGGCCGGCAACCGTGGGCTTCGGCCTGGACTTTCCAGGGCGGGGGCTGCTCCTGGAGGGCATCGAGGGCGTCCCCGGCCCGTTCGAGAACGCGCTGCCCGTCACGGTCGCCGTCGACGCGGCGCTACCCCTGTCCGGACTGCTGCGCGAACTGCGTGACCTGGTGATGGACATGGCCGCGTACGAATGGGTCGCGGCCGGCGGACCGGCCTTCGGCGGCGACGCCGGGTCACGGGCCGGCGGCCTGCTCGCCTTCGACTGCGGCCCGCGTGCCGAGGCCGCATACGGCAAGGAACTCGCCGCGCAAGGGATACGCCTCGAGGAGCAGGAGGCCGCCGGGGCCCCCGCCGGGTACGCCCTGCGGCTGCGCGCCGGTCACGACGCCCGCCGTGCTCTCGTGCTCACCTGCGCCTACGACCGTGACCTCGTCGGCGGCGGCGCCGCCCGCACTCTGCTGGCGCACACCGAGCGGCTGTTGCGCCTGCTGCCCGGCGCGGCGACCGAGGGAACCACCGTCGGGGACGTTCTGGCCTGGCTGCCGGACGCTGCCACACCCCGGGTACCGGACGGTCCCTGCGCCCGGGGCGCGGCGCCGCTCGTGCTGCGCGGTGCGTCGGAGCCCGCGGCGGCGACCGTGTGCCTGCTCGACGTCCCGGGCGCGCCGCGCACGGGCCAATGGGAGCTGGTGCGGCACTACCGCGGGCCGGAGGCGCTGACCGCGCTCCGGATCACCGCCGGCGAGGAGCCCGCCCAGGCCGGGCCGCTCGGCACGCTGGCCCGCTCGCCCGGCCGGCTGGTGCTCGGCGGGTACTCCGGCGCCGGTGCCCTCGCCTGTGAACTGGCCCGGCAGGTCACGGGGCCCGGGGTGCGCCCGCCCCTGGTCGTGGTCGGCGGCGCCTGCGACGATCCGGACGGACCCCGGAGTCTGGCGAGCGCCCTGCAGAGGGCGAGCGCGTCGGCTGCCCGGCACTGAAGCGTGGTGCCTGCGTCCTTCAGGTGCCTTGCTCGGCCCAGCGCTGGGCAAGCTCATCTCTTGGGCCAGCCGATGTCGTCGTCGGACGATGTACCGCGCATCGGTCCCGGTCGGCCGGCGCGGCCCTCACGGGCAGCGCGGCGGTCAGGAACCGAGGGCTTCATGAACGACTCCCGTGGACGCGAACGAGAACAGTTCCCGTGATCGAAAACGGGCCGGTGCGCAGGTGAGGCCACCGGCGCTTGAGATGCTCCCCGTATTCGCTAAAGGACCGCTCGAGAAACGCAAGAGAGTCCCGTGAGGTTCGCACGAGGACCAGGGCACGGCGTCTGGCAAAACATTGCCCGGCACTTGCCCGGCGGCCTACGCTCGTTGCGGCTTTCGGTGGCCTTCGGACGATGGCGCGCCCATCCCGCCCCCCGGCCGCCCCCCACCCGTCCGTCCCAGGGAATGGTCACATGCCGCAGCAGCCCGCGTTCGGCCGTCGTCTCCGCAAACTACGACAGGCTCGTGGGCTGTCCCAGACCGCGCTGGCCGGTGACGGCATGTCGACGGGATACCTCTCCCGTCTGGAGTCCGGCGCACGCCAGCCCACCGAGCGGGCCGTCGCCTATCTCGCCGAACGGCTCGGCCTGGAGGCGGCGGACTTCGAGGAGCCCGCCGGCGGTTCCCTCGCCAACGCGCTGACGCTGGTCGCCTCCACCGGCTCCGAGGCGGCGATGGAAACGCTCCGCGAGGCCCTGGCGGCCGAGGGCCACGAGGCGCCGGTGCTGCGCTGGCAGGCGCTGTGGCAACTGGCCCGGCAGCGGCGGGTCCAGGGCGACCACGTGGGTGAGCGGGACGACCTAGAGGAACTGGTACGGCTCAGCGACGCGGTCGGACTGGTCGCGCTGCGGGTGCGCGGGCTGACCCGGCTCGCCCGCTGCCTGCGCTCGCTGGGTGAGATCACGGACGCCCTCGACGCCGCGATGACGGCCCACCACCTCGCCCGCGAGGACGACCTGGACGTCGAGGACCGTGCTGCGGTGCTGCTGGCCCTGATCTCGGTGGAGGCCGAGGCGGGCCGGACGCCGGACGCACGGGCCCACACCGACGAGCTGGTCGAGCTGGTCGCGGGCAGGTCGGACGCGTTGTGGGCGGAGGCGATGTGGACCGCCGCGGCGGTGCGTCTGCGGCAGGGCGACCACGCGGCCGCGCAGGCCCATCTGGAGGAGGCGCTGGAGAAGTTCGGCAGCGGCGAGGACCTTGTGCTGTGGCTGCGGCTGCGGCTCGCCGCCGGCCGGCTGCACCTGCAGAAGGTGCCGCCGGACCCCGAGGCCGCCGAGCGGTGCGTCGTGGCCGCCGAGCCGGCGCTCGCGTTCGTCGGCACCCCCGGCCTGCGTCAGGAACTGACCGCGCTCAAGGCCGACCTCGCCTTCCTCACCGCCCGGTACGACGACGCCCGCGTCCTGCTCGGCGAACTCGCCGAGGTGGAGCCCAGGATGACCTACCGGGACCGGGTGCGGCTGGACATCCTCCGCCACCAGCTGCGCATCCGCTCCGGCGACGAGAGCGGCCTCCAGGGGCTGCGGGCCCTCGCCGAGCAGGCGCAGGCCGACGCCAACATCGACCTGGCCGCGGAGATCTGGCGCGTCCTCGCCGAGTCCCTGGCCCAGTCCGCGCTGGAGCGGGGTTCCGCGGCGTCCGGGGTGTGACGGGCCGGTTCGCCCGGTCCACGAAGATTCCCGGCTCGGTGTGCGACCGAAGGCTGTGCCCCGGCGGCCGGCGGAGGTCCGACCCGGCCCGGTCGCCGGCCCGCCGGGCGGGACCGGCAGGGGGATCGACACGGCGTCAGAACGGGTCGCCGAGGTGGTCCTTGATGTGGTCGAGGCACAGCTCGTACAGGTCCTCGGCGTGGGTCTCGTACCAGCCCTCGGGGACGGCGGCCGTCGCGGGCCACAGCGCGCGGTGACCGGTCGAGTCGGCCAGCACCACGAAGGTGGCGAACTCGTCGGCGAACGGGTCGTCGTGGGCCGGGACGTCCAGCACCCGCAGATTGCCGTACTCGTCCAGGTGGGCGGCGCGCCCGGTGCGCCACATCCGGGCGGTGGTGCCGTCCGGGCGGCCGAACGGGTCGGGCAGGAACCGCTCGCCGCTGGCCCCTGGCGCCCCGATGTAGCCCCGGGCCGTGCCGACGCCCGCGATGTACAGGGACCCGGTCTCGCCCGGGCCCACCGGGCGCAGCCGCGAGTCGAGGAGGTAGGCCCGGTAGCCGGGGGCGGGGCGGGCCGGGGCGCCGGGCACCCGCTCGACGACGAGCCTGCCCTCGGCCCAGCCGCCGCTCACGGTCAGCTCGGCGCCCTCGGTCCGGGCGAGCGACACCAGCGCGCACAGCACGTCGTCGGCGCCGCCCAGCACCACTCGGGCGCCCTGTCGGCGCAGCCAGCCCAGCACCTCGTGCGGCACGTCCTGGGTGAGTGAGCCGTCCGGGACATGCACGCGGGCGCCGCAGGCCAAGGTGGTCAGCAGCCCCACCGCCGCGTCCCCGTCCGGGTAGCCGCGCACCAGCCAGGCCGCGTCTGCCGGTGCGGCCAGCGTCGCCGCGGTGACGGCCTCGCTGCCCATCGCCACGGTGCCGTCCTCGCCGGGCAGCAGCAGAAGCGGGTCGTCACCGCGCAGCGGCCGGGTGCGGTCGGCGTCCGTCACCGGCCAGCGTCCGGTCGGCGGCAGCCGGTCGGCGGCGTCCTCGCGGACCAGCCGGGCCGCACCGGGCACGGCGGGCAGCAGCAGGTCCGCGGTCTCGTCGAGGAGCAGTACCGCGGGACGCAGTGACTCGGCGAGATCCAGTGAGGGGTCGACCGGCAGCAGCGCGGCTCCCGTCTTCGCCACGGCGATCGCGGCCACCGCGAACCCGGTCGGGGAGGACAGGGCGGTGAGCACACAGGTGCCGGGCCCGGCCCGGTGCTCGATGAGGGCGTGCGCCAACAGGTCGGAGCGGGCGTCGAGTTCGGCGTAGTCCAGGCCGGCCAGTGCGGGCGCCTCGGGGGCCCGCGCCACCTGCGCGGCGAACAGCGATGCCATGTCCCGCTCCATGAGCGGCACGTCCGCACCCGCC
This sequence comes from Streptomyces sp. NPDC002092, assembly GCF_053593775.1. Taxonomy (NCBI): domain Bacteria; kingdom Bacillati; phylum Actinomycetota; class Actinomycetes; order Kitasatosporales; family Streptomycetaceae; genus Streptomyces; species Streptomyces sp. NPDC002092. The sequence goes on from NZ_JBSFDG010000036.1 coordinate 36,812, forward strand.
CACACCCCGTCCCCGGCGGCAGGGCCGGGCAGCAGCCGCAGCCGGCTGAGCGGGGTCGCGGGCGCTTCGAGGGCCGATCTCAGTACGGCGGTGAGCTGACCGGTGAGGGAGGCCGCGACCGTCTCGCCGACCGTCTCGTGGCGGAAGGCGGCGGTGACGGTGATGCCGGCCGGGGCGCCCGCGGGGTTCTGCCGCTCCGTCAGCGTCAGCCCCAGGTCCGTGGCCGGGACCGGAGGGGTGCAGTGCTCGGCCTGCACGGACACTCCGGCCGCCTCGAACCGGCCCACGCACTCCTGGAGCACGGTCAGCCCGATCCCGCCGGGCAGCGCCGCCAGTGCCGCCTCGCCGTCCCGGTAGGCGGCCAGGTCCCGCTCGCGGACCCGGCGCAGCAGTTCGGTGAAGGCCGGGTCGCCGGAGGTGTCCACGGTCAGGGCCAGGACCCGCCCGTACGGGCCGACGGCCTCGCGCAGTGCGGCGGTGTCCCGGGCCGGGACGGGGGCGGCCACGGTGACCGGGCCGGCCGCGCCGAGCCGGTTCAGCAGGGCGGCGAGCGCGGCATGCACCACCATGAACAGGGTGGTGCCGTGATCGGCGGCCAACCGGGTGAGCCGCGCGTGCAGTTCCGCGTCCAGTTCGCTCTCCAGGCTGCCGTAGGAGGCGTGGCCGGCATGCGGCGCGCCGCCGGGCAGCGGGGTGGGCGGCAGGTCGCCGAAGACCGCGCGGGGAGCCGCGTCCGGTTCGGCGGGGGAGTGGTGCGGGGTGCCCCCGGTGGCCCGCGCCCCGTAGGCCCGGGCCAGTTCGGCGGTCAGCGGCAGATGGGACCACGGGTCGACCGAGTCGGCGGGCAGGGACAGGGTCAGCAGGTGGTCGTCGGCGGCCAGGGCGCGCAGCCGGGTGCCGGCCGCGCCCAGCCGGGAGTTGCGCAGCGACGGATGGCTCCGGCCGAGGTCCTCCAGGGCGGCTTCCAGGGCGCGGGTGTCCAGCGCGCCGCGCAGCCGTACCGAGAACTGCGAGCTGTCGCCGACGGTGGCGCGCGGTCCGGTCACCGCGGCGGGGGCGTCGCCGACGAGCGCGGCGAACGCGGCCGGGGTCGGCGCCTCGTACAGCGCCCGGCTGCCCGGGTCGGCGCCCAGCGTCTCGCGGGCCCGGGACAGCAGCCGGGCCGCCGCCAGCGAGTGGCCACCGATGCGGAAGAAGTCGGACTCGGCGTGCACCTTGTGCCGCGGCAGGCCCACCACCTCGGCGAACAGGTCACGGACGATCTCCTGGATCGGCGTGCCGGGCTGGGTGCCGGGGCGGTCGGCGGTGAACGCGGGCGCCGGCAGGGCCTCGCGGTCCACCTTGCCGTTGGCGTTCAGCGGCAGGGCGTCCAGGATCGTCAGTGCGGACGGGATCATGTAGTCCGGCAGCCGCTCCTGGAGATGGGTGCGCAGGACGACTTCCAGGTCGACGGTGCGGTCGAAGGTGGTCGGGGTGTTGGCGCAGCTCTCGGCGTCGGCGACGGGTGCCGCGTACACGCCGGTCAGCCGGCCCGCGGGGACCTGCTCGGGGTCGAGGAGGACGATGTCGAGGACGTCCGGGCTCTCGCCCCAGGTGGGCAGGGCCCGGTAGCCCAGGCGCTCGGCGGCCTCGCACAGCGCCTCCGGGGCGGGGGCGGGCGCGTCCTGCGGCTCCAGGTCGATGCTGTCGCGGGGGTCGAAGAGGGACTGCATGGCCGTGTACTCGTCGTGCACCCGGCGGTTGGGCACCCCTGCCAGGCGCAGCACGGCGGGGCGCGCCGTCGTCAGGTGGTGTTCGGCCTCGGCGGTGCCGGCGATGTCCCGGCCCCAGCGGAGGGCGGGCGCGGCGGAGAGGTCGGCGACCGGCTCGGCCGTGGAGAGCACCGCCTCGTAGCGGTAGCGGGTCAGCTCGTTGTGGTGCAGGCCCCGCTTGGTGCGTACGTCGACCGCGCGCACGGCGGGCAGGTCCCGGGCGAGGGCGTCGAACAGGGCCGGGGAGAGCAGCAGTTCGGTCTCCGTGGCGACCTGCTGGTCGATGGCGCGGAGCAGCGCCTCCCGGTCGCCGCGGGCGCCGCCCGGCCGGGCCAGCGCGACGCCGGTCCTAAAGCAGCGGGCGAGGTCCAGGTTGCGCAGGTCGCCGAGGACCAGCGAACCGCCCGGGGCGAGCAGCGGCAGGGCCCGCTCGACGACGGTGCGCAGGTAGGCGAGGCTCGGGAAGTACTGGATCACCGAGTTGAGGACGATCGTGTCGAAGTGTCCGGCGGGCAGTCCGCGGGTGTCCTCGGCGCCCCGGCAGTCGAGCCGGACCTTGCCCTTCAGGACCGGGTCGGCCTCCACCTGCGCGGTGAGCGCGGCGACGACGGCGGGGGAGAAGTCGGTGGCCCAGTATTCGTGGACCTCCTCGTCGCGGGCGAGGTGGGCCATCAGCAGTCCGGTGCCCGCACCGATCTCCAGGACCCGGCGGCGCGGCAGCTCGCGGATCCGGTCGAGGGTGGCGTCCCGCCACTCCCGCAGCTGCTCCAGCGGGATCGGCAGGGCGTCGTAACTGCTGTTCCAGCCGGTGAAGTTGTCGCCCGGCTCGGCGGCGTCGGCGTCGTCGTAGAGCGCCTCGTAGATCTCCTTCCACTCGGTGACCTGCGTGTCGGCCTCGGCGGCCGCCGAGGCCGGGGCCGCCGGGACCACATGTGCCACCAGGCGTTTGTCGCCGTCCTCGGTCTCGTGCAGTGACACCGCGGCGGCGGACACGGCTGGGTGAGCGGTCAGCACCGACTCGATCTCGCCGAGTTCGATGCGGAAACCGCGCAGCGTGATCTGGCCGTCCACCCGGCCGACGAACTCCAGCGCGCCGTCCTCGCCCGTACGCACCAGGTCGCCGGTGCGGTACAGCGGGCCGTCGGTGCCGGTGAGGCGGTCCTCGACGAACCGCTGGGCGGTCAGCTCCGGCCGGCCCAGGTAGCCGGTGGCCACGCCCGGTCCGCCGAGCAGGAGTTCACCCGTGCCGCCCGGGGCGACCGGGGTGCCGTCGGCGTCCACGACCACGGCCGTGGTGGCGCCGATCGGCCGGCCGATGGGGATCGTACGGTCGCCCTCGGCGGGTTCGGTGACCCGGTGCCAGGTGGCGAACGTCGTGGTCTCGGTCGGCCCGTACACGTGCAGCAGCCGCTCGGGCGCGCCGGCGGCGAACACCTCGCGGACCCGGCGCGGGTCGCAGGTCCCGCCGCCGAACAGGACGGTGCCGAGCGGTGCGAAGGCGGCCGGCCGCTCCCGGGCGATCTGGTGGAACCGGGCGGTCGTCAGGAAGACCACGGAGATGCCGTGTGCGCGGACCGCGTCCTGGAAGCGGTCCGGGTCGGTGACGGTGTCCTTGCCGAGGCCGACCAGCCGGGCGCCCGCGGTGAGCGTCGTCCACACCTCGAAGGTGACCGCGTCGAAGGCGGGGCCGGCGGCCTGGGCCACCACGTCGGCGGGGGTCAGCCGCAGGTAGTCGGTGGAGGTGACGAAGTCCAGCACCGCGCGGTGCGGTACGACGACGCCCTCGGGGGTGCCGGTGGTGCCGGAGGTGTAGCAGACGTGGACGGCGTCGTCCGGGCCGGTCGTCTGCTCGGGCAGGGCGTCGCAGCGCCGGGCGATCTCGGGGGCCTCGGCGTCCAGGGCGACGACCGCCGTGTGCAGGTCCGCGTAGTGCGGCGCGTCCGCGCTCTCGGTCAGCACCACGGCGGCCGCGCTGTCGCGCACGATCAGCCGGCGCCGTTCGGCCGGGTCGGCGGGGTCGACCGGGACGTAGGCGGCGCCGGCCCGCACGATCCCGAGGAACGCGGTCACCAGCTCCGGGCCCGGCCGCAGGGAGGTCACCACCCGGTCGCCGCGGCCGACGCCGCGGGCCCGCAGGTGGGCGGCGAGACGGTTGGCCGCGCGGCTCAGCTCCAGGTAGGTGAGGCGGGCGTCGCGGTCGTCGGCGTGCCGGGGGTAGTGGACCGCGATCGCGTGAGGACGCTCCTGGACCTGCTGCTCGATGAGGCCGGAGACCGACAAGACCGACATCAGCACTCGCTCCTTACGACCGCGCGTTCCGGGTTGGCAAAACGTTGCCTGAATATTGGCAACGTCTGCCTGAGGAGGTGTCTCGCTACGGTCGAGCGGCAATGGAGTCGCAGGTCGTGCGGGTGGATTGTTGCCGGTTCGAGAAGCGGAAGGTTGCCAAGTGCGCTGTGGGGGCGGGCTGTCCGGCATGCGAAAAGCGGCTGTGCCGCGGAGGCAGGGGTCCTCCGCGGCACAGCCGCTCCAGGCGCGGGGAAGGCGGCCGGGGCCGTCCTTCGGTCAGGTGCGCAAGGGCGCGGTACCGGCCGGCCGGCCGGGCAGCTCCGCCACCCGCCGCTCGGCGTCGTTCAAGGGCACCTCCCCGGCGGCACCTGCGACAGCGGGACGGCCGGCCACGGGCAACAGCTTCTCCGGAAGGCCCACCGCGCCCAGCTGTTGTGCCAGATTCCAGGCGTCCCGCAGAGCGGCGGCCCCCTGGGCGGCGCGGCCGTCGCCGCGCAGGGCATGCCCGAGCTCGGCCAGCGCCCGGACCGTCTCCAATCCGTCGCCCGCGCGCCGCAGTTCGTCGACGGCCTCGCCCAGCAGAGCGGTGCGCCGGCCGGGCGAGCCCGTCGCGGCCAGCAGGCGCAGACAGGCGCCCCGTACCCGGGGGTGCGCCGCGTCCGGCAGAGCGAGCTGTTCCTCCGCCAGCGCCCGGGCCCGTCCGAGCCGGCCCATCCGCAGCAGCGCCTGGGCGGCGTCCGTGCGCCACGGCAGGAACGCCGGCCGGTCCGCCTGCCACGACTGCACCACACGGCCCGCCGTGCGGAAGTCGGCGAGCGCGGTGTGCGGCTGCCCCAGGGACAACCGGTGCAGCCCGCGGGCGCGCAGGTACTGCACCCCGTACAGACTGGTCAGCGCCTGCCGGGTCACCGGGTACTGGGCGTGCCGGGTCGCCTCGTCGTAGCGGCCGAGGGCGTCACAGGCCTGGACGAGTATGGCGGCCGGGCCGTAGTGGAACGCTCCGCCACCGGAGGCGGGCAGCGTGTCGAGCGCCGCCGTCGCGTGCCTGCGGGCCCCGTGTGCGTCGCCGGTCCGCAACAGCGCCTCGGCGTGCAGCGCCGCGCAGACCGCGCGCCAGCCGGGCGCGCCGCTCGTCTCCGCCTGCGCGAGCAGCCCTCTGCTCGGGGACACCGCGCGCTCGGGCCGGTCCGAGTGCAGCAGCGCACGCACGGCGTTGACGAGCGGGGCGAAGGAGGCGTCCGTCAGCGGCGCCGTCCTCAGCAACGTCTCGCACTCACCGGCCGCAGCGTCGAGCAGCGTGCCGACGACCCAGCGGTCCTCCGCGCCGGGATCCTCCGTCCGCAGCAGTGCGCAGGCCTCGGCGATCCGGCCCTGGGCGAGCAGCAGCGCGGCGGGCTCCCGCGGGTCCCACCCCGAAGGCCGGGCCGAACGCGGGCCGGTGACCCATGCGGTCAGCCGTGCCTCGCCGACCGCCGGATGCCGGCGGGCGCCGGTCCGCACGAGCGACAGGGCCACGGCGGCACGCTCGTCCTCGTCGGGGCAGACACCGTGCGCGAGTTCGAGGAGACGCTCGGCGTCGGCGGTGGTGTCCGCGCGCGGAGCCAGGTCGGGGCCGTCGGCGGGGCCGGGCGCCAGCAGGGCGTCCGCCGTCTCGACGAGCAATGTGAAGTCCTCGGGGCGGGCGGGGGAGCGCATGCCGTCCGCCGGCGGGGCGAGCAGCTGGCCGGCCACCGCTTCGGCCGGGGCCCCCGCCTCGTGCAGCGCGTGGGCCGCCCTTCGCCGGAGGTCGCCGCGCATGCGCGGGGGAACACCGGCCAGGACGGCGGCCGGGACGGACGGGTGGCGGAACCGGAGGCCTTCGAGGAGCCCGCAGGCACGCAGAGCGTTCAGCGCGCCCGGGACGTCGTGGCCTGCGGGCGACGGGACATCGCTCCCGGGGCGGTGCAGCATGCGGGCGACGAGGGGTTCGGTGGCCCGGGCGGCCAGTACCGCCACCGCACGGGCGACCGCCGCGGCCCCTTGCCCGCTCCGGTGCAGACAGTCGAGGACGGCCTCGGCGAACGGGCCGTCGGGCGCGGGCGCCGGGGGCTGTACGGCGGCGCCGTCCTCCTGCAGCAGGGCGCGCAGCAACAGCGGGTTTCCGCCGGTGATGCCATGCAGTTCGGACGGCGGGCGGCCGGGGCGGCCCGGTGCCGGCCACCCCTGGGGCGGGGCCGCGGCGGCGCGTGCCGTCTCCTCCGCGGTGAGCGGACCGAGCCGGATCCGCCGGACGTGCCGCCGACCGGCCGACTCCGGGGTGAAAAGCGGTTCCTGGATGTGTCCGGCGTACGCGGAGACGGTGGCGACCAGCAGGACCCGGGCCGGGCGGGCGTGCCGGGCGAGATGGCGCAGGTGATGCAGGGACTGCGCGTCGGCGTACTGGACGTCGTCCACGCAGAGCACCACCGGCCTGTCCAGAGCGAGAGTGCCCAACTGCGCGCAGAACGTCCGCATCGCCTCCTCGGAGGGTACGGCGTCGTCGGCCTCGGTCCGGGGGAGTGCGAGCACCGGTGCGCCGCCGACCAGTTGGCGCAGCACTCCGAGGGGCGCCCCGCGCTCGGACTCGGTGGCGGCAGCGGTGAGCAGTAGCGCTCCCGCGGCGGCCGCCCGTTCGGCCACGGCGTTCAGCAGGTGGGTCTTGCCGCAGCCGGCACCACCCTCCATCAGCACCACCCGGGAACGTCCCGCCGCGCAGGTGGTGAGGACCGTCTGAAGAGCTCCGGCCACCGATGTTCTGTCCGCCTCCGTCATGAAACCGCCCCTTCGCCCGAAGCCGCGCTGGTTCGGCTCAGCATCGAAGCAGCGCCTCTAAGCGAGGTGGAGCGGGGACGGAGATGCAAACGCCCAGGGAACGCCGAAGCCCCCGCAGAGGCACGGTGGCCTGCGGGGGCGTCACGGGGCGGGCGCGGATGCCCGGGCGCGTATCAGACGGTGGCGGTCTTCGGCCAGCCGATGTCGCTGGGCTGGGCGGCCGTGATGGCGGTGGCGGTCTTCGGCCAGCCGATGTCGCTGGGCTGGGCGGCCGTGATGGCGGTGGCGGTCTTCGGCCAGCCGATGTCGCTGGGCTGGGCGGCCG
>NZ_JBSFDG010000036.1:44064-47440 GCF_053593775.1 Streptomyces sp. NPDC002092
CGTGACGGCGGTCGCGGTCTTCGGCCAGCCGATCGAGTCCGTCGCGGACACCGTCTTCGTCGTGGTCGGCCAGCCGATCGAGTCCGCGGCGGAGGCGGCACCAGCGGTGGAGAACGCGGCGGCGGCGACGGTGGCGACGGTGGCGATGCGGGCGATGCGGGCGATGCGGTTCATGGCGGGCTCCTCGGTGTCAATTCCGTGTTCGTTGCTTGGCAACCTCTTGCCAAGAAGATTGGCAAGGGGATCTCGGGAATCGCTCGGGAATTGGTCGAACTGTGCTCAAGAGGGTCGCGAGATACGCCCCAGAACCCCGCCGCACACTACTGACTTGCCTGGATGAGAGACGTCTGACCTGCAAGGATGCCAAGTCTTGGCAGAAGTCCGGATCCTTTGGCAACGCTAGGCAATTCCTAGGAAAGAGGCCCTGGCACAGCCGAGTTCGGAGCCAGGGGCTGTCACCTCCACTTGAGCGCCGCCTGAGCCCACGTTGCCAACTTCCGCTCCATGTGGGCAATGTATTGCCAAGCATCAGGCAACAAATTGCCTCAGCTGTCTCGGTGACGGGGGGAGGCCCCGAAAGTGAACGCGAAGTCCCAAGGTGACCGAAGGGTCCATCTGAACTCGGCCGGTCTCGGCCGCATGCCGGCCGCCGTACTCGAGGTCCTCACCGAATGGACGCGCTTCGAGGACCGGTACGGGCCGTACGAGCTGGAGGAACGCCTCGACGACGTCTTGAACCGGGAGATCCACGAGCGACTGGCCGCCCTGCTCGGCGCGCCGAGCGGCGACACCGCTCTGTGCACCGGGGCCGCCGACGCCTTCGCCGCCGTTCTGTCCCGGCTCCCGCTCGGCCCGCGCGACCGCGTCTGGACGACTCCCTACGAGTCCGCCGCCCATCTCACCGCCCTGTTCGCCCTGCGCGCCCGCACCGGCTGCCGGCTGGACGTCGTACCGCTGCGCCCGGACGGGGACCTGGATCTGGAGTGGATGGCCTCCCACGCCGGCGAGGACCTGGCCCTGGTCTCGGTGACGCATGTCCCGGCGGGCTGCGGCATCGTCAACCCGGTGGAGGAGATCGGCCGCATCCTGGCCCCGCACCGCTGCCTGTACGCCGTCGATGCCTCCTACGCCGTCGGACAGCTCCCCGTGGACGTCGCCCGCATCGGCTGCCACCTGCTCACCGGAGACGGCTGGCGCTTCCTGCGCGGGCCGCAGTCCGTCGGGTTCGCCCATGCGGCACCGCAGCTGCGCCAGGCCCTGGCCCCGCACGGCGGCCTGCCGCTCGTGCCGCCGCACGGCGCCGCCGTCGCCGCGCTGAACGCGGCCCTGGCCCGGCTCGCGCCCGCCACCGAGGACCTCGGTGCCCGCCTGCGCGCCACCGTGGAGAACACGCCCGGCACCGCGCTGATCGTTCCCGGCCGGGTCCAGTCCGGCATCGTCACCTTCACGCACGAGGAACTGCCGGCCGCACTGCTGCGCCGTCGCCTCGCGGACCGCGGAATCGCCGTATGGAAGACGGTCGCCCAGGAGACCCCGCTGTACCTGCCCGGACGCGGTGTCGTCACGGCCGTACGCGCATCCGTCCACCCCGACAACCGCGCCGAGGACATCGAGTTGTTCGCCGACGCTCTCCAGGACGCCGTGGCCGAGGGGCGCCCGCACTCCGCCCACGTCCCGCGTCCGCCGTTGACCGCACCGGCGTTGCACGCAGCGCCGTTCATGCCGTCCGTGTCGGCCCCGGTCCGGACCCCGAGCCAGCGAGTGGCCGGGCGAGGGCATCTGACCCTGGTGTCCGACGCTCCGTCACACACCAGCCGGCTCCAGCCCGGGGCATGAGCGGTCGGCGGCCGACGGGAAGTGCCGCTCGGAGCAATCGACTTGCCGGGGCACGTGAGCGGACAGGCGAGAACCCGGGTCACGGGGCTGGGGGGATCCGTGACCCGGGTTCTCGCGGTGCGGTCATCCCAGCCGCGCCCTCAGGGCGGAAAGGACGGCCGGTGCCTGCGCGTTGAGGTAGAAGTGGCCGCCGGAGAACACCTTCAGGTCGAACGGCCCCGCGCTGTGTTCCGCCCAGGTGCGTGCCTCGTCCAGCGTGACCCGGGGATCGTCGTCACCGGTGAGCGCGGTCAGCGGGCAGGACAACAGCGGGCCCGGCGCCGGGCGATAGGTCTCCGCGGCCCGGTAGTCGGCGCGGATCGACGGCAGGACCATGCGCAGGAGGTCCGGATCGCCCAGCACCCGGGTGTCGGTACCGCTGAGCCGGGTGATGTCCTCGATCAGGCCCTCGTCGTCCCGCAGGTGCACCCGCTCGTCCCGCACGATGGACGGGGCCCGCCGCCCGGAGACGAACAGGTGGTGCAGCACCTGGCCGCGCTGTTCGAAGCGCCGCGCCACCTCGTAGGCCACCGAGGCGCCCAGGCTGTGCCCGAAGAACGACACCGGCCGGTCGAACCAGTCCCGCAACTCCTCCACCAGCGCGTCGGCGAGCCCGTGGACGCTGTCGACACAGGGTTCGTGGCGCCGGTCCTGGCGCCCCGGGTACTGGATCGCGAGCACGTCGACGTCCGGCGCGAGGGCTCGGGCGACCGGGAAGTAGAAGGACGCCGAGCCGCCCCCGTGCGGGAAGCACACCATGCGGTGCGGGGCCTCGGGGGCGGGGCGGAAGCGCCGTACCCAGGCGCCCGTCCCCGCGTTCGTGGACGTCGTGAAAGCTGTCATGTCGGTGGTCCCCTTCGGGTCATGTCGGGCCGGGCCGGCTCTGGACGGACCGATTCGGAAACGGTGTCGTGCCCGATCCGCGGGGCCTCGTCGGCATGCTGCCGCCGCACGGGAAGAGGTCCTTGAGCAGATCGGGAGCCGGATGCGTCCCGTGGTCCGCTGTCCGGCGACCCCGCGCAGCGGCAGCCGGCCGATGCAACTGCGGGTCCGGCCCGCGTTGTCGGGGTGCAGGAGTATGGCACGTGGCGATACAGCCGCGACGGAACGCGGCGAGCGGCACCTTGCTGATGCCACCGTCGAGTCCGGGGCGGCCCGGGCGGATGCGAGTGCCCCTCTAACGGCCGTCACTAGCCTCCGGTCCAGGTGTGCGCACTCCGGTGCCGCCGCGAGACAGTCACGGACCGACAGGAGCCGACCTACACATGTCTGTGGAAATGACCGGGCCGCCCGAGACGGGGACGGCACCCGCGAAGGACGTGCGGCGTCTGGACCGGGTGATCATCCGGTTCGCGGGGGACTCGGGTGACGGTATGCAGCTCACCGGTGACCGATTCACCTCGGAGACCGCGTCCTTCGGGAACGATCTGTCCACTCTTCCGAACTTCCCGGCCGAGATCCGCGCGCCTGCCGGGACCCTGCCGGGTGTGTCGTCCTTCCA
>NZ_JBSFDG010000037.1:0-37910 GCF_053593775.1 Streptomyces sp. NPDC002092
GACAAGCACGACCGACCCGACCGCCTCACCCGTACCAATGCATCAGCGGGTGCAATAGTGAAAATACCGACGCACTAAAGGTGAAAACGACCTCTCAGAAGCCGTATCTCAACCGATCGTGGAACGCGGAGATCGAACAGGTTTCCCGCCGGGGTGATCTTCCGGCGGTAGGCGCATGGAGGCAGGGCCTCTCGGTAGCTCGGGGATGCGAATCTGACCGAGCGGTACCAGGAGGCCCTGTTGTCACATGTGTACGCGGTTGCGCCCATCGACTTCAACTCGCCCGTCGTGTCGTGCGATTGCCTCGCGCACGTGTACGGCAACGCGGCTGATCATCCCGACCGGCAGCGCCGGTATCCGTCGGACATGACGGACGCGGAATGGGCGGCGGTACGGCCCTTGCTGCCCACGCCGGCCTGGCTGGAGGGCCGGGGCGGGCAGCCCGAGGGCTACTGCCATCGCCAGATGTTGGACGCGATCCGCTACCTGGTCGCGGGCGGGATCTCCTGGCGGGCGATGCCCGCGGACTTCCCCTGCTGGCCGCGTGTATATGCCTTCTTCCGCCGGTGGCGTGAGCACGGGCTGATCGAAGAGTTCCATGACCGGCTGCGCGGGAAGGTGCGGGAGCATGAGGGGCGTGAGGCGGAGCCGACAGCGGGGGCCGTCGACGCGCAGTCGGTGAAGGCCTCCGCGTCGGTGCCCTCTGCCTCACGCGGCTTCGATGGCGGCAAGTTGGTCAACGGAAGGAAGCGGCACGTCGTGACCGACTGCCTGGGCCTGCTGCTGGTGGTGGCCGTGACCGCCGCGAACGTCGGGGACCGCGAGGCTGCCGTCGGCCTGCTGACCCGGCTGCGCGAGCTGCACCGGGACTTCTGTCTGGTCTGGGCCGACGGCGGCTACACCGGAGCCCTCATCGACTGGGCCCGCGAGAAACTCGCCCTGACCGTGGAAGTCGTCAAACGGACCGACGACACGAAAGGGTTCGTGGTGTTGCCGAGGCGGTGGGTGGTCGAGCGCACCCTGAGCTGGCTGATGCATTCGAGGCGTCTGTGCCGGTACTACGAGACGCTGCCCGCGACCAGCGAGGCGATGATCCGGTGGTCGATGGTCACGCGGATGGGGCGGCGTCTGTCCCGGCCACGGGCCGCCGGCCGGCGCTGAACATCCCCGACGACTCCTGCACGAGCCACCCGCGCTCCGCCAGGCGCCGGGCCTTCGAGCGCACCCCCTCGACCTTCGCCGGCGTCGTCTGAAGGCCCAGCTGAACCGTGATCTCCCTGGCCTTCAGCGGTCCTTGGTCCGCCGGCTGCCGCTCGTCGAGCACACCCAGGATCCGCTGGTAGTCCGGCGCCAGCACCGTCACCGGCAACCCTTCGCGCCAAGGCGGCACGATCGAACCCGGCACCGGCGCGGGCGAGGGCGCGGTGTCCGCCTCCGCCACGGCCTCGGTCACGGCGGTGGGCTCGGCAGCCGAGGCCGCCAGGGCCTCGACCAGCTCCTCCCGCGCGATCACCCGCCGGTCCAGCTCGATCTCCGCTGCCTCCAGCACCCCAGCCAACCGGGCGGCTTCCTCCCGCAGCCCTTCCACCCGCACCCGGGCAGCAGATTCCCGCTCCTCCAGAATCCCCAGCACCGACGCCATCGCGCACCCCTCGCTCACGGAGCCGAAACAAGACGCCGCATGCCTCCCTCGATCCGAGCCAGACCATGCCTGACCAGCAGAAATCAAGCGATCATGTTCGGTTGAGATACGGCTTCTCAGTCTCGTTCCCAGTCCCTCAGGCCTCGCTGGCAGTTCATGCCCGAGCAGGAGCTCAACTTCTTGGATAGCGTGCTCCTGGCGAACGCCGGTTGTGAGGCACGCAGGAGCCCGCGCAGCACCCGCCGGTGTACAAGTCGCCGCCCCGCGGGTCACGCCCTCGAGACGCCCGCCCCGCTCCCCGGCCGTGCGAGGGTCTGTGTGACTTACCGCCCGTGCGGGTGAGTTGACGACGAATGCCGGGCGCGCCGGACACCGGGCTCGCTACGAAGATCACAACTGTCTGGGATCTTCGTAAGGAGCCTCGTGCGTTCCACCCGCGCCGTACGAACCGTGGTCGCCGCGCTGTCCGCGCTCACCGCCCTCCTGCTCACTCCCGCCACCGCCCACGCCGCCGACCCCGGAGACACCGTCGCCCTGCCCGTCCGCGACGCCCTGGCCGCACTCCCCGTACGAGACGAGGACCGCACCGGCTACAAACGCACCCAGTTCCGGCACTGGATCGACGCCGACCGCGACGGCTGCAACACCCGTCAGGAAGTACTGAAAGCCGAGGCCTTGATCGCTCCGAAGCAGGGTCCCAACTGCACCTTGAGCGGAGGTGAGTGGTACTCGCCGAACGATGACGCCTACTTCACCGCGGCCCGCGCGCTCGACATCGACCACTTGGTCCCGCTCGCCGAGGCCTGGGACTCCGGCGCCTCCGCGTGGACGGCGAAGGAACGGGAGGCGTACGCCAACGACCTCGGGGATGACCGTGCACTGATCGCCGTCTCCGCCGCTTCCAACCGTTCCAAGGCCGACCAGGACCCGGCCACCTGGTAGCCGCCCGCGGTCGGCTACCGCTGCACCTACGCCACCGACTGGGTAGCCGTCAAAACCCGCTGGGGCCTGGCGATCGACCCCGTCGAACGGTCCGCGCTCGACGGCATCCTCAGCGCCTGCCCAGACAGCCCTGTCGAGGTCACTCTCGCGCGCTGAACAAGGGTCTGGCCCGTCGCTACGGGGGAAAGCGGCGAGCCGACCAGCTCCACGGTGCCACGCTACGCACACAGCGTCTGCGATGCCGGCCAAGTGCCAGCAGCCGCCGACGGCAACGATCGGGGCCCGCTGCGATGTACGCCTTACAGGATCCGTGATCGTCAACTATTGCCGTCAGAGGACTCAGAAGCCCCGCCGGGAAAACTCCCGATGGGGCTTCTGGACGTCTTGCTTTTGGATCAGGAAAGGCGGCGCCACCGCCGTTTCCTATCAGAGGCGAAGCATTACTTTCCTCTAGCCAAAGCGAGATCCCGCGATGACTGGTCGATCAGGAAAGCGCTGAACGACTCCCATCGGGCATGCAGTTCAGTGCCACCCTCCTGATACATCGCGACGGGTGGATCGTCACCGCGTTCAGACTCCAGCCAATAGACCTGATAGCCCTGATGCATGGCAAACACGATTGAGTTTGCTGCCATCAAGTGGGAGGCGCCATTCTCGGCAAGGAGTTCCAGAGCGTCGGACTTAATCCCTATCAACTCCGGGTAGAAGGCGTCTGTGCCGATGAGGAACTGTCCGGCGCAACGACCCATCCGGCGAAGAAACTCCTCGTAATAAAAGGGCAAGGAGTTCACCTGCTGATCGTCGCGGATCTGCTCGATCTCGTCAAGGACCAGGCCGGCAATCTCGGGCCCTTTCCCAATGGTCTCGATCGACCTGATCAGATCACCGAAGAACTCGACCGCTCGGTCGCGCCCTTCATTGTCCAGTAGTGACATGGATCGAAACTCCCGGGAATCGCTCTTGGAACTGCTGAATTACCGATTTACAGCTAGGGCAGACTGGCCGGTCAGAGAACATATTGATAGTTCCCTTCGCGCCCGGAGAAAGCTTGGCTGCCAAATTCTCCAAGACCTGCCATTCTGAATCCGAATCTCTTTCCCCGCGGTCGAAAATCGGGTTGCGCGGAATCCCGACCGCGCCGGGGTTCGGATGATCCCCGCTCACTCCGATCAGTTGGCCGCTCTGGCCGTCGATTTCATACTGGGCGACGGCAATGTTCCTCCGCGCACCGACACCGTTTGTAACATCAGCACGATAGGCCGCAGCCACTTCCGCGGGCGTCCCGCAAAGACCGCCGTTGCTGTTATGCACCAGCACCGGAGTTTTCCCGGCGAGTACATAGTACGTGTGGAGGTCGTCGACGGTGAGGTTGTAGGTGCGGGTGTGCTGGTCGTAGGCATGGTTGGCCTGGACACGGACGGTGGCGTTGTTGGTGCTCAAGAGTGTGGTGCCGGGGGTGAGGTCGCGGGCTTTGACCCACTGGTGTGCTGAGGGGCTCCAGAAGGGGTGTTCGTAGGTGGCGGTGAGTTTGCGGGGGCCGTCGGGCGTGGTGATGGTGAGTTCGTCGAAGTGTTTGTCGCCGTCGGTGATGATGAGGCGGCTGACGTTGTAGGGTGCGGTGCGGCCGGTGAGGGGGTCGGTAGCCAGGACGGTGTCACCGGGGTGGATGGTCTCGATGTTCATCGTTCTGGCGTTGGCCATGAGCACTTTGGTGCCGGCCGGGAAGCACTGGGTGCAGCCCTTTGTGTAGCGGGCGGCCCTCAGGTCGTCCAGTGCTTCCATTCCTCGTTCGAGGTACTTGAACTTCGAGCTGAGGAGAAGGTCTTCGCCGAGCTGGAGGCAGGCGTCGATGTTGCCGCCGCCCTTGCAGGCGTCGAGTTGTCCAAGGCCGAGGAGGTCCTTCTCCGCGTTCCACAGCTGCCTGCCCGCAGCATCGGCTGCGGGGCCCATGGTGGAGAGCTCGCAGAGGACCTCGTTGTGCTGGCACCAGCGGGCCGGGTGTTCGCGGATCTCACAGCCGAACATGCCGCAGCGGTAGCGTCGTACTTCGCCTTGGCTTCCGGTGTCCTGCTCGGCGGCCTTGCGTTCGGCTTCCTTCTTCTCCACGGCCGCTTGGAAGGCGTCCTTGAAGGCCTGGTCGGCGGCCTTGGAGTCCTTGCCGGCGGCGGTGGCGGAGGCGCGGGCCTGGTCGCCTGCGGTGTAGGCGGCGGTGGCGGATGCCTGGGCCCACTGGGCGGAGCCGGCGGCGTCGACGGCGGAGGTGGCCGCGTCGCTCGCGGACTTGTCGGCGGAGGCGGCGGCCTTGGCCGCGGTGTGGGCGGAGTTGGCTGCCTGGTCGGCGGAGGCCTGCGCGTCCTTGGCGGACTGGGTGGCCTGGTCGGCGTAATTCTTGGCCTGCTTGCCGGATGCGGCGGCCTTCTTCGCCCAGTCGGCGGCCTGCTGTGCTGCCTTGGCGGCGGTGGCGGCGGCCTTGTGGGCGTCGGCGGCGTTCTGCTGGGCGGTGGCCGCGATGCCGGCAGCGTCCGCGATCAGCTGGGCGATCTGCGCGGTGTGGGTGGCGCCGAGGAAGTCCTGGCGCTGGGCCTTGTACTGGCCGACCTGGATGAACTGGTCCAGCAGGTCGTCGGGGCCTTCCAGGGCGATGCGCGCTGCGGACTTGACGTCGGGGCCGCCGCTGTCGATCAGCTGGGCCGCGCGGACCCGTTCGTCCTGGGTACGCGCCTGGTACTGCCCGGTGGTGAGGAACTCCCGGAATTTCTGCGGGTCGTCGGAGTCCAGCGCGGCCCGGCCGGTCTCATGCACCACCGGCCCGCCGGCGTCGATGATCTGGGCGATGGCGACGCGGAAGTCCTGGGCCCCGGCCTGGTACTGGCCGGTGGCCAGGAACGCGGAGACCTGGTCGTCGCTGCCCTTGAGGGCTTCCTCGGCGGCATCACGGACCGAGGCCAGGGAGCTTTCCTGGGCCAGGGTCTGCACCTGGTAGCGGTCGTCCTGGTGGGCGGCCTGTGGGCGGCGGGTGGTGAGGTAGTCGACGACGTCCTGGTCGGTGCCCGTCAAGGCCACCTCGGCTGCGCCCCTGCTCCAGGGACGGCCGGTCTGCATGGTCGCCAGCGCAATCTTGCGGCCGGCCGGGGCGAGGGCCTTGGGGTCGGCTCCGGGCTGTGTGGCCTGCGCCGCCAGGGTTTTGGCCTGGTCGTCGGTGTCCTTGACCTGCTGGGCGGCCGCTGTGTCGGCGGCTGTCTGCTGGTCCTGCTGGGCCTTGAGGTCCTTGGCCTGAGCGATGCCGGCGTTGGTGCGTTCGGTGAGCTCCTCCGTCTCGATCTTGACGGCGGTGTTGTGGGTCTTCTTGGCCTTGTCGACGGCTTCGGTGGCCGCGTCGGCCGCTGCCTGGGCGGCCTTGGCGTGGGCTGCGGACTGGGCTGCGGCGGTGGCCGCCTGCCCGGCGTGGGCTGCCGCCTCGTCGGCGTCCTTGGCGGCGTTCTCCGCATGCGTGGCCGCCGCGTTGGCCGCGTCCCGGGCGTCGCTGGCCGCACCGGCCGATTCTGCGGCCAGTGATGCGGCCGCGTTGGCGGCGCGGTTGGCCTCCTGCGCGTGGCGGTGGGCGGCCGCCGCCTCGATGCCGGCCTCGCTGGAGTGGACGCCGGCCTGGGTGGCGTAGTCGTTGGACTGGTCTGCCGCGTCGGCGGCGGCGTCGGCGTTGCTGCCGGCGTCGGCGGCGGCCTTGGCCGCGTTGCCCGCGTCGGCCGCGGCGTTGCCGGCCTGCGTGGCCGCGTCCGCCGCCAGGCGTGCTCCCTTGGCCGCGGTGCGGGCGTCGTCGGCCGCCTTGCGTGCCGCGGACGCCTTGCCGGCGTCCGTGGCCGCGTCGGCGGCGGCGCTCTGGGCACGGGATGCTGCCTGCGCGGCACCCACCGCGGCCGAAGCGGCCTGCTCGGCGGCACTGGCCGCCAGCCGGGCGGAGTTGTTGGCCGCGGAGGCGGCGTCGATCGCCTCCTGCGCGGCCTCCGCGGCCTGCTTGGCTGCCGACGCGGCCCGGCTGGCCGCTGAAGCAGCGTGCAGGGAGTCGTTCTTGGCGGCCTGGGTCTCGGCCGCTGCCTTCTGCGCGGCCTCCTTGGCCAGCTTCGCCGCGGTCACGGCACGCGCGGAGGCGTCCTTGGCCGCCTTGGTCTGTGCCGCCGCCTTACTGCCGGCCGCCTTGGCCTGCGCCGCCAACTGCGCAACGCTGGCGTGTTCCTGGTCACGGGCGCGCGCCACGTACTGGCCGACCTCAAGGAACTCGTGGATGTCGTCCGCCGAACCGTCCAGCGCGATCCGGCCCGCCGCGGCTATGTTGGGGCCGCCCGCGTCGATGATCTGCGCGACCTCGACCCGTTCGTCCTGCGCCTGCCGGTCGTATTGACCAGTGGACAAGAACGCCTTGATGTCATCCGGTGTCCCGTTCAGCGCGACCTGCCCGGCCTTCTTCACCTCCGGGCCGCCCGTATCAATGATCTGCGCGACCTGAACCCTCTGGTCCTGGAAGTACGGATCCTGCCAGCCCTCGTCCAGGAAGTCCTCCAGGTCGTCCTGGGTCCCGTCCAGGGCTTTTCGGGCGGCGTCCTGCAGATTCCGCCCGCCCACACTCGCGAGCTGCGCTGCGCTGACGCGTTCGTCCTGGAATTCGGCGCTCCAAGCCGACGTCTTCAGAAAATTGGTGGCGTCGTCATCACTACCTGTCAACGCGGCCTCCGCAGCCGCCCGCACCTCGGGACCGCCCTTCGACCACAGGTCAAGCACCCGAGCACGGTTAGTCACCTCATCGGTGGCAGCACTGCCGCCGCCGCTCGGAGCGCTGTCGGCCATCGCACGGGAGCCCGCGCTCAGCAGACCGACCATGAGGGCCAGCGGCAGCAGAAACAGACAGAGCATCCGTGTCACCTGCGCAACCCATCTCACCGCGATGCTCGCGGGATTCCTTCTCATCAACGCTCTCTCAAATCGTTCGTGGTCAGCTGGGGGTCACGCCGGAGCCGTCTGGGCAGGCGAGGACCAGGGGGCGGCTCACCGGTTGCCCGGGTGCCGCCCCCTCAAGGCCCTTTCCGGGTGTGTCAGCTGGCGGGTGCGAGCTGGATTTCGTCGTGGAGGCCCTTGGCGTCGACGCCGCTGAAGTAGCTGACGTGGCCGTCGTTCCAGCGGACGAGGATGTCGTTAGCGGCGGTGTTGGTGGCGAAGGCGCCCACGGCGATGACGGCGGCGTCCTTCCACTCCGAATTGCGGGAGCGGATCTTGTCCTCTGCGGGCAGGGCTGTGCCGGTCATGCCGGGGTAGATGGTGGTCTCGCCGTCGATCCAGCGCACCAGAAGGTCGTCGGTGGCCTTCCCGGTGAAGGATCCGCTGGCGAGTACCTCGGCGACGGGCCAGGTGTTGTTCTTGGCGACGGGCTGGGTGTGCTTCGTCAGCCCGTTGACCGCCAGGTCGCTGAAGACGGAGACGTGGCCGTCCTTGTAGCTCACCAGCAGGTCGTCGCGCAGGCCGTTCGCGGTGAAGCGGCCGCCGGTCAGCTGCCGGGCGTCGTCCTTCCACTCGGCGGAGTTCGGCGGGGCAAGCTGCTTCTCGCCGTGGAAGCCCTTGGCGTCGACGGATGTGTAGAGGGTCATCTCGCCGTCGGACCACCGCACCACGACTCCGTCGGTGCCGCCGCCGGTGTTGACGCCGGTCACGTTGACGGCCTGGGTGAAGATGCTCTTCTCGGGCTTCAACTGGTGTTCCGCGGCGAAGGGGCGGGCGGGGTCGTTCCCGTAGCCGCCCTGGTAGAGGGTGACCTCGCCGTCGCCCCAGACGACGATCAGGTCCATGTGACGCGTACCGCCGGCGGAGTCGCCCGCGTAGTAGCCGGCCGTGATCTGCACGGCGTGCTTCCACGGGGCGGCCGCGAAGACGGGGGCGTAGGCGACCTGCTGGACCCAGGAGGACAGGTCGTCGACCCGGGCGGCTACCGCGCCGGTGCGGGTCTCGGCCGGGTCGGTGCCCAGGCAACCGCCTTGCCAGGACAGGCTGCTGACGCCCACGACCGCTCCAGTGGTGCCCAGTACCGGGCTGCCGGTGTCGCCCTTGCAGATCGCTGCGCCGTCCGACTTGCCCGCCAGGTCGAGGGTGGTGGCGCCGGTGTTCTGCACGGTGAAAGCGGCCGTGTGGACCTGGTCGGGTACCCACTCTTCGTGGGTACGCCCGAACCCGGCGGCCTGGACCTCGTCCCCGGCGGCAGGCGCGGTGCCGGCCACCGGTATGGGGGTGATGCCGCTGACGGGCTTGGCCAGTTGGGCCATCACCACGTCACGGTCCGTCCGGGGCACCAGGTTCACCACCTGCTGGGCGCTGCCACCGATAGTGGCGGTCGTCTTCAGCTTCGGCGTCCCGGAGGCGAGCGTGCCGCCGGGGGTGTCGGTGAAGCAGCTTGAGGCTGTCAGCAGCCACTGCGCAGCCACCAGGGTGGCCGAACAGCCGCGCTGGCCGCCGACATCGAGCCGGGCGGTTGCGGCCGAGACCGCGGCAGAAGCGGTCGGCCCGGACACGGCGGTGGCTGGTGCAGCGGTGAGTGCAGCGACGGCGGTCAGTGAAGTGGCGGCGATCAGGCCGCCGGTCCACGCGGGGCGCGGGCGAAAGCCGGACATGAAGATATTCCTTTGTGTTGTGCGAGAACGGGGAGAGGGAAGGCGGGTGGACCGGTCAGCCGGTGACCCGCAGTTCCAGCAGCTCGGTCGGTGCACCACCGGCCGTGCCTTCGCCCACGCTCTTGATGCTCTTCTTGTCCACGTTCACGGTCTTCGCCGGCGCGGTGGGGTCGTCCTGCGGCCTCAGGTCGGCGCTGATGGGGTGGTCGGCGGTCTCCAGCTCGAACACCCGCGGCAGTTCGAGGGAGAGGTAACCGCTGGTGGCGCTCGCCTTGAAGCAGTACGCGCCCTGCGGATCGCCGCTCGGCCCCTGCACGGTGAGGACTTTGATCTGCTGGGCGGAGGCGTCGCACTTGGCGAGGGTGATGTGCCCGTCGCCCTTGATCAGCTTGATGCCCTGGTCCCGCTGGATCCGATCCGCGTTCGGATACGCGTAGTCCTCCACCGCGGACGGCGGCGTGTCCCCGGCGCCTCCCCCTGTCGGCTGCGGATCGGCGGAAGCGAGCATCGGCGTGCCCGCGAGCGCCAGAACGGCAGCAACCCAAGCAACGGGGAGCATCCTGCGTATACGAGGAGTCACCCAAATTCCTTTCCAGGCATGGGTGACGGCATGACGAAATAGCATCTATGTCCCCCGTGCATAAAGATGTAAAGCGAAAATAAGTGGTCGAGCGCGACCCTAAAACGGCATAAGCCTGGAAACAATGTGGTGATCACCACGGGAAGGTCGTGGAACCTGCGCATCTGGTTCACAGTAGGGCGGGGACGTAGTGACCTAAATATGACAGGGGTGCATAAAACGCTGCCCGCTCTCCCCGCGGGCGGCCCTGCACGCAGCTCTTCATGCTTTCACTATCAAAGAGTTTAGCGAAATCTTACTCAATTCCAGCCTCGATCCTGCATGAGAGTTCGCCGGCTTGTGCCCCTGTCGGCGAAGTCTCCTGCGCGTGACCTCGTCGGCCCTCGAGTCTGGTTCTCGGGGGCCGACGTCGCGGGGGAAGCAGGTCAGCCACGGCAGCTGTAGTTCTTGATCACGGTTGGTCGTGACGGTGGTGTCGTTGCTGGTGGCAGGCGGTCGCGACGGCTTGGTGATGGCGTCGCCAGGCCGTCCAGTGCAGGACGTGCTCGCGGTCGCGGACGGGTGGCGGCAGCACGAGGGCTCGCAGGAGCCGGATGAGCTCGGGGCAGCTCAGCGGGACGAGCGCGGGCTGGTCCTCGGCAGCGTCGTGGACGGCGGTGGCCGTGAGGGCAAGGACGGCGGCGGCGATCAGGGAGAACAGTGACCAGCGCATCCAGGAGTTCCAGCAGGTCACCTGGCCCTGGTCGAGTCCGGTGAAGCCCTTGACGAGTTGGAAGGTTTCCTCGATCCGCCATCTGCGACAGATCACTTCCACCAGCGTGCCGAGCGAGACGTCGCCGG
The DNA here is from genome assembly GCF_053593775.1 of Streptomyces sp. NPDC002092. Classification (NCBI taxonomy): domain Bacteria; kingdom Bacillati; phylum Actinomycetota; class Actinomycetes; order Kitasatosporales; family Streptomycetaceae; genus Streptomyces; species Streptomyces sp. NPDC002092. The sequence continues at coordinate 10,652 of NZ_JBSFDG010000037.1, forward strand.
GTGCCCAGCAGCGGAAGTAGGACACCTCGCCGGTGTAGCGGTGCCGTCGCGCGACCAGCACACTCGTCCCGGCCTCCTACTCGTTCCGGTTCTCCTAGGGAGCGTCGTCGGGGCGGACATCGAGCCAGGCCCAGTCGTACTCGCGGGCGCCCTTGGTGCCGTGTCCGGTCTGCCGGCGCATCCACTGCCCGGGCCGCACCTTGTTGATCATTTTGCGGGCCTCCGACCGGCGTCCGGTCCCGTCGATGACCTGGTAGGTGGCGGCGATGCCAACGGTGTAGCCGAGCCCCAGCGCCCGTATGCCCCGGCGTAGTTCGCGCCCGCAGTACAACTCGTCGCCCGCGAACCAGCGGGCCTTCAGCCCGGCGGCGAAAGCGTCGGTGACCATGGCCAGCGCCTGCTGCGGCTTTGTCGCGAAGGCGATCTCCACCGGCACTCCGGCGGCCTCGCGGCGTTCCTCGTCCGCAGCCCAGTCCGCCGGGAGATACAGGGCCCGATCGATGATCACCTTCGTCGTCGCGGTGACCGCCGCCAGGTACACCGCCACCTGGCACAGTCCGACACCGCCGATTGCACCGGAGTATTGCCGGCCGGCGCCCACGCAGTCCGTGGACGACTTCGCATCCCCCGTCTCGTCCGCCACCAACACCACGCTCTGACCGGCGAGTTCATCGATCACGAAGCAGGCGATCTCCTGCCGGGCCCTCTCATGGTCGAACCGGGCGCGCGAGAGCAGGTGCTGCAGCCGGTGCGGGCCCGGATGTCCCAGAACCTGCGCGAGCGTCCAGCAGTTCCGCGTGTCCACCTCCAGCAACAGCCCCGCGACCAACTCCGCCGCCGTCGCCCGGGCTTCACGTCGCGCGAAGCAGCCCGCGACCGCCCGCATCGCCCTCCCGAACGCCTCGCCCCACGCCCGCTCGGCTATCGTTGCTTCCACGGCCACCGCGTCTTGATACGTCGTCACAAACGTTCATGATCACGGTGGCCGTACTCATGCCCGCACCCGCCCCGGCAACACGCTGACCAGCGCAGACGCTAGAACTACAGCTGCCGTGATTGATCACCGTGCGATCGCCCCGGGCGGCAGCCCGCGGTCTTGCAGTGTTCGGGCCGACTTCGCGCAGGATGTGCTCGACGGCGATCAGGTACGGGCCACGGCGGCGCGCCTGGCAGCCGACTTGGGCGGCCGCCTGCCTGGTGAGCAGCAAGCTGCCGGCGCGGTCACGGTGATCGTGCGGCTCGCCGATGGCCAGACTGCGTTCCGAACACGGACTCTGGCTGAGCCCTCTGGGCACACCGATGATCTACGCCAGGTCGTGTATGCGGTGCTGGATGGCTTCGCATTGCAGCGCGCCCGGATCCGCCGGCTCTCGCTCACGGCAGAGCGGATCGTGGACGCCGAGCAGTCGTACACGCAGCTGGCATTCGATCCGACCCGGGCATCATGGCTGCGGGTTGAGCCGGTGGTTGACCAGCTCAACGCCCGATTTGGTGCAGGTACCGTGGCGCCGGCCAGCTCGTTCAGCGGGGCTGGACCGGTGCTGGGCTCGTGACGAAGCGCCCACCTGCCGGACGCTGGGGCCCTGGCCCAGGTCAGCGGCCGAAGGCGCTGTTGCGAGGAGTGGAAGTGACGGTTGGCGGGTCTTCTTCAGTCGGCGCCCAACAGCAGGGAGTACAACTTGCCTTCGGTACCGCCGGACAGGTCGATGGAGATGAACTTCTCCTCGGTGTAGGCATCGATCGCCTGTGGCCCGCCTTCGCGGCCGATGCCGCTCTGCCTGCACCCGCCGAACGGTGATTCGGGTGGGATCACGAACCAGTCGTTGATCCATACACTGCCGGCGGCGAGTTCCTCGGCGATGTCGAGCGCCGCTTGAATGTCGCGGCTCCAGATTCCCGCGGACAGTGCGTAGGGGGTGGAGTTGGCGATGGCGATGGCTTCATCGACGGTGCGGTAGCGCATGACGGCCAGGACCGGGCCGAAGACTTCCTCCCGTGCGATACGCATGGTGGGTGTGACGTCGGTGAGGATGGTGGGTTCGATCCAGTGGCCGGGCTTGAAGCGGGCCGCGGTCGGGACCCCTCCGCCATAGGCGACGTGTGCCCCCTCGCGCCGTGCCTGGGTGAGGTGTTCGAGGATGTGGTCCCGGTGCTGTGCGGAGATGACGGGGCCCACGTCGGTTTCGGGATCGAGGGGGTCGCCCATGCGGAGCGTCTTGACCCGTTTGATCATGCGGTCCACGAACTCGTCGTGCAGCACGTCAGGGAGCAGGAGCCTGGTTCCGGCCTCACAGGCTTGCCCCGAGTAGGCGAAGCACGCGAAGACCGAGCCGTCCACGGCGGTGGCGAGGTCGGCGTCCTCCAGGATGATATTGGCGCTCTTGCCGCCGAGTTCCAGGTCAAGGTGCTTGATGTTCCCGGCCGGTTGACGCATCACCTCGCGCCCGATCGGAGTGGATCCGGTGAAGGCGACTTTGCGTACGTCTGGGTGCTGTGCGAGGCACGCTCCGACGTCAGGGCCGTCTCCGGTGACGAAGTTGAGGACGCCGGGAGGCAGGCCTGCGGCATCGAACTCGCGGACGAGTTCGTGCAGGACGAGCGGGGCGCGTTCGTCGGGTTTGAGGACGACGGTGTTGCCGGCGGCGAAGGCAGGGGCGATCTTCCACACGGCCAGGACCAGGGGGATGTTCCAGGGGACGATGGCCACGCAGACACCCATCGGTTCGCGCCGCACGACCCCGGCTGCTAGCACGGGGGTGACGAGCGGGCTCGGACGCTGGGGTTCGTAGCGGGCAGCGAGGTCGGCGAGGTAGTGGAAGTGGGCCAGGGAGGCACCGATGTGGAAGGCTTCGGCCAGCCGGACGGGGGCGCCGTTCTCCCGGGCCTGCAGGTGCACCAGTTCTTCGGAACGCTCGGTGAGGCGGTCGGCGACCCGGCGCAGAATCTCGGCTCGCTCCCGGGGCGGGGTGCGCCGCCAGCTTCCTTTTTCGAAGGCGGACTTGGCGGCGGCGACCGCCTGCTCGGCGTGGTCACGGCTGCCCTTGGCGATGGTGGCCACAAGGTCTTGCGTGGCGGGATTGCGTACCTCGTAGTGTTCGCTGGTGTCGATCCACTGCCCGTCGATGTAGAGCCGGGCATGCGGGACGGTGGGCATGAGCGTGCCTCCTCGTTCGGCCGTGGTCAGTCGAAGACCAGGAGCGGTTTGATGGCCTTGCCGCAGCGGGCGGCTTCGAAGGCGTCGTTGATGCGGTGGTGCGGGAATCGGCTGATGAGGCGTTCGAAGGGGAATCGCCCTTGTTGCCATAGCTCGATGAGGCGTGGGATGAAGGTGTGCGGGTCGGCGTCTCCTTCGATCACGCCGGTCAAGGTCCTGCCCATGAGGAGATGTCCCTGATCGATGGTGACGTCGTTCTCCATTGTCTGCAGGCCGACCGTCGCGCAGACGCCGGGCGTGCGCAGGGCCGTCAGGGCCTGGCGCACGACCGGGGGCGAGCCCACGGTGTCGACGGCGAAGTCCACGCCCAGGCCCGCGAGGTCGGCGATGGCCCAGTCGATGTCATCGGTGGCAGCAGGATCGATCGTGTGATGTGCGCCCAGTTCTCGGGCCAGGGCAGCGCGGACAGGGTTGGGTTCGACGCCGATGATGAGGCCGCAGCCGGCTGCCACGGCCGCGAGTACGGCGCTCAGGCCCACGGCGCCGAGGCCGAACACCGCGATGCTCTGACCCAGTTGGGGGCGAAGCACGTTGAAGACCGTTCCGGCCCCGGTCTGCAGGCCGCAACCCAAAGGGCCCAGCAGTTCCAGGGGCAGTTCTCCCGGTGGGGTCGGCACTTTCACCGCGTTGCGGACGCGGGCGACCGTGTGGGCGGAGAAGGAGGACTGCCCGAACCAGGAGCCGTGCAGGGGGAGTTGTCCCTGTCGCATGGTGGTGGAGCCGTCCAGGCGGGTGCCCGTGTAGTTGAGGGCCGAGGAGAGTTCGCAGTACGCGGGGTGCCCGGATGTGCACTGGGCGCACTGTCCGCAGGAGTCGAAGGTGAGGATCACTTCGTCTCCGGCGCGCAGGGTGTCCACGCCGCGTCCGACGGCCTCGACGGTGCCTGCTCCTTCATGGCCCAGGACCACGGGCAGCGGCAGGGGCACGGTACCGGCCGCCGCGAGGAGATCGGTGTGGCACACCCCGACTCCCGCCATCCGCACCAGGATCTCGCCGACGGCCAGATCGTCGAGCTCAGCCTGCTCCCACGCGCAAGGCTGCCCCGGCTCGCGCAGGACGGCGGCATCAGTGGTCCTCACCGGGGCTCCCGGTCCTTGGCAGCGACCAGGTCCCGGTAGAGCGGGAAGATCGGCTTGGCGACGGGGAGCAGTTTGAGGAGTTTGCTGACCGGGCCGCGGGCGCGTACCTCGCCGCGCGCCAGGCCGACGGCGGCGTTGTACTGCCCGCGCCAGAACGCATCCCCCCGGTCCGCGGTCATCGCCAGGCGCACATCCGGCTGCACGTCGGTGGCGCCCTCGAAGATCTCGATATGCGGTGCCTGCATCCTTACGGTGAGGGTGGCGTCGGGGCCGGTGTAGTCGATCCGGAAGGTGAGGTCTGTGGCCCGCAGGCGCGGTCCGACCTCGGGGTGTTCGTCGGCGACCCGGAACACTCCTCCCAGGTAGGCGTACACCTCGTCGGCGTCGGTGAAGTACGTCATGGTCTGCGGCTCCTCAGGTAGCGGCCGTACGCCTCTTCGGTGTCCGGGATCAGCGGCCAACTGGCGGCGGCGGTGCGGTAGTCAGCAGGGGTCAGCCAGGTGTGCCAGTCGATCTCGCAGGGGTCGGGGGTGACTGGTTGGTCGATGACGGCCTCGTGGATGCCGAACCAGTAGGTTCCGACGGCTCCGTGGCAGATGAACTTGAACAGATAGCGGGCAGTCGTGTGGATGCCCAGTTCCTCCAGCGCTTCGCGCTCGGCGGCCTGGACGTAGCTCTCCCCGGCTCTGACGGCGCCGCCGATGAGCGCCGCGTACTGGCCGCCGAACCAGGGCATCTGCGTGGAACGTCGATGGATCAGGATGCGGCCCTGAGCGTCGCGGCACACCACGCCGGCGACCCGGTGCAGCCAGCCGTTCTGTACGGCTTGACTGCGGTCGGTCACGTGCAGGGGGTGGTCGTTCTCGTCGACGCGTTCCACGAGTTCGCCCATGGCCGGTCACGGCCTTTGCTCTGGCAGCTGCCAGGTGGCGACTCCGGGGACTGCGACGTCGGTGAGGCGGGCGAGTGCGCGTTTCGCGGCCGGGTGGAAGGGTGCCGTGGCCAGGATGTCGAGGGCCTGGTGCCGCCGCTCGACTACCAGCCGTCGCACCTCGTCCGGGGCTCCCGTCGAGGCGATCAGTGCGCGGGCTTCGGCCAGTTGGTCCTCGTCCAGGCTCGGGTTTCCGATGAGTTCGCGCAGTCTGCCGGCCTGGGCGGCGGTGGCCTTCTGCAGGGCCAGGGCGAGAACGACGGTGTGCTTTCCTTCGCGCAGGTCGTTGCCGGTCACGCCGGGCTTGGCGGAGTCGACGACCACGTCTTCGAGGTCGTCGTACATCTGGAACGCTTCGCCCAGCGGGCGGGCGTAGGCGGCGCAGGCGTCCAGGACGGCCTGGTCCGCTCCGGCGAGGGCCGCTCCGATCTGCAGGGGCCGCTCGACGGTGTACTTGGTGGTCTTGTAGTGGATGACCTGGAAGGCGTCCCCGACGCCGCCGAGTTCGCCGCCGGAGGCGCACAGGTCGAGGTACTGGCCGATGACGAGTTCGCCGCGCATCTGGTCCAGCGTGGTGCGGGCCACGCGGGGGCCCGCGCTGGTGTCCAGTGCGCCCAGGAGTTCGGCCGACCAGACTTCGCACAGGTCTCCGAGGAGGATGGCGGCGCTCTCGCCGAACCACTGGTGGCGGCCGTGCGGGCCGTGCTCGCGGAAGACGTGGTGAGCGGTGGGCCGATCGTGGCGGCTGTCGGAACCGTCGATCAGGTCGTCGTGCAGGAGGGCGAAGGTGTGAAACAGCTCCAGGCCCGCGGCCGCGCGCAGCACCTCGGGGGTGAAGGGTGCGTTGTCCACCAGGCGCCAGCCCAGGCAGCAGTACAGAGGCCGGACGCGTTTCCCGCCGCCGTTCAGGAAGTGCCGCAGCACCTTGAGCGGTGTGGCGAGCATGGCCCCGTTCGGGCCTCGCTCCTTGTCCGCGAGGAAGGCCTCGAGGGTCTGCTCGACGGCTCGGCGGGTGGAGTGGACGTCGAATTCCAGGTCGGTGGTGCTCAGTGTGGTCACGGCAGCTCTCTTCCTCAGGTCACGCGGTCAGGGCGGTGAGGGGGTCGGGGCGGCGGGCCCAGCAGGAGACGAAGCACCAGGCGACGTCGGTGAATCCGGGCTCGTCCAGGCGCGCGATAGCCTCGTCGACCTGCGCCTGGCTGAGCAGTTCGTGCTGGACCAGGGCCGGTGCGGCCTGCGCGAAGGACAGCTTCCAAAAGGCGTCGTCCACACCGCCGAGCCCGCAGACCGAGGCGGTCATGGACATCCGTACGTCAGTCAGCCCGCACTGCTCCATGGCGGCCGGGATCCGCCGCGCCCAGCCGCTGTCGCTGCCCTGCGACGTGGCGAGGAGGGCGTCGACGGCCCGGATCATCCGTGCGAACTCGGGGTGCGGTGAGGTGTCCACGGTGAAGAACGTGGGGTCCTCGACCACCAGCAGCCCGCCGGGGGCAAGCCAGGTGCACATCTTGGCCAGCACGGCATCCCGCTGCGGGACGTGGGCCAGGACGGCCCGGGTGTGCACGAGGTCGAACGTGCCCGGCTCGAAGTCGTCGACGGCCACGTCGTGCCGCACCACCTCCATGTTGTCCGGGAGCGTGGCCCGGTCGAGGAAGTCGGTGTCGATGTCGGTGGCCGTCAGCCGGCCCTGCGGACACTGCGAGGCCAGCCACCGCGCCACGGATCCGGCTCCCGCACCCACTTCTGCGCAGCGCCAGTTGGGTGCGATGCCGAGCCCGGCCAGGAGGGACTGGGTGTGGGGATCGAGCATCTGCTCCAGCAGCTGCAGTCGCCGCTGCTCCCCCGGGACTCGATGGCCGATCACGCCGTCTCGGTAGGCCTCGGCAGTGCCGCCGGGACTGCTGCCGGTCGGTGCTGTCGCTGTGTCGATGTCGGCGCCCATGCGGATCTCCCTCACGTTCCGGCTGCTGGCTGATGCGGTGATTGCGGCGGAACTGGTCAGCTGGTGTCGGTGTCTTTGCGGAGCTGGGATCGCAGGGCGAAGTGCAGCGTCTCCTGGGTCACCGCAACCTCCTCCACGTCCGTGTAGCCGTGACCGGCCAGCGCGTGCAGCAGCCCGGACACGGCGGATTCGGGGGCTGAGGCGCCTGCAGTGACCCCGATGCAGCGTGCTCCGGCCAGCCACGCGTGATCAAGCTGGTCGGCGTCGTCGAGGAGGTGGGCAGCCTTGGCGCCGACGCGCAGGGCGACCTCGACCAGGCGTACGGAGTTGGAGGAGTTCGCCGAGCCCACCACCAGCAGCAGGTCACAGCGCGGGGCCATGGCACGCACGGCGTCCTGTCGGTTCTGCGTGGCGTAGCAGATGTCGTCGCCCGGTGGATCGGCCAACTCGGGGAAGCGGCGGCGTAGCGTTGCGGCCACCGCGGTCACCTCGTCGACGGCGAGGGTCGTCTGTGATAGCCACACCAGCAGCTCGCCGTCGGGGACTTGAAGGTTCTCGGCTTCCTCGACGGTGGCGATCGTGTGGATGGCGTCCGGGGCCTCTGCCCGGGTGCCTTCGACTTCCTCGTGGTCGTCGTGGCCGATCAGCGCGATCGTGTAGCCGTCGCGGGCGAAGCGCACGGCTTCCTTGTGGACCTTGGTCACCAGCGGGCAGGTCGCGTCGATGACCTGCAGGCCGCGGTCGGCGGCCTGGCGATGAACGGCCGGGGACACACCGTGTGCGGACAGGACGACCACCGCACGACGTGAACGTTTTGCACGATCTGTCGGGCGGACGTAGACGGGCGGCCCGTGGCGCTCGAGGGCCTGGGCGACGGTGTCCACGGCCCGTTCGACGCCGGCGCAGAAGCCTCGCGGGACGGCGAGCAGTACCTTGCCCATCACTCCTCCTCCGTCAGCGCGTCGGCTTCGGTGATCCGCAGGGCCTCTTCCACGAGCGCGTCGACGATGCGGTGTTCCGGTACCGACCGGACGACTTTCCCGTGCCGGTAGATCTGGCCCTTTCCGTTGCCGCAGGAGACACCGAGGTCGGCTTCGCGGGATTCGCCGGGCCCGTTGACCACGCAGCCCATGACCGCGATCCGCAGGGGATGCGGAAATCCGTCGAAGGCGGCCTCCACCCGGGCGGCGAGGTTGTGGATGTCGACCTGGAGGCGTCCGCAGCCCGGGCAGGAGACGATCTCCAGCGTGCGGGGGCGCAGCCCCAGACAGGACAGGATGTGGCAGCCCGCCTTGACCTGCTCGACCGGATCGGCGGACAGGGAGACGCGGATCGTGTCGCCGATCCCCTCGGCGAGCAGGATCCCGAAGGCGACCGCCGATTTGATGGAGCCTTGGAATGCCGGTCCGGCTTCGGTCACGCCGAGGTGGAGCGGATAGTCGCAGCGCTGGGCCAGCAGCCGGTTCGCGGCGATCATCGTGAGCGGGTCGTGATGCTTGACTGCGATCTTCAGGTCGCGGAAGCCGTGTTCCTCGAACAGCGAGCATTCCCACAGGGCGGATTCCACCAGTGCCTCGGGGGTGGCCCGGCCGTGCTTGGCGAGCAGGCGTGGGTCGAGGGAGCCTGCGTTCACGCCGATACGGATCGGTACGCCTGCCTGGGAGGCGGCCGTGGCGATCTCGGCGACGCGGTCGTCGAATTTCTTGATGTTGCCCAGGTTCACCCGTACCGCCGCGCAGCCGGCGTCGATGGCGGCGAAGACGTAGCGGGGCTGGAAGTGGATGTCGGCGATCACTGGGATCGGGGACCTTGCCACGATGCGAGGGAGGGCGTCGGCGTCGTCGGCCGAGGGCACGGCGACGCGGACGATGTCGCAGCCGGCTGCGGTGACCTGGGCGATCTGCTGCAGGGTAGCGTCGGTGTCGGCGGTGTTGGTGGTCGTCATCGTCTGCACGCTGACCGGGGCGCCGCCGCCCACGGGCACCTGGCCCACGCGGAGTTGACGGGTCGGGCGGCGGCGCACCGGGATCTGGTGGGAGGGCAGGATCGGCAGTCCGAGATCAACAGGGGTCGTGGTCATCGTGCCCTCCGGTGGGCAGGTACGCCGGCATGGACGGAACAGCAGGTGCGGGGCCGGGCGTGGGGCGTTGAGGGGGAACACCTCGGGTGGCGGCAGCGTGCGGGGCGTGGGTGGTGCGGGCCACCAGCACCGCGTTGGCGATGCCTTCCGCGCTCAACCCGGCCCGTTCCAGGAGACGATCGCGCTCGCCGTGCTCGATGAAGGCCCGTGGCAGGCCCAGGCGTACCAGTGGGACGGGGGCCGCGCGATCGTTCAGGGCCTGCAGCAGGGCCGTGCCCATGCCGCCGTGCCTGAGTCCGTCCTCCACCGTGACGACCAGGCGATGGCGGCAGGCCAGGTCGACGAGAGCGGGACGGACGGGCAGCAGCCAGCGCGGGTCGACCACGGTGGCTCCCATGCCGAGTTCCTCCAGCTCGCGGGCCGCCTGCACGGCCCGGTCTGCCATGGGGCCGACCGCCACCAGGAGTACATCGCGGCTGCCGGCCGCACTGCAGTGCAGGACGTCGCCCGCCTCCAGCCGCTCGAGCGCGGGCAGATCGGCGGGCACGCTGCCTTTGGGGAAGCGCACCAGGCTCGGCCCCTGCGCGAAGGACGCCGCCTCGGCGAGGCATTCCTCCAGGCGAGCGGCGTCCCTGGGGGCGGCGATCCGCAGACCGGGCACCGTCGAGAAGACGCTGACGTCCCACATGCCGTGGTGCGACGGGCCGTCCGGCCCGGTGATGCCTGCACGGTCCAGGACGAAGGTGACCGGCAGCCGGTGCAGTGCCACATCCATCAGCACCTGGTCGAAGGCCCGGTTCATGAACGTGGCATACACCGCCACGATCGGGCGCAGACCGCCCATCGCCAGTCCGGCGGCGCTCGTCACCGCGTGCTGCTCGGCGATGCCGACGTCGAACACCCGCTCCGGATAGCGCTGTTGCATCTCCTGCAGACCGGTGGGGCGCAGCATCGAGGCCGTCACAGCCACGATGTCGCTGCGCTGCTCTGCCAGACGCAGCAGACTCTCCGAGAAGACGTGGGTCCATGACACGGCCGTGGCAGTCTGGGACGTCGGGGAAGGCACAGGCTCGGCGGGCGAGGGATGGCCGGTCGCCGGATCTACGACGCCGACGGCGTGCAGGCAGTCCGCCGCGTCCTGTTCGGCCGGAGGATAACCCTTGCCCTTGCCCGTGACGGCATGCACCACCACGGGCCGGTTCATAGCCCGGGCCCGAGTGAGGACGCTCTCCAACTCCCCTGTGTTGTGGCCGTCGACCGGCCCGAAATAGCAGAAGCCGAGATCGGTGAAGAAGTTGCGGCAGGACTCCAGCCCCCCGCCGGCCTTCAGATCGTTCAGGTGGGTGGCGAGCGCGCCCGTGGTCGGGGCATAGGAGCGGCCGTTGTCGTTGACCACGACGATGACCGCACGGTCCTTGGCCGCACCGAGGTTGTTCAGCGCCTCCCAGGCCAGACCTCCCGTCAGGGCACCGTCGCCGATCACAGCCACCACCGCACGGTCGCTGTCACCGGCCAGTTGCCGGGCCTTCGCCACACCGTCGGCATACGCGAGAGCAGTCGACGCGTGGGAGTTCTCCACCACGTCATGCCCCGACTCACTGCGCGAGGGGTAGCCCGACAGCCCGCCCGGCTGCCGCAACCGGGCAAAGTCTCGCGTCGGCCCGTCAGAAGCTTGTGGACATACGCCTGATGACCCATGTCGAAGATCAACGTATCGCGCGGCGAGTCAAAGACCCGGTGCAGGGCCAGCGTCAGTTCGACGACACCCAGGTTGGGGCCCAGGTGCCCACCGGCCGCGCACACCGTCTCGACGAGGAAGGTGCGGATCTCACCAGCTAGCTGTGGCAACTGCTCCGGACCAAGAGAGCGCAGATCCTCAGGAGACATGAGGCACGAGAGCAAGCGCGGGTTCGACCGTGCCGTAAAAGTGGAAGTCATCAGTTCGACCCTCCGATGTCGCACATCGAGTCGCAGCCTCAACTCGGGTCCCGCACGCTCTCTTAGCGACTACAGGTCCCAGCATGGACGTGGAACGCCCAGCTCACACAAGGCGCAGCCACCCGCGCATTGATCGGGACATGACCTACGAAGCACGCCTGGGCGATCACCGAAGCACACCAGGACCCCACGGACACAGCCATGCACCCGCGCCTTCCATCGACCCAACACGCCCTCGCAGAAACGACACTGCACCCTTGACCCATCACCCAGGCTCTGACTGCGCCCACCAGCTCGACTTAGCGAGAGGACAGAAATCGGGGCGAACCCGGCGGCCGGGAGCCGGTGAAGCCCAGACCTCGCCGGGCCGGACGTGTGGACCTGCTCGCCGTTCATCGCCAGGCCGTCGCGCGGCCCCGGATCGTCCAGGGCTGTGGGTGTTCACAGTGGCCGTCCACGCTGGGCAGCGCCGCCGGTCACCTGCTCTCATCCGCTCCGTGGGGGCGACGCCAACCAAGGCCTGCTGTCACGCCTTTGGCTCAGGGAGCTACGACGTCCGGCCGGAAAAGCTGACCGAAACCTGTTGGCAGCCGGAAAGAACGTGCTCTGCCTCGTAGAGCGCTCCACGAGCGCGGAAGCGCAGAATCGGATACTGGAAGTGCTGGTGCAGATCAGCAGCGGCTCGCGACGCGCGCTCGGTCATGGGCCTGGACCGTCGTGGGCCCTCTGAACTCAGGCTTCACCGTGCTGCGGTCAGTCAGGCAGACGATCGACGTCGGCACCCGGCTGGCCGTGCCCGCTCCACCTAGACTGAGCGTGCTGGACGGTGTGGCGGCGGGTAGCTCTCAGGGATGGGAAAGAAGACCAAGAAGAGGCCGGGCTCGTCCACCGGACTGGCACGGGTGACGAAGCAGAAGTTGCTGGAGGGCTTACCCGGACCGAGCGGTGTACGCATCCGGTACGCAGTACCGGAGGAGGCCGATACGGTCGCCGCCCTGCTGAAGACGGCGGCCGACGACCTGGAGACCGGCCATCTTTTGGCGCTTGCCGAAGGACGGTGCGGGACATGGCTGTTGGATGCCCTCGCGGGCGTGGGCCTGACCGAACCGCTTGTCCGGGCAGCAGCGACCGGAGACGTGCAGTCGGCGGCGGCCGCGATGTCGCTGCCGCTGGTCGCCCAAGACGCGGACGGGCACATCGTCGGGGCGCTGCTGGGCGTTCCGTCCGGCACGGTCATCTCCACGGTCGCCCAGCTGCCGGGCCACAATCAGTACGCCCTGCCTCGATGCTGAAGTACGCGAAGATCAAAGCGGTCGCGGTGAGCGAGGACGTCCGCGGCCGCGGGATCGGTGCCGCACTACTGAAGCGGTGCGTGCAACTGTACTGGCAGCTGGACTACATGCTGCTGTTCGGCGGGTTCGAGACGCCGCGCGAGCTCGGGCCTCACTACACACGCCAGGGCTTCACCGTGCTGCAGCCCGGGCAGACGATCGACGTCGGCACCTTGCTGGCTGGTGTGCCGATCCAGCTCGGTGCGGGGCCGGGCGAGACGCTCTTCTACCGATGGCGCGGCCGCGTCAGGTGACCGGTGCGGCTGGTTCACCGCGCAGCAGGTCAGGGCGGGCGTCGGCCAGAGCGAAGGCCCTCGCGAGGCCTGCCACGAGGGCGTCGTCGATGCGGTAGTGCCGCGCTCGTTCGTCTCGCTGGAGGAGCGGGCCAGCATCCTCCGGGCCGGTACGGCGCTGTACCGCCTTGACACTGGTCAGGGTCCCGCCAATCTTCGACGGCGGGATCGGGTTCGTCGGATGGCCGGCGAAGTGGTGCTGCACCTCCTCGTAGGAGGCGGCGCCGCCCAGCTCGGTGATCCGGCGCAGGACCGCCCGGGCCCCGGGCACCAGCGAGGCGACCACGCGGAACAGCAGCTGGTCCGTCCAGCCTTCGGCGAGGTCGTCGTCGGCGAGGTCCTGCGGGCCGGGGCGCGGGTCCGCGGCCGGGGCGTCTGGCCAGGCGACGGGGACGGCCGGCCGTAGCCCGTAGGCGGCCTGGACGGCAGCGAGTGCCTGCTCGTAGGTGTCCGTCTCGGTGTCGATCGTCAGCCGCACGACGCCCGCCCCTCCCATGATGATGTTCTGGCCATCCTTCCCGGCTCCGGGCGTCCTCTGTCCACAGGGGAACGGGCATCTTATGGACTAATGATCGACAGCGACGACACCCAGCAGCCCGCCCGCTCGTCGGCCAAGGTCCGGATCCTCAATGCCCTGAAGCGTGCGGAGCGCGCCGTGTTCACCCGCCCGCCGCCGAAATCCGCGCAAGCCAAGATGAAATTCCTTCGCACGCGCGCCAAGGGCTCCACCAAGGCCCTGGCCGCCGGTCTGGGAGTCTCCCGCAGCACAGTCGAGCGCTACCTCTCCGGTGCCTCCAAGAAGCCCCAGAAGCGCCTCCAGGCAGCCCTGACGGAAGCGACTGAGGAACAGTGGCAACCGCAGGTCAGGGCACAGGCACGGCAGCATGCAGCCACCTCCGGAGGGCTCGTCATATCGTGCCGGGCGTACTTCGGGTTCACCGCGAACGGGACCTCGGACGAGGGCCGGGTGAAGGACATCATCACAGCCGTCTCACCCACCCCACGCCGCCCAGATCCTCAAGCTGAAGGAGGCCGGAGCGACGGACGAGGACCTCCAACCGGTGGTTGCAGAGGCCATCACGTACTCCTATTTCCAGGAGGGCGGCACCACCCGGAAGGGCCTGCGAGCGGATTTCACCGACGTCGAATGGCTGAACATCTCGTTTTAGCAGCACGGAATTCAGAACTGCTATAAACCTGTGTCATGAGCCAAAGCACGATAGTCGTCGCCAAGGCGGGCGGGCTGTCACCAGGGCCGCCGGGCGGCGAGTGTCGAGCGGAGTTCGGGACCGCGGTGCAACCTCAGCTGTCCAACCCGGCTTCCCACTTGCGCCGGCGCAGCACGTGGTCGCTGAAGAGGTGTCGGCTCCGGTCGAGTAGTTCACCCACCTCCGGGTCGCCGCGCCGTCCGTCCGGCGACGGATGCCAGCGTTGCACTGATTGCGCGGCCCAGGTGCGCAGCTTCACGTCGGGGTCCTCGAGCAGACCGACTGCCGCCTGTAGCGCCACGATGCCGCCGCGCGCGTCGAGCAGCCGGAACGCACGACGCGGACGTGCCGCGGCCGCTCGGAGCTGGTGCGCTCCAATAGCCAGTCGGCGGGCAGTTCCTTGGTCGAGGGTAGGGCGGCGGCGGTCTCGCGGACGACCCCGGCGGCAGGGTCGTCGAGGAGCGGCCGCAACTGCTTCGCATCCACGCAGTCCAGCGCCCGCAACCCTGCCACCGCTCGCGCCCGCACCCCGGCCGCCGGGTGCGCGAGCAGCGGCCGCAGCAGCCCGGTGTCTGCGCGGTTCCCGCACTCGGCCAGCCCGATGACCGCACCGGGCGGCCACTCGGGGTCGTCCGGTGCCGTGCACCGCGCCCGGTACCAGGCCGCCGGGTCATCACCCTGCTGTCGTACGACATACCGGGCACAGGCACGCACGAGCGCGGAACGGTCGCTGAGGAACGGCTCCGCCTGCCCTGACCGCCCCGCCCGTCTCAGCGCGGTGACGCCGGCCGAACGGACACGCGGGTTGCGTGCGGACAGCAGTGGAGGCAGCACACCCTCGTAGGCCTCCTCCTCTCCCAGAGCCGTGAGCGCCGCTGTGGCACACAGGTCCTGGACCACGCTGTCCTGGTCCCCGGCGGCCGCGCGGGCCAGCTCGGTGGGACGGAGCAGTCGGCCCTCGATGGCCAGCCGGTACGCGAACCGCCGGACGATGCGGTCGGGGTCAGCGAAGAGAACAGCGAGCTGCCCGTGGGATGCCTGGCGCAGGATCTGGCCGAGCACATCGATGCCGAAGGCACCTCTGTCGCGGCGGCCGACGCGGAGGATGAGCGGCGCGAGGTCCAGGGCGGAGTCCGCGTTCAGGGCCTCGCGCAGCAACTGCCGGGCGTGCTCGCGCACCGGGCCGGCCCAATCGGCGCAGCGGATCACGACCAACGGCAGCAGACCGGGGTAGCGGACCGACTGACGCACCGCCTCCTGACGGATCCGCCCGTCGCGGTGGCACAGGGCGAGTGCGAGCTGAGACTCACCGAGCTGAGTCAGGTCGGCGGGCAGTGGAGCGGAGTGCTCCCGCCCCGGCAGGAACTGCGTGCGGTGCCAGGCCACCTCACGCACTCCTGCGTCCAGCGCGAGCCAGTCAGCGGGGTCGGCGACATCCAGCGTGCCGTGAAGCGGCGCACCACCCGCGAGCCGCGTCGCTGCCGCTGCCCCCTCCTCGATGTCCTCAAGCATTCCCGCCCCTCCAGCAGTCGTACCAGGTGATCGTAGGAGACGGGGTTCGCGTACGGCGCGCGAAATATGGCCCGTGATCGCCAAGGTCCGCCGCCCGGCACCCACCAGAAGCCGAACGCGGTGACAGCGCCCCTGCTTCGCTTGCCGCTCGTGACAGATAGCATGCCGCATCGGTGACAACCACCATGCGTTGCCCTCCTGAAGCCGCAGGCCAGCGGATGCCGATGGTGACAACTATCGTGCTTCGGCACATGTCATCCGCTGCGCCCGGCGCCCAGCGGCCATCTCTCTGTTCCCTCTTCCGGAGGTTCGTCTGAGCACCCCCGCACCCCGATCCCACCGGCGGCCGCGCGTCCCCGCCCACCGCGCCGCCGCGCCCCGCGAGCCGGTCGACCAGGCGAAGATCGGCCGCCGCTCGGTCCGCCGGCGGGCCCGCGGCATGACCCTCGGGAATCTCAAGTGATGTGGTCCAGGGCGGTTGAATGCCGGATCTGTCTCAGCTGATCTGGTCCGTCTGCGCTGTCTCAAACTGTCCGCCAGCGTGAACGCGATCTCCTGCGCAGCCGAGACTCCGGCCTCGGCCATGTGTCCGAGCGCGTACCGCACCCGAGCTGACTTGCGGATTACCTGGCAGTGGCAATCGTGTAGACGCCGAGCACGGCGGCTCCGGTCGTGCACAGAACCACGACAAGGCGGGCAGTCCAGTTGTCCTTCTCCATGGCCATCTGGATCGTCCGCCAGAACTCGCTTGCCATACCGTCTCCTTGGAGTCGTGCGGGCTTTGGCGGTTGACCAGTCGGCTCACTCGGTACTGCCCTACGGCGGCCGAAAACGTCACACCCAAGCGGACGGTCATGACCCGAGTGCGCCACGGCTACTCAAAGCGTCACGCTCGACACGAAGGGCTAACCCGGACCGGCGCTACCCACCCACCAGGAGCTCCTTTCGCTCGCCGGAGCTGACGGCCGCGGTGTGTGCGGCCCAGGGCGGGAGCGAGACCGAGTCCCGTGTACAGCGCCGGGTACCCAGCGCGGGCCAGTACGTACTGGCGGCGCCCCAAGCGAACGAGGTCACCTGAGACCGCAAGCGAATCGGGCCAGATCCCCTGAGACGCGGACCAGATCCGCCGAGACGGGACACTGTGACATCGCGGCGCCCGGCACCCCGTCAGTGTCCTGTGCCATCGAATCTTGACCATGTGCCATCGAAGTTTGAGCGGGGGATGAAGTGGCAGGCCACAGCGTTGGCTGGGGCGCTGTCGGCGTCCGTTGGGATCGGCGGCGTTTTGGCTGCGGCCAGCCGTTTCACGCCGCCGTGGGTGGGCTCGATCCTGGCCGGGTACGCCGTCGCGGGGCCGCCAGGTTCTCGGCAGTGGCCTCGTCAGGTGATTTCGCCGCGGGCATGGCTGTAGTCGGTCAGGCGTAGGAGCTGCTGAACGGCGACGACGGTGGCGAGGGCGGGGCTGTCGTAGGAGCAATCGACGGCCTGGTGGAAGGCGGCTGACGATCCGGTAAGGGTGAAGACGGCTCCGGACACGCCGTGTACCTGGACATCACGGACGCGGAGCATGGCGTGTGCGCGGCGTAGGGGCGGGCACTGGCGGATGGCCAGGCGGGCGCAGGACCGGCAGACAGGAGGGTAGGTGGTGGTGATTCCGCTGCCGTCGTCCTCGGGCAACTGGCCTGGCACGGTGGGCAGGAGCCACAGGACACCGTCTGTGTTCTCGTCGGGTTCCTGGCCGCAGATCTGGCACAGCAGATGCAACATGGCGTGACGCTGGCGTACGGAGTGGATCTTCCCGAAGAGCGGCATTCCTTCATCGGGTGCGTGGGCCTGACGTGCCCACAGCACACCTTGGGCGTCGCGGTCGGCTGGCATTTCGTCGCCGTAGGCGACACGGCCGGCGTGCGCGATCACCTCTCCCATGTCCGGGAAGGGCTCGCAGGTCGTCCGTGCGATGAACGGGCGTACCAGTGGCACCCCTCCCGGCATGGACATCTCAGCGTGCCTGTTCCGACGGCGGCGCAGGCGGAGGCGGAGGCCCGAGCGGCACGACCGGCGCACAGTCGGTTTCAGACCTGCCCAGGATGTTGTCGGTAAGGCGCGAGACGCTCGTTCCGACTTTTCCCACCACGTGGGTGTTGGCGGCGGCTGGCCTTCGGTAGTCACCGAGGATGCCCCGGACCAAGCCCCCAGCAGCATGCGTAACACCGGTAACCAGACCGCCTGCGCCAACCGTCTGGCAGATCGCTGCGCGAGGCGCTCCGTGCACCGCGGGGGCTGCGACTGCAGCGGGGACTGGGCAACGCCCACCGCCCCCATCGCTCCCAGAACCGGCAGCGCCATCTGCGCGGCCAGCCTGGCTCTCATCGCTTTCGTACGCTCCACTCGCGTCCCTTTCAAAGTCATTGCCGTCGGGCTGAAGCCCCAGCCCATGTCTCGCGCGGACCCGGTTGCCGCGCAGGTGGCGCCGCCATATGGGCGACGCACCGCACTAACGCCAACGGGCCTTCCCAGGACACGCAGGTGATCGTCTTGTCAGTGGATCAGCTCTCGTGACCGCCCGATTCCACGATGCGATCCATCAGTTAGAAACCGAACGACGGCCGGGACTCACGGCTCGACCTGCGCCGAAACGCCAGAGGCGCTCGCCGCCTATCACTCCGAGTCACAACCAGCGGGTTCTGATGATCAAACTTCGATGGCACACGCTTGGGGTTCGCTGTCACGGGACAGTCACGCTCACCGAACGTGACGGGACTTGCTGTCACGCACCCCCAACGCCACCGTCACACACCCCGGTTGGAGCGTGACAGCACCGGCGAAAATGCCCGCCAATGTCCGGGCCTGTACCCCCTCCAGGCTGGATCAGCGTGACAGCGTGACGCGTGACAGAGCGCCCTGCCGGACCGCACACGACGTCACGCTCCGTACCTGCTTCCGCAGGCTTGGCTCGCGCGCACCCGCCGCGTCCCTGACCTGCGCGATCAGGCCAGGATGGCCGCTTTCGGAAGCTGGGTCCACCTGGGTCCTGGGTCCAGCCGGCGGCCGCGGTTCTGTGTCATCAACCCCCTGTTTTCCCAGGCCGTCGTGACCGTCTGTGTCACTGTTCATCTGCGCCATCTGTGCTATCTGTGCCATTGGCGTCCGATGCGCGACGTGGGAAAGCACCCAAGTTCTGGGGGCGGTCCCGTCGTACCCCTCCCAGTGCTGTACACCCTGCTGTACGGTCGGAGCATGTCGAAGTCAGTGACAATCCGGGTCCCCGAAGAACTCCACGCGCAGCTGCAGGAGCGCGCCGAAGCCGAGGGCACCACGGTCACCGCGCTCATCACCGAGGCCGCACACAACGCGGTCCGCGACCCGCGCCTGGACAGCGCCGCCGACGTCTTCCGCGCGTTCGTCGCCGACAACGCGGCCGCGTTCGACGCGGCGTTTCCCGATGACGCTCCCGCCCGGCTGGACGCCTCTGGACGGGCTGCCGCCTGACCATGGAGCTCCACATCGACATCCGCTGGCTGCTGGAGCGCCAGGCGGAAGTGCTGCCGAAGCACCCCTCGGTCCACGACTTCTCCAACCTCGTGGCCGCCGTCGCGCGCCACCGGGTGAACACCCCTCAGGTCGGCGTCGCCGTCGACAATGCCTGGCGCGCGGCGGCCCTGATGCACGCCATCATCCGGCTGCGCCCCCTCCCGGCCCGCAATGCGCTGTATGGCGCCGCGATCGTCACGGCGTACATGGATGCTGCGGGTGAAGCCGTCGACCCGCCGTACGGCGCGCTGATCGACCTCGCCCGGGACATCGACGCCAGCCGTGCCGACGGGTACGACGCAGCCGATCGCATTCGCTCCTGGCGGATCTGATCTCGTCCTGATGCGCAGCGCCCCGGACTGCTCCCTCGTCCGGGGCGCTGCTGCTTGTGCTGTTCGGTTGCGCGCCGGTCGCAACGGGGGCCGTTACTCGGTGCCACTCGGTTGTGTCTGGGGGCTGCTCAGGACTCCGGAGCGCGTTGACACTTCCGACCGACGGGCCAGGCGGCACAAGGGTGCTGCTCGGTCAGTACATGGCACTCACTGTGACCCGCACGAGGTAGCGGCGAGGAACGGAAGCGTGTCATGGTGGGCGAGGCGTATTCGGCTTTCAGCGGGGCCCCCGCCGACTGCAACCTTTGAGGGCCCACGCCTTCCACCTGCCGTCAGTCCCCTGGTGTTCGCTTCACCAGGGGACGACGGTGTTGTGCAGGTCGATCGCCGCCTGCACCGCGCGCAGCGTCCAGTACGTCGCCGTCATGAACGCGATCACGATGACGCTGACCTGCCGCCACCATGACCAGCGCGTGTTGGACCGGTTCTTACGCCGCCCCATGCGATACCGCCCTTCCTCCTTCCGGTGGGGGCAGGCGCCCGTCTCGAACTGTCGAGACCGCGGTATGCCCGAGAGGTCGCTACTGGGCTGGGCCGCATCGCTGGCTCCATGGGACCACACGTGGTGCGGATTGGAATGTCGTGTGCCGGTATGGATCTTCAAGCCGCCGCTACGAATCGTGGCTAGCTGCCAGCGCTCAGGAAGCCGTCACCGGGCTGACCTGACCAGTAAGGACCGCACACCCAGACGCTTCGGCCCGCTGTCGAATGCACACAGTCAGTAATGTGATGTGGGTCACATTTTTTGGAGCCTTTTCCCTACTTAAAGCCGTTACTACGAATCGTGACGTAGTTGGCGGGTACCCAGGAAGCGGCGCTAGGGGCGTGCCCAGTAAGAACCGCTCACCCCGCCACTTGCTCGCGGCCAAGTACACACACAGAGTGACACAGTGTGCGTCGCCGAAGGCGGGGAGAAGCTTGAGGACCCGGGCAGCGCCCTGGACTCCTCAACCGGGGCGCTGCTGCTTTTGCTCCACGGTGCAGTTGTCCGGGTGTTGCTCTTGTTACCGGAGAGCGTTGACACTCCGGCTGGGCCAGGTCGCCGAAAGGTAGTGCTCCCCTGGTTCTCCCTTCGCACGGGGCCTTTTGACCCGCCTGCTCTTGGTACGGGTCAGGAGACGGCTTTGAGGTTCTGGCGTCGCTTCGCGTCTTCCCGGCGCCGGCGCTTCTCAGCGAGCTGGTCCTGGTAGGCGGCGACGGCCCTGCGGTGGCGATCGACGAAGTCGGTGGAGTTGAGGCGCTCGTCCTTCGGCATCGCCTTGACGGCCGCGATGGCGTCCTCGGGGGAGGCGTAGGCGGCAAGCATCGGGTTGAGCTGGTAGACGCCGGCGCGCTGCTTCTTCACCAGCAGCGCCAGGTCCAGGTCGCGCAGGGCCGCATTGACGGCCGTCCGGCTCAGGTTCAGCATCATTCGAACGCTGCGTGAATCGCTTGGCGTAGTCAGGGGCGGCGGCTAACCCTTGCCCGCGCTGCGTGGGTACGCCACGACAGGTGAAGGTGTCGTTCCCGCAGCGGATGAGAAAACATGTTGTCCTGGCTGCTGGCGAGCTGCGACGATGCGTCTGTTTCCCCGGCGGAGGACATTTGTTCGTTTTCGTGTGTGCGGGATGCGGCGCCGAATTGACCACCCCGCTGTCCCAGGTCTCACTGCCAGTCCACGCCCGTCAGAAGTACGGGAACGGGGCCCAGCTTCCGGTGCTCATGCAGTCCGGGACGTTTGCCGTGGACCCGGCCCCCTGGGGAGGGCCGTGGCGGATGTGGGACGAGATCGATCCGGGTGAAGCGGAGGCACGCGGCATCTACGCGCCGGTCTACGCCCTGTCCGACAGCACGCCTGGGGCGAGCGTCATCGCGCCCGGTGACATTCGCGGAACCCGGCTGATTCCGGAGAAGCGCGGCGGTGCCTGCTGCGGCCTCGACGGAGCCGACGGGCCCAACATGGCATGCGAGGCATGCGACCTCCCCGTGGCGACCAGGGTCGACGACTGCTCGCTATGGCAGGCAGTGCGGCTCAGCTCGGACGCCGTGCATCGCGTCCCCGTTGACAGTATCCACGCTGCGTCCCTCTCCTGGGCGGAGCTGGCAGAGAAAGGGGAGAAAACGCCCCCGCTCGAGCCGATTGCTACGTGGGGAGGACGGTTGGGGTCGAACCACTACTGGTCGTGGAGCCCGCAGTGGGAGGCGGCAGCCGGCCTGGCGCTCGCCCACCTGCTGGTTGCCTCCCAAGGGCAGCCGGTGAAGGTCCCGGGCGGTCTGACTGCGGACGTGTTCCAACGCGCGCTCGACGCCCTGCTGCCTGCAGGCCCCCCGAAGCGGCGCGCCGTCCTGGCCGGACCGGGACAGCCCTCCCCGGAGGCGGGCGTCGACATCCTCCTCGCACCGCTCCATCCCCAGACAGGTCAGACCTGGACCCCCACCAGCCCGACTGCGTCGGCATACCTGGTGCCCCTGCCACTGGGGGTTTGGCTGTGGCTGGTTTCTCCCCAGCCGTACTTGCCGGTTCCCGCGTCAGGCCGCATGCCCCAAGATGTACTCCGCGACGACCCGCTCCCGCTGCTCCCCAACTACCTGTTCCGGGCCGACCGGCGAACGTTCCAGCACGCCCTGGCCCGGCTGCCAGCCGTGCGCAGCCCGTGGCTGCGCACGATCCTCGAGAACGTCACGCAGGGCGCTTCGGCCGACCTCTTCTAGTCGTCTGGCAATCGAACAGCGCCAGACTCTCGCGCCTTCCAAAGTGGTCGACATCTGCTGTCCAATCTCGGGTTCTGGTCCAACTTCTGTGGTGTACCTACTCCCTGTGACAGTTGATCTTGCTAGCCGTTCCGCGAGGTCGTCTGGAATCCGCCGGTACCGACCTCGTCCGGGCTGATGGTTCTGGGCTGTGTGCGAGGTACTGCTCCGGCTGGAAGAGCTGCTCTTCCTGTCGGCTCCGGAGATCAGGGTGACGTCGGTGCAGGACGACGGAGAGGTGGTCCGAGTCGGTGTCCGATGTCGGACGGCCGGGGCTCGGTGCCCGGGCTGCGGGAACTGGTCGGGACGGGTGCACGGGTCCTACCTGCGGTTCCCCGCTGACCTCCCGGTGGTGGGACGGCGGGTGGTGTTGTGTCTTCGTGTCCGGCGCTTCATGTGCGAAGACCTCTCCTGCGGGCGGCGGACGTTCGTAGAGCAGGTCGCGGGCCTGACCCGGCGGTACAGCCAGCGAACCGAACGAATGCGGTCAGTGCTGGCCGAGGTCGGCCTCGCGTTGGCCGGCCGGGCCGGCGCCCGACTGGCCGACGTCTTCGGGGCGAGGGTCAGCCGGAATACGGTCCTGCGGCTGGTCGACGCCCTTCCGGAGCCCCAGCCACAGGTCCCGCGCGTGGTCGGCGTCGACGAGTACGCGATGCGCAGGGGCCGTGTCTACGGGACCGTGCTGGTCGACGTCGAGAACCGCAGGCCGGTGGACCTGCTGCCGGATCGAGAGGTGGGCACTGTCGCAGCCTGGCTGGCCGAGCGCCCGGGGATCGAGGTCGTCTGCCGCGACCGCGCTCCATTCTTCGCCGAGGGCGCCAGCATCGGGGCGCCCACCGCGGTCCAGGTCGCCGACCGGTTCCACCTGTGGCGCAACCTCGGCGAAGCGGCCGAGCGGTGTGTCTCCCGCCACCGCTCGTGTCTCCGCGCGTCCTTCGCCGAGTCGGCGCCGGAGGAGATTCCGGCACCAGCACCGGACGAGAAAGGGTCGCCATGGCCCACCGGGCACCGGTTCGCCGACCGTACCCGCGCCAAGCACGCCACCGTCCACGCGCTGCTGGCCGCCGGCCACAGCCGACGCTCGGTCCAGCGCCAGCTCGGCATGACCTACCGCACCGTCCAACGGCTGGCCGACGCCGCGAGGCCGGAAGACCTGTTCCAGGGGCAGTGGCAGAACCGCCCGACCAAGCTCGACGGCTTCAAGCCGTACCTGCACGAGCGATGGGCCGAGGGCTGCACAAACGCCTGGACCCTCTGGGAAGAGATCAAGATGCACGGTTACACCGGCGGCTACGGAGCCGTCCGTGCCTACCTCCAGCCGTTTCGCACATCCCCGACCGCACCTGCAGCCCGTCCTCCGTCCCCACGCACGGTCACCGGATGGATCCTGACTCACCCCGACACCCTGCCGGAGAGCGAGTACCTGAAGCTCAAATCTGTCCTCGCCGACTGCCCCGAACTGGATGCCCTCACCGGGCACGTCCGCGCTTTCGGGAAGATGCTCACCCAGCTCCAGGGCAACCAACTTCCGCAATGGATCGCGGCGGTTCGGGCCGACGATCTTCCCAGCCTCCACACCTTCGCCAGCGGCCTCGAACGGGACCTCGCCGCCGTCACCGCCGGCCTCACGCTGCCCTGGAACTCCGGCATCGTCGAAGGCCACGTCAACCGGATCAAAATGATCAAACGCCAGATGTACGGCCGGGCTCGCTTCGGCCTGCTGCGGAAGCGAGTCCTCCTTGCCTGACCGCTCTGTCGCTCGCTGAGCGGATCCGTCAGCTGATCGCAAACGGCACAGGCTCCAGTCCCAGCTTGCTCCGGCAGGAGTGGACAGCCCGTGTGACCCAGGCGGTCATGGCGTCGCGATCTGCCGCGATCGCGTGAAGCTCGCGCGCCTTCTCCTGGGCCTCGACCATCCACGGGGCCAGCGCGTCCTCTCGAAGGACTCGCTCGAAGTGATCGCGGGCCGTATCCGGGTCCCCAACCAGAGCGGCTGCGATCCCAGAGTCGAAGCTGTCCCAGAGGAATCCCCGCCGCACCGGCCTGGACGTCAGATAACGGGCGACGTCCGGCAGAGCTGAGAACTTCTCCCTCAGCGCGGTCACGTTCGAGGCCGCCTGCCGACTGAGTTCGAATGCCAGCGGCGTGAACTGGTCCTCGGTGCGAAACAGCTCGGAGCCCACTCGGATTGCGTCCACGTGGAAGGCCAGGTGGTCTACGTCGTGCCACAACCACATTGCACCGACGTACAGACCGCTGCCGGCCATCCGCGGCGGGGTGAACTCCACAACCCCGAGCCACCATCCGTGATCATCAATCCACAGCCGCGACCGTCCGCGCTGGGCCAGGCCGAGCGGTTTCAGGGAGTCTCGCGCGGCTGAGGTGATGATCCGGAGCACCGGACTGCGAGCTGCCATGACCGACATTACCGACTGTCCCACCGACACCCCATCGGTCGTGGTGGCACATCACCATCGCAGACCTGTTCACCAACACTGATCGTCACCGCTCCACAGAAGTTGGACCAGAACCCAATCTCTCGTGAACAAAGCCAAAGGGGTAGCCGTCCGGGCCGGCGTTGGCCAGGGAGACCACCGCGAAGTTGCGCTCGGGCACGATGAGCAGCTCGGCGAACTGGCCGTTGCCCGAGCCGCCGTGGCCGATCCCGTGCAGGCCGTCCAGATCGTGCGGGAACCAGCAGATGCCGAAGCCGTCGCCGAGTGTGCTGGCGCGCAGCCCGACCGTCCGCTCCCGCATGCGGTGCAGCTCCGCCGCGGGCAGCACGCCCTCGCCGTCGCCGAGTTGAAACCGCGCCCAGCACAGCAGGTCGCTCACCGAGGAGGTGAGGCCGCCGCCGGGGTTGTCGCCGCGCGCACCCTCCTTGAACGCTGCCCAGGGCCGGGCGGGGTGCAGTTCGCCGTCGTCGCCGCGGTTGTAGCCCACGGCGAACTTGCGGACCATCACCTCGGACAGGCCGTACACGGTGTCCGCAAGGCCCACCGGCTCCAGAACGAGCGAGGCCATGGCCTGCTCGAAGGGCAGGTCCGTGACTTTCTCGATGATCCGCCCGGCCAGGTTGTAACCCGCCTGGCTGTACGAGGCACGGACCCCGGGCGGTGCGATCAGCGACAGCTGAGGCAGCTTCGCCACGAGCCCGGCCAGGGAGCGGTCGCCCTCGCCGTCGTCGATCAGGTTCCAGTCCAGGCCTGCGGTGTGGTTGAGCAGGTTCAGGACGGTGATCTGCGCCGCTGCCTGCTCGTCGGCGAGCCTCAGAAACCGTTGTCTTTCCGGGCGTGAGCTTTGAGTTCCCGCTGCTCAGGCATGGTTTCGGTGTGCCCGCGGGAGGCTTGGGCCGTTCTGTTCGTCGGGGGACGGCAAGGAGGCGCCCGGTGGCTTCGGTGATGGGCTTGTTGGAGGAACGTGAGACCGCTGCCCGGGTGCGGGTGGAGGAGCTCCGGGCGGAAGCGGACCGGGTTCTGGCGGAGCTCGGTGAGGCCGAGGCAGTGCTGGAACGGCGGGTGATCGCCCGGGGCGAGCTGGCCGAGGCTCTGGCCGCTCCCGGGATGGTGATCGAGGAGCCCGTTGTGGATCCGCGGGACACGATGTCAAAGGCACCGGCGGCGAAGGGCAGGGCGCCGGTTGCCGGGTCGATCGTGCCGCGGCGGCGGGAAGGCGCGACGGCGGAGACGCTCGCGCCGGACTACCGGCGGATCGTGGAACTGCTGGAGGCCGAACTCCCCGCTGGCGGGGAGGGGTTGATGGCGAAGGAGTTGACGGCCCGGCTCGGGCTGGAGTTGGTGCCGGCGAAAATCGAGGGGGTGCGGTCGAAGGCGAAGAGGCTGGTCGAGCGGGACTGGCTGACCCTTGCGCCGTCGGGCCGGTTCATGCCGCGAGCGTCTGCTCCTGACGCGGCGTCCTGACCGTCTGGCCAGTGGCGGCGGTGCGGGCCAGACGCCGGGCCATGAGCATGCTCGCCGAGAAGTAGATGAACGCCTCGCTGCTGGCGGGCAGTGTCTCGTAATCCCGGGCCAGACGCCTCGTGCGCAACAACCACCCCAGGCTTGGCTCCACCACCCACCGTCTCGGCAGCACCACGAACCCGGTCATGTCGTCACTGCGCTTGACGATCTGCAGGGTGAGCTGGAGTTTCTCCCGTGCCCAGTCCACCAGTTGGCCGGTGTAGCCGCCGTCGGCCCACATCAAGCTGACCTTTCGGAACTGTGTCCGCAGCCGGGGCAGCATCATGCGGACGGCCCGGCGGTCGGTGACATCCGCGGCGGTCACCAGGACCATCAGCAGCAGGCCAAGGCTGTCCGTGATGACGTGTCGGCGCCTGCCGTTGATCTTCTTCCCGCCGTCGTAACCGCGTGAGTCCGCGGGCACGGAGGCGGCACCCTTGACCGACTGCGAGTCGATGATCGCCGCAGTCGGCTCCGCCTGTCGGCCCTCGGCCGTACGGACCTTGCCACGCAGCCGGTCATGCAGCTCCCTGACCAGGCCGTTCTCCCGCCACCTGCGGAAGAAGGCATAGACGCGATCCCACGCAGGGAAGTTGGCGGGAACCGAGCGCCACTTGATCCCGTTGTCGGTGACGTAGAAGACCGCATCCAACATCTGCCGGTGGCAGTAGCCCTCCGGTTGCCCGCCCCGGCCCTCCAGCCAGGCCGGCACCGGCAGCACATCCCGCACCACCGCCCACTCTGCATCCGTCATGTCCGACGGATACCGCCGCACCCTGTTCGGACGGTCGGCCGCGTTCCCGAACCGGTGCGCGAGGCAATCGCACCACGACACGCGGGAGTTGGACGGGACGAGGACCGTCACGCAAGACTGGAACAACAGGGCCTCCTGGTACTCGAGTGGCGTCGCAACCCCGAGCTACCAGGAGGCCCTGTACTCATGCATCCACCTGGCCAAGATCACCCGGCCAGGCACCCTGTTCGATCAGAACCGACCTCATGATCGATAGAAGTACGGCTTCTAAGCTTGTTCTTTTTCTTCTGGCCTCGAACGGTGTCCCGAACGAGGTCACTCACCTGGGCATTCGCCGGACATGTGGGTGGCCTTCGTCTGATCCT
>NZ_JBSFDG010000038.1:0-35915 GCF_053593775.1 Streptomyces sp. NPDC002092
CCCTCCGCGCGAAGTCCATGCCGAGTACGAGAAGTTGCGAATCGCCGCGTGAAATAAACGGTCAGAAGCCTGTCCGGAAAGCGCGAGGCCCCTCAGGCCTCGGTTGTGAACGGTTGCTCGGCGGACCATCGCCTCAATCAGCGGCTGCCAGGTCGTGAGCATGTTGCGGGGCGGACTTTCAAGGTCCTCCACAGCGGCAAGCCCGACATGGTGATCAGGGCTGGTGAGCACGGTCACCAGCCCTGATCCTCCCCTCCAGGGCGTGCTGTGGTTCGGCGGCGCCTGCGCCCTCCTCGCCGCCCTGGCGATCTGGCCTGCCCGCACCAACGACGCCGTTCAGTGACCGAGCCCTACACAGGGCCCACCGGGGACGCGTAGACAACAGGGCGCTGGCCTGGCGTGCCGCCGCTGTACCGGCGGCGGCACGCCAGGCCAGCGTCGCATTTAGAGCCGTTACCGATCCGGGCAGCCGCGTAGCGCAGCCGGGGAAACGCACGCATCCAGCTCGGGCTCGTTCTGTGTGATCACGACGACCCGTTCGGCTCCCCCGGAGAGCGGTCCTGCTCGGGGTCGAGTACGGCCTGGATGGCCGGGGCCAGCCCTCTTTCGATCTCGTCCGGTGTCAGGGTGGTCACTGCCGGGAGGCGCAGCAGATAGCGGGTGAGCCCGAGGCCGAGGAGTTGCGCGGAGACCAGGCCCGCGCGCTGTGCTGCGGTTTCTGGGCCCAGGGCGGCGGCAAGCGTCGGGGCGACCTGCGACGCGAAGATGTCGTGCATCCGCGCCGCGGCCTGTTCGTTGGTCACCGCCGACCGCATCAGGACGAGCAGCGCGTCGTCTGCCGGGTCGCCCTCCCAGCGTTCGAGGAAGTGCCGCACCAGGGCTTGGGCGAGCTTGTCCGCCGGGATGCCCGTGAGGTCGGGCAGACGCAGGTCGATGGCGAGTGTCGCATCGAAGAGCTGGGCCTTGTTTCCGAAGTAGCGCATGACCATCGAGGGGTCGATGCCCGCGTCGGAGGCCACGGCTCGGATGGTGGTGCGCTCGTAGCCCTGGGCTGCGAAGCGTTCGCGGGCGGCGCGCAGGATCGCGGCCTTGGTGCGATCCGAACGCCGATCGGTGCTGGCGGTCTCGCTGGGTTGCATCATGCCAACGACTGTAGGCCAACATGTGTTGACTTTCCAACGAGAAGCCGCGCATCATGTCAACGAACATTGGCCAACAAGCGTTGGCCAACAACTGTTGACTCACATCCCTGGAGGAAAGCGACATGAACACCACGGCACTCCCCGACCGTACGGAGGTCGCCATCGTGGGCGGCGGCCCGACCGGACTCGCGCTCGCCGTCACGCTCGCGTCGGCCGGCATCGACTTCGTCGTCCTGGACCGGCTGGCCGAGGGTGCGAACACCTCGCGTGCCGCCGTCGTCCACGCCCGCACCCTGGAGGTCCTGGACGAGCTGGGAGCCTCCGAGAAGCTCATCGGGCGAGGCGTGCAGGTCACCCGGTTCGCCGTCCGCGACGGCGCCCGCCGGCTGCTGACCGTGCCGTTCGAACAGCTGCCCACGTCTCACCCGTACACGCTGATGGTTCCGCAGTACGAGACCGAGAGCGTGCTGCTGGACCGGCTGCGCGCGCTCGGCGGCGACGTGCACCGCCCCTACGAGGTCGCCTCCGTCGTCCAGGACGAGGACGGCGTGACACTCACCATGACGACCGGCCAGACGCTGCGCGCCGCGTACGCTGTCGGCGCCGACGGCATGCACAGCACCGTGCGCCAAGCAGCGGGCATCGGGTTCACCGGCAGCACCTACGCCGAGTCCTTCGTCCTCGCCGACGTGGTGATGGACTGGGCCCCGGGCCCCGCCGAGGTCTCGCTCACCTTCGCCACCGCCGGCCTCACCGTCGTCGCCCCGCTCCCCGGCGGCCACTACCGGGTCGTCGCCACCGTCGACGACGCTCCTGCCACACCGGACATCGACTTCGTCCAGCGCCTGCTGGACGAGCGTGCCCCTGGCCAGGCCAAGGTCACCGGCCTGGCCTGGTCGTCACGGTTCCGGGTGCACCACCGGGTCGCCGACCACTACCGCGCGGGACGCCTGCTGCTGGCCGGCGACGCCGCCCATGTCCACAGCCCCGCCGGCGGCCAGGGAATGAACACGGGCATCCAGGACGGCTACACCCTCGGCCGGGCGCTGGCATCCGGGCAGCTCGACGGCTACGAGGCGCAACGCCGCCCCGTGGCCCTGCGGGTGGTCGCCTTCACCCACCGGATGACCCGCGTCGCCACCACGCGCAACCCGATGGCCCGGGGGGCACGCAACACTGTGCTCCCCCTGCTCGGCCACACGACCCTGCCCAAGAGGCTCGCCACCGAACTCGCCGAGCTCAACTACCGGTAGTTCAAGCGGTGTTCAGCGCCCTCTCAGGCCGTCGTCTCCTCGAAGGCGAGCACATGATCGAACCTGGTCCGGACCACGTCCCGGCGCCACGTGGCAGTTGCTGCGTTTGACCCTGCCGATACGGCGGAAACGGCCCATGACGCGGCCCGGCGATCCCGGTGGAGGGGATGCCCGCGTGCGTGGCCGAGCAGGTGGTGAGACCGGTCAGGAATGGAGAAGCCCCGGCCACCGCCCAGCCCCTAGCGTGATGGACATGGCAACCACCACTTCCACCGCAACCCACACGAACCTCGCGTCCGTCACCCTTCAGGTGGCCGACCCCGAGGCCGCCCGGCGCTTCTACGGCGCCTTCGGCGTGGACACGTACATACGCCTGCGGGCGTCCGAGGCGCACTCGACCGGCTTTCGCGGCTTCACCCTGGCGCTCACGGTGTCCGGGCCGGCCACCGTCGACGGCTTCGTCGCCGCCGCCGTGGACGCCGGTGCCACGGTCCTGAAGCCCGCCACGAAGTCGCTGTGGGGTTACGGCGGCGTCGTCCAGGCCCCGGACGGGACGATCTGGAAGATCGCGACCTCGGCAAAGAAGGACACCGGCCCCGCCACCCGCGAGATCGACGAGGTCGTCCTGCTGCTCGGTGTCGAGGACGTGAAGGCCACCAAGCAGTTCTACGTAGGCCGGGGCCTGACCGTGGCCAAGAGCTTCGGCGGCAAGTACGCCGAGTTCGCCCCCGGTCACTCCAGCCCCGTCAAGCTGGCCCTGTACAAGCGCCACGCGCTGGCCAAGGACCTCGGCGTCCCCGCCGACGGCACCGGCTCGCACCGCATCGTCCTCGGTAGCACCGCCGGCGCCTTCACCGACCCGGACGGCTTCGCCTGGGAGGCCGCCGCGGCGCCCGCTCCCACACCGTCCTGACGTCCGATCCGGTACTTGCGCGCCGCCGCATCTCACCTTGTACGAGAGGAAACCTGCTATGCCGTCCACGAAGTCGCCCGCCAGGAACTCCGGCACGACCGCCGGGACGTACGCCGGATTCACCGCCGAGGAGCGGGCCGCGATGAAGGAGCACGCACGCGAGCAGAAGAAGACGGCCGCGCGGCGTGGTTCGTCCCGGGTGGAGAAGGAGGCGGCAGCGGAGCAGGATGTGCTGGCGAAGATCGCCGAGATGCCGGCAGCGGACCGGGTCCTCGCCGAGCGGATCCACGAGATCGTCAAGACCGCCGCTCCCGACCTCGCGCCCAAGCTCTGGTACGGGATGCCCGCGTATGCCAGGGACGGCAAGGTCGTCTGCCACTTCCAGAGCGCGAAGAGGTTCAAGTCGCGCTACGCCACGCTGGGCTTCAGCGACCAGGCGGCGCTCGACGAGGGCGCGATGTGGCCGACCGCTTACGCCCTGAAGGAGCTGACCGCTACCGACGAACAGCTGATCAGCGCCCTCGTGAAGAAGGCAGCGAGCTGAGGCCGACCGGGGGCGCCAGGCGGGGAACCGGCTGGATCGTGTGCCTCGAACGCCCTCTCCTGCATGGTCCCGCCGACCCGTCGTGCTCAGGGAACGGGACCGCGGGTGCCGGAACATCGGGCTCTGTCAGTGGGGCCCTCTACTGTTCGGCCATGGGATACACAGCAGATGAGCGTCTGGCGGCGAGTCCGGAAGAGAGCCGGTACTTGGAGGCGGTGTTCACTCCGGGTGCGCAGGCGGGCACGCATGCCGAAGATCCG
Source organism: Streptomyces sp. NPDC002092 (assembly GCF_053593775.1). Classification (NCBI taxonomy): domain Bacteria; kingdom Bacillati; phylum Actinomycetota; class Actinomycetes; order Kitasatosporales; family Streptomycetaceae; genus Streptomyces; species Streptomyces sp. NPDC002092. The sequence continues at coordinate 4,113 of NZ_JBSFDG010000038.1, forward strand.
GCGAGACCCGTGTACGTCGTCGAGGTGACGGAGGTGAGCCCGATCCGGGTGCCGAGCGGCCGGCTCGTCGTCGACTCGCCCTGGCCGGAAGACTCCCAACCGGAGTTGCCCACCCGGGCCGGCCGGGAACTGAAGGAGCGGCTCCCCCCTGGGGTTTACCGGGTGCAGGCCTCCTGGACGGAAGCGCCGTTCGAGTACAACGGCGAGCAGTTCGACGGTCGTGAGGAGGTCGCGGTCCGCCTGCTTGTCAGCGATGCCCCGGTGATCTGTTGGGAAGCTGCCCTAGGCGTCGGCGAGAACATCGAGCGGATCGTGCCCGGTAAGCGGCCGACGTTCGACTCCGAGGAAAACATGGGGAGTTTCGCCGACGCCACGGCCTGGCCGTCGCTGACCGAACCGTTCCGCCAGTTCTGGCTCGCCGCCGACGCAGGCCAGCAGAACGCCTCCCGGGCCACCGAGTCTCTGGGCGAGTCGTTCGAGCGGGTGAGCGACGAGACTCTCGGAGCCGACCTCGTGACGTTCGGGGCCGGAGGAGGAAGCATCGTATGGCTGGGGCGCACGGAGAGCGGGAGCATAGCCTCGGTCGTCACGACCGCACACGCCTCTTTTCATGACCGGCTGGTCAACACCGTGTGAGCCGCGCCGGCCGGCCACGGTCGTAGCCCACCCGGCGCGGTGGGTCAGTGCAGCTGATCACCCGGCTCGTGCCCGGGGCGTCCCTGTTCAAGGCCGTCGACTCGATCGACCGCGACCTGGCCGGCAGGCAGCTGGCGCGGTTCTTGGCGGCCCTGCACGATCCGTCGGCCGGCGAGCGTGCCCTGGCTGCTGTCGGTAGGCTCACCCGCGCTCAGCTCCCACCAGCAGCGACGCACTGTGGCGCAGCGAGGCCGGCATCCCCCTGCCGGACCATCGGACACCATCACAGTGGACGGACGACCTGTCCGCCCACTTCACCGCGCTCGACATCGACCCTGAGACGTCACCGCAACCATCCAGCCGGACGCACCGACGGTGACATTCCCCGTGGTCCCACGCGACTGCCCGTCAGATGGCCGCGGGTCGGAAACCCTAACTGGCCGCCGAAACGTCGGCGCGACCGCGACGCCCCCCCCCGTAACGAGAGGGGGCATGTCCTCGACCAAACCACCGCATCGCGACGGCGAGCGCGCGGCAGCAGACCCACCCCGGCCAAGCCTGACCTCGCGCGTCAGCGCCGGACCAGCACCGCATGCGTGACGGTCGGCGAGCCGACCAGCTCGGACACCCGGTAACCGTCGATTCCGTCCCCCCAGATTGTCGAGCAGCCGCTCTCCGCGCCCGACGAGCAGCGGCGCGATCACCAGGTGGAGCTGGTCGATCAGCCTGGCGCGCAGATACTGCTGGATGACCGCTGCACCCCCGCCGATCCGGACGTCCTTGCCGCCCGCGGCGTCGAACGCGCGCTGCAGCACCGTCTCCAGCGGCTCGTCGGTGAAGTGGAAGGTCGTTCCGCCGGACATCTCCAGCGCCGGGCGCAGATGGTGGGTGTGCACGAAAACGTCGTGGTGGTAGGGCGGGGTGTCGCCCCACCAGCCCTTCCAGGACTCGTCCTCCCACGGCCCGCGCTGCGGCCCGAACATGTTCCGCCCCATGATCGTGGCGCCGATGTTCTGCTCGCCGAGGGCGAAGTAGTCGACATCGATCCCGGTCTTGCCCGCGGCGGAGTCCTCCGCCGCGGAGACAAACCAGCTGTGCAGGTCGTCGCCCCAGCCGACGCCGTCGCCGAACGGCGCGTCCAGTCGCTGGTTCGCGCCGGCCACGAAGCCGTCGAGGGAGATCGTCACGTTGTGTACGCGGACCCTGGGCATGGCCTTCACCTCTCGTGTGGTTGGCCTTCTCTCACCCCTGCGTCGAACAGAGCCTGCCTGGATCGACATCCCCACGCACATTCTTCCGGCGGGCCGTACCAGTGCCCAGCTCCGCCCGGACGGCCCTGCGCAGCACGGCCGAAGGGTGGCCACGGCGCGGGGCAGACGCCAGGTGAGCTCGACCGTGGGGGCGGGCGATGGCCGTCCGGTTGTCCGCGGCGGCCTTGCCAGTGTCCTGAGGCCAGTCGGCCAAGATCTCCCCGAGCAGCGAGGCCAGATCGTCCAGGTGCCGTGTGTGGGGGCGGTCGCGCTCACCAGTACAGCAGCCACCGGCCGTCGCACCACACGCCGTGCCCCTGGAGGGTGAGCCGTTCGTCGTCGGGCTGGACGCTGGTGCTGGGGGCGACCTGGTGCAGTGTGTGGCCGGAGTGGACCACCATGCGGCCGACCGTGTAAGGGATGTACCGCGTGGTGTGGAAGCGCCTGAGGTCGGCCACGGACTCGATCCAGCCCTTCTCCAGCGCATGCCGGAACTGCTCGTGGCTCACATCCCAGAGGTTCAGGCCGCCGCCTGCCGCGGGCAGCCGGACCGGCAGGGTGAAGGAGATCTGCCGCTTCAGATCGGTGCCGGGAGGCCAGGAGAAGGCGCGGTACTGCAGATCGAAGTGCAGGGGCGCCGTCGGCTTGGTGAACACCGCGGCGGACAGCCAGACATGGAAGCCCGGCAGCGCCAGGTGCTCGGGATAGTGGACAGGGGCGCCGAGATGCTCGCCGAGGACATCCGCGAGGCGCGCATACAGCCAGCCGAAGGAGTGCTGCAGCACCGGCCGTGAGAGGTCGGCCCGCTTGTGGTAGACGTCGGACTCCGGGTCCGGCGCGAGGTCGAGGTAGCTCGGCGCGCCCAGGGTGAAGAAGGCGGCGGGCTCCGGGCCGCGCGAGGTCCAGTGGTCGCGCAGGCTGTGCACGGCGTCGCGGAGTGCGGCGCTGTCCGCTCCGGTGAGCACGGTCAGCGAGTCGATCACGGGTGCACCCCCTGCAGCAGCCCGAGGAGCGACGCGCTGATGGCTCCGCCGAGCCGCCGGTCGTACCAGTCGTACGCGGGCATCGGGTTGACCTCCAGGCACCAGTAGGTGCCGTCACCGGCGACCTTGAAGTCCCAGCCCGCGAAGGCCATGCCCAGATCGGCGGTGTGGCGGACCACCTGCCCGGCGAGCGGTCCGGGCAGTTCGCAGGGGGCGAACTCCGCCTCCCGGTCGGTCCGGTAGTCCACCGCGCCGGAGACGATCTCCTCGGCGTGCACCTGGTCGCCGACGACATGGGCGCGGACGTCCCGGCCCACGACGTACCGCTGCAGGTGCACCGGGCCCTGCCCACGCTCAAAGCCTGCCAGGTCTGCCGCGCTCACGAGCCTGCTGGTGGCCCGTACACCGGAGACCGCCTTGACCAGGGTCGGCCCCGCCGCGGCGAAGGCCCGCAGACGCTGCGGCGAGGAACTGGTGATACTCGCGGGCACCCGGAACCCGGCCTGGGACAACGTCAGTTCGTGCAGCGGCTTGGAGCCGTTGTCACAGCGGATCGAGGGCCGGTTGACCACCAGGCCGGGGATGTGGTCCAGCCACGCCGCGAGCGCCGTCGTGAGCCAGCGCCAGCGCTGTGCCTGCTCGCGGTCCCGCTGAAGGGCCGCCAGATCGGCGACCCGGCAGTAGTAGGACGCCTCCGGGTCGAGATCATGGCCGCCGAGCCGGGCGGAGCGGTCCCCGCCCACGGCCAGGCGCCAGTCGCCCGCCTCGACGGCCTGCCGCAGATCGACGGCCCGGACCGGTACGCCTCGGGCCTCGGCCTCGGCGGTGAAGTGCGTGAAGGTGCTCTCGGAGGCGAGGCCGACCGCGTAGATCATGGGAACAGCACCTTTACGAGTCGGGGCCCGAGTCCGAGCCACACCATGCGGAGCTGCTCCACGTCGGGGAACGGCTCCACCGTGACCGGCCATGCCTGGGCGAGGTCGGGTGACAACCGCCAGACCACGGCGGAGAGTTGGAGTCCGAGCCGGGCGACGATCTCCGTGCTGCGCTCCTCCAGACCTAGGTGGTCCAGATCGACGGGACTGCTGCGCCAGCCGTGGTCGCCGAGGACGACCACACTCTCGAAGAGGGGGTCGGGGTCCGACCATCGCGCCCGGTAGGGGCCGGAGCCGTCCGCCGAGGGGGCGAGCGGGTCGGAGAGTTCGGGCCAGGGGCGCGTGGTCCAGGCGTCGAGGTCCTGGACCCACCACTGTGTTCCCTGGCCGTCCATGGGTTCGCCGGGCGGTCCGCAGGGCCGGGAGGAGAAGATCTCCGGTGAACCGCCGGGCAGACCTGCCCGCAGTTCGGTGAGTGCCGCGGACACGGAGGCGCGGGCGCCCGGGCCGCCGGGCTCCGGGCGGTTGATCACGGGCGCTGGGGTCAGGGCGGCGACGGCCCACAGGTGGGCCACGCATTCGTTGAGCTGGAACTCGGCGTCGAAGCTGATCCGTCGCAGCGGCGGGGCGGGCAGCCGGAGGAACATCGGCAGTGCCGGCTCGACCACCGCGCCGGCGTCGTCGACGGTGACGGTGAACAGCTGCGCGGCGTCGAACACGTCGAGGATCGTCGCCTCGCGGCCGCTGTCCCGTACGAAGTCGCGTACCTCAATCGCGACGGGGTCCTCGGGGTCGGCCACGACGACGAGTCCGGAGGGATCGCCGCCGGCTGCCTCAGATGACGACACCGCGCCTCCTCAGCAGGCGGTTGATGCGCGAGGCCCGCAGTGCAGCCGCGGCCTCCTGAGGCCCGTCGCCGGCCAACTCGGCGGCCGCCGCGAAGGGTTGTGCCGTCCCGGCCGGGCCGGGGGCCGGCGGCTCCTGCGGTTGCCGTACGACGGCGGCCGGACCCGGCGGGGCCATCGCGCCGTCGAAGCTGTCCTTGCCGTCCTTGAAATCCTTCCCGTCCTTGTTGTCCTTGGTGTCTTTCCTGTCCTTGCCGTCCTTCGTGTCCTTGACATCCTTCCGCTCCTTCATCTCCTTCGCCTCCTTCCCGTCCTTGCCGTCCTTGTGGTCCTTGCCGTCCTTGAAGTCCTTGAAGCGCTTGTGGGCCTCCGGCGGGCGGCCCGCGTCGGGCGCGTCGGTGTCCTCCTGCCCGGAGAAGGCCCGCCCCGGCTGCGGGGCGTTCCACAGCAGCGCCGGGAGATCGTGCCGCTCGGCGGCCGTGAGGAACGGCCGCACCCGTGACTCGTCGATGGACCAGGTCATGTGTTCACCACTCCTGTCGTCGGACGGGACGCCGCGCGGTACAACCGCAGCGCGGCGGCCAGTTGCCGCTGTGCGTCCCTGTGGTGCGGATTGAGGTTGAGGACCAAGTGGTCCACGCCGAGTGACGCGTACGTCAACAGGCCGTCCGCTACGTGCTGCGGCGAGCCGCTGAGGATGTCGGTCACCGGTGGCGCCGTCCCGTCGGTGTCGGGTGGAGTGCTGTCCTCCACCCTGACGTTGACGCCGAGCGTGATGCCCAGCGACGCCGGGTCGCGTCCTTCCCGCAGACAGGTCTCCCTCATCCGGGCCAGGGTCTCCTCGGCACCTGACGGGGAGCCGAACCAGCAGGCGTTCCACAGGTCGGCGTACCGGGCCGCGAGTGCGGTCATCCGGGGGCCGCGCGCCCCCACCAGGACCGGCGGACCGCCCGGGCGCGGACCGTGGGGACGCAACTCTCCGTCACGCAGCCGATGATGACGGCCGGAGAAGTCGGCGCGGCCCGTCCGCAGCAGGGCGAGGATGATCTGCAGCGCCTCCTCGAAGCGTTCGACCCGGTGGTCGAAGGGGATGCCGAAAGCCTCGAACTCCGGTGCGTGCCAGCCACATCCGAGGCCGAGGACGAGCCGGCCCCGGCTGACTTCGTCGAGGGTCACGGCCATCTTGGCCAGCACCGCCGGGTTGCGGAACGCGGTGCACAGCACGAGGGTGCCGAGTTCGACGCGATCGGTTGCCTCGGCCAGGGCCGACAACACCGTCCAGGACTCCCAGATGCCCTCGGTCGGCCCCTGGGCATCGCGGAACAGCAGGTGGTCGAAGACCCAGACCGAGTCGAAGCCGGAGTCCTCGGCCTGGAGGGCGAGTGCCCTGATCTCCCCGTAGGACGGCTGTCGCCACGGATACTCGGCGAGAGGCAGAACCAGGCCGACCTTCATCGTCCCCCCAGTGACGAACCCGGACCCCGCAGGGAGATTACATCGGGCAACGGAGTGTCACAATGGGCGCACAGGGCGGTAGTTGGACATATTTTGCGCTCCGCCTCTCTCGACACATTGCGGGCAATACGGCGATCCTGGTCGGGGCGGGCGCGGGGGCTTGCCCGGCCTCGGGGGAAAGGGGTGCCGGACCATGGCGGCAGCATCAGGAGGGGCCAGGATCGCGGCGTTGGGTGTGGCGGTGCTCTGCGCCCTGTGTGTGCCGGGGCTCGTGCTGGTCGCGGTGCTGGTCGACCTCGACACCGCCGACCGGACGGCGAGTCTGGCCGGGGCGGCGACCGGGCTGGTCGGCCTGGCGCTCTCCGTGCTCGCGCTCCGGCGTGCGGATCCGGCGACGGCACACGCACACGGAGACGGCGCCATCAGCGTGGGCGGGAACGTCAGCAGCAGCGCGGTCGGACCGAACAGCAAGGTCAAGGGCCGGTCAGCCGCACCGGCGGCCGGAGCAGCCGCCGGCCCCGTCGTGGCCGAGGGCAGCGGGGCGTTCGCGGCGGGTGGCGACGTCACCGGCAGCGCCCTCGGCGAGGGGAGCGAGGTCGACGGCCGGTGATCCCGTTCGCGTGGTTACGGCGCCGACGCGGACCGGGCTCGGGCGCCGGCGAGCCGCCGGCCGGTGTGATCCCGCCATCCGCCGTCCCGTCGGCCGGTGCGTCCCCGAAGGTCAGGGCCGACGACGGCGGCATCTCCGTAGGAAGGGACGTCACGGGCAGTGCGCTGGGCGCGGGCAGCAGCGTCACCATCTACTACGGGCCGGTCCCCGAACCGCCGCCCGACGAGGACGAGACCGCACGGGAACTGGCCCGGTACGCCGCACGCGTCCGCGCGTCCCTCGGCCGACTGGACCTGGAGGTGCTGATCCCCTCCCAGGAAGGAGAACACCCGGCGGTGGAACTCCAGTCGGTCTTCGTCCCCCCGCTGCTGCGCGCCGACCCCCCACCCGTCGAACTGCCCAGGGAACTGCGGCAGCGACTGGAACGCCGTTCCGGGGAACTGCCGCGAGGCGGGTTCCCGCCGGGCCTCGACGAGGAGTCGATGGAGCGGATGCGCCTGGCCTACCGGGACCGCCCGCCAATGGAGTCGCTGGAGGTCCTGACGGATCCGCAGGAGCCGCGCGTGGTGCTGCTGGGTGATCCCGGGGCCGGGAAGTCCACGCTCCCCCGCTTTCTGACCCTCGCCCTCACCTGCGGGCCCTTGCCGGAGCAACTGGCCGGACTGGCCGGCCATGTGCCGGTGGTGGTGGAACTGCGCAGGTACGCCGACGAGCGGTGGCACGACCGGTCCTTCGAGGACTACCTGGACCACTTGAGCACCCTGGAGTCGATGTCGGTTCCGCGCGGCGTCCTGGATCCCTTGCTGCGCGCGGGCCGGATGCTCGTGGTCTTCGACGGTTTGGACGAGCTGTTCGAACCGGGAGTGCGCGCCGGGACGGCGCGGCGGATCGCAGCCTTCGCCGAGCGGTACCCGGGCGTACGTATCGTGGTGACGTCCCGGGTCATCGGCTACCAGCGCGCGACCCTGGAGGCGGCCGGCTTCCGGCACTACATGATCCAGGACCTGACCCTTGAGCAGATCAAGGAGTTCACGGGCCACTGGTACGACGCCGTCTGCCCGGACGACACGGAGTTGGCGGCCCGCCTGCAGAAGCGGATCATCGACGCGGCGGCGGCCTCCCGGCCCGTACGGGATCTCGCGGGCAACCCACTGCTCCTCACCATTCTGTCGATCATCGGCCGGCGGCGGGCGTTGCCGCGCGACCGGCAGGGCGTGTACGGGCACGCCGTGGACATCCTGGTGGCCCGCTGGGACCAGGAAGCCAAACAACTGTCGCTTCCGGGGCAGGCCGACATGCCGTACATCAACGACACGGACCGCAGGGCCCTGCTGCGCCTGCTGGCCCGGCGGATGCAGGAGGGCGAGGGTGGAGTCGCCGGCAACCACATTCAGGGCGAGGATCTGGAGGCGGTGTTCACCGGTTACCTGAAGGAGCGCTACCGCCTGCCGAAGCAGACGGCGGTCACCGCGGCCAGGGAGATGATCCGCCAGTTCCGGGAGCGGAACTTCATCCTCAGCCGCTTCGGTGACGAGGTGTACGGCTTCGTCCACCGCGCCTTCCTGGAGTACCTCGCGGCCGACGACATCGCCCGCCGCTACCAGCGGGATCGCGAGTGGGGGGAGGAGGAACTGATCAGCGAGGTGTTCGAGGCCCGGGCGAAGGACCCCGCCTGGCACGAGGTGCTGCTGCTCCTCGTCGGAATGCTGGGAGAGCGGGACTCCGGACGTGTGGTCGACGCACTGTTGCGGCTGCACGCCCAGGAGGTCCGGGTCGGCCGGCACGGCATGCTCGCCCTCGCCGTACGAGCCCTGGCGGAAGTCGAGCGGCTCGACCTCGTCGAGACCCAGGGCAACGCCGTGGTGAACGCTCTGATCGACTCGATGGAACGCAATCTGGGCTCGACGGCGCGGCAAGCGCTGGAAAGCATCCTTCCCGCCCTGCTGGTCTTCGGCCCCGAATGGCAGGGGCGGGAGCGCTATCTGCGGTGGTTTCTGCTGCGCGGCCAGTTCCAGGAAGAGCACCGGATCGCGTCGGGGATCGTCTGCGCAATGCACTCGGCCCAGGAGGGCTTGGTTCTGCTGGCGGAGCACACGCCCTACCCCGACACACGTACGGAAATCCTGCGCCTGGTGCTCGAACGGTGGCCCGACGACGAGCCCGCCTGGAACCTGGTACGGGGCGCGCTCGATGCGTTCGACGCAGAGGCCCGCCGGGGAGCGCTGGAGAACTACGCCCGGCACTGGCGGGACGACACGGACGTGCGCCCGCTGTTGTTCGGGTCAGCCGTGTCCGACCCGGACCCGGAACCGCGCAGAGAAGCACTGGAGTCCGCGGCCGAACTATGGCCGGACAGCGACGCCGTCCATGAGCTTGTCGTCCGGCGGGCCGACGCCGAACCCGCCGCGGCCATCCGCCGGCTGGCGCTCCAACTTCTGCGACGCCACTGGCCGGATCGCGAGGACACGTGGGAGATCCTCACCGACCGTGCCGTCGCCGACCCGGACCCCGAACCCCGGCAGGAGGCCCTGCGACTGCTGGCGGCCTACCGCGCGGACCACCCGGGTATGCGGCAACTCCTTCTTGAACGGGCCGTGGCCGACCCGGCGCCGAGTCCGCGCGCAGAGGCGCTGCTGTCCCTGGCGCGCCTCTGGAAGGACAGCGCAGAAGTCCGGGAACTGGTGCTCCGGCAGGCGGTCGCCGATCCGCACTCCTTGGCGCGCCGAGGTGCGATCGAAGCGCTGGCCTGGCGGTGGAAGGATCACGAAGGGGTTCGGGACCTGCTCTTCCACCGCGCGCTCGCGGACCCTGATCCGGAACCCCGGATGGAGGCGCTGGAAGCCCTGGCGTGGTGCTACACGAGCGAGGCGGAGACGTGGGAACTCGTCCTGGGGCAGGCGGTCGCCGATCCGCACCCGGACGTCCGCTGGGGGACCGTACAGCTGCTGGCCCGCCGATCGGAAGATCGCGAGACCGTGCGGGACCTGCTGTTGCGGCAGGCAGTCGCCGACCCGGAGCCGAAACCCCGTGCCGAGGCCCTCTGGCTGCTGGGGGAGTTCTGGCACGAACACGAGAGCGTACGGGACCTGCTGGCCGAGCGGGCCGTCGTGGACCCACGGTCGGGGCCACGCTGGCTGGCACTGCAACTCCTGGCCCGCTACTGGCCCGGACGCGAGGACGTCCAGCGGCTGATCCTGGACCGCATGACCGCCGATCCCTCGTCCCACAACAGGCGCAACGCCCTCAACTGGTGCGCCTGGCTGCGTGAGGCGGAGCCGGACACCCACGAGACCCTCCGGTCCATGGCCCTGAGCGACCCCGCCCCTCCGGTCCGCGTCACCGCACTCCGTGTGCTGGCCTTCGGCTGGCCGCGGCTGTCCGCCACCACCCGCTTCCTGCGCGAACGCGCCGACGAGGACCCGGACGAGAGGGTGCGCGAAGCGGCCGTACTGGCCCTCGGGACCGCCGAAGCCCTCGCGGCGCTCCCGGACGGCACCTACTGACCAAGGAGTCGCATGGATCCGCTGCCGGTGGAATCGTTCGTGGTCGATGTCGACGTCCTCGACGAGCAGGGGTGCGCCGAGGTGGGCGGCCGCCTGGAGGAGCTGCGGGCGTACTGGCTGCCCCGGGGCGTCGGTTGCTCCACATTCGGCCTGGCGACGTACCTCGACGTCCTGGCCTCCGAGTCTCCGGAGGAGACGTACTTCGGCCGTCTCGAGCCGCACAACCAGCTGATACGTGAGCACTTCGGCGACCTCCTCGGCCGGGTCGCCGAGGTGCTCGCCGAGCTGCTGAAGACACCGACCCGGTACGACGAGAGGGTGGCGCTGCCCGGTTTCCACGTGTTCGAGGGTGAGGGCATCGCCGTCTCCCCCAGACCCAGTCAGCACTTCGACCTTCAGCACCGGGCGCTGCGCTGGCCCTTCCCGATCGCTCCGGTGGAGCAGGCGGTGTCGTTCACGCTGCCCCTTGCCCTGCCGCGCCGGGGTGGCGCCCTGGACGTCTGGGACATCACCGAGGCGGACATGCTCCGGCTGGAGCGCCTCGGCCAGCGGTTCGAGACGATCGACAGGGCGAGGCCGGCACGACGGCACGAATATCAGGTCGGCAGGATGGCCGTACAGCTCACGCCCGTGCTGCACCGCATCGCAGCGATTCCCGAACGGCACCCCGGCGACCGGCGCATCACCCTGCAGGGACATGGCATCCGCGACGCCGACGGCTGGGTCCTCTACTGGTGAGTGGCTTCGTTCACTAGTGCCCGTGCTGCATTACGGAGGACCTCAGGCCTGTGGGGTGCCGACCCCCATGACTGAGGTGCTGTGTCGATCAAACCCCGGCGTGTCAGTGGATCATATTGCGATTGGTCATATTAACGTCCTATCACTGTACGAAGTCGGTCCATTACGGATCGCACTGACCTCACTCCATCGGAGATGACATGCACAAGCTTCTCAAGACTGCCGTCCTGACGGTCGCCCTCGGCAGCGTTGGACTCATGAGCGCCGGCACCGCCACCGCCACCGGGAACGACGGTCACGGCGGCGGCAACGTCCTGCAGAGCTCCCACTGCAGGTCGCACGACCTGAACGTCGACGTCCTCGGCCAGGTCGGCGTCCTCAACGGCGCGCTGGGCAACGCGCTCGGCGGCGAGGGCAACTCGGGCGGGCAGAACACCCACGCCGGCTCGTCCATGGGCTGCGACAACAGCGCCTTCTAGGCCGTGTCGTAGAACAGGGCCCGCTGTGCCCTGTTGTGCAGATCGGCATGCCGTCCGCATGCCGACGAGGACTGATCGACGTGAGTCGCCGCCGGGTGCAGACCAGCGCCCCATAGCGAGACCAACCGGTGGAGCACGGGCCGCTCAGACGGTCTGTGGGTTGTTCCGCTGATGGCAGCGCACCAGTCTGGTGAGCCGTACTGACCAGGCCGCAGGCCGATGCCGATGACACCGAGACGCCTCCAGAACCAGTTCAGGGACCTTGTCCGCTTTCGCGGATCAGGTCCCTGAACTGGTTTGTCTGTGTCACGCCATGCGCGCTGCGGCAGAGGAAGCTTGATCTGAGTGCAGTCCGGGCGAAACCTGCGCCACGCCAACCGGCGCACCACGTCATGCCGAAGGAATGCGAAACTCGAATTCGGGACGGTCCCACGGCACGGCGGGCGGGTTCGCGAACACGGTCCCGGTCCGCACCGCACCGACGCGGTGGTAGAAGCCCTCGGCGGGAAGATGCGACACGTCCTTGAGACGGTCGAGCCCGGCGGCACGGGCCTCGGACTCCATGTGCGCAACGAGCAGTCGTCCAATACCCCTCCCCTGCACATCGTCTGCGACGAACAGCAGGTCGAGCTCCGGTGGAGCGAGGACGAGCGAGTAGAACCCAAGCACCCGCCCTCCGTGCTCGTCGGCACTGACGGCGACGAAAGCGCGGTGAGCCTCGATGTAATCAGGGCCGACCTGGTAGCCCGCGACCGCGGATGCGTACTTCCCCTCGTAGGCGCCTGAACCACGCACGAGCCGTGTGAGCCGTTTGGCATCCCGCGCGACAGCCCTCCGTATCGTGATCGGCTGACTGACAGGGGAGTTACGTGAACTCATCCGGAGAGTATTTCGCACCCGGGAGGCGGCCTGCCACTCGTCGACTTGCATCGGCATTCCGAGGTGGTCGTTCTCATCCGCTTGGGTGGGCCTGTCCCTCAAGCCAGACCATGAAGCGCGTGCGCTCTTCGCCGCACCGGCCGCTGCCGGAGGTGGGGGAGCTGTTTGGGGTGAAGGTGGAGCCATACGGTCCGGAGGTGAGCGCGCAATCTTCCCGTACGGGCTGCAGAGCGTAGTAGCCGAATGCGGCCAGTCCCACGACCAGCAGGCCGGTCAGCAAGGAGCGGCGGACTTTCGGGAAAGGCATGCCGGGATCCTATGGCGCGTCACATCCGTGGGGCGACTGAGGGCTTGTCTCCGTCAGAGGCTGCCTGTGCTTGTCCCCCTGTCCGGTGTTGATGTGTCCAGTTCTGCCCGGCGCCTCCTGTCCACCAAGCTCCGTCAGCGCCGCCGGGGGGAATCGCTTGGCCCGTGCTCGCCGGAGAGATCATCATGTGGGAATGTCTGAGAACTCATCCCCTGTGGCACCGACCGTGGTGAGGCTTGCCCGCTACACGAAGGCGGACCAGGAGGAAATCCTTGGCAACAGCGATGACCCCTTCGGCGTCGCCTGGACAGGCCTGACCTGGCTGCCGAAAGAAGACCACTTCGGAATCAGACACGACGGGCGGCTCGTGGCACACGCAGGCCTACTACGGCTGCCTGTCGCGATCGGCGACACCGAGACAGAGGTGGTGGGCGTCGGCGGAGTCGCCGTCGCGCCCGACATGCAAGGTCAGGGCCTGGCTCGGCTCGTCGTCACAGCTGCCCTGGAGCACGCCCGCACCATGGGTCCTCAGCACGCACTCCTGTTCTGCCTGCCTCCCCTCATGCCGCTCTACCAGCGCCTCGGATGGCACCCGCTCGACAAGGACGTACTCGTCGAACAACCCGAAGGCCGACTGGCGACCATGCCGCTGCGGACTATGGTGACGCCCCTGCGCGACGACGTCCGCTGGCCCTCAGGGCCAGTGCGGCTGTTCTCGCTGCCCATGTGACGGGCCCCTGACGAGAATCGCGGAGGGGATCTGCCGCGCACGCGATCTCCGCGCCCCGTGACCCGCGCGACAGAAGTAACCGATTCCCTGAACACACGCACAGGCTGGCGCTAACCTCGTCTTCCACTCGCGTGAACTGATGTACGTCGAACGTGACTTCGGGAGATTTCTTGTTAGGAGAGCGGCCGGTGCCGGCGGACGATGGGGCTGCCGCGCTGCGGCAGACCGGTGCCTCTCCACTGCGGGTCGGCGACCCGAGGCGCGTCGGCCCCTATGTGCCGATGGCGCTGCTCGGCAGTGGTGGCATGGGACGTGTCTTTCTGGCTCGTCCCATGGACGACGGCCCCGGTCTGGTCGCGGTGAAGGTGATCAGGCCGGAATACTCGGAGGATCCCCGGTTCCGGCGCCGGTTCGAGCGGGAGGCGTCGGTGCACGCCCGTCTTCGTACACCGCACGCAGCACGACTGTCCGGCACCGGCTTCGACGACGAACTGCTGTGGATGGCCACCGAGTACCTCCCCGGCTTCGATCTGGCGGAAGCCGTACAGGAGGACGGTCCCCTCCAACCGGCCGCGGTCTGGCGGCTCGCGGCGGAGCTGGGGCAGGCACTCGCAGACCTCACCGTCGAGGGAATCGTCCACCGGGACCTGAAGCCGTCCAATGTACTGCTGTCCGTCCGGGGTGCGCACGTGATCGACTTCGGTATCGCGAAGGCCGCAGACGCGAGTGCGATCACCGGCACGGGAAACCGGGTGGGGACTCCCGCCTACATGTCGCCCGAGCATCTGAGGGAGGGACGGTCCGACACGGCGTCGGACGTGTTCTCGCTGGCCGGGACGTTGGTCTACGCGGCAACGGGGCGGGCGCCGTTCGGCGACGGGACCGGCGTCGACGTAATGCACCGGGTGGCGTTCGAGGACCCCCGGCCCGAGGTGATCGGTCAGATCTCGGCGGCGGACGCGGAGCTCGGTTCACTGCTGACCGCCTGCCTGGCCAAGGAGCCCGAGCGGCGGCCCACCCCGCAGGAGCTCATCGACGCATCCGGAGCGCGCGCCTTCCTGTCCACCTGGCCGGAGCCACTGGGCGGCAAGGTGCTGGCCAGACAGCGGGCGTACGAGGCGCTGTACCGCATGCCTGTCGCAGACATGACCCGTTCAGCGTCTCCCGGTGGCCTGCCGCCGATCCCGTCCCAGCAGACGCCTGGACAACATGCTCCACCTGTCATAAAGCCCCCGGACAAGGCCGCAGGCGGCCCGACGAGAGCCCCTGCCCAGGCCCGGAGAAAGCCGTGGCTGATCGCCATCGCCGGCATCTCGGCCTGCGCCGTTGCTGCGGTGGCCTTACTGCTCACACGCCAGGACCCTCCCGCCACCGACGAGGCAAAAGGCGGTGCCACAAAGGCCGTCGGCACCGCGCCCCGTGGCGACTCCGGCGTTCAGGTGTCCCCCACCACCAACGGACAGGCCCTCCCGAACCTCGACGGGGCCGCAGCCGAAGAGCGTGAGAGCAAGACCGGCTCCGCCCTGCCACCCGGCGCTTCAGGCTCAGCCGACGACCAGCACCACGACGCCTCTGCCCCGGGTACCACCCCAGACACCTCCCTCTCCCCCGCCCCGTCCGCCCACAGCCCGTCTGCCGCAGCCGACACCACTCCCTGGCTCTCCGAGTGCACGTACTACTCCGGCAACGGACGCACACGCCTTGGCGACAGCGGCAAACGCGTACAGCAGGTGCAGTGCATGCTCACCAAGCGCGGATACGGTGTGGGAAGCACCGGCGTGAACGGCGAGTTCGGACCCGACACGGAAACCGCAGTGCGGACCTTCCAGACCGACCGGGGGTTGAACGCCGACGGCATCGTGGCACACGACACATGGGGCGCACTGCGCAGCACAACGTGACGTTCCGGCAGCGCACTCGCGGAATCGTTCCAACGATCACTCCGTCCCCCACGACGACAACGCCGACCGCGGTGCTCGATCTTTTGAAGCCCATCGCCGCCGTGGCCGCGATCGACGGCGACAGCGATCCCAACACCCTCCTGCCGGCGCCGTAGTCGATTGCAACCGGGCGGCGCACCCACTCCGTGGCGGCGAAGCCACGTTGAAAGTAATCGGGAGTCAACCGATCGCCGTGCCGAGCAGCGCCCCCGACGGGCGCTGCTCGGCACGCCCGATTCGCACAGGGGCGCAGATCGCATGCCCATCGACACGAACGCCCCTCGGCCTCACGACCGCTACCACGAGGAACTGCGCCTGATGCTGTTTTTCTCGCCCTGCTGGAGGGGCTGCTGATCACAGGTGCAGCCGTCTGCCTCGTCTGCGAGCACCCGACGTGGGTGCAGCCTTTGGGCGTGGGGCCGCGATCATGAGCGCCCTCGCCGCAGTTGCAGGAGTCGTGGCCCTCATCGTACGACGGTGATCAAAGCCGCGGCCTCCAAGCGCGGCACCGCGTGACGTTCTCCGGCGTGGTGACGCGGAGGTACGCGACGGTAGACGTCAGCCCGCAGTTGACAGCAGTCCAAACCTTCAAGGACTGGGGTAACCACCTGTCCCGCCGCCCAGGGTGGGCTGCCGACGAATGCCGGTCTGGGCGTCAGCGGCGGGGGCGGCTGGCCCTTGTCCGACGCCGTTTCCCCCGTGCGTTCCCACTTCGGTGGCGGGCGCGAGAGCCGGGCGTGCCTTATCGGCTCTGCGGCCGCGACTTCCGCGCCGCCAGGAACACCAGCGCGCCGCCCGCCACCAGCAGGAGGGCGGTGCCCGCCCGGAGCAGGACTCCGTCGGCGCCCGTTGCGGCGAGCCCGCCGCCAGTCGTCGTCCCGTTCCCGGTTCCCGCCCCGGAGCCGGACGAGCTCGCGGTGGCCGTGGCCGACGGTGACGCGGAGGCGCTGGGCGACGGACTCGACGTCGCCGATCCTGTGGCCTTCACCGTGATCGCCGCGGTGTCGTTCGCTGCGTGGTCGTCACGGTTGGGGTAGTCGGGGTTCTCCACTGCCTTCACGCTGCCCCGCGCGCCTGGGACGATCCGGTCGATCCGCACCGTGAACTCCTGGGTCACCAAGTCTCCCGGCCGGAAGTCCGTGCTGCCGATGCTGCAGGTGTAGCTCTTCGCGCCGGCCTTGCGCGGTGTGCAGTTCCACAGCGGCCCGGGGTCGCCCTGCTCGCCGGGGCCGGGGGCGCCGGTGATGGTGGTGCCGGCGGGCGGGGTCACCACGAAGGTGCCGGAGTTGTCGGCATCCATCCACCGGAAGTCCATCCGGCCCGGCCCGGTGTTCCGCACGCCCACGGTGATGCTCACCGTCTCGCCGACCTTGCCCTCGACCGTGTCGCCGAGCGCCTGGTAGTCGGCGTGCTGGGTGGTGGCGAAGGTGCCGTACCCGGGGCCGGTGAAGCCGGAGCCGGAGGCGAGGGACTTCAGGCCGAGCGGCGTGCCGGTGCCGGTGTGGGGGAAGTCGGAGGGGTCGAAGGAGTCGGGCGCGGTGCCGCCGACCGGCCACGCGACGTAGGTGTTGTAGCCGTACATGGTGTCCGTGGCGGCGGTGTAGCGCAGCGGGGCGTTGGTCTCATAGGCCGAGCCGGGCGCGACCGGGGTGTCGAACCGGCACCAGGCGCCGCCGTCGGGGTGGTCCGAGTAGTGGCAGTTGGAGTGGTCACGGGCCAGAGAGACGCCGTCTGAGTCCTGCACCAGCAGAATGACGCCCTTGTCGGCGGAAGCTGTGCCGGTGTTGGCGAAGGCCGGGGTGCGCTCGAAGACGGCGCCGGGCGCGATGCCCTTCAGCGCCGGATACGGCCGGAGGACGAGCTTCGGCCCGCCGACCAGAACGTCCGTCTTCCCCGTCACGGTAGGCGCGTCGGAGGCGGTGGCGGTGTAGGTGATGGCACCGGTGTCGCCCGCCTTGGCGGCCGCGGTGGGCTTCAGGAAGAAGGGGTCGATCGACTCCTTGCCCGACAGCGGGCCCACCTCGCACTTGATCTTGAGGGCGCCGGTGCTCACACAGTCGCCCGTGACCGCCATCGTCGCCTTCCCGGCGAGGGACGACGCGTCGACCGCGACGGAGACGTCATGGGCGTCCCCGCCCGAGGCGGTGATGCCGAGGTCCAGGTTCGGGCCCTCGCCCTCGGTGGGCAGGTAGTAGTTCTCCTGGGCGTCCAGGACGAGTGTCGTTCCGGCGGCGTGCGCGGCCGGGGTTGCAACCGCCAGGGCGGCGGTCGCGAAAGCGGCGGCCGCCGCTGTCCGCCATATTCTAGGTATCGTCAGCACACTTCATGGACACGCCAGACCACGGGATGGTTGCGCCCAAGCAGCTGTTGACTGAAGGACAGGTTCGGCTCTGGGTAGGTTCACCGGGAATCTGCACATACCAGCGCGGGGCCCCCACAGGCCAGAGGCCGCGTTGGACCGTGCAGTTCCACTCAGCGCCGTATCGGAGACGCCGTTCGGCTCACCCCTTGCCAGCCACGCCGGGCATCAGCATCGCGATCGGGGCGCGGAGGCGGGCGCATGGCCATCTCGTTGATCTGGTAAGTCAGCCGTCGCCTCGGCGGCGGCTGGGCAGGTGAAAGGCCGGGATCGCCGCTTCGGGCATCAGCTCGCCGATGAGTGCACGGACTGCCGGAACACCGTTGTCCCCTGTTGTATCCGCGTCGAACAGTCCAGTGGGCTCAGGCCGCTGACGTCCCGTCAAAGTGGCAGGCTTCCCATGGGAACATGTGTATGAATTTTTCATTTTACAGCCACACGTTTTACCACTCCTTTCCCTGCCGACTCATACGATGCATCCATCGCACCGCCCCAAGGGGCCACATGAGTGCGGTAAGTGTCATCCACACGACGGGGGTTGAGTGGCGTGAACAGTCTGTTCATCGTCGGCATGGGCTTCGGAATCGCTGGGATTCAAGCCGCGAGGCCGTAACCGCCATCTGCGGTTTGGCCAACAGCACTGTGACAGCACGTACGGCTCGGGCCGAGGGCGTGTGTGTCACGCGGCCTGATCCCTGTCGACACAAGCAAGCGGCAGCGCGCGGACGCGCCTCGGTTGCTGCTGTCCTCTTCCCATACCGAA
Source organism: Streptomyces sp. NPDC002092 (assembly GCF_053593775.1). Classification (NCBI taxonomy): domain Bacteria; kingdom Bacillati; phylum Actinomycetota; class Actinomycetes; order Kitasatosporales; family Streptomycetaceae; genus Streptomyces; species Streptomyces sp. NPDC002092. The sequence goes on from NZ_JBSFDG010000038.1 coordinate 22,465, forward strand.
GGAGAAAAATGGGGCCCTTTCGGGCAACTGCAGGTTCTCGTGTCCGGAAAGTCTTAGTCGCCGCAAGCTCGATGGCGGTCGCGGCCGCCGCCTTTGTCGCAACCCCAGCGACGCCCGCGAATGCCACACCAGTGGCCGACGCGCCGGCCGACGGGTGCAAAACCGTTACCGCCACACGGACTCGTCTGGTCGGGGCGGACGGAAAGACCGTGTCGCCGATGGCCGCGCAGTCCGTGCGGGCCTCAGCGGGGAAAGAGCTGACATACCGTCTGCCGGGCGGCGCGACCATGACGACGATCGTCCCGCCCAAGGGCTTCCGGCCGCAGACAGCGGCGCCCGCCACGGCGCGTGCCTACGGCTTCAACGCCCCGGACAACCCCAGGGCGTTGGCGGCCTGGCGGGCGAAGTACAAGGGGTATCGCGGGACCACACCGTCGGTGCCCTGCCTGGCGCCATCCCGCAAGTCGTCGCTGCGGGTCTCCTACAGCAGCAACTGGGGCGGCTATGTCGCCACCGGACACTCCAACTACAACGAGGTCTACGACGACCAGAACATCCCGACGTACTCCACGAGTTGCGGTTCCAACAGCGCCACGATGGCATCGCCCTGGATCGGGCTCGGTGGCTTCCGGTCCGGCAAGCTGATCCAGCAGGGCTTCGACGCCGGCGCATCGGCCACGGCCACGCAGGGTGCCCGGCTGTGGTACGAGTACCTCAACTCCACGCACCAGAACCCGCTCGTCTATATCGGGCACACGACGAAGACCGGACACGTCATCTCCCAGGCGATGACGTACCGCTCCGGAAAGGTCGTGTTCCACTGGTACGACCGCACCGCTGGATCCGGCTGGTCAGACGTCACCGTCTCCGGCCTGTCCAGCTACTACGACGGGACGACGGCGGACTACATCACGGAGCGGCCGTACGGCAAACTGCGTAAGTTCAGCCGTCAGACGTTCAGCGCCGCCGGTGCCAGCTACGGCAGCACCTTCAAGGACCTCTTCAAGCTGGCGACCACCGAGGTGCGGCTGACGACCAATGGCTCCTCGTCCGGAGCTGCCATGTTCACCGACACCCACTCCACCTCGAGCGCCTTCTACCAGACCTGGAAGCGCTGCTCCTGACATCGTGCCTGCTGTGCCGGCTGTCGCCGGGAGCCGCTATGGCTCCCGGCGACAGCCGCGAGTCGGCAATGCCCGCGTGCGGCCTGTTACTCGGCCGACCGGAGTTTCACCTTCTGGCCGTCGGCCGTGACCACGTACCTGGCAGTTGAGCCTGTCCCGGTGGCCGAGCAGTAGACGGCCACGGTGCCGCCGGGAACGTCGGGCAGAACGTCCTCAGACCTGGCGTTCGTCGCAGCCAGATGCTTCGAACGAACCCGCCCGACAGTGGTGAAGGTGCCGTCAGCGGTGGACGTGCCGCCGAGCGCCTTCTTGCACACGGCCGCGGGGGACTTGGTCGTGGTGTCCTCGCGCCACAGTGCAATGAGCCGCTTCTTGCTGTCCAGGAACCGCAGGCTCCGGACGGCCGAGCCACCCGGCTCGTCCACGGCGACGTAGGCCGTGCGCGAGACCGCGTCCACGAGGTCGGGGGTGGGCGTGGTGAGTCGCGGACAGGACTGGCCCCGCGCCGATGGCAACTCGGCAGTGAACCCACCGTTGGCCCGCAGCGTGAAAGTGCCACCGACCAGTGGCCCGCAGGCCCTGTTCACCTGCCATCCGTTCGGTGTCCCGTCGGCACCGATGATGATGTTCGCCGGCAGACCGCCGACGTCGCGCCACGACGAGACGTCGTGACCGTCGATCCGGACCGCGATCCACCGCCCGCCGAGGCCGTCGGCGGTCAGAGCGGGACCGCGGACGCCGGGGGTGGCCATGGTGTTGCTCCTCTCGTGGCCCACCTGCGTGGCGACGGCCACCGATCCGGCGACGGCCACGACGCAGGCGCAGACGCCGGCGACGGCAAGTCGGCGGCGCCAGCGCCGCTTTGTCCCCGCCCGGACCACCGCATCGATGTCGACGCGGTCGGCGGGAGCGCTGATGCTGATGGACGCGATACGCGCAGCCAGGTCCTCCGGCGACTTGTCAGCGTTCACGATGCCCTACCTTCGGTCTTGGCCGGTCGTGTGGTCTCGCTCGGTTGCGTCTGGAGCGCAGAGCGCAGAGCTTCCAGGCCCCGGCTCGTCTGGCTCTTGACGTTGCCCGCACTCGTCTTGAGCAGGGCCGCGGTCTGCTCCACGGACAAATCCTCGAAGAAGCGCAGGACGAGCACGGTGCGCTGGCCGACCGGAATCGTCAGCAGGGCGGCAATCAGATCGTCGTCGCGCTCTTCCATGCTGGTGTGCGGGTGTGAGGACAACGCGGTCACATCCGCCTCACTGATCTCACGCCTGGCCGGCCGGCGTCGGTGGTCGGCGTGGAGATTGCACAGGATCCGACGGACATAGGCACGTGGATCACCTGCCGCCACCACTCTGCCCCACCTCGAGTAGAGCCGTCCGAGCGCATCCTGAACGAGGTCATCGGCCAGGTGCCAGTCACCACACAGCAGAAACGCTGTCGTACGCAGGCGCGTTCGATGTTCAAGCACCCAGGTACGGAAGTCGGTCTCGCGGGGATGATCGGTCACACTCTTCCTCGTCTCGTGCATCCAGGCGTCGCCTGCGCCGAATTCAAGCCGACCCAGGACGCTTATCCCTACGACTTACACGGAACTGGGATCGCCCAGGGTTGCACGGCCGCATCAGCTTCACGAACAACCCGTACAACACCGTCGTGACGCCGCACGGGTACGATGGTGTCCAGCGTGTGCCGCGCGAGTCCGGCGGCACTGTGCGGACAGGGCCACTGCTCACTCGCGTGATACTCATCGTCGGAGAAGCGCACGAGCGGCTCCTGAGCGGGCGGCGGCAGCGCGGCCGCCGGGGTCACGGTCTCCTCGATGTCTTCCAGTTGCGCCGCGAGCAGCGGCCAGGCTCGTGCTCGCCGGGCGTCTGCCAGAGTACGCCGCAGCCCCGTGTGAAGGCCCGCCACCGCGACGTCAGCCACACGTCCCGCCGGTTCGGACGGAGCAGCTCGCCCCGACGGACCACCACGCGATACGACGGCCCGCCACGCCCCCGTCCCCCCGGTGTAGGTCACCACTTCACCGTCGCGCGACAGGGTCAGGTGCCCGAGGACGTACGGCGCACCGATCGCGCGGGCGGCCGGCATGACCGGGCAGCTCACCTCGAGGGGCAGGAACCACGGCCCGTCCCGGCCACCGCGCTCGCGCACATACGTGCGCAGGTTGGTCTCCGCGAAGGAGGGCAGGGCGGCCTGGGCCCCCGGCGGTCCCACGTCTGCCATCACGAGGTGTGCACCGTCAGCCCCGCCGGTTGCAGGGGGGCGCAGGGCCGGCAGGTACACGCGCTGCTCCGGCCCATACGACACCACGCGCACCGGCTCCCCAGGGGGTTCGCCTCGAAACTCCCGGGTGCTGTCCCGCAACGGTCCGGTCCGCACGCAGGAACAGCAGCACCGCGCGGGTACGGCCGGCGGCAGCACGCGAAGCTCCCATGCACCTGTGGCACATGGACCTGGTCAGCGGGGTTCCGTCGGCCGACGGGACGGCAACGACGGCGGCAGTCAGTTCGCCGCGGACGCCGCCCTCCCGCAGATCGCCGGGCTCGCCCACTCCACCTTGTCGTCGTCCCAGTCATGACGCACTGACCCGCGGCGACAGGGATGCCGACGCCCCCATGGGAGAGCACCGGCATCCTCTTCCCCACAGGCGGGCCCGGACCGGCGTCAGCTCGGCTTCAGCACCACCGCCTGGCCCCCGGAGGGGGCCATGGCCACGCTGAGCACGGTCGCCGGAGTGACGGTCCGGCCGCTCACCACGACGGGGGTCTGGTAGGCGGAGGTGCCGGGCGTGCCGTCGGCGTAGACCGTCGCCGTCCAGTTGCCGCTGCCGCTGCCAAGGAAGGACAGCGGGAGCGACAGCGTCCGGGCCGACTCGTTGGTCATGGCGCCCAGGTACCAGGTGGTGCCCTTGCGGCGGGCGACCGCGACGTACTGGCCGATCGAGCCGACGAGGGTGCGGCTCTCGTCCCAGGTGGTGGGGATGCCGTCGAACCACGGCAGGCCTGGCCAGTTGGCGGTGTTGGAGTACTTCGACGGTGAGTCGTACCAGTAGAGGAAGTTCAGCGGTTGGTAGAAGACCGCAGCCATCGCCATCTGGTGGGCGTTGGTGGTCTGGTCGCGCGACTGGCCGTAGCAGATGGTGTAGTCCATCGACCCGCCGACGTTCCGGGCGAACGGCAGGGTGACGTTGTGCGAGGCGGTCGGGAAGTGCTCGTTGCCCCGCACACCCTCCATACTGACCCAGTTGGGGTACGTCCGCTCGTAGCCGAACGGCCGCACGTCGTCGTGCGTGTCGAGCAGCAGCTTGTACTTCGCCGCCGTCCTGACCCAGGCGATGATCTGGTTGGTCATGGCCTGGGTGCCGTCATTGATGAAGCCCAGCTTGACGCCGGCGATGCCCCAGCTGCGGTAGAGGGCGAACAGCGAGTCCGCGTCGGGTATGGCGAGGGGATTGACGTAGAGGATGACGCCGATGCCCTTGCTCGTGGCGTGGGAGATCACCGACGGCAGGTCGATCGCGGAGATGGGCTTGGTGGCGTCGGTCGTCGTGTGCTCCGGCCCGTACCAGCCGGAGTCGTACTCGATGTACTGCAGCCCTCGGGCGGCCGCGAAGTCGACGCCCGCCATGCCGTCGGCGGTGGTCAGCTGGCAGCGGAAGACCTTGCCGGGCTTGATCCACGAGGTGTCGGGCAACGCGCCCGCGGGGGCGAGGTTGAGCACCAGCTCGGCGTTGTCCACCAGTTCGGCGTGGGTGGAGCCGGTCACCACCGCGCGCCAGGGGGTGGCGAACGGAGTGGTCACCGTGGAGGTCGTCTGCACCGGCCCGCTCCCCCGGGCGGTGTGCTCCATCAGATAGGTGGACAGCATGTTCGGCTGCCCGGACACTGAACGCAGCATCAGCCGCGGGAAGTTGACCCGGGACGACTCGCAGACGCAGGCGATCAGCCCGCCACTCGCATACGTCGCGGTCAGCGGCAGGTCGGTCAGCGGGCCGGTGTCGGTGCCCGAGGTCCCGGTGGAGGGTATGGAGCCCGGAGAGACCGGGCTGTACGCGTCCTCGTCCCGGTAGCTGTAGACGAGTGTGCTGTCGGGGAAGACGAACGTCGTCAGCTCGTCGGCGATGGTGGCGGTGCCCTTGTCGAGCAGCACGTACCGGAAGGCGACACCACTGGGGTAGGCGCGGAGCTGGACGCTGAAGTTGATCAGGGTGGCGGTGTCCTGGAGGTTCCAGCGCATCTCCTGGTACCAGTCGTGGACGGTCGCGTTGCGGCCGTAGACCGGGGACCACGTGTTGTCGACGGTCCAGTGCTGGTAGTTGGTGATGAGCGTGCCGCTGCGGCCGAGCATCGTCCCGTCGCTCAGCTTCAGGCCGAGGGCCGAGGTCTCGACGACGGACGCGCCTCTGCGCTTGGCCGACCAGCTCAGGGCACCGCCAGTCAGGGACATCGTGATCGTGGTGCTGCCGTCGGGTGCCGTCGCGGTGACCGAGGTGTCCGCCGCCGCGGCTGTACCCGTCGCCCCGATGCCCGCCGCGGCCGCACCGGCGGCGACCGCCGCGCCCTTCAGCAGTCCTCGGCGGGACACCGAACGTGCTGGTAGCTGCATGACAGTACGCCTCTCCGTGAGGTGACCGGCGTCGATGGAGCGGGAGACCTCAACACAACCACACAGTAACCAACGGTTTCCCACCAACATCGGGCAGTTCTACGGCAGTACTCCGGGTAGGTCAACAGCGCGAGGAACACCATTACTAGGCGTCAGGTTCCCGACGGACGGCGCCCCGCGGGTGCTGACGTGCATACCGAGGCAGGAGTTGGCTGGTCACCGCGCCCGTCACCTCGGCCTGCCGCCACCGCCTAGAACGAACAAAATCGATCGCACATCTTGACACCGAACCGAACAGGAAGCTCTCATTTCCCACTGAACAGCGCAGCCGCTCCCCCACGTTGCCGCGTTCGCCGTTCTTCGCGGGGCCCCAACTCCCCCCGTCCAACGCGCCGCCAGGCAGTTTCGCCGCGCGGACGACGTCTGTCAGGACCTCGAAGGAGAGGCAGAGCATGCCGAATCGAGCACCCCACCCCAGCCCCTCGCGCAGCCGGTGGCGGGCAGTCGCCGGTGTGTTCCTCACACTGCTCGGAGGTCTCACGGCACTGCTGCTGCCTGCCGCGCCCGCAAACGCCGCCTCCGTCTCGTTCACCCTGGGCGCCACCAGGACCGACCAGAACGGCAACACGCTCCAGCTGCACGGGCTGGGCATCATCAAGGTCGGCAGCACCTGGTACGGCTTCGGCGAGGACAAGACCGGGGAAACCTCGTCCGACACGTCCTTCCAGGACATCCCCTGCTACACCTCGACCGACCTGTCGAACTGGACCCACCAGGGGGTGGCCCTGGCCAAGCAAGCCAGTGGCGACCTGGGCCCGAGCCGGATCGTGGAGCGGCCGAAGGTCATCTACAACGCGTCGACCAGCACGTACGTGATGTACATGCACATCGACAGCATGAACTACTCCGACGCGAGGGTCGGTGTGGCGACCAGCAGCACCCCCTGCGGGCCCTACACCTACCGGGGCAGCTTCCGCCCGTTGGGCAATCTGAGCCGTGACATCGGCCTGTTCCAGGACACCGACGGCACCGGCTACCTGCTGAGCGAGGACCGCAACAACGGTCTGCACATCTACAAGCTCTCGGCTGACTACCTGTCCGTGGACAGCGGCGTGGCCCTGCTGGGCGGCGGCGGCTCGGCGGCGAGCTTCGAGTCGCCCGCCATGGTCAAGGTCAACGGCGTGTACTACCTGCTCGCCTCGCACCTGACCGGCTGGAGCCTGAACGACAACGTCTACACCACCGCCACGTCGCTGAGCGGCCCGTGGGCGCCGATGCGCAACTTCGCGGCACCGGGCACCCGCACGTACGGCAGCCAGACGGCGAACATCATCACCGTGCAGGGAAGTTCCGGCAGCACCTACATCTACGCCGGCGACCGGTGGAACCCTGGCGATCTCGGCAACTCCCAGCTGATCTGGCTGCCGATGACCATCCGCGGCACCGTGGTGAACGTCGGCCAGTACCCCAGCTGGTCGCTCGACACCAACGCCGGCACCTGGACGCCCAACTCCGGCGTTCCCACCAACGGGGTGCACACCCTCACCAACGCGGGCAGTTCGATGCTGATGGACGTTGCCAGCGGCTCCACGACCAGCGGCGCGAAGGTCATCCAGTGGCAGTCCAACGGTGGCGACAACCAGAGGTGGACGCTGAACCGGGTGGCGGACAACGTCTACACACTCGTCAGCGTCAAGAGCGGCCTGTGCCTGGACGTCCCGAGCAAGTCCACCGCGGAAGGCGTCCAACTGCAGCAGTGGACCTGCAACGGCGGCGCCAACCAGCAGTTCGCCGCCGACCTCGTCGGCAGCCTCACCGGCACCAAGTTCATGCTCGTCAACATGGGTAGCGGACTTCACATCGGTGTGGACTCCTCTTCCACCACCGCGGGTGCCGCCGTCATCCAGCTGACCGGCACCGGCGCCACCAGCCAGCAGTGGACGATGTCCTGACCGTCCCAAGCGGTCGACCGCGCCCGACGGATGCTGAGCCCGTAAAGGCATCTTCCGATCCGGTGCGCCCCTCTGTCCGCCGACTGGCTTCAGAGAGCCGAGTCCACAGCCCTGTCGGCACGATGGTCCCGACGCCCTGCCTGCCACTGACCACCCGTGAAAGAAGGTCAGGCCCGGCCCGGCACCGAGCTGAGGCGGGACGCCGCTGGGCAGGGTGCCGACGTCAATGCTCTGCCCGGGCCGCAACACAGTGAAAGTCCTGCCGTGTGCAGCACGGCCCAAGGGCGCGCTGGATGTCGAACTCGCCGGACAGAAACGTCCAGTTGCCCGTACACCTGCGTGCACCGCGCGGCCCCGATGCCGTAATCCTCGTGTACGTCAGCGTCGACATCAGCTTGATCCTCAAGGTCTGGCCTGGTCTCGTTCGTAGAGGGTGCTCGGGCGTTTGGCGGTTTTGCCCACGTCGTGACGGGTGGCGGGATGCCGGTTCTTGGAGCCGGGCGGGCGTCCGGGGCCGGGACGGCCAGGTTTGGGCACGCGGGCCGGACAAGCCAGGTGAGGTCGGAGGTGTCGGAACCCGCGCCGGACGCGTGTCGGAGTGAGAGCGACGCCGATACGGGTGGTCTTCTCCCAGGGCTTGCGCCGGTCGGTGGCGAGCGGGGCAGCGAGACGGAGTTGGGTGTGCGCGACGATCACGAGCCAGGTCCAACGGTCCGCCGCCTCCGGCTCACGTAGCCGCGGCCGGGTCCAGCCCAGGGACTGCTTGAACAGGCGAAACGTGTGCTCCAAATCGAATCTTCGTAGGAAGCAAGACCAGACGAAGTCGACGTCAGCCGGGTCGGCGCCGGTGGCCGAGGACCACAGCCAGACCGGTGGCGCTTCGCGGTCGCCGGGCAGGTGATCGACCTTGAGCCGGATCAACGTGCCCTCGATGATGGGTAGTTCACCGTCGTGGTCGATCCAGGCGGAACGCTGCTGCAGTTCCGGGTGGAGCCGGTCCCATACCAGGGCCGCGGCCTTGCCATAGCGGGGCGTGTCGTTCGCCGTCACCACCGACGGCTCCGTCCAGGTCTGCGGCCTGGCGAGGCTGAACTCCTTGCCGTGCTTGGGCGGCCGGCCACCCTTGGGCTGGTAGACGCGGGGTGGAGCGGGCAGCCGCAGGGCGCGGTCCGAGCGCAGGCGTCCGACCAGCTCGACGGGAAGGTCCCGCAGCAGCCAGGCCAGGCGCATCACGTCGTAACCGGCGTCCATCACGATCAGCATGTCCCGGTCCCCAGGCCGCCACTGCCCGGCCGCCATCAGCCGCTCGGTCACCCGCCGGAGCTGGCCGGCCGTGACGGCCGCCGCGTCGTCGGCGGGCCCCAGGCGGACCGCGTCCAACACCGCGGTCCACGAGGTGCGGTCTGGCGTCAGCGCGGCCACGAAGGAGTACGGCCATCCCGGAATGATCTGCGCAGCGGCCTGGGAACGGCCGTGAACGTGGCAGAACAGCCGCTCCGGCGAGCACGCAGCGTCCGAGCGCAGCCACGGGGAGACGTCCACGCTGAGCACGATCCGCCCACCGAAACGCGGCAGTGGCAGCGAAATCAGCAGGTCACGCAGCCTGTTCACGTCCAGGCGGCCGTGGTTGAGCGCGCCGTACAGCGAGCCATAGCCGCGCCGGTGCTCGGCGGTCAGCGACAGCTCCACCGGCGTCCTCACCGGCCCATCCGCACACAACAGCGCGTCCGTGAGCTCGAAGAACGCGTCCGCCCGCGCAGAAAGACACCCATAGAAGGCCGTCCGAAAGCGTGACAGTTCCGCGAATGCATCCCGCTCGACGGCCTGTGTCAGCACACTCATCACACGGCCTTCCTTGTGAACTCCCGTACCTCGTCGCAGAGTTCAGGATCACGGGGAAGGCCGCTCGCATACCCTGCGAACACTCCAAAGAGTGACGACGCGACCAGGCCAGACCTTAAGGATCAAGCTGAGAGCCGGCGCACCCCTGCGCGAGCGGGACGCCGGATATCGACAGCCTGATCTGAGCTGTCGTCCGCTGGGGCTCTCCGAAGGGCGAGGGCCTGAGTCACACCCCCGGCTGGACGCCTCCGGCCTGTTCCACCCGGCCACGGACTGGCGCGCTCTGTCCTGTACAGCAGCTCAGCGCGGACAGGGGCCCGAGGTGACCCGTACCGCTGCGCGGCCGCGCGGCCAAGGTCACCCCGCCCACGCCCTCGTACGCAGGCCGCCGGTGGGTGATCGCGGGGCCTCACCACGAGTTGCCGAGTCCACTGGTTGGCGGTGTTCCTCGCGCGCGCACACCGCAGACCGGCCATGGTGGAGGAGACCGGGCCCGGGATCTCTACCTGTATCTACTTCCGGAATAGACCCTCGATGGAAGGTGAACGATCACGGCCGCACCCGGGACGCAAGCGTGCATGTGCGTGAATTCAGAAAGGAACCGAGTTGTCCAGGAAGTTCGCAGTTATCACGGCAATTACCCTCAGCGCTTTCTGCGGTAGTGCAGGAGCCGCCTCCGCCGACACGAACACGGTCATCACCGGTGGAGACGGCTTCTCGTCATCCACGGTCACCGTCAACGCCCCTCAGCAGGCCCTGATCCTCTCGAACGGCACGCCTCTCATCGACCTCCACTGCATCGGCGCCGGCGCGCCGAACGAGCATTACGCGGCCTGCGAGCAGGCACCGATCTGACGAGTTCGTTGCCGATCACGGGACGCCCGAATCATCGGGTCGGCTTCACTCACCACCGGCAGGCCGTGAGGACCATCGGTCGGCGAATCCCATGGGGGTGTCCTCGGACCAGCCCTTGATGTTCGTTGCGGTCGCAAAGCCCCTGATGATCGGCGACTTGACGTGCCCGTGATCGGCCGTCGGCTGGGGTCATGGGCCGGGAGCGGCGCATGACACCCGGGCCGGGCGTGCGAGGTTCACCGGGGCGCAGGTCATACAGAGCGCGGCCGCCGGTGTTCGAGTCGGTGGTCAGCCGCCGGGCGAGCGAGGAGGCGCGGAAGCCCCATTTGTGCGAAATATTCGACAGCGGTCTACGGGATCCGGGCACGGTGTCCGAACCTCCCGGATCGCCGCAGCGTTCTCCTCGCTGTTCGCGCCGTTTCAAAGGAGGTGCAACGGGCCGCCGACGGATGCTATAGCTCTGGTCAAATCCGAACAGACGAGCTGTCCGCGATGCCACGATCGGCCGATGTCAGCTGAGATGACGGATTCTTCGTATGCACCGATCAAGGTCAGAGCCGACAACAGGGTGTTCAAGGCTCCGTTGCTCGGCGGAGCGGTGCCCATCGGCCTGGGGACGATACGCCTCGGGCTACGGCTGGCCCATGGACGCGGCAGTTCGCCCGGGGCAGGCTGGCCGGGCATGATCGTTGCCATACTGGCAGTGGTCGTCCCCCTGGTGTGGTTCGCCGGAGGGCTGGCACTACGGCGGGCGAAAGCTGCCGTCGCCCTGGAAGACGGTGTGCTGAGCGTCCGCGACCGGTGGGGGCGCATCGTGCTGCTCACCCTGGAGTCCGACGTCACCGGCCTGCACTACGTTCGGATACCGGTGGACGGCCACAAGGACCGCCTGGTGATCACCTCGGTGGAGGACGCGCCCTTGGTTCTCGACACGCGCTTGTGGGAAGAGGAGCCTTTGCGGCGCTTGTTCGGCCGGTTGGCCGCCCCACCGGCTCAGGCACCGGTCAGGCAACTGGGAATGCTGACCTGGCCCCAGTTCCGCAGCCGCTTTCCCGGCGCCAAGGTGCCGTGGCGTCAGGTGCACTTCTGGTGGTTCGCCATATTCGTGACGATCCTCACCATCGCCTACATTGCCTTCTTCGTAAACCTTTCCTGCTTCATCTGACGACTTCCCCTCCGCATGACGGTATGCGAACGGCGGCGAGGCGCTGCTTCGCAGTTGTGCGCACGACTGCGAAGCAGTCAACCAGGCATGGAGCCAACGGAGACGACGCCCTACAAGCTGTCTCATTTCGTGAGTCTGCGGTAGCGGACGAGGGTGGCAGGCAGTGCTGGTGAAGGTCAGGAAGTGATTGGCTTTGCGCTGCTACTGAACCTTTTCCACGTCTCCTACACCGTCGAGGGCACCTGGCGACTCGGCTGCCAAAGCGGTACGGCTGGAGCTAGGAGCAGTCCGCCCGGCAGGCCATCGAACGCGATGACGACGCAGTCGAGGTGTGGAGGAAGGAGACTGGCCGCGGGGAACGAGATGGTTCGCGATTGAGGTCGCGGCGGGATTGGTCAGTTCGGGATGAGATGCCCATGTGCCTGTTCAGGGCAGGCGGACTGAGATACTCCGGCCATGGATGCTGGGGCAATAGGGAGCGGTACGCGATCGGACATGGCAGTGCCTGCACGGACCACGTCGGCCCATGCCGCGGGCTGGGTGCTGCGTTCTGCGGTGGCAGCGGACATCGAGGTGATCGCGGCGTTGCGGGCCACGGTCATGCGTGCGGACTTGGAACGCCTTGGGCGCTACGACGAGCACCGGGTACGGCAGCGGCTGCGGGACTCCTTCTCCACGCAGCACACGTCGATCATCATGACCGACCGCGAACTTGCAGGATGCCTCACGGTCCGGCCCGCCGAAGGCAGGCTGTGGCTGGAGCACTTCTACCTTGCTCCGCACTGGCAGGGCCGAGGGCTCGGATCTGCTGTGTTGCGCACGGTGCTAGAGCGGACGGACAGGCAGGGCGTGACCATGGCTTTGAACGTCTTGCAGGGCAGTGCTGCCCGTCGACTCTACGAGCGCCACGGATTCGTCGTGGAAGCCGAGGATCCGATCGACGTCTTCATGGTGCGCCCGCCCGGCGCGAGCACCGCTACGAAAGCCTGACCTGCGCCAGCACGACAGGCTGGACCCGGTCCCGAGGCCGTCTGCTACGGCCGTGACGTGACGCGGCCGCACGGGTTCTTCGAGTGTGACCAGTGGGCCCGCGGGGCCTTGTCCCATCCTGGCTTCTGCGGCCTCTCCGGTGCGCATCTCGGCGATTCGGTCGAGGAGTTGGCAGGCCCGTGGCGGGCCAGGTGCGAGGCAGCGCTGAATGAACGGCGTGGTGCCGGGCCGAAGTACGACCTGGTCTTCACCAACCGGCTCCAGGTCACCCTGGTGCACCTGCGCACCGGGCTTCCGCACGCCGCGCTCGCCGAGTCGTACGGCACGGCCCGCTCCACGGTCTGGCGGACCATCGGCGAGATCCGCCCGCTGCTGGCGGCGCGCGGCTTCGCGGTCCCAGGTGATGGTGGCCGAAGCATGGGCCGACCGTTGCTGGGACACCACGGAGGGCTGCATCCCCCAACTGGAGTGGAAGACCTTCGAGTGGTGAGTACCTTCCAGCGCCTCCGCGACCAACCCTGCCCCGCCACGACGCCCACGAGTTTCTCCCCCTACGACGTCCAACAACTGCTGCCGTGCGGCGGGGTGACCGGACGCGTTTACCTGCGAAGCGCGCCCGGGAGGGAGTATTTCCTGGGTGCAGATCCCCTCAAGGATCTGCACCATTCCGGATTCACTGGAACACCGCAGTCTGCGCTCCCCCGGACGCGGCGGCCAGGCGTGGCGCGTTACTCCTCGTCGCTGGTCTGCAGTTCGACGGGCCGGTCGGCCAGGTCCGTCGTCTGCGGCGTGGCCAGCAGCTTGTTCAGCCCAAGGGTCAACTTGAGGGGCCACGAAGTTTCCGGACAGGCACCCAATAGGGTTGTCCTGAACAAGGAAACGAGGAAGAAGTGGCGCCACCCAGTAAGTATTCGCCGG
>NZ_JBSFDG010000039.1:0-34079 GCF_053593775.1 Streptomyces sp. NPDC002092
TCCTCGCCGAGATCCAGGACGGCACCTTCGCGCGTGAGTGGATGGCCGAGTACCACGGCGGTCTGAAGAAGTACAACGAGTACAAGACGGCCGACCCCGAGCACCTGCTGGAGACCACCGGCAAGCAGCTGCGCAAGCTGATGAGCTGGGTCGACGAGGCCAGTTGAGAGCCGGGGGCGGGCCGGGCCCGGCCCGCCCCCGCACCATTCACCGCGGGCCCACAAGGGCCTGCAGACCGCAGACTGCAGGGGAATCCCATGACGAAGATCGTGATCGTCGACCCCGTCTCCAGTGGGGCGTCCCTCGCGGAGGCGTTCCGCGAGCGTGGAGTCGAGACCTTTCACGTGTACCAGCCGGAACTCGAAGCGGCCTTCGCGTCCGATCCGCCTCCCGGCGGAAAGCTGCTCCACACCGGTTTCGGTCCAACCCTGAGCGCGCTGCGGCGGTACGGGCCGGATGCCGTCCTGGCCGGGAGCGAGGTCGGGGTGACCCTCGCCGACGCACTGGCGGCCGCTCTCGGCCTGCCGCACAACGCCGTCGACCTGGCCCGGGCCCGCCGCGACAAGTTCGCCATGGCGCAGGCGTTGCGGCGGGCGGGCGTCCCGCACGCGGCCACTGCCGCGGTGAGCGGCGAGGGGGAACTCGAAACGGCGCTGCCGCGCTTCGTGCACTACCCCGTGGTCGTCAAGCCCGCCGCCAGCGCGGGCAGCGACGGGCTGGCCATCTGTGACACCGAGGCGCAGGTGTACGAGGCCGTCCGTGGCCTGCTGGGACGAGCGAACCTGCTGGGCCGGCGCAATGACGTGGTGGTGCTCCAGGAGTACCTGGCAGGCCCGCACTACATTCTCGACACCGTCTCCGTCGCGGGCCGGCACGTCGTCAGCGACGTTCTGACGGTCCGCTTCGACGAGGTCGAGGGCAGACCGATCCAGCGCCACAAGACGCTCAAGGTCGCACTGGACCCCAAGGACCGTGCCGTGGTCGCGTACGGCCTGCGGTGCCTGGACGCGCTGGGTGTCAGCGACGGAGCCGCGCACACCGAGATCCGGCTGACGGATGCAGGACCGCGCCTGATCGAGGTCAACTGCCGCCTCATGGGGCCGATTCTGCCCAGCGATCCGTATCTGGCGGCCCTCGGCCACAGCCAGGCGACGCTGTTCGCCGACGCCGTTCTCAAGAAGGCGCCCTTCGAGGAGCTGGCCGCCCGCCCCTACGCCCCCCGCCGTCCGTTCGCCGTGGTCTTCCTGCGTGCCCAGGGCGCGGGAACGGTACGCGCGATGCCGGGCCTTGACGTGATTCGCCGGCTGCCGACGTTTCGCAGCTTCGCCAAACTGCCCTCGCTCGGGACCGAGATCAAGGATCCGCTGCTGACCACAGGCACTGCGGGCCTGGCCTACTTCGTCGGCACCGACGCCGCGGCCGTCCTCGCAGACGTCGACCGTGTGCACGCCCTCGAGGACAGCGGGCTGCTGTACGAGATGCATGACCCGGCGGACGGCACCCGGGGACAGCGGCATGAGCTCCTCGTGCCGTCCCTCGCCTGCTGACCTGCTGCGATCGCGTCGTCTTAGGGGGTGCCACCTGTGCGTGGACCGATGCTGGTGGTCGTCGCCGTCGTGTTGCAGGCCGTGTCGAACGGTCTGCTGTCGGATCAGCTCAGCGGGACGAAGAGCCTGTTCCTCTCCTTCGTCGCCTTCGGCTCATCGGCGCTGGTGTTCGGTCTCGTGGCCAGGTTCCGGCGAGGACGGGCGAGCGGGGGGACCTTCCGCGGTGCACAGGGGCGGCTGCTCAGCCTGCTCAATGTCGCCACCGCCGTGACCTTCCTCAGCTTCTACTGGTCACTCTCGCTAGTCCCGGCGCCCCTGGCCGTCGGGGTCGAGTCCGGTGTCGGCCCCCTGGCCCTGGCCTGCCTGCGCCTGCGCCGGCCGGCCAAGGCACCCGGCCTTGCGGCACTGGCCGTCGCAGCGGTGGCCCTCGCGCTCTCGCTCGCGGCCGCCGCGCGCATGGTGTCCGCCGGCCAGGTTCAGGGGTCGCCCGCGTTCGCGGCCGGCCTGGGCGCCGCGGCGCTCGCCGGGGTCTCGGCGGCCACGATTCCGGTCCTGTCGTTTCGGCTGGGCGCGCTGCGCGTGTCCCCGGTGCAGGTGAACGCGCATCGCTTCCACCTCACGTACGGGCTCGCGCTGATGGCGCTGGTCTTCTGCCCCAGAGCCTCCGTACGGGCGCTGCTCGGCTCGCAGGCGCTGTTGTGCGCGGTGATCGCCGTGGCGGGTGTCGCGCTGCCCCTTTTCGTCCTCCAGGTCGGCATCCAGCGCACCCGCCCCATGACCGTGGTCCTGCTCGCCTCCGCCGCTCCGGGCCTGACGTACCTCGTGGCGGCCGTCGCCGGCCGGCAGCATCTGGACACGCCCGCCCTCGCCCTGATCAACGGCGGCCTGGTCACGGCGTTCGCGGGACCGGTCCTGACCGAACGGCTCTGGCGTCCTGGCCGGGCCCGTCCCGCACCCGTGCCCGCCCGCGGCCCCCGGTCCGTGGGCGGTGGGCAGTCACCGGGTGACTGGCAGCGGCCGGGTGGCGTGGCGCGGCACCGAGCCGCTGCGGGGCGGGGTCGCTCGCCGGGCGGGCTCCGGCAGGGCGGCGACGATGCCCTGGCTCTGGGCGACCAGGAGCGGAATGCCGAAGGTGAAGAACTGGGCGCCGGTCGCCACACTCCCGAGTGCGGACAACCGCGGGTCCGCGATGCCGTCGCTGACGAGGCGGCCGCTGACCGGCTCCAGTTGGAGGCCGCCGTGCGGGTGGCGGTCGACGGCACGGTCCCGTATGAGGGATGACATCAAAGGCCAGGCGCCGGCGGCGAAGCACTCGGGCGACGCACTGGTCGCATTGACGACCTTGTCGGCGCGAAACCGGGCCCGGGCCGCGATCTCGACCTCGAACCCGCCTGCGGCCCGGGGCCGGATGCCACGTAATCCGGCGAGGACCCGCAACTGCCCGCTCTCGGCAAGGGCGAGCAGCACGGCGGCGCTGGACGGCGGCATGGGACAGCACAGGCTCATGACGGTCCGCCGGTGCCTGCGCAGGATTCGGCCCTTCTCCTCCTCGCGCAGCAGTGACCACAGGGTGGGACCTGCCGAGGGTATGGCGTGCTGGAGAAGACGCAGGGCGGGGTCCGGCGAGTCGACGGCCCCGAGGTGTCGGCGCAGCCGGTCGAGCGCACTGTCCCGCCGTACACCGGCGATCTCGTCGAGGACCGTGTCCGCTGCCCCACCGGCTTCGCGGAACTCGGCCTGGACCACGCCCCACACGTCGTCGAGGGTGAGCCCGCCCGAGGCGGCGGCCACGGACATGAGCCGCTGTGGGGTGAGGTGGCGCAGATCGAGCGGGTGCGGGCGCTGCCGTACTGCGGGCAGGATCCCGGCGCGGGACACCACGCTGACGGGGCCGCGGTGGCCGCGGGCCGCGATCGCGAGGACGATGTCGACGCAGGTGAGGCCACTGCCGATCACGACGACATGGTCGTCGTCGGCGAGGGTCCGCAGGGTCGTGGACAGCGGATAGGGCTCCGCGAGGAACCCCGGAGCGCCGCGCAGCCTGCACACGTCCTGGGGGCTGCCGGCGCCGACCGCGAGAACGACGTGGTCGAAGCACCGCTGCCGGCCGTGGTCCGTCCTGAGCAGAACCTGGTGAGGCGTGCGGCGAGCCGCGGTGACGGCTTCGCTGAGGACGCTCACACGCCAGCCCCTGCGGCGCAGTGCGCCGAGTCCGGCACGGGCCGAGTCCTCCAGGTACGTACCGTAGAGGGTGCGGGCGGGGAAGTAGGCGGCCGAGCGGAAGTCCGCGTCCTGGCCCGTCCCCGAGGCGCCGGCTCGTGTGGCGAGCCAGCGCCGGAAGTGTGCCGGGTCTCCCCCGCGCACCGACATGTCCTCGGGGGTGGCGTTGATCCTGAGGATCTCCGTGTCCACCTGATAGGCGCGCCCCCGCCACACATGGGGCGTCGGCTCGAAGACGACGAGCTCGCCCGAGGAGCCGTCCGCCCCGGCCAGGGCGTCTATGAGGCAGACGGCGGCGGCGCCGCCTCCGACGACGCCGATGGAGATACCACGGGACATGCGATCAGTCACCTGCCTGCAGAGACACGGAGCAGCTCAGTCGGCGTTCTTGATCATCAAGACGGCCTCGAGCCGGTTTCGGGCATTGAGCTTGGGCAGCGCGTGAGAGACGTGGCTCTTGACCGTGGTGGGTGAGACGCCCAGGGCCCGGGCCGTCTCGGCCGTGGACATGCCTCGAGCCAGGAGACTGAGCACCTCGTGCTCACGTCCGGTCAGGGGCAGGCCGGCCGGCTTGCCCGAGTCGGCGGCCGCGTGTCCGCCGTGCGGGGACGCCGGCCGGTAGAGCGCGATCAACTCGGCCGACAGCAGCGCGTATCCGGAGGCCACGGCCTGAACAGCCGCGGGGATCCGGTCCACTTCGAGGTCCTTGACCAGACACCCGGACGCGCCCGCCGCCATGGCCCGGTTCAGTGCGAGGTTGTCCCAGCGCGCGAGGAGCAGCACCACCCGGACACCGCGTGCCACCAGCAGGCGGATCGTGGCATCGGTGTCGACCTGCGGGCAGGGGGCGAGCACGACGACGTCCGCGTGGTCGAGGCCGGGCCATGTCTCCACGGGGGTGTAGGAGTCCAGGCACGCCAGCAGCCGCAGCCGACGGCCCTCGCGGCCACTTGCAGCACGCAGCGCGTCGCTGAGGACCTGCCTCGACAGGGGGTCGTAGTCGGCCAGCACCAGGTTCGTCACGGACTGCTGCGTCTCCACGGAGACCAGCGGCATGGGCATTACGTACTCGGGACTCATCGTCATGGTGTGCCCTCAAGACCCTTCGATCGCGAACTCCGACTGCGCGGCGGCTGTGCCGTTGTCGGGAGCCAGGCCGCGACGCGCGACCTCGATCACCGCTCCCCCGCCTCGAGCAATTTATGAACTCGAGAATAATCATAGACATGAGTTCAACCATAGAGGCAAGTTTACCTATGCCGTGACCCACGTCACGGAACATGGCGGGCAAAACGGTCTTTAACAGGCGAAACGACGAGCCCTTGGGGCCACTTTGCGAGAAGTTTGAAGCACTTTGCAGCTTCCTTGAGGCCAAGGTTGGGCGGCGGTGTAAGTTTGTATCCCGCTAGCGGCTAGCACCATGCACGTCCTCCTGCCAACTCTTCGACGGCGGGCCCCAGTTCCCTACTCATCAAAGGTGGACTCGTACATGGAGCACTCGGTACACGCTGGTGAAGCGGTCGCCGTAGTGGGCATGGGCTGCAGATTCCCGCAGGCCAACAGCGTGAACGACTATTGGCGGATGTTGATCGACAACATCGACGCCGTCGCCCCCGTCCCCGAGGACAGGTTCGACGCCGCCGCGTACCACTCCCCGGCGCCCGCGACACCGGGCAAGACGGTCTCCAGGGACGGCGGTTTCCTGGACGACGCCTTTTCGTTCGACGCGGGCTTCTTCGGGGTGTCACCGGCCGAAGCCCGGACCATGGACCCTCAGCAGCGACTCCTGCTGCACGTCACCTGGGAAGCCCTCGAAGCGGCCGGAATACGCCCCTCCTCCCTCGCGGGAACGCGCACCGGGGTGTTCGTCGGCCAGGCGACGGGAGAGTACGCGGAGACGGCCCCGCAGCCCGACGGCCCCCACATCCACCACGCCGCGGGCTGCCGGATCAGGGCTGTCGCCGCGGGACGCATCTCGTACGCGCTGGACCTGCGAGGTCCCAGCATCGTGCTGGACACCGCGTGCTCGTCCTCCCTCGTGGCGGTC
The DNA here is from genome assembly GCF_053593775.1 of Streptomyces sp. NPDC002092. Classification (NCBI taxonomy): domain Bacteria; kingdom Bacillati; phylum Actinomycetota; class Actinomycetes; order Kitasatosporales; family Streptomycetaceae; genus Streptomyces; species Streptomyces sp. NPDC002092. The sequence continues at coordinate 5,815 of NZ_JBSFDG010000039.1, forward strand.
CATTCCGCACGGCAGAGCCTGCTGACCGGCGAGAGCGACCTCGCCATCGCGAGCGCGGCGAACATCATCCTGTCCCCGTACGACTCCATCGCCTACTCCCAAGGGGGCATGCTCTCCGCCGGCGGGCGCTGCCGCTTCGGCGATGCCGGCGCCGACGGCTTCGTCCGCAGTGAAGGCGTCGCGACCGTGGTCCTCAAGAGGCTGCCGGACGCTCTGCGCGACGGCACCCCCGTCCTGGCCCTCCTGCTCGGCAGCGCGGTGACCAACGACGGCAGGGGCAGCGGATTACTGCTCAGGCCCTCGGTGACCGGCCAGGCCGACATGCTGCGCGAGGCCTGCCGCAGTGCGGGGATCACTCCCGGGCAGCTCGACTACGTCGAGGCCCACGGCACCGGAACCCGGGTCGGGGACGCGGTGGAGCTGTCCGCCCTGGCCGAAGCCACCGCGGACGGCCGGAGCCCCGGACATCCGCTCAGAACCGGGTCGGTGAAGAGCAACATCGGCCACGCCGAAGCCGCCGCCGGTCTCGCCGGGCTGATCAAGGCCGTGCTGATCGCCCGGCACGGAGTCGTCCCCGCCTCCCTCCACGTCGACACACCGCATCCGCTGCTCGCCGACGGCAGGCTGCCGGTCGAGCTCGTCACCTCGAACCAGCCGCTGCGCAGAGCGGGACGGCAGGCTCTCCTCGGAGTCAGCTCCTTCGGGCTCTCCGGAACCAACGCCCACGTGGTCATAGGCGAGTTCATCGCGGGCCCCGAGGACGACACGGCACACGGGCCGGCCGCGCGCGACAGCGACGAGCACCTTCTGACCCTCACCGCGTGCTCCCCGAAGGCGCTGCGCGGACTCGCCGACGCCTACGCCGATCATCTCGCCCCGCAGGGCGAAGGCCGCAGCCACCGGCTGGCCGACATCTGCGCCACCGCCGCCACCACGCGCGACGCCCACCCGTACCGTCTGTGGGCCACCGGCAGTTCCCACGACGACCTGGCCGGTACCCTGCGCTTACTGGCGGCCGGGCAGAGCACCCCCGAGGGCGCCATGACCGAGGCCGGATTCGACGCACCGCGACGGATCTGCTTCGTCTTCCCCGGCCAGGGCTCGCAGTGGCTCGGCATGGGCCGCACCATGCTCGCCTCGTCTCCCGCGTTCAGCCGGACGCTGCGCGCGTGCGACCGCGCCATCCGCTGCGAGGTCGGATGGTCGGTGGAGGAGCTGCTGACCGACCCCGGTGCGCATTTCCCCGACGAGGTCGAGAAGGTTCAGCCCGCGCTGTGGGCGATGCAGGTGGCGCTGGCGTCCGCGTGGCGTGAAGTGGGCGTCGAGCCGGACCTGATCGTCGGACACAGCATGGGCGAGGTGGCGGCAGCCTGCGTCAGCGGTGCGCTGACACTCGAAGACGCAGCTGCGGTCGTCTGCCGGCGCAGTCAGTTGATGAAGCGCGTGGCCGGCGGAGGGGCCATGCTCGTCGTCGAACTCTCTGCGGAACAGGCGCGCCGGGAGATCTCCACCCGCACAGGCGAGATCTGCGTCGCGGCGCACAACGCCCCCACCCGCACCGTCCTGGCCGGCGACCGCGGCGCACTGTCCGCCCTGTCGGCCGAGTTGGAGGCCCGCGGCGTGCCATGCCATACGGTGAACGTCAATGTCGCCTCGCACTCGCCCCACATGGACCTCATACGTGAGGACCTGGTGGAGCAGCTGACCGCGCTGTCACCGGGCCGCGCGACGACCCGCATGATGTCCACGGTCCGCTGTGGTGCGGTCCTCGGCCCGGAACTCGACGCTCACTACTGGGCCGAGAACCTGCGCAGTCCCGTGCGATTCGTCGACACGCTACGGAAAGTGGCAGCCGACGGGGAGTACGTCTTCGTCGAGGTCAGTCCCCACCCCGTCTTGACGGCGGCCATCGAGGAGACCCTGGCCGAGGCCGGCTCGCCCGGGACCGCCGTCCCCACGCTGCGCCGCCATGCAGATGAACCGGCCGAACTCACGCGGTCCACAGGCCGACTGTTCGCGGCCGGGGGGCGGGTGTCCTGGGAGCGGCGGTACCGGGACAGGATCCGGTCCGTGCCGCTGCCCTCGTACAGCTGGGACACGGCCGTCTTCCGGCCGGCGCCCGCCGGGCTCACGCCCGTGCAGCCGTCCGAGTTCGTCCACCGCATCGACCTGGCCCGTCTGGACGTGGCCGAGTGGGCCGGCCAGGTCCGCGTGCACGGTGTCAGCCCCCTGCCGCCGGCCGTCAGCCTGGCGGCGCTCCTGGAGGCAGGGCACGAGGCTTCCCCCGGGCTGACGGGCTCTCTCAAAGAGGTCAGACTCGGCACGGAACTCGTCGACCTGGCGGCGCCCGGTGACCTCACCCTCCGCGTCACCGTGAAAGACACCCACGGAGCCCGCCGGGCGCAGGTGGAGGCCGAACGCTCTGCAACCGGCGAGCGCGTTCTGTGCGCAACCGCCGTGCTGGACACCGGGGATACGGACGACCCCGATGCCCTCGAGGGGTCATGGGCCCTGGACGCCGCTCTCTCCCGATGCGCCGAGTACGTCTGCGCCGCCGAGTTCACCGAACTCGCGCGGGGACAGGGTTTGGAGATCGGCGAGGCGTTCGCGGGCGTGGAGCGACTGTGGCGGCGGGACGGGGAAGCAGTGGCGCGCATGCGCAGGCCGAAGGCTCACCCGCACGCGGCCTGGGAAAGCTGCCTGCAGCCGATCCTCGCCGCCTGCGCCTCGTCCCGTTCGCCGGGCACCCCCCGCCACGCGTACGCCCCGACCGGCTTCGACGACGTCCGGCTCGTGAGCGGCCTGCCCGAGCACTTCTGGAGTGTGGCCGCCCTCAGGGACCCGGCAGGGACACAGCAGGCAGTCGCCGATGTGCTCGTCCTGGGTATCGACGGCCGGATGATCGCCGAGTTCCGGGGTGTCCGCCTCAGCCGCCTGCGCGGGCACGGTCGTCCGCCGGCGCATCGTCTGCGGGCCGGGATCGCACGGCTGCGCTGCATCGCCGACCAGCTGACCGGCGGGACACGCCGGGCGGCGCCCGCCGAGGTCGGGCCCGTCCTGATTCCAGCGGAGCCGGCGATGCCGTCACCGGCCCCTCAGCCCCCTGCTCAACAGGCAACTGCTCAACAGGCAACTGAGCCAAGGGACTTCACCACCGACGAGCTGTTGCACCAGGCCGCGGACATCCTCGGCATGCCACCGGGCGGGCTCGACCCGCGTCGGGCGCTGCGTGACTTCGGTCTCGACTCGCTGAGGGCCACGGTGCTGCAACGGCGGCTGCGCACCGACTGCAACATCGAGGTCCCGCTGGGGCAGCTGCTGGGCACGGAGAGCCTGGCAAGCCTCTCCAAGAGCCTCACCAGACATCGCGCAGTACCCGCCTAGAGATCGGATGGAGTGACGTCGGGGCCGCCGTGCCGCCACCTGGCCGGCAGCCCGATGTCACTGTCCCCACCAACGATGACCACAAGCCATAGATGTACTCTGGTATAAATTCTATGGGTGTCGGTTGCCGTGCGCGGCGTCCGAACGATTGGAGAAGAATGAGGGGCTCGCTCATGCCAGAGGCCACACAGCCGATCGGCCGTCGCGAACGCAACAAGCAGAGGGTCAAGGACCGCCTGTACGCCTCGGCACTCGACCTGTTCACCGAGCAGGGATACGACCACACGTCGATCGACGAGATCGCCGAGCGGGCCGACGTCGCACGCGGGACCTTCTTCAACTACTTCCAACGCAAGGACGACCTCATCAGCGCCTGGGGCGAGCAGCGTCGCCTGAAACTGCTGGCCACCCTCGGGGAGGAGGGACCCACTCACGGTGTCGACACGGTGTCCCGACTCTACGAGTGCATGGCCGTCCTCGGACGCATCAACGAGGAGGAACGCGACCTCACCACCGCCATGCTGTCCGCCTGGGTCAAGGCGGGCCGCCCGCTCACCGAGGAGCCCTACATCGGCCGCATATTCGCCGAGGTGGTGGAGGCGGGCCGCAGCAAGGGGGAACTCGCTGCCGACGTGGCATCGGAGCAAGTGGGAAACGTCCTGCACGATGTCTACTTCGGAATTCTCTACCGCTGGTCGCAGTCCACGACAGCTGAGCCAGGCGCTCTCGAGAGCGAACTTCGGGCGGCAGTGAGGCTGTTGCTGGACGGCATCGCCGTGCGGGGCTGACACCGCCTCGACCCCGGCTCGTCCTTTCGATGAGTCCGCGATCCGGCGGCCGAACCCTCCTCCAACGGAGGTGGCCCGAACCCCCGAAGTTCCACTGGTGCGCGATGCGTGAAGGGATACCCGCGGGAAGACTGGGATTCCACAATCCACAGCGGGAGGCCCCAAAAAGGCCCCTGCCATCCTGAACGCGGGTAGGTGACGATGGATCACCGTAAGTTGAACGAAATCGTTCAGTTCGTCCGGAAGAACTCCCCATTTTACGGCGACTTGTACATGCATCTACCAGACGTGGTCGACGACGTCTCCGATCTCCCCGTGATCGACCACACGGACTTCTGGTCGGCGAACACCGTATCCGGCAACCGCGTCCTGACGCAGCCGCTCACCGAAGGCGTGGTCCTCAAGACCGGCGGAACCACGGGGGCACCGAAGTTCGCCTGCTACACACGCGGTGAATGGAGCGACTTCGTCGCCGGCATAGCCGAGTCCATGGCCAGGAACGGGCTGCGCCATGGACACCGCGTAGCGAACCTGTTCTACGGCGGAGAGCTGTATGCGAGCTTCCTGCTGTGGCAGGAAAGCCTCACGACGATCACTGCGGACAATGTGCGTCTGCCCATGGGCGGCGCCGCATCGCCCGAGGCGGTCCACACCATCCTCAAGGACTTCGATGTCCAGGTGACATGCTCCACCCCGACAACCATCTGCCGTGTCGCCGGCTTCATGCTGGAGCACGGCCACCAACTCCCGTCCGTTGAAATCATCTTCTTCGCCGGCGAGCCGGTATTCGAAGACCAGCGGCGGCTTCTGGCCGCCGCCTTTCCCAACGCCGAGATCTGTGCGGCGATCTACGGGAGCACCGACGCCGGCGTCATCGGCCGCCCGCTGCGCGGAGCCGACCAGCGCATGTTCCTGGCGCCGGACCGCGACAGCATCCTGGAGATCATCGACGACGCCACCGGGGAGCCCATCAGGGAAACGGGCCGCAGCGGGCGCCTGATCAAGACCGATCTGCGTCGGCGGCTCATGCCGGTGCTGCGATACCCCGTAGGCGACCGGGCCGAATGGCTGGACTACGACAAGGGGCTCTTCCGGCTGCAGGGACGCCACGCCGAAGGCGTGCGGGTGGGACCCGTCTCGCTCTACACAGAGGATTTCCGGGCCATCGTCGACAAGCTGGACACCGCACAGGCCATCATCGGCATGCAGCTGGTCGAGCGCAGGGCCGACGGCCTCGACAGCCTTCTCATCCGACTGGCGGCCAGGCCGGACTACACCGAGACCGAGGCCTTCGCCCAGGCGCTTGTCGCCGAACTGCACGCAAGCCGGCCGATGATCGTCGACACGGTGGCCGCCGGCATGATCGGACCGATCACCGTGGAGTGGAAGCGTTACAACGAACTGCAGGTCAACCCCCGCAGCGGGAAGCTCATGCCTGTGGTCGACGAACGGCCCACCGGATGACCGTAACCGGCCCCTGAACCGGCCCCCGAGCAGCCGGCCGTCGCGCCACATCCCCCGAGCGCGACGGCCGGCGTCCTTACCCTCTGGCCGGCTCCTCCAGCCATTACAGCGACCCGTCGTCCAGGGGAGGGCCGCGCTGCCCGCTTCGTCTCCCCCCATCGCGTTGTTGATGGCATTGCGCCGCGAGCTGCGTGCTGTTCGGGCGGCTCCGAAGGCACTGGAGTTTCCGAGGGTGTCGGCCCTGCTCATCGTGTCGCTCCCCTGGTCACCTGTCGCATGGCCTCCGCTTGATCACTGTTCGGTGCGTAGGACAACAGCGGCATCCGTTCCTCCCATGTCGTGTCGCGTACGGTGAGGAGGACGCGGCCGGAGCCCGAGGGCAAGAGGCCGGTCAGTTTCTCCGGGCTGCTGGCGTCGTCGTATATGAGAAGCCATCGGCTGTACGGAGTGTCGGCCTTTAGTGCTGAGAGCGCGTGCTGAGCTGCCGCTTCGGTGTCGTGTGCCGCAGTGCGCTCCAGACGTCGTGCCAGCTTGGCCAGCGAGCGGGCGGCGTGGTGGCGGGTCATGGCTGGCACCCACCACATGAGGTCGTAGTCGGCGCGGAAGCGGTGCACGTATTCGACAGCCAGCTCCGCCGGCCCATGCCCGTCCCTGTGGCGTGCACTGCTACCCAGCGGCTGACTCCCAGTGCGTCGTGCACGTTGTCGAGTTGGAGATCCCGGCCGACGAAGCGGCGACTGCGCGGCGGGGTCTGCCACACGGCCGGGGCGCTTTGCGGCTAGCCACGCTGTTCGGTGTGCCTGAGAGCGGGCGTCAACTCGCACTCGCCTGCCGCCGGCCGGGCCTCTCCCGCGCCTGACCGGGTCACGAGGGGCACTGGGGCCGGTTCAGCCTGACTCTGTCGGGGATCTTGGTGTCGGCGGAGTCAACTGCCCAGGGTTCGCCAGGACTTCAGGCGAGGGATCTCGCGCTGGTCGAGGTAGCTCTGGAAGGCAGTCGGCTGGCGGGGGTTGGGGGCTTCCTCAGCCGGTGACAGTCCGCCGAGGCGCTCGATGTTGACGGCGATGGCCGTCAACACGTGCTGGGCATGGACCTTTCCCTGTCCTCGGTAGCGGCAGCGCCGCATGCCGTGCCCGTGGGCGAACTCGTTGACCGTGCTCTCCACTCCGGAGCGGACCGCGTAACGCGTCTTCCACTCGGGCGTCTGCTGCTCGGCGCGGACGCGGAGTTGCGTCGCGATGGTCGTCGCGGCGGTGTGTGCGGGCGGTACCGCCACGCATGGCGTGATGGCGCTTAGGTTGTTCGACGAATCCGTCTCGGCAACCCGAACCGAGCCGCAGCGATGACTTTCGCGGTGAGCTCGCCTCTGTATAGGTATGAGCTCATCGCGCCAGTCACAGACCACGGCGGTGGTCACCGGAGCGGGCCGCGGCTTCGGATCGGCGATCGCCGCCGCGCTGATCGACCAAGGTCACCAGGTCGTCGGCGTTGCGCGCACCGCCGACGCATTGGCGGACGTGCGCCGACGATCGGGTGCGGCGTTCGTCCCGGTTGTCGCTGACGCGACCGAAGCGGAGACCGCCCGCATCCTGATCGAGCAACACCAACCGACGTTGCTCGTGCTCAACGCGGGCGCGACACCTGCCATCGGTCCGGTACATGAACAGTCCTGGGAATCGTTCAGCCGCAACTGGCAGGTCGACACCCGACACGCTTTCCATTGGATCCGCGCGGCACTGCGCCACCCGCTGACGCCGGGCAGCCTGGTGGTGGCGGTATCCAGTGGGGCTGCCCTGCGCGGCTCACCGCTCAGCGGCGGATACTCGGGCGCAAAGGCGATGATCCGATTTCTCGCCGGATATGCCGCCGATGAGTCCCGCCGCGCCCAGCTCGGCATCGGCTTCGCCACCGTGCTGCCGCAACTGACGCCTGCCACCGAACTCGGCGCCGCCGGGGTCGCCGCATACGCCCACCGGCAGGGAATCGACACCGGCACATTCGCGGCGGCACTGCAACCGCTTCTCACGCCGGCCATCGTCGGCTCCGAGATCGCGCGGCTGTGCCAGGACACCGACAACCAGGACGAGCACCGGGTGTACCAGCTGACCGGCCACGGACTCCACGCGATGGCGTGAACAACCAGAAGGAGAAGGTCATGTTGCTGGAAAACAAGAATGTCGTCGTCTACGGCGCGGGCGGCGCGGTCGGTAGTGCGATGGCCCGCGGTTTCGCTCACGAAGGTGCCAGGGTGTTCCTGACCGGGCGAAATCTCGACGTCATCGACACGGTCGCGAAGGAGATCTCCGCCGCGGGTGGAGCGGTCGAGACCGCCGTGGTGGACGCCGGGGACGAGAAATCCGTGACCGAGCACCTGGACGCGGTCGTCGCCGACGCCGGCAGCATCGACGTGTCGTTCAACGCGATCGGAATCTCCCCCGTGGGATTGCAGGGAATACCGCTCGCCGAACTGCCGGTCGAGAATTTCCTGCGCCCGATCACCACGTATGCCCGGGCTCATTTCATCACCGCGAAATCGGCCGCACGGCACATGATCGCCCGGGCGGTCGGGGGTGATCATGATGCACACACCCGAACCGGCCCGATTGCCGATGCCCCTGGTGGGCGGCATGAGCGTCGGCTGGGCGGCGATGGAAGGTCTCAACCGCGCGCTGTCGGCCGAATGGGCCCAGCACGGTGTTCGCGCGATCTGCCTGCGCACCACGGGCATGGTGGAGACACCGGTCATCGACGTCGTGTACGGGCTGCACGCCGACGCGCTGGGGATCACCAAGGAGCAGTTCATTGCGCTGGCGAGTGGTATGAGCCACCGCAAGCGCCCGACCACGCTGGCCGAACTCACGCAGGCGGCGGTGTTCCTCGCCTCCGACCGGGCATCAGGCATGACCGGCACCGTCGCCAACCTGACCGGCGGAGTCATTGTCGACTGACCCCACTCGCCCCGACCGCTGTTTCGGCGGCCGGGGCATCCCTGCAGAGGAGCAAGAGCAATGAACGATCTACTCGCGAGCGCCGTCGCCGCGCACGGTGGCGTGGACCGGTGGAACCGCATCCACACGATCGCTGTCAACGCCGCCATCACCGGGGCCTTCTGGCAGATCAAAGGACAAGGCGACGCGCTGACGAAGGTCCGCTTCGAGGTGGACACCACGCGGGAACGGCTGACCATGGACTTCGTCGGCCAGGACCGGCGGTCGGTCTTCGAGCCCGACCGGGTCGTCCTGCAACGACCGGTCGGCACGGTGGTCGAGGCACGCGACGACCCTGAGCGGTCGTTCGACGGTCACCAGTTCGAGACGCCGTGGGACGACCTGCACCTCGCGTACTTCACCGGGGAAGCACTGTGGACGTACCTGAATACGCCGTTCCTGTTCACCTGGCCGGGGTTCGTCTGCGAGGAGATCGCCCCGATTGAGGCTGATGGTGAAACATGGCGGCGGCTGAGAGTGACCTTCCCCGGCCACGTCAAGAGCCACACCCGCACGCAGGTGTTCTGCTTCGGCCCGGACGGCTTGCTGCGCCGCCACGATTTCACCATCGACATCGTCGGCCGGACGGTCGAGGCGCAGCTCTACGCCGCCGACTACCGCGACGTCGACGGCATCGTCATCCCCGCCACGCGACGGGCCTACGCCCCGATGGGCGACGACCAGATCGTCTTCGTCGCCATCGACATGGCTGACATCGTCGTCCACTGATCCGAATTCCTTCTCGCAAGGGACATGACGATGAACAACACCTACCGGGCCCAGGTCGTCACTCCGGCGGAATGGGGGGCCGCCCGGCTGCTCGACCTGTTCGAGGGGCCCTCGTCAACTGCTGCTCCACCGCGCCTTCTTCGAGCCGGGCGTGGACGGCCGGCCCGACCACGCCTGCGTCGGCTGCTCGCTGATGGGCGACCAGGTCGCCCGTCTCGCGCATCTCCACGCCCGCGGCACCACGCTCGCGTTCGCCTCACGCGCACCGCAACCCGACATCGAACGGATGAGAGCGCGCATGGGCTGGGCCAGGCCCTGGTCGACCGGGCGAGTCGCGCACCCCGCCACCACAGAATCGGCGGATCATGCACACCATGACTGAAGCCGAGGCCGGCGGCAAGGATTTCGGAAGACTGAGCGAACCGTTCCGGCGTGAGCTGCTCGCCTACTGCTACCGCATGCTCGGCTCGGTCGACGAGGCCGAAGAGGTGGTGCAAGACGTCTACCTCGACGCCTGGCGTGCTTACGACGCGTTCGAGGGACGGTCGTCGCTGCGTACCTGGCTGTACCGTATCGCGACCCGGGCGTGTTTCAAGGCGCTGGAAAAAAGCAGACGCAGGCCTCTGCCCGCGGATCTCGGCGCCCCCCAGACAGACCTGGATGCGGTGCCCGGCGCACAAGCTCGGGAGGTGCCGTGGCTCCAGCCGATACCCGACTTCCTGTTCACCACCGCACCGGCCGATCCGGCGACGGTCGTGGTGGAACGACAGACGATGCGGCTGGCGCTGGTGGGGGCGCTCCAGCAGCTGCCGCCGCGACAGCGAGCCGTGCTGATTCTCCGCGACGTGCTGCAATGGCGTACCGCCGAGGTGGCGCAGCTGCTGGAGATGACTGCAGCGGCCGTCAACAGCGCGCTCCAGCGCGCCCGAGCCCAGGTTCCGCTCAGCCAAGACGACCTGACCGAACCCGCCGAGCCACGGCAGCGGGCCCTGCTCGACCGATACGTCGCCGCCTTCGAAACCGCGGACGTCGATCAACTCGTCGCGGTATTGACCGAGGACGCCAGATGGGAGATGCCGCCGATCGCGACCTGGTTCGAAGGCCGCGGCACCATCCTCGCCTTCCTGGCCAAACAGGTGCGAGTGATCGGACCGGCCGCACTGGTCCCCATCTCCGCCAACGGACAACCTGCCTTCGCGGTGTACGCCCGCGGCCGCGACGGCGTGCACCACCCACATGCGCTGCACGTACTGACACTCACCACCGAGGGCGTCTGCCGGATCGTCGCGTTCCACGGCTCAGGGCTGTTTCCACTGTTCGGGCTCTGACACGGCCAACGGCATGTCCGAACCAGAAAGCATCACCCGGCACAACGAGGAGCTTCACGCACAGCTGCGACTGTTCTGCCACCTCATGCTCGGTTCGACCGATGCCGCCGACCGCGTCATGCGGCAGCTCTACCATCGCGCACCTGATCACCAAGACGATCAACAGCATCGGCAATCAGAACGCGTCCGACTATTCAGTATCGCCGCCGACCTCTGCGGGGCCCGCGGTCGTTCATCGCACAAATAAGCATGGAAGATCCCGGCTCAGAACAGCGACATCCCGTCCCCCGCGCATCGCCAAGCCGCCTGAACAGCGCGCTGGTAAAGGAGTTAAGCGGTGGGTATTCAGCCGGGCCCAGACCAGGATGATCGGGGCTCTCAGCTGCTGACGGGCGGCGTCGATCAGCCCGATGTAGTCGCGTTAGGACAAGGAACGTCGCTCGTTCTTGCGGCGGCGGTGGATGCACAGCCGGTAGAGCACTCTCGTGCGCGCCCCGGGACGGACAGATCCTGCTGGAGCCGCATGGTCCACCGACGCTGAGTGAGGGTTGTGAAGACCCGTCAAAAGTCTTGACACGCCAGTGGGCTGCTCCAACTATTGCCCACAGCATCGCGCAGGAATAAACAATACCCCCCACAGGGCACCACCTGAAGCGCGTGCGGAAGGGTCAGACATGTCCATTCGAGCCAGGGCCAGAGCAGCGCTGACGCGATTCCTCGCGATCGCCGTCGTGAGCGCAACCCCCTTTCTCACCGTCGCCCTCGCTCAGCCGGCCGCAGCCGCGACCAACCAGTTCAAGGGAGTCAACTGGGCGGACGCGCGGGACAACTACCAGTCCGGCTGGGTCATTCCGAGCGGACTGACCGCCTCGGACAGCTACGCGCAGGTTCATTCGGTCGCGGACAGCTACGTCAAGGCCTTCCAGTCCAACCTCGGCGCCAACACCGTGCGCCTGCCGATCAATCCGCCGAGCGTCAGCTCGTCCTGGTGGGGCGCCTACCGCGGAGCGATCGACGCGGCGCTCGGGAACGGCATGAAGGTCATCATCAGCGCGTGGACGGAGAGCAGTTCCGTCGGCACGGTCACGGACCAGTCCGCCTGGTACTCGATGTGGTCCACCGTGATCAGCGCGTACGGCGGCAACAGCAACGTGTACTTCGAGCCGCTGAACGAGCCTTACGGCTACTCGCAGAGCGACTGGATCTCCCTCTGCTCGTCCTGGCTCTCGAAGTTCTCCAGCGTCCCCAAGGGGCGGGTCGTCATCAGCGGCACGGGTTACAACGACCACGTCACCGGCATCGGGGCCGCCTCAGCTCTGAACGGTACCCTGCTGTCCCTGCACTACTACGGCTACTGGAACAGCTACACCCAGGAGTCGCAGTGGCAGTCCGACCTCAGCGCCCGCATCGGAAGCTATGCGAGCCGGACCATCATCGACGAGTTCGGCGCCCCCATGACCACCGGCATCGACTACCTGTCGAACCACAACGGGGCCCAGTACCAGTCCTACCTCGCCGCGGTCACCGACACGGCGCGGGCCCAGGGCATCGGAAGCGTCTACTGGCCCGGCCTGAGAGACGGGGACACGTACTCGATGGAACGGATCAGCGGCAGCACTCTGGCCAACAACAACGCTTCCGGAGCCACCCAGGTGCGCTGGGGCTGGGGCTACTGAGTTCCAGCATGACCGGGGGCACTGTGCAGCCCGGTCCACATCGGCTCGGCCCTGTGGTCGAGCCGAAGCTCGAGGAAGATACAGGGTGGCCTCAACTGATCGGCTCATCGGCCTCCACGAGTTCAACCTAATGACTCGGGGAGATCGACGGCGTCGACGTGACCTTGACGCTCCTGCCGACCAACCAAGCCGACACTCACAACGACGAACCACTGTTGACCTTGAGTTTCCGCGCCCTCACGGCTGAGAGGCCGTCCTGATCGAGTGGCGCGGCCTGACCACTCGATACGACAAGACCGCCACGATGTGCCTGGCCGCACGCCGCCCCGCGGCCATCGTCATCTGGTCAGCAAGGTGATGACGACTCAGCGGCGGGTGAGGCGGGTGAAAGTGACCCCGTCGGGGAACGCGGTGCGCTCGGCGACGTCGAAGACGGTGGGGTCGAAGGCACCGTCGACTACCGCGATTCCGGTACCGGCAACGACCGGATAAGTCTTGATCAGCAGCTCGTCGATCTCGGGCAACAGGGTGCCTGCGAGCCGACCGCCCCCGCAGAGCCAGACATCCAGACCAGCGCCCACCTCGCCTTTGAGCTCGCGGACGAGGGCGAGCGGGTCGCCCGTCACGACGGTGACGGCTGGGTCGGTGTCCGACTTGAGGGTGCTGGACACCACATACTGGCGCAGGTGCGCGTACGGGCTGGTGATCCCGTTGTCGAGGGCGGGGCGGTAGGTGCCGAGGCCCATGACGACCGTGTCGAAGCGCCGGTCGGGCGCGTCGGCGACGCCGAGGGCCGTGCGATGAGTGGTCGGGAGGGTCTCCGGATGCAGGGTTGTTCATCCAGGTCGAGTAGGCGGCTGCCTGCTGTTCGCTGCCCTGCGGGAAGAAGTCGAACTCGCCGCCGGGGCCGGCGATGCGGCCGTCGAGCTGACGCCGACATAGTGCACGAGCTTTCGCACAGCGGCCCCCACACGTAGTACTCTACTTGAAGTGGTTCGAACGTAGTACTACAGCTGGAGTGGTGTCAATGGTGAGACGGAACGAACAGCGGCGTGCGGCCCTCGTCGACGCGGCGATCGAGGTGCTGGCCCGGGAAGGCGCGCGCGGACTGACCTTCCGGGCCGTGGATGCCGAGGCGGCCGTTCCTGCCGGTACGGCGTCCAACTACTTCGCCAGCCGCGACGATCTGCTCACACAGGCCGGCGCCCGGGTCTACGAGCGGCTCCAGCCTGACGAGGCCACGATCGCCCGCCAGAAGGCGGCCGGCCGCGACCGGGAGACCTATGCGGAGCTGATGCGCGAACTCGTCGGCCGCGTCGCCTCCTTCCGCACCGGTTACCTCGCGCTGCTGGAACTCCGCCTTGAGGCCACCCGCCGCCCCGAACTGCGCAGGGTCCTCACGGAGCGAGTCCGGGCCGACGTCGACGCCAACGTCGCCTATTACGAGGCCTCCGGCCTCCCTGGCGACGCCACGGCGGTCAAGCTGCTCATGCTGACGCTGAACTGGCTGATCGTCGAGCAGCTCACGCTGCCGGACGTCTTCACGGAGGCGGAGCGTGAACAACTGGTGACAGCCGCTGTGGAGCGCATCGTGGTTCGAGATCCAATTCCGTCCCACCGGATCTAGCGGTCCAGCTCGTTGCCGAGGATCCGGTCGGCGATGCCGTCTCGCAGGGCCGCGGCGGGTGAGCTGTCCGGTTTGCGCTCGGCCTGGGCGCGGAAGCAGGCGAGGAACTCCTCTGCGATGCCGGCGCGCGGGTGGCGGTCCAGGACCTCGCTCCTGAAGGCGGCGGAGAAGTCGTCCAGGTAGCGGCCGGAGATGTCCAGGCTCGTGGAGCGCTCTAGGAGGTGGCCCTCGGGATCCACCGTCACGTCGACCTCGTCCAGCATGTGGCTCAGGACGACCTCCGCGAGACGCTCGCGGCGCGGCGGGGGCCAGCCCGCGCCCAGGGCGAAGACCCGGGCCACGTGGGCACTGGCGTGGTCGAAGCCGACCGTGTGGCTGTCGAACTCCGGCACCAGGGCGATGTCGTGGAACATGGCGCCCACGAACAGGAGTTCCGGGTCGAATCGGATGCCTCGGGCGGTGCCGTGGGCGGCCGCCCAGATGTAGGACCGCAGGCAGTGGTTGAGCAGCGCGGGCGGGCAGTAGGAGGACGCCGTGTCGAGAGCGGCCACGCAGACGGGTGTGTCGGGGAGTCGCATGGCGGGGAGTATGGCGCGCGGGCGGCGGAGCCGCGCGACGGTTCGAGCGGGATCCCAGCCTCCTTCCAGAACCGGCGTCTTGCGTAGGGGATTTGGGGTCTTCCCACGCGCGCCCGAGCGCAGCTCGAGTCGGAGGTAGGACGCTCCCCTCGCGCCGTGGCTCCGGTCCGGCCGGCCGGCGGCTTGCGGGTCAGGGCGCTTCCCGGGCAGGTGGGGCGGTCTTCCGTACCCGCATCGGTTCAGCAGGAGGCTCTCTTGACCACGCTCACGTATGCCGAGGCGTCCCAGCACTCGGGCGGGGATCTGCGGTATCTGCCGTCCGGGCTCGACGGGGTGCTGGACCTGAGCACGTGCGTGACCCGTTCCGGGCCTTCGCCCGCGGCGCGCGCGGCGGCGGCCGCCTTCGATCCGGCGTCCCTCACCGTCCATCCGTACGGCGTCGAGGACCGCTTCCGTGCGGCCTATGCCGCGTATCTGGGTACGGATCCGCGTCAGCTGGTGGTCACCCGTGGGATCAGTGAGCCGTTGTCGGTGCTCGCCTCGGTGCTTCCGGCGGACCGTTCGGCGGCGCTGACCCCGGACTACACGGGCACCATCCGCAGGTGGTCCCGTCAGCTGCCGCCGCCGGTCGGCGAGCGGGACACCGTCGAGCTGCGGGTGCGGCGCCTGGACTCGGCCATGCGCCGGTATGCGTTCGTGGTCTTCTCCAACCCGAACAATCCGCTCGGCCTGACCGTGCCGCGCGACGCGCTCGCCGAGCTGCTGACCCGGCACCCGCAGTGCACGCTGATCGTCGACGAGGCGTACGTCGACTACCTGGGTGACCGTCGGCAGTCCGCGATGACGCTCCCCCACCGCAACCTGGCCGTCCTCGCCTCGCCCGGCAAGCCGCTGGGCATCGCCGGTACCCGCACCGGCGCGCTGTGGTCGGCCGACGAGACGCTGCGCGAGCTGGTCGCCCGGCGGCTGCCCGAGTGGCCTCTGTCCGCGTACGACGCCCACGTGGCGAGCGCGGCGCTGGGTGACACCGAGTGGATCCGCGAGGCGCTCGTCGGTGCCCGCGAGGACGCCCGCCGCCTCGAGGCGGTCCTGGTGGGGCACTTCGGGGACGCGGTCGTCACCGGCGTGCCGGTCCACTACCGATTCGTCTACGACGAGCGGCCCGAGCGTCTGCACGCCCATCTGCTGGCCGACGGGATCGCGACCCGTCTGCTGCTCGACGACGAGCCGGGCCGCGTGCGGGGTTTGCGCGTTCTTGCGCCCGGCGCCCAGGAGCTGGCCCGTTTCGAGGCATCGCTGCACAGCTTCACCGCGTAGCCGATCGCGGTGGCCCGGCGGGCCGGTGCCGCTGTACCCCGGACCCAGGCTTCCTTGAGATCCGCCGGAGATTTCCGGGTCGGACCGCGCACCGTGCCTAGCATCCGTGGATCAGTCACACGTGCGCTCCTTCCCCCCTGATCCCCTGATCTCCCGTCGCCCCTGTGGCACAAACGCTGGAAGCGCCCCTCATGGAACTCAGCTCGCAACGGACATCCCCGCCCCCTACTCGTACCTCACCGCTTCCGGCCCGCGGCGCCAAGGAGATCGTCACAGCGCTCGGCCTCGGCGCGGCCGGAGCGGCCGGCGGGCAGGCCGTGGAGATCACCGGCGGCCGCTGGTCCGGCAAGACCACCTTGCTGGAGGGCCTGTGCTCGGTCGCGGCGGGCCACGGCTGGACGGTCGCGGCGAGCACGGCCTCGCCTGCCACGGCTCAGGCGCCGTTCGGGCTGTTCGTCGAGGCCCTCGAGGATCTGGTGCAGCACATGGATCCCGATCGGCTCGACGGCTACGGGTCCGGCCAGGCCGCCTGGCTCGCGCCGCTGTTCCCGGTGCTGGCCACCACCGCACGTGACGTCCTTCCTCCCGTGCCTGCGGACACGTACCGGATCTGGCGCTCGATGCGCGCCCTGCTGAGGACGCTCGCCGCCGACAGCCCCCTGTTGCTGACTCTGGACGATGTGCACCTGGCGGACAGGGGGTCGCTGCAGCTTCTCGGTCATCTGCTGGAGCACCCCGTCGACGGTCCGGTCGTGGTCGCCTTCGCGCGGCGGGAGCGGCCCGGTGATCCCGTCCTGAACGACATGCCCGTGCGGCGCGCCGCCCGCGGGGGTGTGCTGCGGGTGCGGCCCGCGCCGCTCACCGAGGAGGAGGCGATCGCCCTGCTCCCGGAGGATCTGAGCCGGGTGCACTGCGAGACGCTCCTCGACGAGTCCCGGGGGAACCCGGGGCTGCTGCGTGCCTTCGCCAGGCTGCGCCAAGTGCCGGGACTCACCGGCGCCTGGGCCCCGCCGCTGCCGCCGGACCTGCTCGCCGACGTCCTGCGCGACTTCCGCTCGTTGAGCGCGGAGGGCTGGCAGGTGGTGCGCGCCGCCGCCGTGCTGCACGAGCCGTTCGCCCCCGACGACCTCAAGGAGATCGCCCAGGTCGACGACGCGGCGCTGTCGCGGGCCCTCGACGAGTTGATGCACGAGGAGCTGCTGCGCCCGGACGAGCTCGCCTGGCAGTTGCGATTCGCCAATCCGCTGCTGCGGGCGGCCGCCTACCAGTCGGCGGGCCCCGGCTGGCTGCTGGGGGCGCACGCGCAGGCGGCACGGATGCCGGCCCGGCCCGGCTCTTCGTCCGCGCACCTGGCCCGGCACCTGGAGCGCGGTGCGGCGCTGCGGGACGGGAGCGGTGCACGGGTGCTCTGGGACGCGGCGGCGCAGTGGCTGTGGCGGGATCCGGCGCAGGCCGTCTCCTGGATAAGGGCGGCGCAGGCATCGCGGGCGGGCGGCGGAACCGAGCCGCGCGAGCGGCTGTTGCTCGGCAAGTCGCTGGCGCTCACCGGCCGGCTCACCGCGTCGCTCACCACGCTGGGGCCGCTGTGCGAGAGCGGCGCGCAGGGGACGCGGCTGCGGGTGGAGGCGGCACAGTGGCGGGCGCGGGCGTACCGGCTGCTCGGCCGCCCCGACCGTGCGCACGCCGAACTGGACTCGCTGCTGCACGAGTTGGCGCCGGGGGACGTGCTGCGGGACGAGGTGCGGCATGCGGTGATCGAGCTGACGTTGCACACCCGCCGCCCGGTGCCGTCGACCGGCGAGGGAAAGGGCGAGGGCGAGGACGGGGGCGAGCCGGCGATACCCGAGGGGGCACCTGCCGCGTTGCGCGGCAGGCTGCTGGCCCAGCTCGCGGTGGCGACCGTCCGGGGCGATCAGCAGGGGCGGGCCGAGCAACGCGTGCTCTTGGCCCGGCAGTTGCTGGACGGGGCGCCGGACTGCGAGGTCGCCGGGGAACTGGAGGGCCTGTACTGGCTGGCGACCGCCGAGGCGGCCCTGGGCCGGCCCGGTGCCGCGTGCACCCACTACGAGCGGGGGCTGCGCATCGCCGAGACGCGCCGCCTCACCCCTCACGTTTCGTTGTTCGCGATGGCGCTCAGCGCCCTGCAGCGGCACACCGGCGACGAGGCGGGAGCGGCGCGGCACGCCGCGTGCGCGGAGGCCGTCGCGGCGGCGACGGACAGCGAGCACCTGCGGGAGCAGGCGCTGCGGCTGCGCCGCGAGACCGCCGCGGGGGCGGGCGTCACCGCGCTGCCGGGCCGGCGGCGGCCGGCGGACGATGCGGCGGGCGGCACCGCGATGGCGCTGGAGGGGCTGAGCCGGCGGGAGAAGGAGGTGGCGCTCCTGGTCAGCGCGGGCCGCACCAATCAGCAGATCGCGCGCGTCCTGGAGCTGAGCCACAAGACCGTGGAGACGTACCTGGGGCGGATATTCCAGAAGCTGCAGGTCCAGTCGCGGGCCGAGGTGGCGGCCATGGTGGGCCGTTCGGACCGGCTCGGCGTGGCGGCGGGCTCCTGAGCGGGGGCGGTTCGGCGGGCGGTGGTCCCCGCGCGGAGGCAGGTAGGGAAATCTCCCGACACCACAAGCAGGGGCCGGATGGTTCAGGTTGGGACGGTCCGGACACGGGAGGGGCGGTCATGGCTTGGGCCTCCCCATCACCACGGAGGAAGCACATGAGCGACCAGGACAGCGCAGCCGTCGCGTATGCGGTGGTCGTCAACGACGAGCAGCAGTACTCGATCTGGCGTGCCGACGCCGACCTGCCGCCCGGGTGGCGTGCCGAGGGCACCACGGGGCCGCGCGAGGAGTGCCTGGCCCGGATCGACGAGGTGTGGACGGACATGCGGCCGCTGAGCCTGCGGCGCGCGATGGAGCAGGCGAGCTGCAGCTGAGGCCGTCGGCGCCTCATCGACATCTGGAGGACTCATGCAGACCCAGCTTCCCCAGGGAGCTCAGCTCTCGGCCGAACAGCGGCGGCTGCTCGACCAGCTGCTGGACGCGGACGGCATCGGCAGGAACGCGGGCCGGGTGACTCGGCGCGCCGGTGACCTGTCCCGGGCGCCTCTGTCGTTCGGGCAGGAACGGCTGTACTTCGTGGACAAGCTGCGCCCGGGGTCGCCGATGTACGTGGGCTCCGGGGCGCTCAGGCTGCGCGGTGCCCTCGACGTGGCGGTGCTGCGCCGTGCGGTCGCGCTGCTCGTGGACCGGCACGAGGTACTGCGCACCGGTGTGGTGGAGGACGGCGACGTCCTGGAGCAGCGCATCCACGGGGCCGGGACGGTCCAGGTGGAGGTGCCGGTGCGGTCCACTGCGTCCGGCGCCGTGGCGGACCGGGTGCGGGAGGCGGCCGCGGAGGGCTTCGACCTGTCGGCGCCTCCGTTGCTGCGCGCGGCGCTGCTCGAGATCTCCGACGCGGCGGGGCCGGAGTGGGTTCTGGTGCTGTCCGTGCACCACATCGCCGTCGACGGCTGGTCCCTCGGGCTGCTGGTGGGCGAACTGGGCGCGCTGTACTCGGCGTTGGTGCAGGGACAAGAGCCGTCGCTGCCCGAACTTGCCTTGACCTACGCGGATTTCGCGGCCTGGCAGCGCGGCTGGCTGGAGCAGGGCGTCATTGCCGAGCAACTGACTTACTGGAAACGGCAGTTGGAAGGGATCGAGGCGACCGAGATCCCCACCGACCGGCCGCGTCCGGCGGAGCGGAGCTATGCGGGCGACACGGTGCCGCTCTCGCTGGACCAGCCGTTGACCGAGGCCGTCCGGGCGCTGACCGACAGCGGTCAGGCGACGCTGTTCATGGCGCTGACCGCGGCCTGGGCAAGTGTGCTGGGCCGGTTCGCGGGCCGGCGTGACGTGGTGGTGGGCACTCCGGTGGCGGGGCGCAGGCGCGCCGAGCTGGAGGACGTCGTCGGGTTCTTCGTGAACACGCTGCCGCTGCGGGTGCGCATCGAGGACGGCGACACCTTCCGTACGCTGCTGCGGCGCACCCGCGAGGTGTGCACCGAGGCGTACGCGCATCAGGACGTGCCCTTCGAACGGATCGTGGCGGAGCTGCAGTCGGGGCGCGACGCGTCCGGGCAGACGGCGATCGCCCGGCACTGGCTGGCGCTGCACAACACGCCCGCGCCCGATCTGACGATGCCGGGCCTCGACTGCGAGGCGCTGCCCGCGCTGATCGGCACGGTGCGCTGCGACCTGTCGGTGCAGCTGGCGCCGGACGGGCACGGCGGCCTCAGCGGCCGTCTGGAGTTCTCCACGGAGCTGTTCGACCGCTCCACCGCGACGGCTCTGGCGTCGGCGTTCGAGACGTTCCTCGCCTCGGCGGCGTACGCTCCGGACCGCCCGCTGGACGGTCTTCAGGTGCTGACGGACGCGGCGCGCGAGCACCTTGTGCGCGATCTGTCGGGTGCGGCGACGGACGCGCTGACCGGCCCGTGGGTGCCGGAGCGGTTCGCCGCGCAGGCCGATGCCCGCCCCGGCGCGGTCGCGGTCGTCGAGGACGACGGCGAGTGCTTGACGTACGGCGGGCTCGACGTGTTCTCCAACCGGGTCGCGCATCTGCTGGCCGCACGCGGCGTGGGCGCCGAGGACCGGGTGGGCGTGCTGTGCGCGCGGGGCGGCGCGCTCGCGGCGGCCGTGCTCGGCGTGCTCAAGGCCGGCGCGGTGGTGCTGCCGCTCGACCCGGGCTATCCGCCGGCGCGGCTCACGCAGCTGGTCGAGGACGGGGCGCCGCGGCTGGTCCTGACCACCGACGGGCTGGGGCAGCTGCTGCCGGGCGTCACCGTGGTGGAGGTGACGGGCGAGGAGGTCGCGGCCCATGGCGGGCACCGGCCGCCTGCCGTCGCCGACCTGCCGGACGCCGGTGCCCATCTGCTGTTCACGTCCGGCACGTCGGGCCGCCCCAAGGGTGTGCTCACCACGCGTGCGGGTCTGCTCAACCGGCTCTCGGGCATGGAGCGGCAGCTGTCCGTGCAGGTGGGCGACCGGGTGCTGCGCAAGGCGCCGCTCGGGTTCGACGTGGCGGTGTGGGAGCTGCTGCTGCCGCTGGTCACCGGCGCCACGGTGGTGGCGTGCCGTGAGGGCGGGCATCGTGACCTGGAGTACCTGCGGGAGCTGATCGACCGCCGTGAGGTGACCGTCTGCCACTTCGTGCCCTCCCTCCTGGAGGAGTTCGCGAACGCCCCGGCGGGTGCGCATCCCTCGCTGCGGCTGCTGCTCAGCGGCGGCGAGGAGTTGTCGGCCGCTCTCGCGGACCGTGTCCTGGACCGGTTCGCCCACGCCGAGTTCGTCAACCAGTACGGGCCGACCGAAGCCGTCATCGACGTCACCTCCGGGCGGGTCGCCCGGCCCGTGCCGCAGCGCGTACCGATCGGGCGTCCGGTGCCCGGCGCCGAGGTGTACGTCCTCGACTCGCGCCTGCGGCCCCAACCGCTGGGTGTGGCCGGTGAGTTGTACCTCGGCGGGGTGCAGGTGGCACGCGGGTACCCGGGCCGCGCGGCGCTGACCGCCGCACGGTTCGTGCCGCATCCCTTCGCGCACGGGCGGCGGCTGTACGCCACCGGGGACCGGGCCCGTCTGCTGGCGGACGGCTCCGTGGAGTTCCTCGGCCGCGCCGACGAGCAGGTCAAGATCCACGGCAACCGGGTCGAGCCGGCGGAGGTCGCGGCGGTGCTGCGCGAGCACCCGCTGGTGACGGGCAGTGTGGTCACCGTGGACCGCTGCGGTGCCGGCCCGCGTCTGATCGGCTACGTGACGTCGGATGCGGAGCACGCGGACGGCGCCGCGAACGCCGGGGCGCTGGCGGCCGACCTGCGGGACTTCCTGCGCGCACGGGTGCCCGACGCGATGGTCCCGGCCCAGGTGTTCGTGCTGCGGCAGTGGCCGACCGGTGCGCACGGGAAGGTCGACGTGGCGGCGCTGCCGCAGCCCTCGGACGAACGGCCCGCCGCGGCAGCGGAGTTCGTGGCGCCGGTCACCGATGTGCAGATCCGGCTGGCCGCGCTGTGCGCGGAGCTGCTGGAGGTGGACCGGGTCGGTCTGGAGGACTCGTTCTTCACCCTGGGCGGGCACTCGCTGCTCGCGATCCGGGCGATCTCCCGCATCCGCAAGGAGTTCGGAGTGGGACTGCAGATCGGCCAGTTCTTCAAGGCACCGACGCTCGCGGGCCTCGCCGACGCCGTCGAGGCGAAGCGGGCGGCCGCATCCGGGGAGCCGGCCCGGCAGGCCTCGATCCCGAAGATCGACCGCGGCGCGCTCCGCCGCTGACCGGCCGCCACCCATCGTGAGGGAGATTTCAGCATGACCGTTGAACTGCGCGACGGCGTGGCCGTCAGCCAGGCCTGGGAGGGCCGTTCGCTGCCGGCGCTGGTGCGCTGCGCACGCCCCGGCACGTCGCTGTCGGCATGGGTGGCCGAACGCCGCGAGGAGGTCGACGCGTTGGCCCGGCAGGCCGGGGCCGTCCTCTTCCGCGGCTTCGCCGTGCGCGGCGCCGACGACTTCCGGGCCGTGATGGACGCCCTGTCGCCGCAGGTGCTCGCGTACGGGGAGCGGTCCTCGCCGCGCAGCCAGGTCTCCGACGGCGTCTACACGTCCACCGAGTACCCGGCCAACCAGCCGATCCTGCTGCACAACGAGCAGTCGTACACCTCGAAGTGGCCGACGCGGATCGTCTTCTTCTGCGAGCGGGCGGCGACGAGGGGCGGCCGTACCCCGCTCGCCGACTCGCGCAGGATCCTGGCGCGGCTGCGCCCGGAGACCGTCGCCCGGTTCGAGCGCCTGGGCGTGCGGTACGTGCGCAACTACCTGCCGGGCATCAGCCTGCCGTGGCAGGAGGCGTTCCAGACGGACCGGGCCGAGGACGTCGCCGACTACTGCGCGCGCGCCGACATCACCCCGCAGTGGGTGGACGAGGACCATCTGCGGACCGTGCAGACCCGGCCCGCGGTGCGCAGGCATCCGGTCACCGGGGAGCGCAGCTGGTTCAACCACGCGCTGTTCTTCCACGTGACGTCGCTGGACGAGGAGGTCAGCGCCGGTCTCCTGGAGGCGCTGGACGAGGAGGACCTGCCCTACAACACGTACTACGGGGACGGCTCCCCGATCGAGGCCGAGACACTCGCCGAGCTGCGGGCCGCCTACAAGGCGGAGACGACGGGCTTCGACTGGGAGCCGGGTGACGTCCTCGTCGTGGAGAACATGCTGGTCGCGCATGCCCGGGAGCCGTTCGAGGGCCCGCGGCGGATCCTGACCGCCATGGCCGACGCCATCGGCGCCGACGAGGTGTCCGCATGACGCTCACCGATGTGACCTCGGCACTGTCCGACGCGGCGGTCACCGTCCGCCCGCTGCACGAGGAGCCGTTCCTGCTGGAGATCGAGGCGTGCGAGCCCGGCCTCGCCCTGCCGGGGTGGGTGGCCGGCCGGCGTGAGGAGCTGCGGGCGGCCCTGGACCGGTGCGGTGCCGTGCTGCTGCGCGGCTTCGACGTGGCGGACCCGCAGGAGTTCGGGCGGGCGGCCCGCGCCTTCTCCCCCGAACTGCTCGGCTATCTGGAGCGGGCGGCGACCCGCACCGAGGTCGCCGACAAGGTGTTCACCTCGACGGAGCTGGGCGAGGACCAGTGGATCCCGTTCCACCACGAGATGTCGTACTCCCACAACTGGCCGAGCCTGCTGTACTTCTACGGCGCTCTGCCCGCACCGGTGGGCGGCGCCACACCGGTGGCCAGCGAGCGCAGGGTGTTCCCGCTGATCCCCGCCGAGGTGCGGGAGCGCTTCACCCGGCACGGGGTGCGGTACGTGCGCAACTACGGCCCGGACGTCAACGAGTCCTGGCAGGAGGCCTTCCAGACGACCGACCGGGCCGAGGTGGAGGCGTACTGCCGCCGGTCGGGCACCGACTTCGAGTGGACCGGCGGCGACGGGCTGCGCACCACGTCGGTGCGGCAGGCCGTGGCACGGCATCCGCGGACCGGCGAGACGGTGTGGTTCAACCACGCGCATCTGTTCCATCTCTCCAACGTGGAGCCGGAGGTCGCCGAGGTCCTCGTCGAGGAGTACGGCGAGGAGGGCCTGCCCCGCAACGCCTACTACGGTGACGGTGCGCCCATCGAGGACGAGGTCGCCGAGCTGATCCGGTCGCTGTACCGGGAGGCCGCCGTGTCCTTCGCATGGCGGCGCGGCGACGTGCTCGTCGTGGACAACTTCCTTGCCACCCATGCCCGGGAGCCGTTCCGCGGGGACCGCAGCATCCTCGTCGCCATGTCCGATCTGTACACCGAGTCGCCGGCCGGTCGATGACGGCTGCCGCCGGCCGTCACCGCACCGTCCGCCCCGCTGGAGGAACCATGCAGCTGCGCCCCACCACCGACGCCGATCTCGTGCGCGTCACCGCCTTCACCGTCGAGGAGCCGATCAGCTGGATCCCCGCCGACCGCTACCGGGACGAGCTCGCCCAGGGCATGTACCGGCCGCAGTGGTCGTGGATCGCCGAGGCGGACGGCGAGATCGTGGCGCGGGCGCTGTGGTGGGGCCAGGCCACGAGCGAGCATCCGATGGCCCTGGACTGCCTGCATGTGGCGCCGTCGGTGGACGACCGGGTCGGCCTGGCCACCGAGTTGCTGCGCGCCGGGCACCGGGCGTTCGCCGAAGCGGGCGCCGCGCAGCCGCCGCTGTACAACCTGACGCTGCCCAACGGCTGGCGCGACGACCCCAAGGTGTCGGCGGCGCTGGCCTGGCGCCGCGCGGCGGCTCTCGCCGCCGGGCTGACCCAGGAGGTGGAGCGGCTGCGCCTGGAGTGGACGCCGGAGATCGGGGTGCCCGCCGCCGCGGGGCGGCTCACCTTCGAGGAGGCGCCGGACGAGGCGTTCCTCGACGTGTTCCGCCGGGTCGCCGAGGGCAGTCTGGACGCCGAGACCCGCAAGAACCTCGCGGCGCACGGCCCGGAGGCCACGGCCCGCAAGGAGCTGGAGTTCTACCGCGACTGCCCCGGCGAGCGCTCCTGGTGGCGCCTGGCGCGCACCGGCGACGGCGCCGTCGCCGGGTTCGCGATCCCCTCGGCCACTCCGTACAGCCCGAACGTCGGCTACCTGGGGGTCGTTCCCGAACTGCGCGGCCGAGGCCACGTCGACGAGCTGCTCGCCGAGATCACCCGGAGCCATGCGGAGCGCGGCGCCGAGCTGATCACGGCCACCACGGACACCGGCAACGCGCCGATGGCGGCGGCCTTCGCCCGCGCCGGTTACCGCAACACCCAGATCCGGATGCTCTTCTCGGCCCCGGCCGACTGATCCGCCGTGTCCTCTTGGAGCACATCATGACGCAGACCGTCGCCTCGCCACGCAGGGCGCACCCGGGCCCCCCGGGGCCCGGGGGCCGGCCCTACGCCCGCGGCTACCGGGCACCCGCCGCCGTGCGCCCCGCCGTGCGCGCGGCCCACCGCACCCGCCTCGCCGTCACGGCGGCTGTCGCCGCCGGTGACCAGCTCGTGTTGATCGCGGGGGTGTTGGCGGCGGCCTGGCCGGGATGGTGGGCGGGTCCCGCGCGGGCCGCCGCCGGGACCCTGGTGGTCCTTGCCGCCCTGGTGCTGTCGGGCCGCCAGGTACGGGCGCTGGAATGTCTGGTCCACGAGGCCAGCCACTTCAACTGGAGCCGCCACCACCGCAGGGCCAACGACCGGTGCGCGACGGTCCTCGCGGGGCTGCCCACCGGCATCCGTATCGCCCGCTACCGGGCCGAGCACCTGCTGCACCACAGCAGGCTCGGCACGGACGACGACCCCGACCTGCGGCGCTACGCGGAGCTGGACATCACCGGCCTGGACCGCACGAGCCGTAGGGGTTACGCCCGTTCGCTGCTCGTGCGGCTCGCCGCCCACCAGCGCAGCTGGTACCGGTCCACGTCCACGGATCTGCCGGCGCTGCTGCTCCCGGTCGCCTGGGCGGTGCTGGTCGCGGTGGTCCCCGCGGCCCTGCTGTGGGGGACGGGTGCGGCGGTGACGGCCGGCGCGGTGTGGCTGGCCGGGTTCGCGCTGGTGCTCCCCGTGCTGCGGTTCATCGGGGAGTCGAGCGAGCACAGCTACCACGACGCGGACACCGTCTTCGACTCCACCGTCACCAACCTCGGTCCGCTGCAGCGCCGGCTCATCCACCCGCACAGCGACGGCTACCACACCGTCCACCACCTGTGGCCGGGCACTCCGCACCACCAATTACGGCTGTTGCACGACGAGTTGACGGCCATCGACCCGAAGGGCTTCGCCGGGCGGCTGCGCACCCGGCGCCGGATCGTGGCCGATCCCTCCCCCCTCACGCCGCCCGGGGGCACGCCATGGACGTGACCTTTGCGTTCGACCCGGACGTGCTGGCCGCCCACCCGGAGGCACAGGTGCGGTTCGTCGTGGCCCGCGGCCTCGCCGGCGACGTGCCCTGGCCGGACGCCGCACGGGAGGCGGAGGCACTGGAGCAGCAGGTGGCGGCCGGCGTCCACGACCTGCCCGACGAGCAGCACCCGGCGATCGCCTCCTGGTTCGCCGCGTACCGCGCCTTCGGCACCAACCCGCGCCGCAGCCGCCCCAGTGTGGACGCGCTGATCCGACGGCTGCGGCGCACGGGGCGCCTGCCCCGGATCAACCCGGCCGTCGACGCCTACAACCTGGTCTCGGTGCGCCACGCGCTGCCGGCCGGGGCCTTCGACCTCGCCCGCCTCGGCAGCCCCGTGACGATCCGTCACGCGGTCGACGGCGACGTGTTCGTGCCGCTCGGCGCGGACGGCGCGGAGCGCCCGAGTCCCGGCGAGGTGGTGTACGCCCGGGGCAGCCAGGTGCTGACCCGGCACTGGAACCACCGTGACTGCGACATCAGCAAGGTCACCGAAGACTCCCGGGACGTCGTCTTCCTGATCGAGCGCGTCTCGCGCGCGGCGGTGCCCGACGCCCTCATGGTCCGCGCCCAGGACGACCTCGCCGCGCTCGTGACTGCGCACGCGCGTGAGGTCTCGCGCGCCGTGATCGAGGCACGCACGCCCGTGACTCCTGTTCTGACCCACCTTTTCCGACCCACCTTCGAGGAATGAGCCTGACATGAGCGAGGTCGCAATGGAGCAGCTGAAGTTTCTTGAGCCGCAGGACGTGCGCGCTGTGGCCGCGCAGTTCGGCACACCGGTCTTCGTGTACGACGAGGCCACCGTGCGCGCCTCCGCCACCACGATGTCCACCCTCCCCAACGCCTTCGGCCTGACGGTGCGCTACTCCCTCAAGGCGTGCCCCAGCCAGGCGATCATCCGGCTCTTCGACCGCCAGGGATTCTCCTTCGACGCCAGCTCGGTGTGGGAGGCCCGCCGTGCGGTGCTGGCCGGGGTGGGTCCGGAGCGGATCTCGATGACCGCGCAGGAGGCGGTGTTCGACGAGAACCTGCGCGAACTCATCGACCAGGGCCTGCAGTTCGACGCCGGCTCGCTGCACCAGCTTCAGGAGTACGGTCGCGCCTACCCGGGCGGCGAGGTCGCGATCCGCATCAACCCGGGCTTCGGCTCGGGCCTGGTCGGACGCCTCAACAGCGGAGGCCCGCAGTCGAGTTTCGGCATCTGGCACGAGCAGCTGCCCGAGGTCAAGCAGATCGTGGAGCAGTACGGTCTGCGCCTGGTGCGGCTCCAGTCGCACATCGGCTCCGGCCACCACTGGGACATCCTCGTCGACGCCGTGCGCACGATGCTGTCCTTCGCCCGTGACTTCCAGGACGTGCACACCCTGGACCTCGGCGGCGGCTACCGGGTCTCGGCCCTGCAGAGCGACCCGGTCTACGACCACACCGAGTGGGCACGGGTCGTCGCCGACGAGCTCAGGCAGTTCGCCGAGGAGACCGGCCGCCGACTGCACACGGAGGTGGAGCCCGGCACCTACCTGACGGCGCTGGCCGGTTCACTGGTCACCAAGGTCATCGACAAGATGGACACCGGTGCGAACGGCAACTCCTTCATCAAGATCAACAGCGGTCTGACGGAGATCGCCCGCCCGTCGTACTACGGCGTGCAGCACCCCATCGTCTCCGTCGCCGCCACCGGCGACGTCGAGCGGCCGGCCGACGACGCCGAGGAGTTCAACGTCGTCGGCCACTGCTGCATCGCCGGTGACATCCTCACCGCGAAGCAGGAGCAGCTGGCGCCGGTCGCGCTGGGCCGCACCGAGATCGGCGACTACGTGGTCGTCGAGCGGGCGGGCAGCTACTGCTCCTCGATGTCGATGAAGAACTTCAACTCCTACCCGGAGGCCGCCGAGGTGCTGCGCCGTGCCGACGGCAGCTTCGACCTGATCCGGGCCCGCCAGAGCATCGAGCAGGTCATCGTGAACGAGCGCATCCCCG
>NZ_JBSFDG010000040.1:0-31387 GCF_053593775.1 Streptomyces sp. NPDC002092
CCTGCTGCGGTTGCTCTTGCTTCCCACCTGGCACTACTTCCTCTGGAACCTCACGTCCCAGTCTCCAGGTGTCCGACATCAAGGGGAAGCTTCAGCCTGCCCCTTCCACACCAAGACGAAGGCGAAGCAGGCCCTCATCAACGCCTGACCCACCCGGGCCGCCCGGAACACCCCTGGCGGCCCGCAACACCAGCGGCTCCCCCTACCTGCTCAAGGGGGAGCCGCCGCTATGCCAACGGGGAAAAACTTCATGCGTACCTCGCCCACACTTCACGCCGGCCGCACCTGGGCACTGGCCGGACTCATACTCCTGACCGTCAACCTACGCGCCGCCATCACCTGCATCGCACCCCTGCTCACCGACCTCCAACACACCTTCCACCTGGGCGCGTTCACCACCAGCCTTCTGACCACGCTCCCGGTCCTGTGCCTCGGCGTCTTCGCCGCCCTCGCGCCACCCCTCAGCCGCCGTATCGGCACCGAAGGCGCCATCACCCTCGCCCTCGCCCTCATCACCACCGGAATCCTGCTGCGCACGATCCCCGCCGCACCGGTCCTGTTCGCCGGAACTGTGCTGGCCGGAGCCGGAATCGCCATCGGAAACGTCCTGCTGCCCGCAGTCGTCAAACAGCACTTCGCACGCCGCGTCGGTTCCCTCACCGCACTCGCCATGACCCTCATGGCCGCCTCCGGCGCCATCGCCGCCGGCCTCGCCGTCCCCCTCGAACGCACTGCGGGGTGGCGCATCGCCCTCGCCGTATGGGCCATCCCCTCAGCCGCCGGAACCATCCTGTGGGGGCCACTCGCCCGCCCCGGAGGCGGAAAACGCCGTAAACGCCCCCGGCGCGCCCACGGCCCCGCCGTCAGCCGCTCACCGCTGGCCTGGGCCGTCGCCGTCTTCCTCGGCCTGGTGTCGCTGACCTTCTACGCCCTGGTGTCCTGGCTGCCCGCCATCATGCAGAACACCGGCGTGCACCCCGCACAGGCCGGAACGATGATGTCGGTGATTCTGCTCATCGGTATCCCCATGGGCTACCTCGTCCCCGTCCTCGCCGCACGTCTCGACGACCAAAAACCCCTGGTCATCACCATCGCCATGGTGAAAATCACCGCACTCACCGGCATCCTCCTCGCCCCGCAGACCCCATGGCTGTGGGTGTCCCTGCTCGGCTTCGCCACCGGCAGCGCCTTCCCCCTGGCCATCACCCTGCTCACCCTGCGCTCCCCGGACCCGCAGACAGCCGCACAACTGTCGGGCATGGCCCAGACCAGCGGATACCTTCTCGCAGGCGCCGGGCCGCTGACGATCGGTCTCCTCCACAGCGCAAGCGGCGGCTGGACCCTCCCGCTGCTGCTCCTGCTCGGCGTGGTCATACCGGAAGCGGCCGTAGGAATCAAAGCGGCACGAAACGGTTTCGTTGTCCCCGCCCCCGACATCCCACTGGACCGCGTCGGCGCTTCTGTGGAGTCATGTGTTGCCGTTCAGGGTTCGACGAAGAAGCTGTCGTGGCGGACGAGGAACTCCGCGAACTCCTCGCCGCCGCGCTGTGCCATCTCCGCGACCTGCTCGAAGTGCTCCTCGCGCGTGCGCCGGGGGAGAAGATCAGCAGCATCGACGCCGGATCGTCCCAGGACCACGGTTTCCTCAAATGGCCTCTACTGAAGAAGCGCTTTCAAGGGATGCCTACGCCGAAGCGTGCAGAGCGGCCGCCGCGTCCGTGAGCTCGAAGAGCGCATCCGCAGCGACCGCTCTCTCGTGCTTCGTTGCGTGGCATCTCGAAGCGTGAAGAGCGGCCGCCTCCGCTGTCCCTGGAAGAACCACAGATCAGCAAGTCGGGTCACAGGCGAGGACAGACGCCAAGCTCAGTACCAGACGAAGAACGTGGCGTCGGCTCTGCCGGTGGTGGTGGAGATCGGGTCGATGCGCAGCACGTAGTCGTAGTGCCGGATGTAGCGGTCCGGGTAGTTGTGGGAGCGGAACGACGACCAGGAAGGGTCGGCGAGCCCGGACGTCTTGTGGAAGGTGGCGTCCTGGGCGAATTTCACGGTGCTGTCGTTGGCGTCCAGTCGCAGCTGGAAGTAGGAGTGCCGCAGGTAGCGGCTTGGATCGGTGACGGATTGGAAGGAGACGGCGGAGGAGTCCGCAAGTCCCGGCACCAACTTCCATTGCGAGTCGGTGTAGGGGTCGAAGGGGTACGGGTCGATGCGGCCGATGGAGTCGGCCTGCCGCCAGTATCTGTCCGGGAAGTTGTAGGACTTCAGCCGGTTCCAGGCCGGCTTTCCCCACTTGGCGACCATGTTGTCGTACACCGTCTGGGGAATCGGCTTGATGTCGGCGTGCTTGGAGTTCAGCGGCTGGGTGTGGACGCGCCGGTCGGTGGCGGTCCAGGTGCCGGTGGAGAGGTCGCTGGTCTGCCAGGTGTAGAACAGCGCGTTGGCGTCGCCCCACAGGTACCAGGTGCCGGCGGCCTGGGCGAGGATCGGGCCCTCGATGCCTCCCGGGGGCGCCAGGCCCGAGGTGAACTGGGTGAAGCTGCCGGGATCGAGCGAGGTGGACTTCGCACCCGTGAGGCTGTTGTGGCCTTTGTAGTACAGGTAGTTGACGCCGTTCACGTCCTTGGCCAGGGTGCCGTCGATGATGTCGTAGCCGGGGTCGAAGAAGACCTGCGGCGAGGTCACGGTCTGGAAGTTCGTGGTGTAGTTCACCATGATCACGTTGTGGCCGCTGCTGTTCACGGCCGAGTAGATGATGGCGTACTGGCCGCGGGAGGCGTCCCAGAAGGCGTCGGGCGCCCAGGTGTGGGTGGCCATGTCGTGCAGTTTCAGCAGGCGGTAGTTGTCGAAGGAGCGCAGGTCGGCGGAGTCCCAGACGTGGATGTACGGGCTCTTCTCGGTCCAGTCGGTGCCCTTCAGGTTGGTCGCCATGACGATGTAGGTGCCGTCCTGCTTGGGCAGGATGACGGGGTCGCGCAGACCACGGTCGCCCGCGGTCGGGGTGACGACGGGGTTGTTCTGGTTCAGCGGCATCCACTGGAGCGCGTCGGTGCTGACGGCGAGGTGCAGGCCGTAGTCCGTACCGAGGTTTCTCGGTGACTGGGTGAAGTAGGCCATGACGAACGGGGAGGTCGTCGCGGCGCTTGCGGACTGGCTGCCGAGGGTCAGCGCGCCGGTCATGGACAGCGGCACGGCCGCGGCCATGCCGAGGAAGAGCCGGCGCGAGGGGAGGGGGGTTGCCCTCATCTGGTGCCTCCGGGGCGTAGGAAGGTGCGGGCGGATGGAGAACCCGTGGGCGGCCCCGGCCAGGAGCCGCCCATGGGTTCCGTCCCTCGTCAGTTCCAGGGAGCCGCGGTGAGCCAGCTGGTGTCCTGGGCCCACGACTTCGTGTTGTCCCAGGCGTTGGAGCCGCCGTTGCCGGCGATGTAGGCCGTGTAGTTGTAGTGGCGGAGGTACTTGGTCGGGAAGTTGGAGGACTGGAAGGACGTGCCGACGCCGCTGTTGCCCGTGGTGGGGCAGAAGGTGGCGTCCTGTGCGAAGGAGCTGCCGCCGTTGTCGGTGTTGAGGTAGAGCTGGTAGTTGGAGTGGCGCAGGTACTGGCCCGGGTTGTTGGCGGACTCGAAGGACAGGCAGGAGGTGTTGGCGAGGCCGGCGCGGACGATCCAGGTGGCGTCGGCCTTGTCGGTGGCCGGGCTGGACGAGTTGATGCTGGAGATGACGACCTTGGTGTCGGTGTCGTCGTGGCGGAGGTAGTGCGAGGTGCAGCAGGGGGCGGTGGTGGCCTGCAGGGAGATCCGGGAGCCGGGCGTCAGCGAGCCGGTGCTGGTCGAGCCGCTGTTGTAGCCGGCGGCGGTGATGTTGGCCTGGACGGCGTTCTCGGTGGCGTCCGAGGGGTAGCCCGAGGTCATGACGCCTTCGTAGAAGGTGCCTTGGCCGGTGTTGCTGTTGTCGCCGCCGATGCCGAGGATGATCGCGCCTTGCTTCTTCATCGGGTTGTAGCCCGTGTCGTTGGGGCGCACGCCGTCGTAGAAGGTGGACAGGCTGCCCGACTGGGCGTTGCCGCCGCGGATGGCCCAGTGGTTCGGGCCGCCCTTGACGATGGCGGTCGTGAACCGGTGGTTGATGGTCGGGTCGCCCGCGTTGAGGCCGCGGTTGACCCCGGAGAACAGGCCGTTCTCCAGGTCGGCCATGATCCAGGGGCCGGTGCCGCTGCCGCGGCCCCAGCCGGTGCTGGTGCCGAAGTAGATGGCCTCCATGGTGCCGTTGCCGTCGTCGTTGCCGGTCGTCTCGGCGTTGCCGTAGTCGAAGCAGCAGCCGCCGTTGACGTGCGTGCCGTCGAAGATGGCGTACATGCCCTCGGGCTGGTCGCCGGTGGCGATGCCGTGGGTGTTGTTGTTGCGGTAGCCGGTGCCGGGGGCGATGTAGACACCGTATGCCTTGTGCCCGCCGACGGTGACCGGCGCCTCGAAGGCGTTGGCCAGGTTGTCGTTGCCGTTCTCCGCCGGACCGGGCCAGTGGCCCCTCAGCGCCTGGGTGAGGTTGTTGTGCTTGGGCGACTGGTCGTAGATGACGGTGATGACGCAGCTGGTGTTCGCGCAGAAGGAGTCCTGCTGCGCGGCGTCGGCGTATCCGCCCGCGCTCAGCAGGCCGATGTCCTTGGTCGCGTTGTCGGAGGCGCGCTTGACCTGGTACAGCGGGCCGTTGTACGCCCCGTACAGGGCGCGGGTGGTGCTGTGCGCGGCGACGCAGGGGGTGCCGCCTGCCGCGTAGATGTCGCATGGCTGCTGGGTGGCGGCCTGCGAAGGGGCGGCCGTGGCGGTGAGCAGGCCGGCGGCGAGGGCGGCGGTGGCACCGGCCGCCAGCAGTGCGCGTCTGACGCTGCGTATCCACGGTGGCTTGAACATGACGGACTCCTTTACAGGATGGGGTGAGGGCGGGCGTGGACGAACCCCCGGTCTCCGCCCGTGCGGACGGTGCGGGTGACGTCGACGCCTCGGTGCCGGTGCGGCTTCGGCCGTGGTCGGCACCGGGTTCGGGGCGGGCTGCTCGTCAGCGCCGGTGTCGGTGTCGGTGTCGGGTCAGCTCGTCACACGGAAGGTGGCGTCGCCGCGTCCCGTGGCGGTGGTGATCGGGTCGAGCTTCAGGTAGTAGGCGTAGTGGCGGATGTAGCGGTCGGGGTAGTTGTACGACTGGAACGACGACCAGGTGGAGTCGGCGAGGCCGGCGACCTTGCGGAAGGTGGCGTCCGCGGCGAACTGGCTGCTGCCGTCGTAGAGGGCGAGCTGGAAGTCGTAGTTGGCGTGCCGCAGGAAGTAGCCGGGGTGGTTCACCGACTCGAAGGAGACGGTGCCGGTGCCGGCCAGGCCGGGCCCGATCCGGAACTGGGAGTCCTCGACGGGGCTGACGTCCGGGTCGATGCGTACGTCGAAGTTGATCTGACGCACGTACCGGTCGGGGAAGTTGTACGACTGCAGTCGCTGGGCCGGGGTGTTGGGCCAGCGGGCGAGTACGCGGCTCTCCTCGGCGGCCGTGAGGGTCATGATCGCGCCGTGGCGCTTCGGGGTGCCGCCCATGTCATAGCTGGTCGCATCCTGAAGCCGGTAGGTGCTGACGTCGAACGGGTTGGTCGTCAGGATCGGCCTGTATTCGCGGAAGCCCTGCGGGTTGTTGTAGTCGATGTAGAGGGCCCACTCATTGCGGTCCCTGAACTGCATCCAGACCGGGCCTTCGACCACATTGCCGGTGAGGCCGATGCTGGAGAGGTTGCCGAGGTTGGTCCACGTCCCCAGGATCGAGTTGCTGCCCTCGACGTTGTTCTGGCCGTCGCCGGAGACCCGCAGGTAGCGGTAGGGGCCGAAACCGGCGGGCACCTCCGTCATCTGGGTGTCGACGACCGGCGTGCTGCCGGGCGGGTCGATCCAGATCTGCGGGGTGGTGATGGTGCGGAAGTCCTTGGTGCGGGCGGCGTAGATGCGGTACTTGAAGATGCCGTTCACCGTGGCGTTCGTCGCCCAGTACAGGACGTAGTCAGTGGTCTCCGGGTTCCAGATCGCCTCCGGCGCCCACGCGTTCTTTCCGCCGGGGATCAGTCCGGCGGCGCCGAGCAGCCACGGCTTCGACCAGGTGACCAGGTCGGTCGACTCCCACACCACGAAATTGGGGCTGCCGTTGGTGTATGTCGAGCCGCAGCGGATGCACAGGTCGGTCGCGATGATCCAGTACTTGCTCCCGTCAGGTGAGCGCACCAGCGCGGGATCACGCACTCCCTTCGTGCCGATCGTGGAGTTCAGGACCGGCGCTCCGCCGTTGAGGTCGTTCCAGTGCAGGCCGTCCGTGCTGTGCGCGAGGTACAGCATCTGACCGGTCGCGGAATCGCCGGTGAAATGCACCATCAGGTAGCCGGGGTCGGCGGCGGCCGCCCGCTGGGGCGTGGTGAGGACTTGCCCTGTGAAGAGGAGGCACGCGGCGACCAATATCACCGTCAGCCGGGCGCGGAGCGCAGACACGGGATCTCCTGTCGTGTGCGGGTGCCACCGCCGGGCGAAGGGGGAGCGGGGTGGCGGGGGACTTGGTCTCGGAGTGGGCGGGACGGGACCCGGCTGCCGCGCGAGCCGGAAGGACGGGATCCGAAGGTCGGTGTATCGCCGCTTCGCCCATGGCGCCGTGGTGACGGCGGGTCAGGGCGCGCGAGCACGTGCGTCCGCCCGTGTGGGGCGGTTGCGACACGGGCCGGGCGTCTGTGTCTCTCAGCGCCCGTCAAGGCGCTTCAGATGGGCGGCACTTCGGACGGAAGCCTTCATGGCCACCTCACTCTTCGTCAGGCGTTGAACGACATATCGAACACTGTTCGGGAAATCGGGCAGAGGCTAGATCGGAAAAAGAGGGCGCGTCAATACATCCGACACATCCGATCCGCCGAACGTACAGATGAGCGATCCGGCACTTTCCCGGCCCCCTGGCCCGGCTCATGCGAGATCACGAAGGCGTTCTGCGCCGGTGGAGACATCCGTACGATCCGCGAGTACGGCCTCGCCGGGGATGCCGAAGCCAGTCAGCGCTTCTTCGCCTCCGAGTACCGGTTCAACGCCCTCGCTAGGCCGGACCTCCTCAGTCGGGCTCCGCAGTGCGGCACGGATCCGCCGCGGGCGGGATGGTAGGCGACCTCGGCGTCACGGTGGAACTGGTCGGCGGTGAGTTCGACGATCCGGGTCAGGGGCAGGGCCGTACAGGCGGACCAGGGCGACGATGATGCGCACGGGCAGGGAAAGGCCGGTGTCGGTCAGGCAGCGCCGCAGTTCGGACTGGTGGGTCGCCTCGTCCTGGAAGGTGCCGGGGAGCTGCCTCGGCCGGTGGTGGATCTCCAGGTCACGGACGATGCGGCGGGCGTGCATCCAGCGGACGAACGGGATGAGGCGGGTGCGCTGGGTCGGATGCGTGCTCGCCCAGGTGTCCAGGTGCGCTTGGGTGAGGTCACGGACGTGCAGGTGCTGGTCGTCGAGTCAGGCGAGGAAGCGGATGATGACGCGGATGCCGGTGCAGTCGCCCTTGTGGGCCGCCAGGCTGTAGCGGCCGCGGGCGGCCCTGCGCCGGGCGTCTTTGACGATGCCCCACTCGGCGAAGGGCCTCACCAGGGTGACGTGGTGCGGCGGGAGTTGGGTGAGTTTGGCGGCCAGCCAGGTCTCCAGCCGGGCGAGGTTTTCCTGCCGTGGGGGCAGAACGCCGGCCGTCACCAGCAGCCCGCGGACGTAGGCGGTGTTCTCATCCCGCCGCGCCTCATGACCCGACCCGCTCCAGCCGCCCCGGAGGTGAGATCCATGCTGCTTGACCCGCCAGTTTGGTCCGGCAGGCCCCAGGGGCTGCCGCACTGGCCCTACGTTCGGGCTGTCGACGAAGCCCTCACCGCCCGGGGCATCCCGCCGGGTAGCGTCCGGGCCGACGTCCGCACCGGCCGGCGTGGCCTGACCACCTACATGCGGCTGGTGTGGAACGTCAGCCGC
This sequence comes from Streptomyces sp. NPDC002092, assembly GCF_053593775.1. Taxonomy (NCBI): domain Bacteria; kingdom Bacillati; phylum Actinomycetota; class Actinomycetes; order Kitasatosporales; family Streptomycetaceae; genus Streptomyces; species Streptomyces sp. NPDC002092. The sequence continues at coordinate 7,992 of NZ_JBSFDG010000040.1, forward strand.
ACCAGCGGCCACGGCGGCATCCGGCTCCAGTGGGAGGAACGCCAGGGCTGGTTCTACGCCCTGCTCGGCATCGGCGACGGGCACGACGTCCTGCTCTGCACCGTGCTCTCCCCGATCGAGACCATCTACGCGACCCCCCCAGGGGCCGTCGCCGACGTGGCGCAGGAACTGGTGCATCACCGGCGGCTCCCCGATACGCGGTGCCGAACGGAGTGGGAGGGCGCGCCAGAAGCCCGTGCGGCCGCCATGGACTTCCGCCGGAACGCCTTCGGCCTGTCCCCGGCCGGGTCCAGGATGGAGCCGAGGATCACGGAGGGGCAGGGCGTGCAGCTGACCATCGACACCCAGACCGACACGTACGAGCAGGCGATCGCGGCCGTGCAGGCCGCCTACGGGTTCAACCCCGCCGCCACAGCTGGCGACTGGCCCAAGGCCCCGGCCCTGGAGCCCCGGCCGGGTCCGGAACAACTCAGCGGTGAGGACCTCTGGGAAGGCTGGACGGACCGGCTGCTGTTCGACACCGTCGCCGCCGTCATGCCCGGCGCCCGCGCCGTGCTGCGCCGCATTGTCGAGCTGGGCGGCACCGCCTCCTACGACGCAGTCCAGGAGCACTTCGCCCGACACCCCGAGACACCGATCGGGCAGGGGAAGATCGGTGGAGTGCTGACCAGCGTCCGCGCCGTACGGCGCCGGGTCGGTCCGGACAACAACACCCGCGTGCTCGAGCTCGACGACCGCGTACGCGTCTACCGGATCGAGCCCGTCCTCGTGGAAGGCCTCCAACGGGCATTCGATCTCGCCGACGCCCGGCCCGACCTGCTGCGCCAGGAGCCCGCCGCCTCCAGCGGTCAGTGACCTCTGAGACGCGGCAGGCCCGCACTGGCTGTGTACGCGAGTCACGTCGTCACTTCGACACGACTCCGGGCGTCGCAGGCCCGTTCGGGGAGGCGATGTACGCGACTTCGGGCAGCACCCGCTCCCGGGAGCGGGGCAGTCGGCAACGGCACGCCCACGGTCAGCTACCTCCGCCCGTAGCCAGCGCCTTTGTCCTCAGCCCGTGCGGAGCCGCACACGCCCGACGGAGCTCGCCACGCACATGGCGCACCGGCCGGCACCCGCGGCCGGGACTGCGGCTTTGGTCCGGCCTAGTTGAGGTTGTCGCCGGTTAGCGCGTCTCCGGCGACGGGAGCGTGAACGGCGGCGCGCAGCGCGCCGATGGACGAGTCGCTGATCGAGACGAACAGCCTGTACGGCGGTTGCCCGATGACGGTGTTGTGGGCATCGATCGGTCCAGAGAGCCCCTTCTCGACTTGCAGGGCGTCGATGCCGGGGCACACGGCCGCCAGCGGCAGGGTCAGGTCGGCGGTCACCTCGTCGCCGGAGCGGACGGCCAGCCGATGGTCAGGGCCCGTTGTTGCACCGTGCAGGCTCACCGGCAGCCCGTGCGCACCGGCGACGAGCCCGTGCGGTCCCTCGATCTCCACGGCCACCCCGTGCGCCCCGATCGGCTGCGCCAGACTGAGCGCCTGCGACGTACCGGGGCCCAGCCCGAACGAGATCGAGAACGTCCACTGGTGTCGGTACGGTCCGGTCACGCCCGTGAGACCGTCCCCGCCCCCATAGGACAGCAATGCCAACTGCGGGCCTGGCACCCGACGGCCGCTCAACGCGGCGGCAGCCGCGGCGTGCGCGCCGGGCGGAACCGGGAAGAAGTGGTAGCCCTTGGCCCCGCAGTGGTCCCCGTCCGACATCCCACCACCCGGCAACGACACACTGTGCAGCGAACCGGTGCCCATTGACCCCGGGGGGAGCCCGTCCGGCTCGCCCAGAGCTCCCCGCCGCGCCTGCGCTGGACTCCCCCATGACCACCAGAGCACGAGGAGGACACCGACCGCGGCGCCCACGATCCACGGCACGACTCTGCGCACCTGCCGATTCATCCCGTTCTCCTCCCGCTCACGGCCGCCGCGGAGGCTATCGCACGGGAGTGCGCGTATCGTGCGGGAGGGTACGTCAGGCCGTCGGAAAAACCTTTCGCGCTGCTGCCCATCGTCGTGAACATCCGGAGAGCGCTGACGGCCGTAGTGCCTCTTGAACTGCTGTCGAAGTGCTGCTCCCTGCCGCGTACGAAGCCACCCGCACCGAGTGCGTTCGGCGCGGACCCGCCCGAAGCCTACTGTTCCCGACCTTGGCCGTCGTCGCCGCGCCGCGTCCGCAACTGATCGGCAGCGCCGCCGGGTTGGAGGAGTGGCGTAAGGCCCCTGTGCCGTGTTACCGCCAGGGCAACGACGAGTCAGCCAGCCACGTCGAGGTAGTCGATCAGATGAATCTCACGACCAGCGCCTGTTCGCGTAACTCCTCCCCCAGCGGGAGGAGTTACGCGGAACAGGCCCTGTGTGTATCGTCCGACTCTGGTTGATCTGCTATCGAGCCGCCTTGCCCTTCGTGGTGTTCACGGTCTCACCGCCTTGACCGAGGAGCGCTTCACAGGCCGCCTCCGCGCTGTCGAATATCCGGCAGCTCATGCTGACCCCGGTCAGGTCGAGCAGACGTCGCACCACTTGACTGGGGGCGGCCAGGCACACGGATCCGTCGATGCTCCGAACCTCGTTTATGGCTCGTATGATGACGCCCAGCCCAGAGGAGTCCATGAACGGTACTTCCGCCAAGTCCAGCACCAGGTGACGGCGCCCATGCACTACCTGGCCCGCGAGCTGGTGCTGCAGGACGAGGCCCGTATCGACGTCCAGCTCCCCACTGATGGTGATGATCGCGGCGTCGGAGCTGAGCACTGACACCTCGACACTCAGACCTGCTGGCTCGGTCACTGTCCCTCCTTGAACGGGGTATACACGGCAGCAGCCCTGCTACCCCGTCCGACTACCTTCATCCATGAACTGCGATGGGCCGTGGCCTGAGGGGGCCGTCGGCGATCGGACGGAACACCCGGCGTGAGGTCAGTGGCTGGAGGCGATACGCATCGGCCCGGCAGACAGGAGGAGCAGGGTTCCACTGCTGAGCCTGAGGGGCCGGTGCATGACTCACGTATCCTGCGGTGCGCCCGATAGGCCGGATCTTTCCCAACTGTCGCACATGGACTTCTCTTTCACGCCGGTGGGCCCGGCCGTAACGGCCGGGCCCACTCATGGCTCGCGTGGCGCGCGCTCCTCGCGCCGGTGTCCTTCGTCTACCAGCGGTACCAGCGGCCCTTGCGGCCTGCGCCGTCCGCGGAGCGGACGACGAAGCCGAGCAGCCACACGACGAGCACGATCACCGCGATCCACCACAGTGCCTTGAGGGCGAAGCCCGCGCCGAAGAGGATCAGAGCCAGCAGAAGAACCAGAAGCAGGGGAACCATCGATATCAACCTCCTGGCAACCGGATGCCCTTACTTCAGACCTACAAGCACACAAAACAGGAGTTACTTCCAAGGAATGAGGGGCATACACGCGCCACACGCCGTGGACGGTTCCCCCTTTCCTGCACCTCACACTGCGCGCATCACTCAAAGCCATGCCGTGGCCCTGGGTCGTGACGCTCCAACTCCGGGCAGACGTAAGGACCCTGACAGGAACGATCTCGCGACAGAACTACATGGGCCAAGGAAACGCATTCTCCAGAGCAGTACGGGGTGAGATGGCGCCTCATCTACGCCGACGGTTGGACCGTCCTGCTGGTGCCACCGCCTCGTGTGGTGCGCGACGCGAGGGTCAGGGATCAGGTCCGCCGGCCATCCGCCGCTGAAGGCCCCGATCGTCGTGCCCGCACCCATGCCGGACGAGGCCCAGCTCATCCCTTCCGCGGCACCGGTGGTCCGGCGGCCGAGGAGGGAGAAACCGGAGCTGAAGGAAGGGGCCGCGCCGATGCCGGCCAGGAAACAGGGGCCCATCAAGGGCAGGTGGGAACCGACCAGGGGGAGGAGCAGGCCGCTGCCGGTCATCCAGGTCATGGCGGGTACGAAGACCTGGCGTCTTCACTCCGTCGGGCCTACGGCGTACCGCCCTGCTGACGGCTCATCCACTCCCCGATAGCCCGCTCGGGCCTGGCGAGTTCCTCGGTCGGGATGAACTGCAGCAGCTCGGTGCCGGCGTCCACGTACGGCCGGTGTCCCGGCGGCTGATAGAAGGCGTCACCGGCCTTGTGCACCTCCTCCTGGTCCCCGGAGGTGAAGCGCACGCGTCCGCTGCGCTCTCCGCGGGACTGAGCGTCACCGGGTTTGCACCCCCCGGGGTTCTGCGGAGGTGCCCCAGCGTGCGCGACCTTGAGCAGGTCGTTGACCTGACCGCGCCGGAACCGCCTTCTTCCGGCACTTCCCCGACAAGCGCGAGCTGCTGGTCGCCGGAGAGGAGACGCTGAGCCGACTGCTGGCCGAGGGGATCGCCGACGCGACTGCGTGCAGCGAGCGCCTCGCTGGGCTGACCGGCATCCTCGCCCGGCGTTCACGGAACTGCGGCCAGACCCTTGAAAGCCCCACTTGCGCTCTTCGCCCCCAGCTGATTGCGGGCTGAACGAGAAGGTGCACCCTCCACTAAGACGACTGTGGCATGCATCACATCGATCTCATGTCACGGACTGGCTCGCAGCCTCCATCCACTGGTCGTCAAGAGCGAGTGGAGGAAGGCAAAGCGATGAGTGCACGGCACGAAACCGGTACGGAGACCACCACGCACCGCGTTCTGCTCCTGGGCGCGGGTTATGCGGGCATGTCCGCGGCCATCCAGCTCGCGTCCCGGCTCAAGCGGCGCGAGGACGTGCAGGTGACCCTGGTGAACGCGCATGAGCGGTTCACCGAGCGGCTGCGGCTGCACATGACGGCGACCGGGCAGCAGCTTGCCGAGCTGAGCATTCCGGAGGTGCTGGAGGGGACGGGTGCGCAGTTCGTGCGTGGCCGGGTGACGGCGGTGGACGCGGACGCACGGACGGTGCGGATCGACGACGACCGGGTCCTGCATTACGACACGCTGGTGTACGGATTGGGCAGCGTGTCCGACACGACTGGGGTGCCGGGCGCCGACGACCACGCCTACACCCTCAACAGCCCCCAGGACGCCGAGGCGTTGGCCGACCGGCTGGCGCGGCTCGGCAGCGGCACGGTGGTGGTCGCCGGCAGCGGGCTGACCGGGATCGAGGCGGCCGCGGAGATCGCCGAGCGGTACCCGGAGCTGAACGTCGTACTGCTGGGCCGGGACGAACCGGGTGCGTCCATGAACCCGAGGGCCAGGACGTACCTGCAGTCGGCGCTCGACCGCCTCGGCGTCGAGGTGCGTAGCGGCCTCGAGGTGGTGAAGGTGCTGCCCGGGTCGGTCGCACTGGCGGGCGGGGAGAGCATCGCCGCCGATGTCGTCCTGTGGACGAGCGGTACGCGGGTGTCGCCATTGGCAGCCGCCGCCAAACTGGCCGTAGACGAACGCGGCCGTATCGTCACCGACACCGCGCTGCGTTCGGTGTCGCACCCTGAGGTGTACGCCATCGGTGACGCCGCGGCGATCCGCCAGGGTTACGGCGTCATGCACGGCACCTGCCAGGGCGGGATGCCGACGGGCGTACACGCCGCGGTGTCGATCGTCCGCACACTGAAGGGCAAGCGACCAAAGCTGTTCCGCTTCGGCTACTACCACACGCCGGTGAGCCTGGGCCGGCACGACGCCGTGGTGCAGTTCACCCGCCCCGACGACAGCCCGCGGCGAATTCATCTGACTGGCCGGATGGCGGCCCGCTATAAGGAGACGGTGACTGCCTCGCCCTGGCCGACCTTCGGCCGCATGAAGAAGATGCCCGCCTCGGGCGCGTTCTGGCCGCACGGCGGCCGCTTCACCCGCCGCGCCGAGCGTGCCGAGTGAGCGCCGACCAGCAGGTCTTTCATGAATACCGCAGGCTTCTGTTCTCCGTGGCCTACCGCGTCCTCGGCTCCGCAGCCGACGCCGAGGACGCGGTGCAGGACGCCTGGATCAAGTGGTCGTCCGCCGACCGTGCCCAAGTAGCTGATCCCAAGGCGTACTTGACGCGGATCGTGTCCAACCTGGCGCTGGAACGCCTGCGTTCCACCCGGCACAAGCGCGAGACCTACGTCGGCCCATGGCTGCCCGAGCCCATCCTCACCAGCGGCGACACCGCCGATGCCGTCATGGACGCCGAGTCGGTGTCGATGGCGATGCTGGTGGTGCTGGAGACGCTGAGCCCGCTGGAGCGCGCAGTCTTCGTACTGAAGGAGGTCTTCGGCTTCAGCCACGCCGAGATCGCGGAGGCGGTGGAACGGTCCGAGGCGGCGGTACGACAGGCAGCGCACCGCGCGCGAGAGCACGTACGGGCCCGCAGACCCCGGTTCACCGCCGACCGATCTCGTCGGCGCGAAGTCACCGAGCGGTTCTTCGCCGCCGCGACCGGTGGTGACATCAACACTCTGATGGAGCTGTTGTCCCCGGACGTCACCCTGTGGACCGACGGCGGCGGCAAGGTCCGTCAGGCACTCAAGCCGGTCGTGGGGGCAAAGACGGTTGCCTCGTGGTTCGCGGCCATCGGCACGGTCACCTACCAGGGTGTTCAGCCCGCCGACATGCGCGCCGAGCTGGTCGAGATCAATGGCGGCCCGGGCATGGTGTTCAGCGCCCCGAACCGGGTGATTGCCACGGTCACCTTCGACTTCGACGCCGACGCTCGTATCACCGCCATCCACAACGTCGCCAATCCCGACAAACTCCAGGCCATCACGGACGGCACGGCCCACGACGTCACGACGCGGTGAGCGCCGGGCGGGAATGACCCTCGGACGGCAGCCGAGGGCCGGCCTGGAAAGGTCGGCTCACCCTTTGACCGCTCATGGTCGCGACCGCTGGGCCGGGCGGACCCGCTTCGTCGACAACAGCCGGCTCGCGGGGCGAGAACAAGACATCGGGGACGGTCGGCGCGGTGTCGGCGAGTTGGCCCAGAGGGCGCGGGATGAGCGAGGACGAGGGGGCAGGCACGGTCTTCCGTCGTGGTGATCAGGGACTCGACACCTCATGATCACCGGAAGTCGTGCCTGCCTCCGCGTCAGCCCCCGCCGACCACCCCGCAGTCCTGCCCCAGCTCCTGAAGCCCCATCAACCCGGATGCACCGCCGGAACGACGCCGCCCTGCCCGCGTACCCCGTCGGTCACCGGCATCGTGGCGCCGACGGGGTACGCCCGTCACCCGCGAGCGGAGTACGACTTCAGCGGATGCGGTGCTTCTGCCAGAAGGGGCCGAGGTCCCTGTGCGTCATCGACTGTGCGGCCTTCTTGAAGCCGGCGGTGGTGGAGACGCCGTACCAGTGGTCGTGGGCGTACTTCTTGATCAGGCGCGCCATGGTGCCGGCCCCGAGGACGTGCTCCAGGTCGGCCAGGACGCAGGGGCCGATCCCGTACACGACCTGGAAGTACTCGCCACGGTGTGTAGACCAGTAGGCCATCGAGTTGGTGAGCGCGGCGGTGGCGCTCGGCCAGGAGCCGTCCGGCGAGCACTCGAACCCGTCCCAGCGGTAGTAGCGCGCGTTGGCGTACTGGGCGAAACTCTCGTCCAGCCAGGGTGAGTTGTACTCGTCGTTGCCCACGATGCCGTACCACCACTGGTGGGCGATCTCGTGGACGGTGGCGCCGCCCTCCTCCTCGGTGCCGAGGATGACCAGGCCGGGGTACTCCATGCCGCCGGCGAACCCGGGGGTCATCACGAGGTCGATCTCGCCGTACGGATAGCGGCCGAACTCCCTGCCGAACCGGTCGATGGCGGCGACGCCGTCCTTGCGGTTGAGGCGGACACCGGCGGCGGGCGTGTTCGGCGACCAGTACGACTTCACGCGCACGCCGCCGGGCGAGGTCTGGGTCGCGGTGCGGAACGGGCCCGCCGCCCATGCGAAGTCCCGCACCCGCTTGGCGACGCTGTGGGTGACCGTACGCCCGGTACCGCCGGGGCGGGTCCATGTGCTGCCGGTCGCCGGGACCTTGAGGGCGGAGGGGTGGTCGAGGCGCACCCGGAAGTCGCTCGCCAGGGTGTAGAAGCTCTCGCCGTACGACACATACGGATCGAGGTGCCACCCCTTCGCGTCGTGCACGGCGAGGACCGGCAGCGCGTTGCCCAGGAAGCGGAACGCGCCTTCGCGGCCGAAGCGGTTGTTGCGTGCGGGCACGGTGAGGGCCACGTCGAAGGAGACGGCCGTCCGCTCACCGCGTGCGAGCGGCCTCGGCAGAGCGATGCGCAGCGCCGTGCACTTCACGCCGGGGCGGCCCGGAGTGCCGCCGCGCACGTGGGAGACGCGGACGGGGGACGGTCTTCCGGATGTCCCGCAGCCGTCCTCGCCATTGCCCCACAGGCGTATGTACACCTCACGCAGGGGCCGGCTGGAGGCGTTGCGGAAGGACACCGTCTGCCGGCCCGCCCAGTGGGTGCCATCGGCGTCGGCGCGCAGCTTCACGTCGTAGCTGGGGCGGTCGGGCGTCGCGGGTTCGGCCGCGCTCACCGCGGCGCCGGGCGCCGGGCCGGACGGCGTGCCGGCCTCGGCCACGGTGGAGCCTGCTGTCGCGAGCAGCGCGAGCAGGGCGACCAGCAGACGGCGACCGGTTCTTGAGGGGCCCGTGGGCGACGAAGGCAACGAAAGCATGGCAGACGACATGACAGATGACATGCCAGCGGATCTTGTCACAGGGTTCCCCACGGCCGACACAGGCCCGCGAAGAGAGGAGGTCGGCTCCGCTTGGGCGGCGAAAATGCCAGGGTACGCAGGGGATGTTCGCTGTACGTTGGCGCACAGCAAGGATCCCGGTTCAACCCATCCGCAGTTCATCCCCTTCCACGAGGCCTGGCCACGTGTTCCTGACCATCACCACCACCGGCACCCCCGAACGACCCGCGACCGACCTCGGCTACCTGCTGCACAAGCATCCCGACAACGCGCAGACGTTCTCCACCTCCTACGGCACTCTGCAGGCCGCATGCGCGCCACCGTGCGTCGTGTCCTCCAACGCATCGACGGCGACGCGCTGGATACAGCCGTCGGAGGTTGGCTCGCCGGGCGCGAACGCGCCGCCGGCCAGGAGGAGAACGACAGCGACCGGCGGCCCCTGCCCTCCCTCGCCGTGGACGGCAAGACCGTGCGCGGTGCCCGCCGCACCGACGGCACCCAGGTCCGTCTGCTCGCCGAGATGACGGGGACCGGCCTGGTCACCGCCCAGCGCGAGGTGGACGCCACGACCAACGAGATCACCGTCTTCCAGCCCCTGCTTGCCCCGCTCAACCTGCACGGCACGGTGGTCACCTTCGACGCCCTCCACTCGCAGACCGCCCACGCCTGCACCAGTGGCTGAAGGCCCTGTCATGGCGGGAAGTGCCACTCCTGGACAAGATGCGGGCCACCGCGCACGGCCGCGACGAGATCCGCCGGATCAAGGCCGCCGCCGTCGCCGGGATCGCGTTCCCACACGCGGTGCAGGCCGTCCAGATCGTGCGCCGCCGACGGATCGTCACCACCGGCAAGGTCACCCTGGAACGCATCCACGGGGTGACCGACCTGACCCCGGAGCAGGCCGACGCAACCGAGATCGCCCGCCGCGTCCGCGGCCACTGGGGCATCGAGAACAAGATCCACCACGTCAGGAACACCACGTACGCCGAGGACGCCTCCCGCGTACGCACCGGCACCGCTCCACGTGCCATGGCATCCCCGCGCAACCTGGCCATCGGCTTCTCCGACTCGCCAACCAGACGAACATCGCCGCTGGACTCCGCCACCACACCCGCGACGCCAACCGTCCACTGATCACCCTCGGCATCATGTGATCAACCAGGACATACCACCTGAACGACGCGACCCTGCCCCATCACGGGTTGAGACTTCGAATACCCCCTTCAACGGCACGGGGGCTTTGTATGGTGCGGCCCTTACTTCAGGCTCGCAAGCGTCCCCCGATCAGTGGCCGGCGGAAGACGCTCCATGAACACAAAGGAAACCGGAATCCACGGGCTGGTGGTCATTCGGGCGAGCGGACCGCACACCACCCGATGGAACTGCACTGACGGTATTTTGAGCGGACATCAATCTGGCATTTTCAGGGGGTAGTTGGTCATGCGCAGAATCGTGAAGCTCAGAACCATGGTGATGGCAGCCATCGCCATGGCCGCCCTGGGAGCGACTTACGCGGGAGCCACTGCGAATGCCTCACAACGAGTCGCCGCGTCCGCCGCTCCAGGCGATGTCTACAAGGCGACGGCAGTGCACTCCATCGGGACGACGGACACGCAGGTCGTCGCTCTGTCGCTTCCTGCCGGGACGTACACCCTGACCGGTTCCGCCTTCCTCATTTACGCCGACAAGGGGAATTGCAGGGTCACCGGTGGGCCCAACATGGCCACGCCTCGCGGCAGCGGCTACAACGAGGCGTCGCTGAGCGCCACGGGGACGGTCACCCTGGCGGCGGCGGGAAAGGTCCAGTTGCTGTGCAACAGTGAGAAGGTCCTTGCCGCGCCACAGGATCCCGCGGCCAACGGCACGCTCGTGGCCACCAGGGCCGGCCTTTTCGCCGATCAGGGAACCGGCGCGCAGTAGTCCCCGGGCGCCGCAGCCACACTCCAGCCACGCGCCGGCGCGGCGGTGTGACCCGGAGGCCGGCGCAGCAGGTGCAGACAGATGGCGGCGGCGACGACGGTCCGCCGATCGCCCGCCTCCAGGCGGGGGTCCATGTCGACGACGTACTGCTGCAACCCGATCCACGAGTCGACGGTGCTCACCGTGACCCGACCGAAAATCCCCTGTGTGGGCACTCCTTCCGGGGACGGTCTCGGTGCGCTGCCCTTGGGCTTACGGCAGCCCGGGCCGGGTGGGGAAGAGGAGGCGTCCCTGGTCCGTCCGGAGCCTGAGCTGCAAGAGTCCGGGGGCGCCCGCGCGGCCGACCTCCCGGTGCGCGGCGCCGGTGAATCGGAACTGGGTGCGGGCCCAGGTGGCCGGGGTTCAGACGGCCAGGCGGCGAATGGCGACTGCGGCCGCGTCGTCGTCGAGGTGTCCGTGGACGTGGGCCAGCAGGTCCTCCTGGAGGTGGCGCAGGAGTTCCTCGGGGTCGTCCTTGGTCCACTCGGGCGCCCGTTCGGTGAAGGGATAGAACAGTCCGTCGGCGTTGCGTGCTTCGATGACGCCGTCTGTGTACAGGAGCAGCAGGTCGCCGACCTCGAACGGGAAGGTCTCGACGTCGTAGGCGGTGATGCCGAAGACCCCGCCGAATCCGATCGGGAGGTGGCTCGCCTCGGCCGTGAGGAGGGTGAGCCGAGTGCCGCGCAGGAGGAGCGGCGGTGGGTGCCCGCAGGTGATGAGGTGGACGACCGGATCGTGGTCGGGGATGTCGAGCAGTGTGGCGGTGGCGAAGTCCTCGTGGGTGTCCTGCTCCGCCGGTGGTCGCCACTGGCTGGTGTCCCAGCGCAACGCGGCGTCCAGGTGGATGGCGAGGCGGGGGAGGGTGGCCTGGCGATGGGCGGCCGCGCGGAAGGCGCCCAGCAGCAGGGCGGCGTTGTTGATCGCGGCCAGGCCACTGCCGCGTACGTCGCCGATGAGGAGCCGGGTGCTGTGGTGGGCGGTCCGTGCGGCCGCGTAGAGGTCTCCGCCCAGCTCGGCTTCCTCCTCGGCGGGGAGGTACAGGCCGGCGATCCGCAGTGAGCCGGCGTGTGCGGGCAACGGTTGCAGCAGCACGCTCTGCGCCGCCTCGGCCACCGACCGCACCTGGTGCAGTTGGCGCTCACGCCGGTCCCGCACCACGCAGATGGTGACGCAGATGCCGGAGACGACGATCAGGGCGGCGATCTGGGCCTGGATGTTGGCGGCGGGCAGGACCCCTCTGAGTGCGCCGATCAGCACCTGGGCTGCCACCGCGAGAGCCCCCATCAGTGCCGTCATTCGGGCCCCGGCGAACGCCACTGTGATCGCGGGTGCTGCCACCAGCAGCGGACCGAGGTGGATGTGCGGCGGAGACAGTACATCGACTACACAGACCGTGACGATCAGCCCCAGTGGGATGGCGAGAAGCGCGGGTGTGTGCCCCGGCTGCCAGGAGCCTCGGATGTCCGGCCGTGGTCGAAGGGCCATGACCTAAGCGTCTCACCTGCCTCCCCATACGGAGATGTGCCCGCCGCTTCGAAGCCGAGAGTGGAGAGGAGCATGCCGCGGTATGGCGGATCATCGCCTCGATCGACACTGTGCCTTGGCCGCGAGGTTCGACAAGGTCGCCGTCCGCCACGAGGCGAGCGGGCTGGTTGTGGCCCTTAACCTGCGCGTTTCACTTGCCCCGGTATCGACTACGTGCTGCTCCTGCTCGCCAAGGACCCCACCCACCGGCCCAGCGCCGAGCAGGCAGCCGACTGGTTCGCCCAGCATCACCGGACGCCGGCCCCGGCGAAGCCGGAGGCCACCGCCGAAATGCCCGCCCTGCCGACGGCTGCGGCACCCGTCCCGCGCGCGGGCCAGGCTCGCTCCGCGGGGCACTCCCGCCCGAGCCGCTCCCGCAAACTGGCCTCCAGGGCCGCTACGGCACAGGTCTCGCCCTGTTCGCCTTGTTGACCTCCGGCGACGACACCCCCGACATCCCTTCGTCACCCGCCACGCCCACCCCGGCCACCAGCACATCCGTCCCCAGCGGGCGGACACCCGCCGCCACCGCGCCGTCTGCCGCTCCCTCCACCGTTCCGGTCGCCACCCCGCCGGTGCAAGGCAACGGACGGCACTCCGGCGGCTGAACGGCCACCGGGCGCGGAGAAACCCTGCCACCCGGCGCGTTCACCCACTGCCTGGCACTGCCACCATGCCGCCCTCAGCGGCTGGTCGCGACGTAGTAGACGTTGATTGGATCACCCTCCACGGACTTGATGTCGATGTTCCCGAAGCCGGCCTGCTTCAGCATCCGCACTGCCGTGTCCTGGCCCCATACGGTGCCCAGGCCCGCTCCGCCCGTGCTGAGCGAGGTCGTCATGCAGTAGAAGACAGAGAAGCCATAGAGCGCCGGCCCGAAGGGATGCCCGATGTTCTCCTCCAGCCTGCTGGAGGCGGCGATGTCGCCCATCAGGAACGTGCCTCCCTCACGCAGAGCCTTCGCGATCGCCGTCAGCGTCTCGGCCGGCCGCGCCAGATCGTGGATCACGTCGAAGGCGGTGATGAGGTCGTACTCGCCGGTGATCTGAGTCGAATCGGCAATGCTGTAGCGGAGGTTGGCCAGCCCGGCCCGGACGGCCTCGGCGCGCGCGGTCGCGATGCCGGACTCCGACTGGTCCAGGCCGTGGAACCGGCTGGCCGGGAACGCCTGTGCCAGCACGAGCGGCGCGTGCCCTTGCCCGGTACCCACGTCAAGGACGTCGATCCCGGCGCGCAGCCGCTCGTCAAGGCCATCGACCAGCGGCACGATCGTGTCCACGAGCGCCAGGTCGTAGATCCGGGCGGTCTCCTCGGCCTGCAGTGCCTGGAACCGCGGATAGGCCGAGTACGGCACGCCGCCGCCCTCGCGGAAGGCGTGCACGACCTGCTGCTCGACCTCGCCCATGAGCGCGAGGTAGGGCATCATCCCGGCCAGGTTGTCCGGGCCTGCCGCGGTGGTCAGCGAGACGGCATGCTCGGGCGGCAGGAAGTAGGTCCGCCCCTGCGGCTCGTACTCCACGAAGCCGCCGACGACCATCCCGCCCAGCCACTCGCGCACATACCGCTCGTCGAGGTCCGCGGCCTTGGCGATGTCCGCGCTGGTCGACGGTGGAAGGGCGGCCAGGGTGTCGAACAGGCCGCACTGGTGGCCGACGCTGGTGAGCAGGGCGAGCGCGGCCTTGTTCAGGACATCGGCGACTTCCCCTGCGAACGCCTCCTGCCTGGCGGGATCCAAGGGTGCCTGCTGTGTGCCGAGAGTGGACATGATTGCTCCTTCCGCCCCGGGGCGGCTGCGACGCACCGGCGAAGACCAGTGCCCAATTGCGACAGTACGCCCGGATTGCGGCTTGGGATCTTACGGAGCGATGACCTCCTAACCAGGCCGCGCCGCCGGTGCAGGCCGCATCGCGCAACGGGGCCTTGCCGACCTCGCAGGCGTGCGTGCGGCATCGGGGCGAGGGCTCGACCAAGAGCCGCTCGCCGACGCGGCGGCCTGCCCTGCATGGTGAGTGGCGTTGGCCGGGGGGCGGTGCGTTGATCACTTGAGGGTGCCTCCGTTTCCTGATCACGTGGGCGGAAGGGGGTGAGCGGACGGTCCCTGGTATCGGGCGTTGGGCCGCTGGGCCACGGTGTCTGGCAGCGGTATCTGTCACCGTCGGCTGAGCGAGCCGGCTGCGCTGGGGGATGATCCCGTGCGTGACTGAGGAAGCGGATGCAGGTGCGGACACCGCTGGTGCGTGGGATGAACGACTGGGCTGGGCGTTCGGGCTTATAGCGGATGATCCGGCTGAACGGGCTGCCGCGCTTGCCCGTCTGACCGACGCCAGGCGGAAGGTCCAGGACGCTCTCGGTCGGTTCAACGAGATGTGGCGCCTGACGTTGCCCTTGGGAACGCAGGAGCAGTACCGGGAGCCGGCCTTCCTGCAGGCCAGTCGGATGTATCACCAGGCCCAGAGGTATTCGCTTCCCGATGGGCTGTGGGGTCTCCCAGCGACCCGAGACATGGCGGCATGGCCTGGGCTGCCCTACGCGTTGCTGTTCTTGGAGTGGGAGGCGAGATACCCGCAGGAGTGGACACGTCATGCGAAGGCGTGGGGTACGAAGCAGCGCCTTATCCGGGACGTGGCCATCGCTCACCAGGAGGAGACGATCAGAGCGAAGCTCACCGACCTGGTCGAGATCGTCGTCTGCCGTGCCTATCGTTGCAAGGACCGCGAATACGTGCGGGTTGCCCGGGCTGTTGACAGCGCTGACCTGCGTGGCAGGCTCGATCGTGCAGTCCACTCGGACAGTCCATGGGCCCGGTGCCATGCCGGCTATGTGCTCTGGCTCCTGGACCGCCCTGAGATGCCGAACACCCGTCACGTCTGGCGGACCTGGGTGGCTGGGGCCTCCCGAAGCTAGGCGCCAGAGTGACCTGCGGTCGGACGGACGTGGCTCTACGCAACTCCAAGATCATGAAGGTCTTGACGCCCCGTGATCTGAGTGGAGGCCCGCGCCTCCCGACGCATCACCGCTGATCCCGCCTGCCCTTGACCAGCTCCGCGAGCACTGCGCTGTGGCATCCCGGGAAGTACCCGGCCTGTTGGAGCGGCTGGCCGAGGTGCCGGACCCGCGTGATCCGCGCGGAGTGCGCCACGCGCTGGCCTTCGTGCTCGCGCTGACCGCGTGCGCGGTCCTGGCTGCGGCCACCTCGCTGCTGGCGGTTGGCGAGTGGATCGCCGACGCCCCGCCGCACGCGCTGGAATGCCTTGGCGTCCATCTCGACCCGCTGATGCCCCGTCGGCCGCTGCCCGCCGAGACGACAGTGCGCCGGCTGCTGGCCCGCCTCGATGGCGACGCGCTGGACCGGGCCGTCGGCCGTTGGCTCGCGGACCGCCGACCCGAAGCGCCGATGCCGCCGGACTGCGCGGGCTGGCGGTGGACGGCAAGAGCCTAAGCGGCGCAGCTAAGACCGTGTCCTACGTGGTGAGGCGGACGAGTCGCTTGTGCCGAGCTCGACAAGGCCATCGAGGCCCGGTTTCGCAACCACGGCGCCTTTGAGGTGATCACGAGCATGCCCGGCCTGGGGACCATCCTCGGCGCGGAGTTCCTGGCCGCCACCGGCGGCGACATGACGGTCTTCGGCACCCCCGACCGCCTCGCCGGCTTCGGCGGCGTCGCCCCGGTGCCCCGCGATTCCGGAAAGATCAGCGGCAACCTGCGACGTCCTCAGCGATACAACCGCCGCCTCCAACGCGTCTTCTATATCTCGGCGTTGTTCAGCATCCAGCACAGCGAGGAGTCGCGCCGGTTCTACGACCGCAAACGCGCCGAGGGCAAGCGCCACATCCAGGCCGTGCTCGCTCTCGCCCGCCGCCGAGTCAACGTCCTCTGGGCCCTCCTGCGCGACGGACGGCGCTACGAACTAACCCCGCCAACCGCTCGCGCGGCTTGACAGACCGCATTAGGAATCAGTGACTTCGGCCGCGCACCCTCCGCGCCCCCTGCCCGCTCCCCGCACCTCCGGTGCAGGTCGTGGTGGGGCTTGCTCAAGTGGGTAGGCTGGTACGGGCGTTGGCGCGGGGGAGGCGGTATGGGCACGAGGATCTCGGTGTCGGTCAGCGGGCTGACCGGGCTGGACGATCGGGAGCGGCTGCTCGCGGAGCTGGAGGCGGAGACCGGGCTGGAGTGGCGGGCGCGGGAGGTCGAGCAGGACGGTGTCCTCACCGGAGGCATCGTGGAGATCGTCCTTGTCGCCGTGGTCGGCAAGGCCACCGAGCTGGCCGTGTCCGCCGCGGTGGACTCCGCCAAGAAGGTCGTCGAGCGCTGGCGGAGCGAGCGGCTGGACCCGCCGGAGGCCTCGGTGGACGTCGACCCCCTGACCGGTTCGGAAGACGGGGACGGGTGACATGGCATCCAGGGCGGTGGTCATCGGACCGGCGGCGTACGCCCCGGACTCGGGCATCGACAGCCATCCGCCGATCGGCGAGAGCGCGCGCATGTACGGCGAGGTGCTGGCCGACGACGCGATGTGGGGCGCGGACAAGTGCCGGGTGCTGGGGGCGGACGAGGTCCAGTCGGCGGACGGCGTCATGCGAGCGCTGCAGGAGGCCGCCGACGCGACGGGACCCGAGGACATCCTGCTGGTCGTCTACGTCGGCCACGGCCAGTACTGGAGCGACCTGCCCGGCGCCCAGGTCCACTTCTCCGTGGGCTCCTCCCACCGCGACGAACCCTGGACGTGGCTGTCCAGTTGGTACGTCTACCGGGTCATGCGCAAGGCCAGGGCGAGGCTCAAGGTCCTGATCGCCGACTGCTGCTACTCCAACCTGCTGCCCCAGCTGGGCAACGAGCCTGAACTCCCGGGCGTGCTCGGTGCGTGGGACGAGGGGACCTGCGTCTTCACCGCCGTGAAGAACGCCAACTTCGCGCCCGCCGAGGGCTGTTCGGCGCTCCCCGGGGACCTGGCGAACTGCACGCCGTTCAGCGGGCATCTGCTGCGGATACTGCAGGGCGGCACGAAGGACCACAACCCCCGGCTCACCATCGGCCTGCTGCGGGAGGCCGTCCGCAGGGAGATGGCGAGCTGCCCCTCCGCCCGGCACCAGGTGCCGCGCATGTCGCTGAACGACGCCCGGGACGGCGCGCCGCTGTTCACCAACCGGATGGAGCCCATGCGGCGCGACCTGCCCCCGCGCCTCCCGGTCGACCCCGAGGACTGGGTCAGGACCCTGATGCTGGACCGGGACGCCCACCTCGCCGAGCTGTTGCGCGACGAGCGCAAGACCGGCGATGTCGTGGCCCTCCTCAGCTCCCGCCCGGACGACGCCAGCCAGCACCTCGCCCGGCACATAGACGTCAAGGCGAACGAGATGTTCCGGCCGCACGCGTTCGCCCGCTACTGGAGCAAGGTGGAGAAGGCACTGCGCGTATGAACGACGGCCTGTGGGCCCGGGGCTCCGAGACACCCGAGGAGAGTGGGGACAGGGAGGCGTGGCGCGGCTACGAGTGGGTCGCCACCTGCCCGGTCGACGTCTTCGTGGAGCGCATTCGGGCCATGCGCGAGGGCGAGGGGCCCGCGGACGAGGGCGGCGAGCAGCCGCGTCCGGCCACCGCGGTGCGCTCCCTGTACGCCTTCGCCGTACTGCGCCCCGTCGACGAACTCATCGCCTCCGCACGGCACTTCGACTACCGGGACGCCGTCAGCGTACTGGCCACGGCGGCGCTGGGCCGGCACATCAGGCAGGCCGCGGAGCTCGCGATCAGACAGTGGGAGGCCGAGCGGAGCGGCGACGGCCGCCGGCTCACCCACGGCGTCATCCACGACATCGCCTGCCAGCGGACCGTCCTGGACGTCGCCGTGTTCGTCCGGGAGTGCCGCAGGGCCGCCGCGCCCGAGCTGGTGGACCGTACGATCAGCGCGTTCACCGAACCCGGTTCCGGCCGCACCAACCTCGACAAGGCGCTGCTCTACATCGCCCTGCGCGACGAGAAGTGCGACGAGGAGGCGACCGAGTTCCTGCGCAGGACGCTGGTCGCGATCATCGACAACGACGCGCTGCCGGCGTCGGAGATCGTGCCCAGGGAGTTCCAGGACCTCGCCGGGGCGCTGCACCACCTCAGCCCCTCCGAGCGGATCCTGGAGAAGTGGTTCGACGAACAGCTCGACCTCGAGGACGACGTGCACGACACCCGGCGGATCATCGCCCGGCTGATCGCCACCCGCACGGACACCCCCGACACCCTCGTGGAACACGTCGGCCGGCGCCGGACCCGGCACGACATCGCCGAGATCTGCGGCCAGTTGGCCAGGCCCCCGCACACCGAGAAGTGCGCGGACATCCGCCGGCACGTCGCCGCGCGCGAACGGATGGAGGACCTCGCCGAGATCGTCAGGATCTGGTACGAGTCCGACGCCCTCACCCGGACCACGAAGGAACTGCTCGCCGACATCGTGTCCAGGGGAGCGGACTGGTACGAGGGGCCGCGCACGCCCGGCGAACTCGACCGCCTCGACAGGGCGTTGAGCAAGGTCAACGCCCCGCCCGAGTGCCGCCGCCTGCTGCGGGTCGCCGCCGCCGTGCACACCGACGGCCGCTCCGGTGCCGACCTGGTGGCCCTGCTGGAGAAGATCGAACGGCCCCGGGACCGCAACCGCGCGGCCCAGACGATCGCCCAGCGCCTGGCGGCCCAGGTGCTCGGCCAGGGCGCCGAGCCCGATCTGTTCGTCGAGTACGTGACGGGGCTGCGGGCAGCCGGCCGGGCGGAGGCCGTCTACCTGGCCTGCAAGGAGCTGGCGGACCCGGCCGACCCGGTGCGGGCGCCCGCCGGTTCGGGCGAGGTGATCGCCGAGATCGCGGCCCGGCTGTACGACACGGGCCTCGACCGGGACGGCTGGGACCTGCTGGAGCGTTGCCTGGAAAACGAACAGCGGGTCACACCTCAGGAGGTCGCGGTGATCGTCGACCGCCTCGGGACCGCGACCATGCCTGAGGAGGACCGGCACTTCCTGCTGCGGGCCACGGTGGGCCGGTGGTCCGACGCCCACCGCCGGGAGCAGGCGGTCGAGCAGCTGACCGGGCGGGGCTTCGAGGTGGAAGCCCGAGAGGTCATTCGGTCACTGCGCTGACGGGCGGCGCGGCGACGGCGACCGGGCCCGGGGCGGGCAGCATCGGCGGGATGTCGACCATGTGCCGTCGGGACGCCCGTACCAGCCCCTCGAAGCAGACGAGCGCCGAGGCGACGGCCAGGAAGCCGCCCAGGACCCGGTGGTGGAAGCGGAGCGGGGAATCGCCGAGCAGCAGGGTCAGCAGCACCAGCACTGTCAGCTGGCCGATCAGCCAGAGGGCCGCTTGAGCGGCGGGGCTGGTGCGCCAGTCACGGAACAGCGTGACATGCACCTTGGCGTCGTATATCCGCCCGAATGCGGGCAGCAGGCGGGCCACGCTCGGCAGGCACAGCAGCAGCGCGCAGCCCACCGCGAGAGCCACCATGCCCCGCCACAGGGGGCTCCAGCCGGCCCCGTAGAGGATCAGCGCTATCAGGGCGAAGCTCGCCCGCGCCAGGATGCCGTGGGCGTCGCGGCGTCTGGGGGAGTGGCCGGGCAGATGGCCGCGCAGGGAGACGAGGGCCACGGCCGGGACGGCGTAGACGACCAGGGTCAGCACGCCCGTGACGGCGACGAGCGTGGACCAGCTGCCGCCGACCGCCCACAGCGCGATCCCGGCGACGAAGAAGTCGACCACCAGCACCAGCCAGTAGACGTCGTAACGCCGTTTCAGCGACGCCTTACGGGCGGTCTGCAGCCCCCGGTGCGTGAGATGGGCGCGGCTCAGAGCGGCGACCTCGCGCGTGAGGGCGTGCGCGAAGACGAGCCCGGCGCCCATGGGCGAGACCACGCCGTTGACCCGGAGCAGCACCCCGAGCCAGAACAGCCCGGCAGCGGAGGCGAAATGGGCGTACGGCGACGACCCCATGTTGGCCGTGGACCACTCGGCGTCGTGGTACCGGGTGAAGACGATCTGCAGCGCTATGTACAGCACCATCGAACCGATGATCGTCCCGAAGACCGCCCGCCGCAGCCGGGCCGCCTCGCCTATGCCCCGTCGCTTGACGTTCCCGGCGAAGTCCAACGGCCCTTGGAATCCCACGTAGGCGTAGATGACACCGCTGCCCACAACCGCGGTCAGCGCTGCTGCGGCGCCTTTTCCGGTGCTGTGCTCGCTCGCCGCGAGGCCGCTGTGGTGGTCGAAGCCGGCCGCGATGAGCAGCACGACGGTCAGGACGGGGACGACCACCTTCAGCACCGTCAGCCAGGAGTTGATCCGGAAGAAGATCCGCGGGGCGACCAGGTTCACCGCCGAGATCGCCGCCATGAACACCAGTGCGTAGCACCACCCTTGGGCGGTCAGCGTGTCGGAGGTGTCCAGCAGGCCGTGCACCTTCCAGGCGGACAGGCCCTTCGTCATCGCGACGGCCTCACTGGCCAGGTTTATCGCGTACACGAGCCACAGCCCGGCCGCGGCCACCGTCGCCACCAGCGCGCCGCTGCTCTGCAGCGGCAGGAAGATCAGCCCGCCGGTCTTGGGCGCGGCGGTGCCCAGCTCCACCATCACCCCGGCGATCAGCAGCATCAGCAGACCGCCGAACAGCCAGGCGAGCCAGGCGTCCGAACCGGCCTTGGAGAACGCCTCGTTGGCGCCCAGCATCCAGCCCGACCCGATCACCCCGCCGGCCGCCAGGCCCACCAGATGGAACACCGACAGCCGTCGCTGCTCGTCCTCGTCCTCGAACGGCAGTGCCCGCAGACTCATGCGCGTATCCCCCGTGTTGCGTCGTCAACTCCACACGCACAGTGGGCGACAGGGTACAGCCAGGGCTTTCTGTTGCGCCCGGGCCGACCGGATTGTCAGTGCCGGCTGCGGTGATCATCCCCAGCAAGGCTTTCCTGCTCGCGGCGGACACGAGACAACCGTGCCGTCGCGGGGCATCGCGAGGAGGACGTCGGCCCGGCGTCTGGCGAGGCAGAGCAGGGCCTGGGTGTGGTGTTTGCCCTGGGCATCTTCTTGTCGTAGTAGGCCCGTGAGACCGGGTCGCCCAGGGGGGGGGGCGAACGACGCGGCGGGCGCACGATAAGCGACACCCACGTCGTGCTCCACGACCCGCGCGGCTTGATCGAGGCCGAGCTCCCTCTGGACCGCGCCCCGCACGAGGCACTCGTCACCGCCGTCCTCGCGTGGAAGGACCCGGACCTCGCCCCCGCGACTACGAGCAGATCACCCTCCAGCTCACTGGGCACGCCCGCGCGGTGGCCGCCGACGTCCGGCGCCACGCTGCCGCCCTGCCCAAGAACGACGGCCGCGGCACCCCCCACCGAGTGAGCACATCGGTGCGGGCTGAGGACCTGCCCGGTCACAGTCTCGCGCGCAACGCGGTGGCGTGAAGGCGGATGTGATCCTGGATCAGCCGGTGCGGGAAGCGGAATCCGCTGCCACTTCGCCGCACCAGGACGCGGCGCTCGGCGTCGCCCAGGAACCGGCCGTAGTGGTAAGGGATTTCGCGTTGCCGGGCCAGGACCAGGCGGAGCGTCCAGTAGTACACGCAGGCGGCTCCGCCGACGCGGTAGGCGTTGGAGGCGCCCAGCAGGGTGCCCACGAACAGTCCCGCCAGCAGCGTGGGTCGTATGCCCGCGCCGGTGGTGGCGCGGATACCGAGGGAGACGAAGCCGACGGTCACCAGCAAGGTCACCGTCCCCTGAAGGAGGGCGTAGCGGGCGGAGCGGCGGATGCCCTCGTTGGGACGCCGGCGGGTGTCCTTGAGGCCGGGGCGCATCCGGTCGCCGATGAAGAGATACATGGAGAGGAACGCCAACGGGGTGATGAAGAGGGAAAAGGGCAGGGGTACGCCGGTCAGGAAGATCTCCACGGCCGTCACGATGGTGATGCTCAGAAGGACGATGCTGACGAGCCCGGTTCTCAGCTGGGCGTGGTCCCAGCGGGGAGCGGAGAAGGAACCCAGCCAGCTCGGCAGCCAGGACCAGCGCAGTTCCTCGATGGGGGTGTGGCCGTACACTTGGAACGCCTTGCGCGCCTCCATTCCGGCCCACAACCAGGACAGAGCCAGCAGTCCGGGCAAGGTGGATCCGTTGGGTGTGAAGTCGTGGGAAGCCGACAGTGCCAGCGGTACCGCGGGGGTGGCGCGGCGGGCCGAGGACACCGCTCCGAGGCGGTCGCTCACCAACGTGAGCACCACGATGACACCCACGGCCAGGGTCAACAGGGCGGTGGAGTCGTCGGCCTCGACGAGGCCCGTCGCGAGGAACACCCACAGCCAGGGCAGCATGGACAGCGCCACGGCGATCTGGAAGAACCACCGCGGCACTACGTGTAACTGAGGGCGGAGCCGAGGCGCGACCCAGCTGCCGTCGATGCGGTCGAGATAGAGCACCTCGTCGCCCCGCTCGTGCAGTCGCCGGGCCGGCGCGGCCAGCCAGTCCAGAGCGGCCCGGGGGGCGTACGGGCCGGGCTGGCTCAGCATGCGCAGGACATAGGCGTCGGAGATGCGGGCCTGGCGCTGCTCGGTGCTGAGGCCGGGAAGTCGCAGTTCGGGGGCCGCACGGTCCGCGTAGGTGGTGTGGATGACGTTCAGCATGAGCGGGGAGCGCAGGAGGGTCCACAGTCCAGGGTCCGCCTCCAGGGCTTCGCGTACGTCGCTGTAAGCCTCGCCGTCGGGAATGCCTCCCCGGCTCGGCGCGGTGGCCAGGTAGCCGTGCACCTGACGACGTGTGGGTGCGTAGTCGCAGCGGCCCCGGTCGGCATGGCGCACCGCCCCCGCACCCACAGCCAAGACCGCGCCCCTGGCGCTGCAGCAAGCGATGAAGGAAGCGCTGGACGAGGCGAGGAAGGCGGGAGCCAAGTCCTACCTCGACACCTCCAAAGTGCCCTTGACAGCCAAGGGACGGTCCGCCGTTCCGGCAGCCACCCTGGGCCTTCCTCCGAGTGACCTGGGTTCCCCAAGGTGCAGGCCGTCCTCGCTCCCTACGGAGGCTCCTGGACGCGGACGAGGAGCGTCACCGCCGCAGGTCAGCGAATTCCGTCGTAGCCCAGCTTTCAGCACGGCCTGTCGAACCACGGTCAGCAACTCCCGCTGCCTCAGCTCGTCCAGGGACGGTGTATCCGGCCCGGCGCCGGCGGTGATCGCCTCCCGTGCCGCATCAGTCCGCGGCCAGGACGCGCACCGGGGCGATCCGGGTCAGGGTGCGGATGGGAACGGCCAGCGCCGCGCAGACCAGGCCGGTCGA
>NZ_JBSFDG010000041.1:0-30190 GCF_053593775.1 Streptomyces sp. NPDC002092
AGGAGTCGGAACAGTGCGGTTTCGAGGGCGAAGAGGGCGGGTTGGGTGTAGCGGGTCTGGTTGAGGAGGGTGGGGTCGTCGGCGAAGACGACGTCACGCAGCGGCACGTCCAGGTGGGGGTCGAGTGCGGCGCAGGCTTCGTCGAAGGCTTCGGCGAAGACGGGCTCGGACGCGTACAGCTCACGTCCCATCCCGGCGCGCTGGCTGCCCTGCCCGGTGAACACGAAGGCCGTACGGACCGGGTCCGAGGCCCGGCCACGCACCAAGCCGGCGTGGTCCAGGTCGGCGGCCAGGGCCGCCAGAGCGTCCTGTGCCGCCGCCCTGCCGTCGGCCACGACGACGGCGCGGTGCTCCAGATGGGCGCGGCCCCTGCTCAACTCCCAGGCCATGGCGGCCGGAACGATCCGCGGCAGGGTGTCGAGGTGGGCGTGCAGCCGCTCGGCCTGGGCGCGCAACGCCTGCGGGGTGTGCCCGGACAGCGGCAGCAGGACCGGGCCGTCGTATGTGCCCGGGTCCTCGGCCGGTGGCTCCGGGACGGCACCGGTGGCGGCCGACGCCGGCAGCGGGGTGTCCGGTGCCTGTTCCAGGATGACGTGGGCGTTGGTGCCGCTGATGCCGAAGGAGGAGACGGCGGCCCGGCGAGGGCGACCGCGGTCGGGCCACTCGGTGGGCCGCGTGAGCAGCTCGACGGCACCCGCGGCCCAGTCGACGTGTGGGGAGGGCGCGTCCACGTGCAAGGTCGCGGGGAGCGCCCCGTGCCGCAGGGCCTGCACCATCTTGATGACCCCGGCGACCCCGGCCGCGGCCTGCGTGTGCCCGATGTTCGCCTTCAACGAGCCCAGCAGGAGCGGCTGTTCGGCCCGCCGGTCCTGCCCGTACACCGCGATCAGGGCCTCGGCCTCGATGGGGTCGCCGAGCCGGGTGCCGGTGCCGTGCGCCTCCATCACGTCCACGTCCGCGGGCACCAGCCCGGCGGCACCGAGGGCCTGCCGGATGACGCGCTCCTGCGCGGAACCGCTCGGCGCGGTCAGGCCGTTGCTGGCGCCGTCCTGGTTGATGGCGGATCCCCGTACGACGGCGAGGATCCGGTGCCCGTTGCGGCGGGCGTCCGACAGCCGCTCCACGAGCAGCAGGCCCACACCCTCCGACCACGCGGTGCCGTCCGCCGCGGCCGCGAAGGGTTTGCACCTGCCGTCCGGTGCCAGCCCGCGCTGCCGGCTGAACTCCAGGAACATGCCCGGCGTCGGCATCACCGTCACCCCGCCCGCCAGCGCGAGATCGCACTCGCCCTGCCGCAGCGCCTGGACCGCGAGATGCAGGGCGACCAGAGAGGACGAGCAGGCGGTGTCCACCGTGACGGCCGGGCCCTCCAGGCCGAACGCATAGGCCAGCCGGCCCGAGGCGACGCTCGTGGTGCTCCCCGTCAGCAGATGCCCGTCATGACCGTCCGCGGCCTCGTGCAGACGCGGCCCGTAGTCCTGGGCCGTGGCCCCCACGAACACCCCGGACGCGCTGCCTCGCAGCCGGTCCGGCGCGATGCCTGCCCGCTCGAAGGCCTCCCAGGCCGTCTCTAGGAGCAGCCGCTGCTGCGGTTCCATGGCCTCGGCCTCGCGCGGGCTGATCCCGAACAGCGCCGCGTCGAAGTCGCCCGCCCCGACCAGGAATCCGCCCTCCCGCACATAGGTCGTCCCCGGCGTCGACGGGTCGGGGTCGTACAGCGCGGCGAGATCCCAGCCGCGGTCGGTGGGGAAGGGGCCGATGGCGTCGGTGCCCGAGTCGACCAGGTGCCACAGGTCGTCCGGAGAGGCGACACCCCCCGGATAGCGGCAGGCCATCCCGACGATCACCACAGGATCGTCGGCGGCGACGGCAGGCGCCGCCCCGGCCGCATCCGTGGCCGCAGCGCCCCGGCCGAGCCGCTCGGTGAGCATCTCCACCACGGCCTCGGGCGTCGGGTGGTTGTAGACCAGCCCCGTCGGGAGGTCCAGCCCGGTCGTCGTGCGCAGCCGGTCCCGCAGTTCCACACCGGAGAGCGAGTCGAAGCCCAGATCCTTGAAGCTGCGGCCGGCGTCCACGGCGTCGGAGGTGACATGCCCGAGCACGAGGGCCGCCTGGGTGCGTACGAGGTCCAGCAGCCCGGCACGGGACACCGGCGGCCGCTCGGTCCCGTCGTCCGTCCCCGTGGTCACCTCGTCCGGTCCGCCGTCGGCGGCGACCCGCGGGGGAGGCGGGCTGCCGGGCCGGGCGGCCGCGTCGCCGCCCACCGGCGCCTCGTCGATCCAGTGGCGCTCCCGCTGGAACGCGTACGTCGGCAGCGGCACCGGCCGGCCGCCACGTGCCGCCAGCGGGCCGGCCCAGTCGACCACGGCGCCGTGGACATGGGCCCCGGACAGCGCCGACAACAGTGTCCGCGGCTCCGGCCTGCCGCGCCGCAGAGCGGACAACAGGGTGTGCCCGCCGCCCTGCAGGCACTCACGGACCATGCCGGTGAGGACGGCGTCCGGGCCGAGCTCCAGGAAGACCGTCGGGCCACCGAGCCCGACCGTCTGAATCCCGTCGTGGAACCGGACCGCCGAGCGGATGTGCCGCGCCCAGTAGTCCGGGGACGTCAGCTCCCGGGGCGTGGCGAACTCACCCGTGACGTTGGAGACGACCGGAACGGCGGGCGCGCGGAAGTCCACGCCGGAGGCGATACGACGGAACTCCGCGACCACGGAGTCCATGTGCGGGGAGTGGAAGGCGTGGCTGACGTTGAGCCGTCGAGTGCGCCGTCCGCGCTCGGTGAAGTGGGCGGCGATTCGCTCGGCCTCCGGTTCCCCACCTGAGACGACCACTGCCCGCGGCCCGTTGACGGCGGCCAGAGAGACCCCGGCGGACAGGAGCGGCAGCACCTCGTCCTCGGTCGCCTCCACCGCCACCATGGCGCCTCCTGTCGGGGCCTGCTGCATCAGACGTCCGCGGGCGGCGACGAGCAGTGCGGCGTCGTCGAGGGTGAGGACACCGGCGGCGTGTGCCGCGGTGAGCTCGCCGATCGAGTGCCCCGCCAGGCAGTCCGGCTCCAGACCCCAATGCCGCACCAGGCGGAACAGCGCCGTTTCCAGGGCGAACAGGGCAGGCTGGGTCCAGCGCGTCTCGTGCAGTGCGGGGTCGTCGCCGAACACGACGTCCCGCAGGGGCCGTTCCAGATGGGGATCGAGTGCGGTGCAGGCCGCGTCGAAGGCTTCGGCGAAGACGGGCTCTGTGGCGTACAGCTCACGTCCCATCCCGGCGCGCTGGCTGCCCTGCCCGGTGAACAGGAAGGCCGTACGGACCGGGTCCGAGGCCCGGCCGCGCACCACCGAGGGATGCTCCTCGCCCGCCGCCAGCGCCTCGACGGCCCGCAGCAGTTCCGCACGGTCCTCCGCCACGACCACGGCCCGTTCGGCGAACTGCGTTCGCGTCGCCGCCAGCGCGAAGGCTGTGTCCAGGGCATGCGCCGTGGCCTCGGCGCTCCGGCCGTGCCGCGCCAGTCGCTCCGCCTGCGCCCGCAGCGCCCCCGCGTCCCGACCGGACACAAGCCAGGGCACCGGCCCGTCGTCCCGCCGTCCGCCCTCCCACGCCGGGGTTCCGCCGCGAGCGCCCACCGCATCGCGCACCGCCGCTTCCGGATCCCCCAGCACCACATGGCAGTTGGTGCCGCCCATGCCGAAGGAACTCACACCCGCGACGAGCGGACGGTCCTCGCGGGGCCACGCCGTCTGCCCGATCTGCACACGGAGGCCCAGCTCCGCCAGCGGGATCGCCGGATGGGCCGTGTGGAAGTTGAGGCTCGCGGGCAGGCGTCGCCGTGCGATGGCGAGGGCCGTCTTGAGCAGGCCCACCAGACCGGCGGCGCCCTCCAGATGGCCCACGTTCGTCTTCGCCGAACCCACCAGCAGTGGGGCGTCGGCAGGCCGCCCGACGCCGAGGGCGGCGCCCAGGGCGGCGGCCTCGACGGGGTCGCCCACCGGAGTGCCGGTGCCGTGCAACTCGACGTACTGCACGGCCTCGGCGGTGGTGCCTGCCCGAGCGTGGGCCTCCCGGATCACGGCCTCCTGCGCCGACCGGTCGGGCACCGTGAGCGCGCGGGAGGCGCCGTCGTTGTTCACGGCGCTGCCCAGGATCACGCAGTGCACATGATCGCCGTCCGCGACCGCCCGCTCCAGTGGTTTGAGCACGACGGTCACGCCGCCCTCGCCCCGCACGTATCCGTTCGCCCGCGCGTCGAAGGTGAAGCACCGCCCGTCCGGCGACAGCGCCCCGAAGCGCGCGCTGTCCGCGCTGCTGCCCGCGGACAGAATCAGGTTGACGCCGCCGACCACGGCCAGATCCGACTCGCCGCGGCGCAGGCTCTCACAGGCCAGGTGCACGGCGACCAGAGAGGACGACTGGGCCGCGTCCACGGTGAGGCTCGGACCGGTCAGACCGAGCACGTACGACAGCCGGTTGGCGAGGATGCCCCGGTGCAGCCCCGTCACCGAGTGGCGGTCCGCCGCGTCCTCGCCGCGCCGGTGGTGGAGGGCGGCGTAGTCGTCCCAGATGGCGCTGGCGAAGACCGACGTGCGGCTGCCGGCGAGGTCGGCGGGCACGATGCCGGCCTCCTCCAGCGCCTCCCAGCCCAGTTCGAGCAGCAACCGCTGCTGCGGGTCCATCGCGGCCGCCTCGCGGGGGGAGATCCCGAAGAAGTCCGCGTCGAAGCGGTCCACCTCGTCGAGGAACGCCCCCCGCCCCGGCGCCGCCGCGGACCAACGCCCAGCCGGAGCCTGCCCGACGGCGTCCTCGCCGCGGCTGAGCAGTTCCCAGAAGGAGTCGGGATCCGGGGCTTTGGGGAGGCGGCAGGCGAGTCCGACGACGGCGATTGGCGTGGGGCGGTCGTTAGGCATGGTCTGTCACGTACTCCCTCGGTGCGGGACACCTGGCACAACCACCCTCGCGACCTGCCCTAACGGCGACCTTTGGCAGTTCTAAATCGCTCCGTTCGCCGCCCGGGAGTGCTCCGGATGCAGCCCGCGGCGCAGTGCACCGAGGTGTTCCCCGGCGATTCGGCGCTGCTCCTCGGGCGTGGCCGGGCCGCCGAAGGCGTGGTAGGCGGCGGGGAAGTTGTGCAGTTCCACCGGGACTCCGGCCCCGGCCAGCCGCAGGCCGTACTCCAGGCCCTCGTCGCGCAGCGGGTCCAGGCCCGCCGTCGAGAGGTACGTCGGGGGCAGACCGGTCAGGTCGACGGCGCGCGCCGGAGCGGCGTGGTCGGGGACCGGGCCGGGATCCGGACCCAGATAGAGACGCCAACTCTCCTCGGCGAGCGGCCGGTTCCAGATCGGCGTGTCGGTGTACGCGGCCATCGAGCCGGTGGCGAGGCGATCGTCCAGAACCGGAGTGCTCAGATGCTGGAAGCACAGCGCGGGCCCGCCGCGATCACGCGCGAGCAGTGTGAGAGCGGCGGCCAGACAACCGCCGGAACTCCCTCCCGCCACCGCGAGCCGCGCCGGGTCCGCGCCCAACTCGTCCGAATGACCGGCGATCCACTCAAGGGCCGCCCAGCAGTCGTCCAGGCCCGCCGGGAAGGGATGCTCGGGCGCCAGCCGGTACGACACAGCGACCACCACGGCCGACGCGGCCAGCGCAGCCTGGGCCGCGCCCAGGTGCACGGAGTCCACGTTGCCCAGGCAGAAACCACCACCGTGGATCCAGAGCACGGCCGGCAGCGGTCTGCCGGACGAGACCGGCCGGTAAACCCGGACAAGGACGTCCGGTTCTCCGGCCGGCCCGGGAACCCTCTCCTCCCGCACCGAGATCTCCGGCACGGCGGGCAGCTCACTGACCGTCAGCAGCGTGCCGCGGTGTTCCGCGACGGCGTCCGCCAGACTTCCGGTCACCGGCATCTCAGACCTCCAGCGCGATCGCCTGCGACGGACACAGCGCCACGACGTCGCGCAGTCGTGCCTCCTGTGCCGCGTCGTCCACCCGGGAGTCGAGCACGAGCACCGTCCCCTCGTCCGACTGGTCGAAGCGGTCGGGTGCGGACAGCACACACTGTCCCGCGCCCAGACACCGGTGGGTGTCGGCCGTGATGCGCATGGGCACTCAGGTCCTTTCAGCAGTTCTCACCATGTGAGGGGTTCTCACCGTGAGCAGTTGTCACCATGTGACGGGCAGTTCCCAGATGCCCTGGACACCGCCCGGTTCCTTGACCGGCAGCTGGTCCGCCGGGACCGCGAGACTCAGCCCCGGAAGCCTGCGGAACAGTGTGGACAGGGCGATCTCCATCTCGGCCCGGGCCAGGTTCTGGCCGATGCACTGATGGACCCCGTGACCGAACGACACGTGGTGGCGGGCACCGCGCGCCACGTCGAAGGACTCGGAGATGGGGAAGGCCCCCTCGTCGCGGTTGGCGGTCGAGATCACCACCACGACCCCGTCCCCGGCCTTCACCCGGTGGCCGCCGAGTTCGGTGTCGGTGGTGGCGAAGCGGGCCACACCGTCCGCGATCGCCATGTAGCGCAGCAACTCCTCCACCGCGGAGGGCAGCAGCGCGGTGTCCGCGCGCAACGCCTCCAGTTGGTCCGGGTGTTCCAACAGGGTCAGCACACCGAGCGCGATCGCGCTGGCCGTGGTCTCGTGGCCCGCGACGAGCAGCAGCAGGGCGATGTCGACCAGGTCGCGCCGGGTCAGAGCCCCCGTGGAGAGCTGCTCGGCGATCAGGGTGTCGAGCAGCCCGTCGCCCGGGTCGCTCTCCTTGCGCCGGATCAGTCCGTCGAGGTAGGCGCTCAGCTGCGCGAACGCGTCCGCGCTGTCCTCCAGTGTGGTCGTGCCGGTCACCACACGCCGCGACTGTTGTTCGAAGAAGGCGTGGTCGGCGTACGGCACCCCGAGCAGTTCGCAGATGACGATGGACGGCACGGGCAGCGCGAAATCCGGTACGAGGTCGGCGACCGGTCCCTTCGCCTCGATGGCGTCGATCAGGTCGTCGACGAGACGCTGGATCCCGGGGCGCAGCGCCTGGATCTTCTTCACCGTGAAGTGGGACAGCAGCATGCGCCGCTGGACCGTGTGTTCCGGCGGGTCCATGCCGATGAAGTTGCGGACCTTGCGGGCGGACTCGAAGCGCGGCGCGGTGGCCGGGTAGTGCGGATGGATCCGGTCGGACGAGAAGGTTGCCGCGTCGAGCAGTACCTGCCGGGCCTCCGTGTGCCCGCTGACGGCCCACACCCGGCGGCCGTTGTAGAGCTCGACCAGACAGACCGGGCCCGCTTGCGTGTACCGCTCGTATTCGGCGGGCGGCTGGAAGGGGCAGCCCCGCGCCTGCGGATAGGCGGGGACTGCCGGGTCGACGGTCTCGTCGGGGGCGAGTTCGGTCATTCGTGGGCCTCCAGAGCGGTGGGGCGGGCGACCGGGGACACGGGCGGGCGCCGACTGCCGGCGGGTGCGCGGAACTTCCGCACGAGCGGTGCCTCCACCCAGGTGAACAGGGCGTGGGCCAGCGCCAGGCTCAGCAGCAACGCGCCGAGCAGGGCCAGGGCACCGAGGGCCGGTGACAGCCTGGCGCCCGCGATCACCCATCGGTAGACGTACGTCACCGCCAAGCCGTGCACCATGTAGAAGGCGAAGGAGAGTTCGCCGAGGCGGACGATCACCCGGCCGCGGAACGGCGACGCGGTGGTCCGCTCGTCGGCCGAGGCGGCAGCCGCCACCAGCGGGGTGAGCCACAGGGCCGCCGTCCCGGCGACGCCGTACAGATACGGCACGTTCGAGTTGACGACATAGCCGCCGACGGCGATCAGACCGGCGGGCAGCAGCCCCAGACGCGGCCAGGCCCCGGCAAGCACCAGACGCGCGGCCACCATCCCGAGGACGAACTCCAGCGCCCGTACCGGCGGGAAGAAGTACACGAACCAGATCTGGTCGAACGAGAGGCTGCCGTCGGCGATGAACGGCAGGGGCGTGCCGCCGATGCCGTAGCGGGCGACCACCGGGGCGACCACCGTGAACGCGGCGAGCACCCCGGCCAGCGCCCACAGCCGGCGTACCGGCACCCGGTCCAGCAGGCGCAGCAGCAGCGGAAAGCTCAGATAGAAGAAGAGTTCGCAGGAGAGCGACCAGCTGACGGCGTTCATCGTGTTCGGGACCTGGATCTCCGGTATCCAGGCCTGCACGAGGAAGAGGTTGGCGACGATGCCCTTGACCGTGAAGACGTCGGAGGCGATCAGCATCAGCGCGGCCGCGAGCCCGAACGTCACCAGGTGGTTGGGGTAGATCTTCACCAGCCTGCGTCGCCAGAAGCCGGGCGCGGTGTCGTCGGACCGCGCCGACCACGTCAGGACGAATCCGCTGAGGACGAAGAAGAAACTCACTCCGTAGAAACCGGCGTTGGCGAAGACGTCGCCGAGGGCGTCGCCGCCCCGCCCGTCGACGAACCTGGTCTGCCAGGTGGTGTGGAAGGCGAAGACGAGCAGGGCCGCGATGAACCGCATCCCGGTGAGCGACGGCAGTCTCGACACCTTGGGGTGTGCTGGGGCGCCTGGCATGAGTGGTGACCTCCGGCTTGTCCGAAAACTGGCCTGTCGAGGCTGGCAGTCGTCCATTGGCCGGATCTAAAGCCGTTCTTCAGCGGCGTGTCGTGCCTGCGCACGACGCGGCACCGCCTCCAGCAGTGCCCGCGTGCAGGCATCCCGCGGCGTCGAGAACACCTCCTCCACGAGACCGGACTCCACCACCCGGCCGTCCTTCATCACCATCACCCGCGCACAGACGTCCCGGACCACCGCGAGGTCGTGCGAGATGAACAGCATCGCGAGGCCCAGCGACTCCTGTAGTTCCCGCAACACCCCCAGCACCTGCGCCTGTACGGACACGTCGAGCGCCGAGACCGGCTCGTCGCACACCAGGAGCCGGGGCCGGGGCGCCAGTGCCCGTGCGACGGCGACCCGTTGCCGCTGGCCGCCCGACAGCGCCAGGGGCTGGCGGTCCAGATGCTCCGCCGACAGGCCGACCTGCTCCAGCAGCCGTACGGTCTCCTCCCGCCGCTCCTGCCGGTTCTGCATCCCGGCCGCCTGCAGGGCCTCGCCGACGATCCGGGCCACACTCCAGCGGGGGTCGAACGCGCTCAGCGGATCCTGCGGCACCAGCTGCAGCGCTCGCCGCCGGGGGCGTCGCTCCCGCTCGGACACCCCGCTCCAGGGGGCGCCGTCCAGCCGTACGTTCCCGCTGTCGGGGGACAGCAGGCCGAGCACCATGCGGGCCAGGGTCGACTTGCCCGACCCCGACTCGCCGACGAGGCCGAGCGTCTCTCCGGGGCGCAGGGTGAACGAGACCTCGGCCACGGCCGTCCGCCGGGCGCCGCGCGGCCCCCTGAACTCCTTGACCACGTCGGTGACTTCCAGGATCGGCGCCCCGCCGGTGGCGGCGGGCGGCGCGGCACCGGTCAGCCCGCCGCCGGGGACCGCGTCCAGCAGGGCCCGCGTGTACGCGTGCCGGGGCCGGTCGAGTACGTCCTGGACGGGACCGTGTTCCACGATCCGGCCGCCCCGCATCACGGCTACCTCGTCGGCGAGCGCCTCCACCACAGCCAGATCGTGGCTGATCAGGAGCAGTCCGGTGCCCGTCTTCGTCAACTCGCCCAGGAGGCCGAGGATCCGGGCCTGCACGGAGGCGTCCAGCGCGGTGGTTGGTTCGTCGGCGATCAGCACACCGGGTTGTGCTGCCAGCGCCGAGGCGATGAGCGCCCGCTGGCGCAGTCCCCCCGACAACTGGTGGACATGGCTCCTGGCCCGTTCGGCCGGCTGCGGCACGCCGACCCGCTCCAGCAGATCGACGACCTGGTCCGCCGCCTGGTGCCGGGGCACGACGCGGTGCACCAGCAGGGGCTCGGCGATCTCCTTGCCGATCGGGCGCAGGGGATCGAGGGCCACCAGCGCGTCCTGGGCCACGAGACCGATGCGCCGCCCGCGCAGCGTACGCCAGTCCCGTGGGCCGAAGGCCAGCGCGTCCCGCCCGAACAGGCTCAGCCGGCCTGCGCCGACCGTCGCGGTGGGCCCGGCGAGACCCAGCAGCGAGCGGGCCAGCGCACTCTTGCCGGACCCCGACTCGCCGACCAGCGCCAGGCACCGTCCGGCGGACAGCCGCAGCGAGGCCCCCTGGACGGCGTGCACCTGCGCGGCCCCCTCGCCGAACCGCACATCGAGGTCCGCCACGTCGATCAGTGGCTCGTCCGGTGACGGTTCGGTGGGCGAGGCGCTCATGAGGCGGCCCGCCACTCGGCCCGGTCCTGGGCGTACCGGCCCAGGACGGTCACCGCGAGCACGGTCCCGACCAGCAGCAAGCCCGGAAAGAGCGCAATCCACCAGGCTTGCTGGAGGAAGCCCTGGCCCTCGGTGAGCATCGCACCCCATTCCGGTGTCGGAGGCTGGGCGCCCAGGCCCAGGTAACTCAGCGCCGCACCGGTGGAGATGGACGCGCCGAGGGTGACGGTAGCCAGGAC
The DNA here is from genome assembly GCF_053593775.1 of Streptomyces sp. NPDC002092. NCBI lineage: Bacteria > Bacillati > Actinomycetota > Actinomycetes > Kitasatosporales > Streptomycetaceae > Streptomyces > Streptomyces sp. NPDC002092. Next base: position 10,493 of record NZ_JBSFDG010000041.1, read on the forward strand.
GAGCAGCGGCCCGAGCGTATTCGGCAGTACATGGCGAAGGACGATCAGCGGGCGCTGCACGCCGAGTCCGACCGCCGCCTCGACGTATCCGGAGCGGCGAACCACCAACGCCTGGGCCCGTACGACCCGGGCGAACCCCGGTGCGGTTCCGAAGGCCACGGCGATGGTCGCGCCCGCCACCCCCTTGCCCGTGATCAGTACGACCAGCAGGGCCAGCAGCAGGCCGGGCAGCGCCAGCAGGACGTCGGCGGTCCGCATCAGCAGTGTGTCCCCGAGCCGTCCCGACAGCGCGGCGGCGAGTCCCCACAGAACGGCGATCGCGACCCCCGCACCGGTCGCCGCGGCGCCGATGGCCAGCGAGTAACGCGTGCCGTGCACGATTCGGGCGAAGACGTCCCGCCCCAGTTCGTCGGTGCCGAACCAGTGTTCGGAGCCGGGCGGCCTGAGCGCCTGCAGCGGGTCTGTGTCGGTGGCACTGGTGTGGCCGAACAGCCCTGGGGCGAGCGCGGCCAGCAGGACGAGCGACAGCGCCGCGGCGGCGAGCAGCACGGAGACCGGTGGCCGCCGCGTGGCGCGCGCCTTCGTCGCCCGGCCGGACGCCGGACGGGTGCGTGGTGTGAGGGAGACGCTCATGAGGCCTTCACCCCAGTCGTGCCGCGCAACCGCGGATCCACGGCCAGGCACAGCAGTTCCACCACGATGCCCACTGCGACGAACACCACCGCGGACAGCGCCACCACACCCTGCACCAGCGGCAGATCGCGCGAGGTGACCGCCTGGAGGGTGACCCGTCCGATCCCGGACCGGGCGAAGACGTTCTCCACCACCACCGCGCCGCTCAGCAGTGTTCCGGTGAACCAGCCCGCGAGCGTGAGGGCGGGCAGCGCGGCGTGCCGCAGCGCGTGCCGGGACCGCACGGCCGGCTCGGTGAGACCACGGGCGCGGGCGGTCAGCACGAAGGGGCTGCGCAGCGCGTCGAGAAGACCTTCGCGCATCACCTGCGTGAGGACCGCGGCGATGGGCAGGGCCAGCGTGATCACCGGCAGGATCAGTGATCGGACGTCACCGCTGTCCGAGACGGGCAGCCAGCCCAGCCGGAATGAGAACAGCGTCAGCAGCATGATGCCCAGCCAGAACGACGGGGTGGACACGACGACCAGCTCCACCACCGCCGACAGCCGGCGGGGCCAGCGTGCCCGCCCCGAGGTTGCCACCGTCACCACGACGGCGAGCAACACCGCCAGCACGGTGGCGGACAGGGCGAGTTCGGCGGTCGGCCGCAGCTGCTGCGCCAGCACACCGGAGACCGGCTGCTGCAGTTGGTACGAGTCTCCGAGGTCGCCGGTGAGCAGATGGCCCAGGTACGTCACGTACTGCACCGGCAGCGGTCGATCCAGCCCGTAGTGGTGCCGGATCTCCTCCCGCTGCCCGGCGTCGACCAGGGCGTTCGCGCCGACCACGGCACGCACGGGGTCGCCCGGCACCAGCTGCAGCACAAGGAAGGCACAGCTGGCCGCGCCCCACACCACGAGGAGTGCGCCACCCAGCCGCACGGCGACCTGGCGCACGACCGGCCTCATCGGGCCTCCACCCAGGCGGGGTAGAACTCGGGCCAGGCCGAGATCCCCAGCCGCAGGCCGTGCACCCGCTTGTTCACACCCACGGTGGACTTCACGACGTACGCCGGAGCGACTGCGGCCAGGTCCAGGGTGCGCTGCTGCACCTTCGCGTACGCCTTCGCGCGCGCGCCGGGGTCCTGCGTCGCCTGCGCCTGCTCGAGCCAGGCGTCGACCTGGGAGTCGGCGAGCCGGGAGAAGTTGTGGCCGCCGCCCGCGGAGGTCTGCGACGAGAGGAAGAAGTGGCTGAGGATGTCGCCGTCGGCCCGTGCCCAGCTGGTCTCGACGACGTCGTACTTCCCCTTGTCGAGCAGCGTGGAGACCTCGATGGCGTCCGTGGACGCGGCGAGGTCGAGCTTGATGCCCGCCTTCTTCAGACTGCCCTGTACGGCCTGCGAGAACAGGGACGGTTTGCCGTAGACGGGGGCCACGACGGTGAGGGTGCGGCCGTTCTTCGTCCGGTACCCCTGGGCGTCGCGGCCGGTCCAGCCCGCCTGGTCGAGCAGCCGGCCGGCCAGCTCCGGGTCGTACGGCCAACTCTTCTCCAGGGCGGGGTCGTAGCTGTGCGGGGTCGTCGGCGAGAGGGTGCTCCAGGCGCGGGAGGCGGTGCCCTGGAAGACGGAGCGGACGATGGTGTCCAGGTCCATGGCGTGCTGGAACGCCCGGCGCACCCGGATGTCGGAGAAGAGCGTGCTCCTGGTGTTGAGGTAGAAGGCGTCCACCGCCCCCGGGACATCCCTGGAGAGTACGTTCAGCCGGGTGTCCCGTCGCACCATGGCGATCTGCTGGGCCGGCAGTTTGTCGGCCGCGTCGACCTGGCCCGAGGTCAGTGCGCCGCCCCGGGTGGCGTCCTCCGTCATGAAGCGGACGGTGAAGGAGGCCAGCCGGGCGGGGCCGCTGTGGCCGGCTCCTTGGGGCGCCCAGGCGTACGCGGCGTTGCGGGTGTAGTTCCGCTGCTGGCCGCGGACGTAGGAGGCGGCTTCGAACGGGCCCGAGCCGACGGATTCCTTGCCGGCGCACAGCTTGTCCGCACCTGCCTTGAGCGAGGCAGGGGACTCGATGCCGAGATAGGTGGTGCTGGCGGCCTGGAGGAAGGGAGCGTACGGCTTGCTGAAGCGGACCTCGACCACGTACCGGCTCTTGACCGTGGTGCTCCGGTAGGGGCCGAGCAGGCCGGCGGCGTACTGGGAGTGGGTGGCCTTGGCGGTGATGTGGTCGAGGTTCGCCTTGACCGCTGCGGCGTCGAACGGCGTCCCGTCGTGGAAGGTGACGCCTTGGCGAAGGGTGAAGAGGTAGCTCCTGCCTCCGTCGCCGATCGTCCACTTCTTGGCCAGCCAGGGCTCCAGTTCACCGTTGGGAGCCTGGTAGACGAGTGAGTCGAAGACCGGCCGCTGGACGAATGCGGTGATGTCCTGAGCGCTGGTGTGCGGGTCCCAGCAGTCGGGTTCCTGGTTCGTGGCGTAGACGAGACTGCCGCCGGAGCGCGGTGTGCCGTCGGCCGAGGAAACGCCGCCGGCCGAACAGGCGGGGACCGCGGCGAGCACCAGGACGGACAGCAGGGCGGCTCTGCGGATGGTACGGCGCAGGTGCATTCCAACTCCGGGACGGGTCAAGGTGCGGGGGACCGTATCCACTGTCAGGAGTCCGCTAAAGCCGGACTGAAGCCTCTTCGGCCGCCCCCGGCGCGACCTCCGCGGCGGCCTCGGCGAGCAGTTCGAACGAGCGCAGCCGCTCGTCCTGGCCGTGGACGACGGTGAGAGCCATCAGCTCGTCAGCGCCGGTGCGCTCCACCAGGGCCGAGAGCCTGGTCCGAACAGTGCGCGGCGAACCGATCAGCTGGGGTTCGACCAGGTCGTCCAGGAACCTGACCTCGGCCGCGCTGTAGGAGTGGTCGGCCGCCGTCCGCGGGCCGGGGAAGGAGTCGAAGCGTGGCCGGGTCCGCATCTCTATCTTGCCGAGCAGATACGGCGCGGCGACGGAACGGGCCGCCTCGTCGGTGTCGGCCACGGTGACCAGGACGGCGATCAGGGTGCGGGGCCGGTCCAGGAACGGCGAGGGCCGGAACGCCTCGCGGTAGCGCGCGAGGGCTGTCGCGGAGGCGTGCGGGTTGATCTGGTGCGCGAAGGCGTACGGCAGACCGAGCCGGGCGGCGGCCTCGGCACTGGACGGGCTGGAACCGAGCATCCACAGGTCGGGCCTGCCGTCGGCCGCGGGGACGGCGACGATACCTGACGCGGGGTCGCCTGGGGCGAAGTAGCCACTCAACTCGTCTATCTGGCGCGGGAAGTCCTCGCCCTGTGAGGACCGGCGCAGCGCTCGGGCGGTGAGCGGGTCGGTGCCGGGCGCGCGGCCGAGGCCCAGATCGATGCGGCCGGGGTGCAGCGCCTCCAGGGTGCCGAACTGCTCGGCCACCACCAGCGGCGCGTGGTTGGGCAGCAGGACGCCGCCGGATCCCACCCGAAGTGTGCTGGTGGCGGCGGCCAGTTGCCCCACCAGGATGCCGGGGGCGGAGGTGGCCAGGCTCGGGGTGTTGTGGTGCTCGGCGACCCAGTAGCGCCGGTAGCCGAGCGCCTCGACACGTGGGGCCAGCGCCACGGTGTCGCGCAGGGCGGCGGTCGCGGTGCCGTCCTCGAAGACAGGAACCACGTCGAGAACGGATACGGGAATGCTGGTGGCAGTGGGCATGGGCGAATCCCTGGGAGTCGGGTGGACGGGGTGTGCGCCGAGGACGGGGGATGACCGGCGGCGCACACCCCTGCTGGCGGGCCCGGGCGATGCCGGAGGGGAGGGTCAGGCCAGGTCGGCGATGTGTTCGGCCGTGGCCTGATCTGCGGCGGGCGCGGGTTGTGGCCGTCCCGGCAGGAGCAGGCCGGCCAGGAACACGACCACCGCTGCGACGACGGGCCACCAGAAGGCGTCCGCGAACGTGCCTGCCGTGGGGGTGGCGTGCGATCCGCCGCCCTGGAGGATGAGGGCGACGACGGCGATGCCGAGTGAGGCGCCGATCTGGTTCAGGATGAAGACCGCACCGGTCGCCCCCGCCGCCGCCTCGCCGGGCACCGTGCGGTACACCGACCCCATGGTGGGGGCGCCGACCAGGCCCATGCCGAAGCCCGTGGCGAGCTGGGCCGCGGTGAGAGCGACCTGCGAGGTGCCGCTGTCGGCCTGGGTGAAGACCAGGGCACCGGCTCCGATGAGCAGGGCGCCGACCGGGACGAGCCGCTTGGCGCCGAACTTGTCCGCCAGGTTGCCCGCGACGGGCATGCCGATGAGGGTGCCGAGACCCAGCGGGGCGAGCAGCAGTCCGGACTCCAGCACGGTGTGGTCGCGTACCTGCTGGTAGTAGAGGGGCAGCAGGAACAGCAGCGAGAACAGACCTCCGCCGAGCAGGAACATCGTGGCCACGCTGGCGGAGAACCCCTTGCTGGAGAAGAGCCGCAGATCCAGCAGGGGGGTGCGCTCGGTACGCAGCGCATGCACGGCGTACGCGATGAAAAGCAGCACGCCGACGACGAGCCCGACGATCACCCGTGTGCTGCCGAAGCCGGCACCGCCCGCCTGGGACAGCGCGTAGACCAGTGCAGCGAAACCGGGCGGGAGGAGGGCCACGCCCAGGGCGTCGATCGGGGCGGAGGCACCACTGCGGGGCGGATCGGCCGGCAGGACCCGGATCGCGAGCACGATGGCGGCGAGCGCGAACGGGATGTTGACGAGGAACATCCACTCCCAGGACAGGTTGTCCAGCAGCAGACCGCCGATGACCGGGCCGACGACCGGCCCCAGGGTGATCGGCACCGAGATCAGCCCCATGACGCGGCCCATCCGCTCCGGCCCCGCGGCGGTGGCGACCACCGTCATCATGATCGGGTCGACCATCCCGCCGCCGAGGCCCTGCAGGATGCGGAAGGCGATCAGGGACTCCGCGTTCCACGCGAGGGCGCACAGGACCGACCCGGTCAGGAAGACCGTCAGACCCAGCAGCCACATGCGCTTGGCGCCGAATCGGGCCACGGCCCAGCCGGCCAGGGGAATGGCCAGGGCCACGGCCAGCAGATAGCCGGTGGTGACCCATTCGATCGTGGCGAGCGAGGCCTTGAACTCGCCGCTCAGGGTGCTGATCCCGACGTTGACGATCGTCGCGTCCAGGTAGGACATCATCCCGCCGAGCACCATCACGCCGACGATCGTGAGCAGCGCGGCATCGAGCCGGGCGGGTCCGCTCTCTGCCTTTGTTTCAGACACGGCAACTCCTTTGAACCATCTCGCCCATGGAATTGAACTGGGTAGTTCAATTCTGTGGTTGGGACGGTAGCATGGCTCCATGAGCGTTGGCGAGACCCCGAAGACCAGCACGGCCCCGGCGGACCGAGGCCGTATGGACAAGCGACGTGCGATCCTGGAGGCGGCCCTGCGGGTCTTCGCCCGTGTCGGCTACACCCAGGCGAGCCTCGACATGATCGCCACCGAGGCGGGCGTCGCGAAGCCGACGATCTACAACCACCTCGGATCGAAGGAGAACCTCTTCCGGCATGTGATGACCGAGACCGCGGCTCGCTCCAACGCCAAGACGCTGGAGGTGCTGGAGTCCTTTCCCAACGACCCCGGTGAACTGCGGCCCGGTCTGGAGGACGTGGCCCACAAGCTGGTCGACTGCTACTGCGACGAACAGTCCGAGGCGGTGCGCCGGTTGCTGTACGCGGAGGCGGTGCGCTTCCCCGATCTCTTCGACGCGGTCAGGGCCAGCGGCCCCAACCAGTTCACCGACGCCCTCGCCGGCAGGCTCGCGCGCCTCGCCAACGCCGGACACCTGCGGATCAACGACCCGGAGCGGGCCGCGAACCAGTTCATCGCGCTCGTCTACGACGAACTGCCCGAGATGAGCGCACTCGGCACCCGCCCCCTCGACCCGGAGCAGGTGGGGCAGGTCGTCACCGCCGGGGTCGACACCTTCCTGCGCGCCTTCGGTGCGGGCGGCAGCGCGAGCGGGCCCGACGCGAGCGGCTGAACCGCCCTCGCCGGGCTCCGCGTCAGCGGCTGAGACGTTCGAACGCCCCTCGGAAGAACAGCAGCGGCTCGCCCTCACGCAGCGCGTCGAGGCGGAGCACACGGGCCACCACGATCACGTGGTCGCCCGCCGGGTGCTCCGCCTCCACCTCGCACTCGAGCCAGGCCAGGGCCCCGTCCAGGATCGGCGCCCCGCCTGGCGACGTGAGCCAGGGCAGACCCTGGAACTTGTCACCCCCGGACACCGCGAGCCGTGTCGCGGCCTCCCGCTGCTGGACGCTCAGAATACTGATGGCCAGCATTCCGGCGGCCCGGATACGCGGCCAGCTGGTACTCGTGTGTGCCACACAGAAGGACACCAGGGGCGGGTCCAACGAGACGGAACAGAAGGAGTTCGCCACCAGCCCGGCCCGCTCGCCGGTCCCCGCCTCCCGCCCCGTGACCGCGACGACACCTGTCGCGAACCGGCCCAGCACATTGCGCAGACAGCGCGAACCGCCCTCCAGGGTCAGTGACTCGCTCATGCCCCCACCCCGCTGTACCGCAGCCGTGCGAACTCCCGTGTCAGAGCAGTCCGCTGCTCCGCGTACCCGCCGCGCATCCGCAGTACCGACAGCAGCGTCCACAGCCGGGTCTGCGCGAAGAAGCGGGGCGAACCGTGGACGTCGTCATGGGCCAGCAGCCGCACCCGGTGCACCCGCTCACGGAGCAGCTCCGCGTCCCCTGGCGGAATGATCTCGTCGCGCAGGCTGGTGACATGGGCGACCGGGATGCGCAGCGCGTCCAGTTCCTCGGGATCGAGCGCCCACTCCTTGATCACTCCGTAGACCTCGGCGGGCGTCGAACCGGTCAGATGGGCAAGTGTGTCCGAGGTCACCCGGGGCACGGAGCGCTGCCACTCGCTGTCGGTGAAGAAATCGTGGATCGGGGCTCCGGCGCCCACGACGCCCCGGATGCGGGCGTCGTGAAGGGCCGCGCGCAGTGCCAGATGACCGCTGAAACTGAGGGCCAGGGCGAAGGTGCGTGAGGTGTCGGCACGCGCACCGACCGCGTCCAGCAGCGCGGGGTACATACGCCAACTGTCCGCTCGGTAGGGCAGGGTGTTCTCGCCGACCCCCGGCATTTCGGTGACCACGCCCGCGAACCCGAGCTCGGCCAGTTGGAGCAGCACCGGTGCCCACTGCTCCTTCACCGACACGATGCCGCCCGTCATCACCAGCAGCGGCCTGGGCGTCGCCGCGTCCAGTCCGGACGTCCAGCAGCGGATCCGGCCCTCCGGGAGGTCGACGTCCAGCCGCTCGATTGCGGGGGATGCCGAGCGCCAGCCGTCGAACGCGGCGACGCACCTGTCCATTGCCTCCTGGCGGGCGTGACCGTCCACGAAGGGGAAGCGCGCCATGTTGTAGTGCACGCACGCCTCCAGCAACCTGCCCGCACTCTCCAGCCGCGCGGCCTCGTTGCTCCATTCCCGCACCCAGGAGCTGGGCGTGCCGTCTTCGTCGTGCCGGATCCGGGCCAGCAGCGGGTCGTAGTGCTCGGGCGGCAGCCCTTGCGAACGGGTGTGCGCGACGACGAAGTTCTTCAGCTCCGCGATGTCGTTCATACGCTCTCCAGCGCCTCCTTGACCTCGGTCAGTACGTCCGCCGCCTCCGCTCCGTCGATGACCCGGTGGTCGAAGGTGAGGCTCAGCCGCAGCACCGGTGCCACCGTGACCTGACCGTTCCGTACCACCGGCCGGTCCAGGATCCGGCCCACCCCGAAGGTCGTGGTGGTGCCACCCACCGAATGGAAGGAGTCCACCGCGCGGTGCCCCAGCGAGGTCACCGCGAAGGTGCCCGTGAGATGCGGGCGCGACGTCAGCGAATCGGCCGCCTGCCGGAACCGCTTGCGGCCCTCCAGCCAGGGCAGCCGGTGCAGTTGCCGGATACCCTCGAAGTCCGGCAGTCGCTGGGGGTCGCCGTCCCGTACGCGGTCCAGATGCGCTTGGATCGCGGGCAGTTCGGCATCCTGGAGATCCGGTACGACCGTGCCGAGCACCACCCGCCGGCCGTCCAGGAGGCGGTCGAGCGCGAGCTTGCCGTTGACGAACGGGTAGTGCGCCACGCGCAGTCGGCGCGGCCCGCCCCGGACCGCGGCGTTCGCGTCCGGATGCTTGGCCAGGACCCGGCCCGCGGCTCGCAGGACGTACGAGCTTGTGCCGAACCGCACGCCCTCGGACTCCAGGGCCGCCGCGCGATGGGCGAGGACACCGCTCATGTCCACCTCGGTGTCCAGGAAGACGGGAGAGAAGTCCCGGATCACCTCCAGGAAGAACAGCGTGTGGTGACGCTGACGGGGGAGCGCTTCCTCCCGCACCTCGTCCCGGTCCGGCCCGATCGCCTCGCTCACGACGCCACCGCCATGCGGTACACGGCCTCAAGGCTGGGCGCCTCCAGCACGTCGGCCAACGACAGCGGGCGGCCGGTCTCCCGCTCCAGCAGCGTGCACAGCGTCAGCAGATGCACCGAGTCCCACGACTCCACGGTGTCCAGCGAGCGGCCGAGGTCCTCGACCGTGACGGACAGGGCGAGTTCGTCGTGCAGGAGCACGAGGAAGTCTTCGACGGTCTTCACGGGGCGTCCCCTTCACCGGGCGCGCTGTCGAAACGCGCGGTCAGACGGATGTACCCGGCAGGGCCCGGCAGTACGGCCAGGTCGTGCCGGAAGACGGCCGTGTCCTCGTCGGCCGTCACGGTCTCGAACCCGGCCCGCGGATAGAAGTCCGCGACCTTGCCGTTCTTCGAGGTGCGCCGGTACCCGGCACGTACTTCCCGCGCCCCGCTCTCCCGTGCGTGGCGCAGGACGGCGTCCAGGACCGTCTGCTCGATGCCGCGTGAGAACACCCGGCAGCTGAGCAGGAAGTTGTCGATGTGTAGCACGTCGTCGACGCGCCGCAGCACAACGGCGCCGACGAGCCCGTTGTCGCCGAACCGGTCGGTGGAACTCACTGCGAGGACCTGGGCCGCGGAGGCCGCGGCGAGCGCCTGGACATCGGTGAGCTGTAGCCGCCGGGTGGTGAGGTTGAACTGGTTGGTACGCAGCGTGATCTGGGAGATACGCGCGTACTGCCCCGCCTGCGCGGGCGCCACCGTCACCGCGATGTCCAGCTCGCGCAGATAGCCGTCGAGGGAGTCGAAGGTGTGCAGGAAATCCTGGCGGGCCTGCTCCTCGCGGTAGCGGGCGGGCCGTACCAGGTCCTCGTCGGTGAGCTCACGCACGTCGAACCACCCCTCGGCGAGGAGGCGTTGCGGATGCAGCGCCGGCTCCCCGTCGACCTGTACGACCGCCACGCCCGGCAGTTCCCGTCGGACCAGCCCGCACTCGAAGGCGCTGTCGTCGACGAAGACGAAACTGTCCGTCCCCACGTTGAGCTCGCGGGCGAGTTCGGCCAGATTCTCGTGCTTGGGCCGCCAGTTGGCCCGTATCCGCACGAAGTCCTCCTCGCGCAGCGCAAGTCCGGGGTGCTCATGCAGCGTCTTCACCACCGGTTCGAGGTCGTTCTTGCTGACAGCGGTGAGCAGCACTCCCTGCGCGGCCAACTGCCTGACCACGAGCTGGAAGCGCCGGAACGCCTCGCCCCGGTAGCCCCCACCCGTCTCGATGCCCTCCGGGCCGACTTCGCCGAGCACCCCGCCCCACACCGTGTTGTCGAGGTCGAGGGCGAGCACCTTCTTCCCGCCGCCGGACGACTGTCGTGCCAGGTGTCCCACCTCCCGCGCGTACCCGGCGAGCAGGCCGTCCGAGAGGTGCGCCTTCGCGTACACGCTCTGCCGTACGTCACGGACGGCGACGCCCTCGGCGAGGAGCGGGGCGAGATCGACCACCACCACCCCGGGATGGCGCTGGGGCAGTCGCAGCAGCCGCGCCTCGGCCTCCCGCCACACCGCGCCGAGTCGCGCCCGGGCCCGCAGGTCCAGTACCTGTGAAATCAACTCGCCGGGCAGCGGAAGGGTGTTGAGGACCAGCGTGGTGCCCGGTGAGCCGGCGGCGCAGGCCTCGGCGGCGCGTTCGATCAGCCGCAGCTTCTCCTCCAGGACCCGTGCCACGTCCTCCACCCGCCACGGCGACGGGAGTTCGTCCGTCACCACCGCGGCATCGAGAACGCACAGCACGAGATCGGGCCTGGCACCGTACAACTCGCTGCCCGAATGGGTGAGGTCGAAGACCCAGCCGTCGAAGTCGGACACGCTGATTCGCGCCAGCAGCCCGTGCCGGGCCAGTTGCGCGGTGAGCGCGGGCACGAGCCCCGACAGCGTGCCGTGTCCGGTCACAGCGATGCGCGGGGCGGGAGTGCGGGGATGCGCGGCGAGCACGGCGTCCGGGTCGACCTGCGCCAGCATCCGGCCGGCCCGTGGCAGTTCGGTGCCGGACAGTCCGGCCAGCAGCGCACGCACCTGCGGATAGCGGTCGGTGAGGGTGCCGTCGCGGTGCAGTCCGGTCAGTGCCGTCAGGGCGTCCGTCACGGCGTCAGCACCCTTCCAGTGCGAAACCGGCCTTGATCCACTTACTGGACTCGACGGAGATCCCCACCGCTCGCCGCCCTGGGCCGAGTACCCCGCCCAGGGCTCGCTCCAGTTGCAGGAACACGATGGCGTTGCCGCAGTTGCCGGCCCGGTCCACGCACGTCACGTCCTGCGCCCCGGGCAGCCCGAGCCGCTCCGTGATCAGCTTGGTCATCCGGCCCGACAGCTGCGGGGGCAGCAGGACATCGACGTCCTCGGGCCGCCAGCCGCAGGAGTCGAGAAGTTCGGTGAGTACCTGCTCGGTCATCTCCGGCACGTGCTGCTCGATCGCCTTGTAGTCCTCGGTGGCGGCGAGCCTGTCGCTGTCGCGGTCCGCGGGACCGAACCACTCCAGGACCGCGCCCGGTTCCCGGCCCAGCCCGACGAGCCGCGTGAACAGCTCATGCACCGCGGCGGAGCCAGGAGCGGGCCGCGTACTGAGCACGGCGGCCCCGGCCGCGTCGCCGAACAGCACGTAGTTGACCAGCTCGGCCGGCGCCGCCGTACGCAGGTCCCGCTCGACGTCGTAGAAGCGGGCGATCACGTCGCCGCCCAGCACCAGCACGGTACGGCCGCCCCCGCTGAGCAGGAACTGGCGGGCGACGTCCAGTGCCTGCACCGCGCCGGAGCAGCCGGACTGGAGCTGGAAGGTGCGCACGCCGTTGATGCCCAGCCGGTCCGCGACGATGTTGACGGTGGCCGGCATCAGTTGGTCCGGAGTGGCCGTGCCCAGCACCACGGCATCCACCTCCTCCGGCCCGATCCCGGCGGCCACGAGCGCCGCCTGCCCGGCCTCCGTGGCGAGGTCCGCCAGCGTGCCGGTGACCTTGCCGGACTCCAGGTCCAGTGCGAGATGCCGCGAGGAGGTGCCGATGAACACATCCACCCACTGCTCCCACAGGGCGTCCATGCCGAAGCGCCGGGCGAGCATGGCGTTGTCCACGGGCTCTCCCGGAAGCGCCGACGCCGCCGAACGGATGTATATGTCCCGACCGGTCATCGTGGGGTGTCTCCTCGCGTGGTCGTGTCTCGGTGCGTGGGCAGGGCTCAGTCGGAGAGCAGGATCCGGGCCTCGGCGGAGGCCCTGACGCCGGTCATCCGCCACTTGCGGAAACCGGTGAGCCCGGCGTAGCGGCCGCCGGTTCCGGTGGCGGGGTAGTACACCCACTCGCTGGTGCGCACGTCGTTGAAGTCGGCCCAGCCCTCGGCGTGGATGGTGCCGTCGCGCAGGGTGATGTCCTCCGTGTAGTACGTCAGCAGCCCGCCGTCTCCGGGGCGTACGTACTCGATGCGGAACGAGCCGTGCGAGGTACCGATCTGGGCGCCTGTCTCGTCGTACAGCTCGTCGTCGAACGTTCCCGTCTGGCCCACCTTGGGGTCGGACACCTCCACGTCGTCGACCACCTTGACGACGATCTCCTTCGGCACGCGCAGCACGATCTCGTCGGCCATGTCCATTCCTCTCCCTAAGGTCGTTCGAATCAGGGGTGGTGCACGGTCCGGGACGGCGGTGCCCCGGCCATCAGGGGAGGCCGGTCCGGCGTCGGGCCGGCCCCGGTGAGCACGTCGGGCTCCTCGCGTGTGTCCGGTCCGGGCAGGAACACCTCGGCAGCCGGTTCATGGGGGCGGGCGAGCACCGACCAGAAGTCGTGCCGGGTCCAAGTACCGCTGTTCACCGGGTCGTTGTCGGCAAACGTGTACGGCGAGTACTGGCGGCCCGTCGGATCCGGTTGTGTGAAGCGGCCCCAGAAGCCGTTGTAGAGGTGGTGGTCGAGCACCTGCGCGCTGCGCAGCAGCTGGTAGGCGCCTCGGTAGCGGAACGGATTGACCCCGGCGGCGTCTCCCGACACCGTCACCGCCCCGTGCGGCGTGTACCGGTAGCGAGCCGCGAGCCCGCCCTCCTCGTCCAGCAGTGCCAGCACCGAACCCTGTTGGTCGGTGACCGCCCAGTAGTGCCGTCCGTCCGAGGTGAGGACGGCGAGCAGGGTGCCGTCCGGCGCGCGCACGAAGTCGGTCGGCACGCCGTCGTCGGTGACGCGTGTGATGCCCAGCGGGCCGTGGGTCAGCACATGGGTGACGGTCCGGTCGTCGACGGTGGTCTCGGTGATACGTCGGGGCAGTTCCTGCCCCAGCCCGTCGTACTCGATGTCGACGACCTGCCGACCGCCGAACACCCCGGTCAGCGTCTGGTGGGTGGCGCTGTAGGTGAACGACCCGGTGGGGTTGGTCTCCTCAGTGAAGTTGCCGGCGCCGTCGTACACGAACACCGTCTCGCCGAACAGCGTGACCTGGCCTGCCGCGTTGAGCGTGAACCGGACGTCTCCCAGACGCACGAGGTGGTGGGCGTCGTCGTACGCGAACACGGTGTCCCCGGCGCGTGCCAGCCGTTTCAGCCCGTCGTAGGCGAAGCCGGTGAACTCGCCGTCGAGCACCGTCGAGCGCAGGACGTCGGTGTCCGCGCCGCCGCCCGAGGCATAGCCGTACTCGAGGCCGAGCAGTCTGTGGCCCGCCGCATCCCGGACCGTGAGCGCGGTCCTGCGGCCGGAGGCGTCGTAGCCGATCTCCTGCGTGCCCCGGCCGAAGTCCACACCGGTGAGCCGGCCGGCCGCGTCATGGGTGAGCCGTGCCGTACGGCCCGCCGGTGTCACGACGGACGTCGGGCGACCAGCGGCGTCGTAGGTGTAGCGCGTCGTCCCCGCGGCGGTCGCCAGAGAGGTGATCGCGCCTTCCTCGTCATAGGCGGCACGGACCTCCTCCCGTTCCGCCCCGGCCGTACGCGTTGCCGACACCAGCCGGCTGCCGCCCGCCGTGCTCGTCCAGCCGAAGTCGTACGACCATCCGGGGCCCGACTTACGGACCACCTGCCCCAGTTCGTCATAGGAGAGCGAGATCAGGGTTCGTCCCGAGCCCTCGTCAGTGACCTCGGCGAGCCGGCCCGCCGGATCCGTACGGTATCCGGTGCGCCGGCCGTTGCCGCTGATCACCTGGGTGATCCGGGACAGCTCGTCGTAGCGGAACACGGTCCGGCCGAGGGGGGCGGGCGGGACGACTTCGGTCAGGTTGCCGTCCGCGTCGTGGACGAAGGCGGTGACGGCGCCGTTGCCGTCGACCAGAGTCGCGAGTCTGCCGTTCCCCGGATGGTAGGTCCGTGTGTCCAGGACGCCGTCCCGGCCGGGCGTCCGGGTCTCCCGCAGCCGGCCGGCGCCGTCGTAGGCGAGGAGCAGTTCGTTGCCTGCCGGGTCGCGCAGCACGGTGGGCAGGCCGGGATGAGCCGGATCGCCGTAGACCAGGATGGAGCGCGCCGAGGTCGGCAGGATCAGGCCGGTGGGACGGCCTTCGTGGTCATAGGTCCGGGTGAGAACCGCGCCCAGCGCGTCGGTGAGCGACACCGGGTTGCCGTCCGCATCCCAGCCCTGCCGGATCTCGTTGCCGAGCGGATCGGTCACGGCGATCGGTCGGCGCTGAGCGTCGAAGGAGTGAATCGTACGGCGGCCCTCGGGGCCCACGACGACCGTATGTCCGTCACCGTAGGAGAAGTCGAGACGCAGCCTGCGCCCGGGGCCCGTCCAGTCGATCTCGGAGATCGCGTACATGCCGTCATAGGAGAACCGAAGGGTCTCGCTGTTCGCGACGGTCAGGGCCGCCAGCCGGTCCTCGGCGTCCCACACGAACTCCGTGACCAGTCCGGAGGCATGGCTGTGCCGCACGAGCCGACCCACGGTGTCGTACGCGTACGACGCCGCCTCCGCGCCGAGCGGGTCGAGCGTCTTGACGATCCGCCCCTCACGGTCACGGTGCAGCACGGTGACCCGTCCTTGGCCGTCCGTGACGGTCAGGGGTTCCGAGGAGAGGTCGGGTGCCTGTTCCAGGCCCGTGGAGAACGTCCAGCCCGGGCCGAAGCCTTCCTCGCTCCGCCGGAGACTGCGGTACTCGCGGACCAGGCGCAGATGACGGTGGGCGCCGGCGACCACCAGGTCGAGCTGACGGACGATCAACTCACCCTCGGCCAGGTCGACCAGGATCTCCGTGAGATCACCGATCGGGATGCGCCGGGTCCCGGACAACCACGACCGTGAACGGGACGGAGGGAGGCGGAGAGCGGGCACGTGGTCGGGTGCGGGCACGGGCGGCTCCTCGTTCGTATGCGGGACGACGCTCACCGGATGCGGGGCCACCGGCGGAGCACCAGGCTCGGCCGCCTCTCTAAAGCACCGCTAAGGCTCACGCGCCGCCGATCTTTTCCGGCCAACTCGCCCAAGCGGGTGGGCTCCGCTGGCTGCTGAAAGACCGATGGGTGCTTGATGAACCTTCTGTTACAGGCCGGCTGGCCTCTCCCGGGCTCTCTTACGCTGAAGGCGGGCCACCGCTCTTCCCGGTCTGGCCAGGCGCGGGGACGAGGGAACCGAAACCGGGGGAAAGGGACTTGACGGATGACCGTCACCAGTATCGGAACGGTTGAACACAGCACGGTTCGCAGCGAAGAACTGCACGGACTTCTGCGCGCGGTCGAGGCGGCGAGCGCCGGGGGCTCCATGGCGATTGAGCTGGCAGGCGATCCGGGAGCCGGCAAGACCCGGTTGCTCACCGCCGTCGCCCACCGGGCGGTGGGGCAGGGGTTGACAGTGCTGCGCGGCCGCTGTGCGGAGGCCGAACGGGGTGTGCCGTTCCACCCCTTCATCCAGGCGCTCACCACCTGGCGGGCGCAGGACGGCTCGGGAGCGGAGGTCCCCCAGGCCGCCGCGCTGATCACGGCTCTGGCGGCCGGTCCCACGGCCGAGGACGCGAACGACTTCACCCGACGCTGCAACTTCTACGCCGAACTGCGTCGGCTCCTGGCGGACTGCCTGGCCCAGGCGAACGGCGGGATGCTGATTGCTCTCGACGACTGCCACTGGGCCGACCCCTGCTCGGCCGAGCTCCTGGACATGCTGGTGCGCTGGCCGGTCGAGGGAGGCCTTGGTCTCGTCGTCGCACACCGGCCGAGGCAGGCGCCGGTCGAATTACGGGCGGCGCTGCGACACGGCATGGAACAAGGCGCCATCCGGTCCATCGAACTGCCCGCTCTCTCTCTCGAACAGAGCGCCGAACTGCTCCACACGACGCCCGACGACCCGGCTCTCGCCGCATTGCAGGAACAGAGCTGTGGCAACCCCCTCTACCTCTCGGCCCTGGCATCGGCACGCCGGTCGGACGACCCGCTGGACATCTGGACCCGCGCCGGGTTCGGCGCACGGCTGCTCGCCGAGACCACCCTTCTCGACGACAAGGCGCGCACCGTCGCCAACGCGGCAGCGGTCCTCGGCGACCCCTTCGACGTGGACTCCGTCGCCGAGGTCGCCGGAATCAGCCGTGACCAGGCCTGCTCGGTCCTCGGCGCACTGCGGCAGCGCGACCTGATACGGCCAGCGGGGGGCCCGGGCCTGCTGTCCTTTCGTCACCCGCTGCTGAGGAACTGCCTGTACACGGCGGCGGACGCCTGCTGGCGGGCCGGCGCCCACCGCAGGGCGCTCAGCAGGCTCTCCGCACTGGGCGTACCAGCCACCGAACTCGCCCCGCACATCGCACGCTCCGGATCCACGGCCGGGGCATCGGACCTGAGGGTGCTCGCGACCGCCACGCGTACGGCACTGCATCTGGGCAACTCCGCGGACGCCGCGCGCAGGCTGACGGTCGCCCTGCGGGTGCGCCGCACCGCGCGTCCGAGCCCTGGGGGCGAGGCGATCGGCCTCGAACTGTGGCGGTCGGTCGTGCTGGCCCTCACCGCAGACGGCGACGCCGAGGGGGTCCTCGCCCTGGCCCGGGACATCCCGGCCGGTCCGAACGGTGACACCCCCCGGCTTGCCGCCGTGACCCTACTGTCCGGCGTGCTGGCCGCGCTTGGCCGGGACGAGGAGGCCCAGGCCTTCATCGGAGCGGAACTCGGCTCGGACACAGCCATGGACCGCGACGCCACCGCCCTCCTTCATGTCCAACAACAGGTGGTCAAGGTCCTGTCGGGGCAGGTACCGGCCCGGGCCGACGCGGAGGCGCTGGTACGGCAGACCGCCGGTGCGGCCCCCGACACCATGGCGGGGGGCTTCGCGCTGCGCGGTCTGTGCGCCGTCCTCGCCGGTGACACCTGCTCTGCTGAGCAGGCGCTGAACGCCAGTGCGCAGGTGTTCGACGAACTCGACGACGGCGGGCCGGCCGGCGACCAGGAGTCCGTCTACCTGCTCGTCCTCAGCTGGTCCGAAGCGCTCATGGGCTGGTACGACCGCGCGTGCGGACACGGAGAGCGCGCACTGAGCGCTGTACGGGAACGGGGGGACGCCTACCTCCTGCCACCGCTCCTCGACACTCTCGCGTACGCGCACTACCAGGCGGGGCACATGGCCGACGCGCTGCACACAGCTCAGGAGGGCAGAGTGCTGGCCAAGGCCGCCGGACGCGCCGATCACGTCGGTCTCTCGGACGCGATCACCGCGGCCGCCTGGGCACAGCTGGGCCGCACGGCCACCCGGACGGCACGCCGTCCGCCGACCGGTGAGCCGCTCGCCGCGTCGCGCACGCCCCTCAACGCGCTCCTGATGGCCGAGTCCTATCTGACGGCGGGCGACGGGCCTTCGGCGCTGGCCCTGCTCCTGCCCAGGAAGGAGGCCTGGCGGGTCTCCGAGCCCGTCGCCGTCCTCGCGGCACGAGGGTACGAGTTGCTGGCCGCCGCAGCTGTGCAGAGCGGCATGGACACGGACAGCATCCAGGAGTGGGCCGATCACGCGACGGAGGCCGCGACAGCAGTCGGCCTCGCAGAGCAGCAGGGACACGCCATGCTGGCCCACGGCCACGCGCTGATGAGCCAGGGACTCACCAAGGAGGCCGCACAGCGCTACCGGGAAGCGTTCGAGCTCTTCGGCGGCAACAGCCCGACGGCAGCACGCGCCAAGGAGCTGGCGCGTGCGGCCGATCGCAGCACCGGGACACGGACCGAGCATCTGCTCGCCGAACTCACCCTGCGCGAGCGCGAGGTGGCGGAGCTCGCCGGGGAGGGTCGCAAGTCGCGGGAGATCGCGGACGAGCTGCGCGTGAGTCCCCGGACCGTGGACGCCCATCTCACCCGGATCTACAGCAAGCTGGGTGTCAACTCACGAGCCGAACTGGCCCGGATCGTGGCCTTGTCGGGCTGAGGCCGACGCTTCAGGCGGTCACGGAACCGGAGGGCCATACGCCTGCCGGTGACAAGGCACGGACGAGGTCGGCCACGGCCGCCAGATGGTCGGTCAGAAAGAAGTGGCCGCCTTCGAACACACGCAGTCGGAAACGGCCCGATGTGTGGTGCTGCCAGGCCGCCACGTCCTGGACGGACGCCTCGGTGTCCTGGTCGCCGGTGAGGGCCAGCACCGGACAGGACAGTCGTCTGCCCGGCGTGGGTTCGTAGGAGGCGAGGGCGCGGTAGTCGCCGCGCAGCGCGGGCAGGATCATGCCGAGCATCTCCTCGTCGTCCAGCAGCGCCGCTCCGGTGCCGCCCAGGGCCCGCATCTTGGCGACGAGGGCGCCGTCGTCCATCAGCCGGTCCCCCGTGGATCTGGGCCGGGAGGGCGCGCGGCGTCCCGACACGACCAGCGCGGTGGGGCCGTCCACTGAACCGGCGGCGAGGCGTACGGCGGCCTCGTAGGCGAGCGACGCCCCCATGCTGTGACCGAGAAAGGCCCTGGGGCGATCCGCAGGGCCCAGCGCCTCGCAAATCCGGTCGGCGAGCGTGTGCAGGTCGCCGACCGGAGCCTCGCGATGACGGTCGTGCCGCCCGGGGTACTGGACCGCCAGCACCTCGACCTCCGGGGAAAGGGCAGCGGACAGGCCGTGCCAGGCGGCTGCCGAGCCGCCCGCGTGGGGGAAGCAGACGAGTTCCGAGGCGGCGTCGGGGCTCGGATGGAAGCTTCTGAGCCAGACCTCGCGGTCCGCGCGCCGCATGGTCAGACCGCCATGGGCAGGTCGAGGAGCCGGTCGGAGGCGAGGATCGCCTGGTGCAGCCGACGCAACGACCGGCACGGCTCCAGGCCCAGCTCGGCGCGCAGCACCTGTTGCGCACGCCGGTAGACGCGCAGGGCCTCGGCCTGCCGCTCGGAGCGGTACAGCACCAGCATGAGCTGCCGGTAGAACGACTCCCGGAACGGATACTGCGTGATCAGCCCGTCGAGCAGGCTGATCACCTCCCGGTGCCGGCCCAGCGCGGTACGGGACTCGACGGACAGTTCCAGACAGTCCAGCTGTTCTGCCTCCACCCACGTACTGAACGCGGAGAGTGCCGGGCCCTCGGCCATGCCGTCGAGAACCGGACCGCGGACCAGCAGCAGTGCCAGCTCGAACGCCTCCAGCGCCGCTTCATGATGCCCGGCAAGCTGATGGTTGCGGCCCGTGCGGATCAGCTCCTGGAAGTCCGTCACGTCGTAGCCGGCATCGTCGAGGACGATGAAGTTCCCCCGTGATGCTGGACACTCGATGCTTACGCTGCGAGGGCGTGTTCCTGCTCGTGTCGCTGCCGGGTCTCCAGCGGGGTGAGGTAGC
>NZ_JBSFDG010000042.1:0-28379 GCF_053593775.1 Streptomyces sp. NPDC002092
CGGCCTCGTCCTCAAACGCCGGACGGGCTGGAATGGGCTGAGCCGAATCCAGCCCCTCCGGCGTTTGAGGAGCGGGGGTCCGGGGGCTGGCCCCCCGGGTCGGGACGGGTAGGGGCGGCGGGGGCGAGAAACATAGGCTGCACATGTGAACGCAGACCTTTCCTTCGGCCCCGCCACCGGCATCGGATCCATGCCCGGCGGCGACGCCCGCGAGACGGCCAAAACCGTCACCGGGACCTTCGAGGACTTCCCCCACCTGCCCGAGCTCCCGGCCCGCGGCCCCGGCGCCGACATGATCGGCAGAACCGCAGGAATGCTCGTCGAGCTGTACGCCCGCGTGGAACCCAGCGGCTGGCGCATCGGCGACCGCCCGGGCCGCGACACCAAGCGGGCCAGGTCATGGCTCGGGGAGGACCTCGACGCGATCGAGGAGTTCACGCAGGGCTACGAGGGCCCCCTCAAGGTGCAGGCGGTCGGCCCCTGGACCCTCGCCGCCGCCCTGGAGCTGAAGAACGGCGAGGCGGCCCTCTCCGACCCCGGCGCCTGCCGCGACCTCGCCGCCTCCCTCACCGAGGGAATCCGCCTGCACCTCGCCGAGCTGCGGCGCCGCATCCCCGGCGCCCACCTCGTCCTCCAGCTCGACGAACCCTCCCTCACCGCCGTCCTGCGCGGCCAGGTCAAGTCCGCCAGCGGCTACCGCACCCACCGCGCCGTCGACCGCCAGCTCGTCGAGGCCACCCTCCGCGATGTCCTCGGGGTTCACAGCGACGGCCCCACCGTGGTCCACTCCTGCGCACCGGACGTCCCGTTCGCCCTGCTGCGAAGGGCGGGCGCGGCGGCGGTCTCCTTCGACTTCTCGCTCCTCACCGAGCGTGACGACGACACGATCGGAGAGGCGGTGGAAGCAGGTACCCGGCTCTTCGCAGGTGTCGTACCGGGCACGGACGGCCCATTGTCAGACCCTGCCGGTAGCGTCATGGGTGTCAGGACGCTGTGGCGCAGGCTGGGGCTGCAACCGGGACTTCTCGCGGAGGCGGTCACCCTCACACCGTCGTGCGGACTCGCGGGGGCCTCCCCGGACTACGCACGCAAGGCCCTCGCCCACTGCGTCCGGGCGGCGAGATCCCTCGCGGACAACCCAGAGTAACGGGAGGACAACACGGTGGCCGGCGACAAGCAAGCGGAGACGACGGTGCCCGCCGAGGCACGGGAGAAGCACGCGAAGCTCGCTGAGCAGATCGAGGAGCACCGCTTCCGGTACTACGTGAAGGACGCCCCGGTCATCAGCGACGCGGAGTTCGACAAGCTCCTGCGTTCGCTGGAGGCGCTGGAGGAGGAGTACTCCGAGCTGCGCACGCCGGACTCCCCGACCCAGAAGGTCGCGGGGGCGTACGAGACGGAGTTCACCTCCGTCGAGCACCGCTCCCGCATGCTCTCCCTGGACAACGCCTTCAGCGACGAGGAGCTGGCCGCCTGGGCCGAGCGCGTCGCCAGGGACGTCGGCGGGTCCGGCTACCACCTCCTGTGCGAGCTCAAGGTCGACGGCCTCGCCGTCAACCTCACCTTTGAGCGGGGCCGCCTCACGCGCGCGGCGACCCGCGGCGACGGCCGTACGGGCGAGGACATCACCCCCAATGTCCGTACGATCGCGGAGATTCCGGACAGGCTGGGCGGTGATCGCGTCCCCGACCTCGTGGAGATCCGCGGCGAGGTCTACTTCCCGATGGAGAAGTTCGAGGAGCTCAACGCCCGCCTGGTGGAGGCCGGTGACAAGCCCTTCGCCAACCCGCGCAACGCGGCGGCCGGTTCACTGCGCCAGAAGGACCCCCGCGTCACCGCCACCCGCCCGCTCCACATGGTCGTCCACGGCATCGGCGCCCTGGAGGGCTTCGAGGGCCTCGCCCGCCTCTCCCAGGCCTACGACCTCCTCAAGACCTGGGGCCTGCCCACCTCCCGGCACAACAAGGTGGTCGACGGGCTCGACGGCGTACGGGAGTTCATCGCCCACTACGGCGAGAACCGCCATTCCGTGGAGCACGAGATCGACGGAGTGGTCGTCAAGCTGGACGAGATCCCGCTCCAGGGACGGCTCGGCTCCACCTCCCGGGCCCCGCGCTGGGCGATCGCGTACAAGTACGCGCCGGAGGAGGTCAACACCAAGCTCATCAACATCCGCGTGGGCGTGGGCCGCACGGGCCGGGTCACTCCGTACGCCCAGGTCGAACCGGTCACGGTGGCCGGCTCCGAGGTCGAGTTCGCCACCCTGCACAACCAGGACGTCGTCAAGGCCAAGGGCGTCCTCATCGGCGACACGGTGGTGCTGCGCAAGGCGGGTGACGTCATCCCGGAGATCCTCGGCCCGGTCGTCGACCTGCGCGACGGCAGCGAGCGCGAGTTCGTGATGCCGGCCGAGTGCCCCGAGTGCGGTACGGCGCTTCGGCCGATGAAGGAGGGCGACGTCGACCTGCGCTGCCCCAACGCCCGCACCTGCCCGGCCCAGTTGCGCGAGCGGCTGTTCTATCTGGCGGGCCGCAAGGCACTGGACATCGAGCACTTCGGCTATGTCGCCGCGGCCGCGCTCACCAAGCCGCTGGAGCCCGAGGACCCGCCCCTCGTGGACGAGGGCGACCTGTTCGACCTCACGATCGAACGGCTGCTGCCCATCAAGGCGTACGTCCTCGACCAGGACAGCGGGCTGCCCAAGCGCGATCCGAAGACCGGCGAGGAGAAGGTCGCCACCGTCTTCGCCAACCAGCAGGGCGAGCCGAAGAAGAACGCGGTTGCCATGCTGGAGAACATCGCCGCGGCCAAGGAGCGCCCGCTCGCCCGCATCCTCACGGGCCTGTCGATCCGTCACGTCGGCCCGGTCGCCGCCGAGGCGCTGGCCCGTGAGTTCCGGTCGATCGAGCGCATCGAGCAGGCCACCGAGGAGGAGCTGGCGAACACCGACGGCGTCGGCGCAATCATCGCCGCCTCCCTCAAGGAATGGTTCGCCGAGGAGTGGCACCAGGAGATCCTCCGCAAGTGGCGCGCCGCGGGCGTGCGCATGGAGGAGGAGAGCTCGGGCGAGGACGAGGGCCCGCGCCCGCTCGAAGGGCTGACGGTCGTGGTCACCGGCACTCTCGAGCACTTCACCCGCGACGGCGCGAAGGAGGCCCTGCAGAGCCGCGGAGCGAAAGTAACCGGTTCCGTTTCGAAGAAGACATCCTTCGTGGTCGTAGGTGACAATCCTGGGTCGAAATATGACAAGGCGATGCAGGTCAAAGTGCCCGTCCTGAACGAGGAGGGCTTCAACGTCCTGCTGGAACAGGGACCGGACGCGGCGGCCGAAGTTGCGCTTCCCACAGCGGAATAGCGGTTGAAGGCCACCCGATCGGCGCATACCAGATGCATACGGGTGGCCGGGGTGCATTCGGGCAACCGTCTACGACCGCTGCCCGTGGAAGCCTTCTGCGGCCTACTGTTGAGGTGTGCGCCTGCCGTGCCCAGCTGCGGTTGGGGCAACCCCTTGCTCCTGACGGGCAAGGGGAAGGGTTTTCCAACGCGGTGCCGTTGATGGATGACGGGCCGCGTGGCGTGGGCACCGCCGGCTGTGAGAGGGACGGGAATGGAACCGACCGAGAGCGCCGCCCCTGACTCACGGCTGCGCCGGGTCACCGGCGCATGGCGGGCGAGCCGGTGGGCCGGGCGGCCTTCGGAGCGTCCGGGTGCTCAGGGGCGCGCCACCGGACAGTACACCGTGTCGGACGGGCGCGCCCCGCACCTCACCGCCGACCACCCTCCCGGACTGCCGGACCCCGAACACGAACGGCACATGTCCTGGCCCGCACTGCCCGCGGCGGTCGTCGCGGCGGCGGCCTTCGTCCTCGGCGCCGGCTTCTACCGCGGCTTCACCGGGACCCAAGCGCTCTTCCCGGCCGGCACCGTCGGCTGGTCCTTCGCCGTGCTCACCGGCATCATCGTCGGCCACCTGGTCATGCTCGGCCGCTCCCGCTGGTGGGGCGGCACCGGCTCGGGCGCCGCCCTCACCCTCGCCGTCCTGCTGCTCTACGGCTGGGTGCCCGCCGGAATGGTCAGCCTCACCGTGGTCGTGCTGGTCGGTATAGCCCGGCGCAACCGCTGGCGCCAGGGCGTGCTGCACGGCTCGGTGGACATCCTCGGCATCGGAGCCGGAGCGCTGGTGCTGGGTGCCTTCGGACGCGTGCCGTCCGTGGAGAAGCCCTGGAGCCCCGACACCTGGACCCCCTACACCGCGCCCGAGGTGATGCTGGTCGCCGTTGCCTACCTCCTGGTCACCCGCACCCTCCTGTGGTACCTGCACGCCCCGCGCCACGGCGGACTGCCCACCGTCGCCCGCACCGCCCTGGCCAGACAGGGCCTGGTCGCGGTCGCGCTGCTCGGCATCGCCCCGCTGGTCTGCGTGGTGGCCGTCGCCCAGCCGGTGCTGCTGCCGCTGTTCGCCATCCCGCTGATCGCCCTCGACTCCACCCTGTGGATAGCCCGGGCCCGGGCCGAGGAGCAGCTGCGCGACCCGCTGACCGGGCTGCCCAACCGGCAGTGGCTCCTCGAGCGCATCTGGACCGCGCTGGACGACGCCGAACGCATCGGCGCCCGCGCCGCCCTGATGCTGATCGACCTCGACCGCTTCCGCTCGGTCAACGACACCCTGGGGCACCTCGCCGGTGACCGGCTGCTCCTGCAGATAGCCGACCGGCTGCGCCTCGCCCTGCCCCGCGGAGCGGAGGCCGCGCGGCTCGGCGGTGACGAGTTCGCCGTTTTACTCCCGGTCGCCGACTCCACGACCTCCGCTACCCGGGTCGCCCGGAGCCTCGTCGCCGCGCTCAGCTCCCCGCTCGACCTCGACGGGCTCACCCTCGTCCTGGAGGCCAGCGCGGGTGTCGCCGTCTTCCCGGACCACGCGCTCGATGCCGAGGGGCTGCTGCGGCGGGCGGACGTGGCGATGTACCAGGCGAAGCGGGACCGTACGGGCGTCGAGGTGTACGAGTCCAAGCGGGACTCCAACACACCGGACCGGCTGGGCCTCCTCGGCGATCTGCGCCGGGCGCTGGACGCGCACGAGGTGCAGCTGCACTACCAGCCCAAGGTCCGCTTCGACGGCCAGGTCGCGGGCCTGGAGGCCCTGGTCCGGTGGGTGCATCCCGAGCGCGGGAAGGTGCCGCCGGACGAGTTCATAGCGATCGCCGAGTCCTCGGGGCTGATGCCCCATCTCACGGAGTACGTCCTGGAGACGGCGCTGGCGCAGGTGGCCCGGTGGCGGGCCCAGGGCCTGCATGTGCCGGTCGCGGTCAACGTCTCCCCGCGTGACGTCCACACCCCCGGTTTCGCGGGCTCCGTCGCCGCCCGACTGGCCCGGCACGGAGTCCCGGCGGGAGCGCTCCAACTGGAGATAACGGAACACGTCCTGCTCGAGGACCCCCAGCGTGCCGCCGACACACTGGCCGGCCTCACCGGACACGGCGTGAAGATGTCCCTGGACGACTTCGGCACCGGCTACTCCTCCCTGGTGCATCTGCGGCGGCTTCCGGTGAGCGAGTTGAAGATCGACCGCTCCTTCGTGGCCCGGCTCGCCGTCGACGCGGAGGACGCGGAGATCGTCCGCTGCACGGTCGACCTCGCCCATTCCCTCGGTCTGCTGGTCGTCGCGGAGGGCGTCGAGGACGACGAGACCTGGGAGCGACTGCGCGACCTCGGCTGCGACGCCGTACAGGGCTGGCTGGTCGCGGCCGCGATGCCGCCGGAGGAGACGACGGCGTGGCTGCGGGCGCGGGGGTCGCGGGGCTGGCAGCGGCCCCGCGCGGCCCTGCCGGCCGCGGCGACCGACGAGTAGTCCGCCCGCCGGCCCACCCGTGCGGGCCGGGCTGCGGGCCGTGCCCGGCCCGGCGGTGTGTGCTGTGCTGCCTCGTTCGATCAGGTCCGTGGTCCGTGCCGTCGTCACAAGGGGATTCAGGAATGTCGCTGTTCGTGCCGGAGTTCGATGACTCCGTGATCGTTCGCGAGGCCGAGGCCGAGGTGGTCGGACTCGCTTCCACCACCGTCAGGCTGCTGGCCGACAGCAGTTCGACGGGCGGGGCGCTCTCCACCCAGCGCGTCACCCTCATCGGCGGCGCGGACGGCGCCAAACCGCACTGGCACGACAACTCCGCCGAAATGTTCTTCCTGCTCGACGGTGCCGCCGAGATCCTCTCCGGCGAGGACGTCGTCACCGCAGGGCCGGGGGACCTCGTCGTCGTCCCGCCGGGCAAGCCGCATGCCTTCGCCGCCGTACCCGGTGCCGACGCCGACCTCCTCATCGTCCTCACGCCCGGCGTCGAACGCTTCGAGTACTTCCGCCATCTCCGGCGCATCGCCCTCGGCGAGGTCACCCCCGAAAGCCTGCTGGAAGTGGAGGAGCTGTACGACAACCACTTCCTGAAGAGCGAGGCCTGGGACGGGCGCCGCTGACCTGCGGACGGCTCCATGGGGCGTAGGGTCCGGGAAACCGTTTCACGGTCATCGGCCCCCGCCCCATAGGATTGGCCCCAGCCCCAAACCACACACACTCACCCCAGAGGAACGCTGCATGCCTGGCATCACGCGCGAGGAGGTCGCCCACCTCGCCCGGCTGGCGCGTCTGGAGCTGAAGCCCGAAGAGCTCGAACACTTCGCGGGACAGCTGGACGACATCATCGGCGCGGTGGCTCGCGTCAGCGAGGTCGCCGACCAAGACGTACCGCCGACCTCGCACCCGCTCCCGCTGACGAACGTCATGCGCAAGGACGAGGTCCGTCCCTCGCTCACCCCCGAGCAGGCGCTCTCCGGCGCCCCGGCCCAGGAGCAGCAGCGTTTCAAGGTGCCGCAGATCCTGGGGGAGGACTAACCGCCATGACGGACAACGTCAACATCATCAAGCTCACGGCCGCCGAGACCGCCGCGAAGATCGCCTCGGGCGAGCTCACGGCCGTCCAGGTCACCGAGGCCCACCTGGCCCGTATCGAGGCCGTCGACGAGAAGGTGCACGCCTTCCTGCACGTCGACCGCGAGGGTGCGCTGGCCCAGGCCCGTGCCGTCGACGAGAAGCGGGAGCGGGGCGAGAAGCTCGGACCGCTCGCCGGTGTGCCGCTCGCGCTCAAGGACATCTTCACCACCGAGGGCATCCCGACGACCGTCGGCTCGAAGATCCTCGAGGGCTGGATCCCGCCGTACGACGCGACCCTCACCAAGAAGCTGAAGGCCGCCGACGTCGTCATCCTCGGCAAGACCAACATGGACGAGTTCGCCATGGGGTCGTCGACGGAGAACAGCGCCTTCGGGCCCACCGGCAACCCGTGGGACCTCACCCGCATCCCCGGCGGCTCCGGCGGCGGCTCCTCCGCCGCGCTCGCCTCCTTCCAGGCCCCCCTCGCCATCGGCACCGACACCGGCGGCTCCATCCGCCAGCCGGCCGCCGTCACCGGCACGGTGGGCGTGAAGCCGACGTACGGAGCGGTCTCCCGCTACGGCATGGTCGCCTTCTCCTCCTCCCTCGACCAGGGCGGGCCCTGCGCCCGTACGGTCCTGGACGCGGCGCTGCTGCACGAGGTCATCGCCGGGCACGACCCGCTCGACTCGACGTCCATCGACGCCCCCGTCCCGCCGGTCGTCGAGGCCGCCCGCAACGGCAGTGTCGAGGGCATGCGCGTCGGCGTCGTCAAGCAGTTCCGCGGCGAGGGCTACCAGGCCGGCGTCATCCAGCGGTTCGACGAGTCCGTCGCGCTGCTGAAGGAACTGGGCGCCGAGATCGTCGAGCTGGACTGCCCGTCCTTCGACCTCGCGCTGTCGGCGTACTACCTGATCGCGCCGAGCGAGTGCTCCTCCAACCTCGCCCGCTTCGACGGCCTGCGCTACGGCCTGCGGACCGGCGACGACGGCACGCACTCCGCCGAGGAGGTCACCTCCCTCACCCGCGCCGAGGGCTTCGGCCCCGAGGTGAAGCGCCGCATCATGCTCGGCACGTACGCCCTGTCCAGCGGCTACTACGACGCCTACTACGGCTCCGCCCAGAAGGTCCGCACGCTCATCACGCGCGACTTCGAGAAGGCCTTCGAGCAGGTCGACGTCATCGTCTCGCCGACCACCCCGACCACCGCCTTCCCGATCGGCGAGCGCGCCGACGACCCGATGGCGATGTACCTCGCCGACCTGTGCACCATCCCCACGAACCTCGCGGGCAACGCGGCCATGTCGCTGCCGTGCGGTCTGGCCCCGGAGGACAACCTCCCGGTCGGCCTGCAGATCATCGCTCCGGCGCTGAAGGACGACCGTCTTTACAAGGTCGGCGCAGCCGTCGAGGCCGCCTTCGTGGAAAGGTGGGGGCACCCGCTCCTCGAGGAGGCTCCGTCGCTGTGACCAAGACACTGACCAAGGCCAAGGACTTCAAGAAGTCCAAGTCCGGTACGTACGTGTCCATCGCCACCACCGCCTTCGGCGCGCTGGGTGTCGCCAAGCGGATCAAGAAGGCACGTTCCGAGCAGGACACGCTGCGGCTGATCGACGCGACCGTGGCCGCCGTCGGGATCGTCACCGGTCTCGCCGTCCTGTACCGCGAGCTGAAGCGGCTGGGCGACGACGACGTCCTGCTGGGCTGAGAGGGAAGTAGCACCGTGACCACCACGACCGACCTGGAGTCGTACGAGGACGCGCTGGCGTCGTACGACCCCGTCATGGGCCTCGAGGTCCATGTCGAACTCGGCACCAAGACCAAGATGTTCTGCGGCTGTTCGACCGAACTCGGTCAGGACGCCAACACGCAGACCTGCCCCACCTGCCTCGGCCTGCCCGGCTCGCTCCCGGTCGTCAACGCGACCGGCGTCGAGTCCGCGATCAAGATCGGTCTCGCGCTGAACTGCGAGATCGCCGAGTGGTGCCGCTTCGCCCGGAAGAACTACTTCTATCCGGACATGCCGAAGAACTTCCAGACCTCCCAGTACGACGAGCCGATCGCCTTCAACGGCTACCTCGACGTACAGCTGGAGGACGGCGAGACCTTCCGCGTGGAGATCGAGCGCGCCCACATGGAGGAGGACACCGGCAAGTCGACCCATGTGGGCGGCGCGACCGGCCGTATCCATGGCGCCTCGCACTCGCTGCTCGACTACAACCGGGCCGGCATCCCGCTCATCGAGATCGTCACCAAGCCGATCGTCGGCGCGGGCGACCGTGCCCCCGAGGTGGCCAAGGCGTACGTCCGTGAGCTGCGCGAGGTCATCAAGGCGCTCGGTGTGTCGGAAGCCCGCATGGAAATGGGGCAGATGCGCTGCGACGTGAACCTCTCGCTGATGCCCAGGGGCAGCGAGAAGTTCGGTACGCGCTCCGAGACGAAGAACGTCAACTCGCTGCGGTCCGTGGAGCGTGCGGCCCGTTTCGAGATCCAGCGGCACGCGGCTGTGCTGAACAGCGGCGGCACGATCGTCCAGGAGACCCGCCACTTCCACGAGGACACCGGGTCGACGACTTCGGGCCGGGTGAAGGAAGAGGCCGAGGACTACCGGTACTTCCCCGAGCCGGACCTGGTGCCGGTGGCCCCCTCGCGCGAGTGGGTCGAGGAGATCCGGGCGGCGCTGCCCGAGATGCCGCTGGCCCGCCGTACCCGGCTGCTCGCCGAGTGGGGCATCTCCGCCACCGACATGCAGGCGATCCTCAACGCAGGAGCGCTGGACCCGATCGTCGCGACGATCGACGCCGGTGCCGACGCGGCCTCCGCCCGCAAGTGGTGGATGGGCGAGCTGGCGCGCAGCGCCAACGAGTCGGGCACCTCGCTCGACGAGCTGGCGATCACGCCGGAGCAGGTCGCCCGGGTCACCGCCCTGGTCAACTCCGGTGACCTGAACGACAAGCTGGCCCGTCAGGTCATCGAGGGCGTTCTCGCGGGCGAGGGCACCCCGGACGAGGTCGTCGACAAGCGCGGTCTGAAGGTCGTCTCCGACGACTCGGCGCTGGGTACGGCGGTCGACGAGGCCATCGCCGGCAACCCGGGCATCGCCGACAAGATCCGCGGCGGCAAGGTGGCCGCGGCCGGCGCCCTGGTCGGCGCGGTCATGAAGGCGACCCGCGGCCAGGCCGACGCGGCCCGCGTCAAGGAGCTGATCCTGGAGAGGCTCGGCGTCAGCGAGGGCTGAGCATGCCGGCCCCGGGGGCTGCGCCGGTACACCGGCGCAGCCCCCGGCCCATGTCAGCTCACAGTCGGCGTCCCACGATCCGCGCGAAGCCGAGCAGATGCCCGACGTCGGCGTGCATGAGGTCGACCGACCAGCGCGCCATGTCCGCCATGAACTCGCTGGAGCTCTCCTCGGCGCACACCTCGCTCCACAGCAGCCAGTCGCGCCAGCCGTCCTCCAGCCAGTCGGCCGTCTCGACCTCCACGGCCCTGCTGCGGGTCCACAGGCGGCGCCACCACGCGGGGGTGTGGAACGCCCAGAAACCGGGGTCCTTCTCCCAGTACTCCTTCAGGTGCTCCGGCGGCTCGTCGCCCTCCAGCTCCTGCCGAAGAGCCGGTACGACGATCCCGATCCGGCCGCCGGGCTTCAACAGCCGGGTCAGCGTGGGCAGATACAGGTCGTCGGTGCCGAAGTACTGGTACGCGTCGACGGACACGATCGCGTCGAACGTGCCCTGGCCGAACGGCAGGTCGTGGGCCTCGGCGTGCATGGGCAGCACCCGGTCGGCTACGCCCGCCTCGGCGATGCGTACGGCGTTCTCGTCGGGCTTCACCCACAGGTCGGCCGCGGTCACCTGGACCTCGTACTCCCTGGCGAGGAAGACGGACGTCATCGCGCGGCCGCAGCCGAGGTCGAGGACGCGGGCGCCGGGGCGCAGCTCCTCCAGGCCGAGCGCTGGGGCCAGCCACTCCAGCAGCCACAGCGCGTGCGGGCCCATCTGGTTCTCGACGGTCCAGCGGACGTCGTAGCGGTTGCTGCGAGGCCGGCGGGGGTGGGTGAGGCGGTCAGTCAGGTCGTCGTTCGTGGTCCTGGTGTCGGACATCGGTGAACGGGCTCCTTGCGATCTTCGTAGTGGAAGGAGATGCGTAGGAGCTCGGTCGGACCTTCAAACAATGCACCCTCTTCGGTCGTCGGCGAGGAGCCGGGGACGGTCGACGCGCGGAAGCTAGCAGCCCTCGTGGACGCCCCGCACCTGGTTTCCATGAGGTGACAGAGTTCTCGTTACTGTCCTGTGATCTGGCTCCCACTCGTGTGAATAAGTCCACGAATGGCATAAACGATCACTTCTGCCTGCAAGAGTGGTCTTCGCATTGCTCATGCGTTCTTTGCGGGCTGTTCATCCTGTGAACGACTGTTCCCGGTCAAAGATCCACAAATCCACCTGGGAGCACGTTCGTGGCAGCCCTTGCGCGTTGGTGTGTTCGGCACCGCCTCGTCGCGGTACTGCTGTGGCTCCTCGCCTTCGGCGGGGTGAGCGCGGCAGCCGCCGTCACCGGCTCGGCGTACTCGAACGACTACGAGGTCCCCGGCACCGAGTCCGGCCGGGCCATGCAACTGCTGCAGGACGGATTCCCGGGGTTCGGCGGCGACAGCGACACCGTCGTCTGGCACACCACCTCCGGCACGGTCCGCGCCGCCGACGTCGAACAGACGATGACCGAGACCCTGGACAAGATCGCGGACCTGCCGGGCATCGCGTCCGTCGCCGGTCCCTACGACGGCCAGGGCACGGGCCGGATCAGCGCCGACGGGCACACCGCGTACGCCACGATCACCTTCGACCACCGGACCGAGGACATCAAGAAACCCGAGGCAGAGGCCGTCGTACGTACGGCCGAGGCGGCCCGGGCCGACGGTCTTCAGGTGGAGCTCGGCGGCAGCGCCATAGCGCTCACCGAGTCCGCGGGCGGCCACCTGGCCGAGGTGGTCGGCGTGGTCGTCGCCGCCGCCGTCCTGTTCCTCGCCTTCGGCTCCCTCGCCGCCTCGATGCTGCCCATCGCGACCGCGCTGGTGAGCGTCGGCACCGCGTACGGCGCGATCGTGCTGCTCGGGCACGCCATGACCGTCGCCGACTTCGCGCCCATGCTCGGCATGCTGATCGGGCTCGGCGTCGGCATCGACTACGCGCTGTTCATCGTCACCAGACACCGACGCGGACTCAAACGCGGGCTGTCCGTCACCGAGGCGGTCACCGGCGCAGTGGCAACCACGGGACGCGCCGTGGTCTTCGCGGGTGCCACGGTTTGCATCGCCCTGCTGGGCATGCTGATCCTCAGGCTGAGCTTCCTCAACGGCGTCGCGATCGCCGCCTGTCTGACGGTCGTCCTGACGGTCGCGGCCTCCGTCACCCTGCTGCCCGCCCTGCTGTCCTTCATCGGCCCGCGCGCCCTGAGCCGGCGCGAGCGGCGCCATCTGGAGGAGCACGGGCCGCAACCGGAGCTGCCGACCGGCTTCGCCCACCGCTGGTCGGCCTTCGTGGAGCGCCACCCCAAGGTGCTCGGCATCGTCGCACTGGCCGTCATGACCGTCCTGGCGCTGCCCACGCTCTCCCTCCACCTGGGCACCTCCGACCAGGGCAACGACCCGAAGACATCCACCACCAGGCAGGCCTACGACCTTCTCGCCGACGGTTTCGGGCCCGGGGTGAACGGCCCGCTGACTGTGGTGACGCGCGTCGACGGCGCCGAGGACAAGCTCGCCCTCGACAACCTCGACGCCACCGTCCGCACCACCGAGGGCGTCGCATCGGTGACTCCGGTGACCTACAACACCGGCGGCGACACCGCCTACTTCACGATCGTCCCCGAGTCGGCACCCCAGTCGCAGAAGACCAGCGCCCTGGTCGACCGGTTGCGCACCGAGGTGCTGCCGCGTGCCGAGACCGGCACCTCGCTCGATCTGCACGTCGGCGGTGTGACGGCGAGCTACGACGACTTCGCCGCCGTCATCGTCGGCAAGCTGCCCCTGTTCGTGGGTGTCGTCATCGGCCTCGGCTGTCTGCTCCTGCTGCTCGCCTTCCGGTCCATCGGCATCCCGGTGAAGGCCGCCGCGATGAACGTCGCCGCGGTCGCCGCCGCCTTCGGCGTCGTCGTCGCGATCTTCCAGTGGGGCTGGGGGAGCGAACTGCTGGGCCTCGGCCGCGCGGGTCCCATCGAGCCCTTCCTCCCCGTGATCATGGTGTCGGTCCTCTTCGGGCTCTCCATGGACTACCAGGTCTTCCTGGTCAGCCGGATGTACGAGGAGTGGCTGGAGACCGGCGACAACCGGCGCGCCGTCCGTGTCGGGCTCGCCGAGACCAGCCGGGTGATCAACTCCGCCGCGGTCATCATGATCTCGGTCTTCCTCGCCTTCGTCCTCAGCGGCGACCGGGTGATCGCCATGTTCGGCATCGCGCTCGCCTCCGCGGTCGCCCTCGACGCCTTCGTGCTGCGCACCCTGCTGGTACCGGCCCTCATGCACCTGCTCGGCGGCGCCAACTGGTGGCTGCCCCGCTGGCTCGACCGGCGCCTGCCCCGCATCAGCATCGAACCGCCCGAGGCCCGCGCGGCCCATGAGAGGCTGGCCGCGGCGACGGACGCCGAGGTGGCGGACGTACTGGCGAAGGGACAGGACGAGGATGTACGCGATACGTCTGGGTGACGACGCCGAACTGCGTCCCCTGGAGCCGTGGCACGCCGAGGAGTTCCTGGCGCATCTGGAGCGCGGACGGGACTTCATCGGACAGTTCATCGCCTTCGGCTCCAAGGCCGTCGACGTGCCCTCCGCGCGGGAGGTGCTCCAGCGGTACGCCGACATGCGCGCCGCCGACACCGGCTCGCTGCACGGCATCCGGCTGGACGGAAAGCTCGTGGGTGGCGTGCTCACGCTGAACTTCGACGCGGAGACCCAGAACGCCGAGGTCGGCTGCTGGCTGGAGCCCGCGGCGACGGGCCGCGGACTGGTCACCCGGGCGATGCGGGTGCTCATCGACTGGGTGGTCGAGGAGCGCGGCATCCACCGCATCGAATGGGTCGCCGCCTCGGGGAACGTACCCAGCCTGAACGTCGCCCGGCGCCTCGGAATGACCCGCGACGGTGTACGGCGCCAGGCACACCCCTATGGTGGGGTGCGGCACGACCTGGAGGTGTGGTCGATCCTCGCCCCGGAGTGGCGCGCAGTACGCGCGCGTGCCGCACACAACGATGAGTGAAGATCCGTAAGAAGGGGCCTCCACGATCGCTTCGACGATCATTAAGAGACCTCTCAGACAGCGTCCGTACGGTGCGAGGTATGGGAACCACCAAGATTGATGACGAGGCCGGCACGACCGAGGCCGCCGCAGTGAAGCCCGACGAGGAGACGGTGGACGCCACCGCAGCCGAGGAGACCCCCGAGGAGGCGACCGCCGAGGCAGACCTTGTCGAGAGCGACGGCGGCGACCAGGAGCCCTCCGTCGTCGGCCAGGGCGCCGGGGCCGTCGTCTCCGCCGCGCTCGGCGTCATCTCGCTGACCGGCAGCTGGGTCGGCACCGTCGCCTCCGCCCGCCAGTCGCTCATCGGCCAGATGCACGCGCAGACCGCGCAGTCCTCCAATGTCGCCAAGCTCCTCAAGGAGGGCTACGGCGACGCCTGGAAGGCCACCGCGTTCTGGGGCGGCGCGTTCGCGCTCCTCGCGCTGATCGTCGGCGTCGTGGTGCTCGCCCGTCCCGCCTTCGGCGCCCCCGGCAAGCCGCAGCCGGTCTGGATCAAGTCGGTCGCCTGGGGCGGTGTCGCGCTCGGCGTCATCGGCCTGCTGCTGGCCGTCCTGCAGTACACCGACCTCCTGCTCAGCCTGCCGTCCACCGGCTGAACCACCACCGCATCACCGCAGGTCCTGAGGGGTCTTAGGGCATCCGTAAGCACCTTACGGAGCTCCTGAGGCCCCTCACGCACATCTAAGGCCCCAGGCGGGCCCCAAGATGCGGAACTCTCCCGATGTGGCGCACCCCCCTTGGAGACGAAGGTTGAGGCATCGCAGCAAGCGAAGCCCGAAAACCGCCTCTCACAAGGGACACACCATGTACGAGTACGAGATCTCCCAGTACCGCTCCGCCGATCTGATCCGCCAGGCCGAGCAGGAGCGGCTGGCCCGCGAGGTCGTCCGCGTCCGCCGCGCCGCCCGCCACGAGGCCACCCGCCATGCCGCCGAGGACGACAGCCATAGCCGGGGTCTTCGCCGGCTTCGCTCCGCCCGCGCGGCGTGAGCGCGACAAGCGCCGGCCGGCCGCAACCAGCCGGTCCGGCGCTTGAGGACGAGGCCCCTTCGGGGCCGGAGCGGGAGTCCGGGGGCGGCAGCCCCCGGACGAAAACCGTTCCCGCGCTGTCGGACCCTCATGCGATGCTCGGCGTCGTGGAGACCAGGTCCGTAAGCCCCGTGTTCGTCGGCCGAACAGAAGAACTCGACACCCTGAACGACGCCCTCGCCCAAGCCGCCGCAGGCACCCCCCAGGCCGTCCTGATCGGCGGCGAGGCCGGGGTCGGCAAGACCCGGCTGATCGAGGAGTTCGCCACCGCGGCCTGCCGCCAGGGCGCCGTCGTCGCGCTCGGCGGCTGTGTCGAGATCGGCGCCGACGGGCTGCCCTTCGCCCCCTTCTCCACCGCCCTGCGCGCCCTGCGCCGCGAACTGCCCGACCAGCTCGCCGCCGCGGCCGCCGGCCAGGAGGAGGAGCTCACCCGGCTCCTGCCCGAACTGGGCGAAGCCTCCGGAGGGCGGCACGACGAGGAGGGCATGGCCCGCCTCTTCGAACTCACCGCCCGCGTCCTGGAGCGCGTCGCCGCCGACCGGACCGTCGTCGTCGCCCTCGAGGACCTGCACTGGGCCGACGCCTCCACCCGCCACCTCCTCGCGTACCTCTTCCGCACCCTGCGCACCGGCCGCCTGGTCGTCCTCGCCACCTACCGCGCCGACGACATCCACCGCCGTCACCCGCTGCGCCCCCTGCTCGCGGAACTCGACCGGCTGCGCACCGTCCGCCGCGTCGAACTCGGCCGCTTCAACCGTGAGGAGGTCGGCCGCCAGATCGCCGGCATCCTCGCCGCCGAACCGGCCCCCACCCAGGTCGACGACATCTTCGAACGCTCCGACGGCAACGCCTTCTTCGTCGAGGAACTCGCCGTCTGCGCCAGCGAGGGCTGCGGCACCGGCCTCACCGACTCCCTCCGCGATCTGCTCCTGGTCCGTGTCGAGGGCCTGCCCGAGATCGCCCAGCGGGTCGCCAGGATCGTCGCCGAGGGCGGCTCCACCGTCGAGTACCGGCTGCTCGCCGCCGTCGCCGGGCTCGCCGAGGACGACCTCATCGAGGCGCTACGGGCCGCCGTGAACGCCAACATCCTGCTGGCCACGCCGGCCGGCGACGGCTACCGCTTCCGCCACTCCCTGGTCCGCGAGGCGGTCAGCGACGACCTGCTGCCCGGCGAGCGCTCCCGCCTCAACCGCCGCTACGCCGAGGCCCTGGAGGCCGACCCGGCGCTCGTCCCCGCCGACCAGCGCGTCATGCGCCTGGCCAGCTACTGGTACCACGCCCACAGCGCGGCCAAGGCCCTGCCCGCCGTCCTGGCCGCCTCCGTCGAGGCCCGCTGCCGCCACGCCTACAGCGAGCAACTGCGGCTCCTGGAACGGGCGATGGAGCTGTGGGACACCGCCCCCGAGGACGTACGGGACCGGCTGCGCCCCATCGACTACACCGAGGTCTACCCGCCCTGCGGCTGTGACCCGGCCACCACCCCCCTGCGCTATCTGGACCTGATGGCCGAGGCCGCGGTCGCCGGCCGGCTGTCCGGGGAACGCGAACGCGCCCTGAAGATCACCAAGCGGGCCCTGCACCTCCTGGAGGACGAGGACGACCCCCTGCGGGCCGCCTGGTTCTGGGTGCAGCGCTCCCGTCTCGTGCAGGCCCTGGCCCGCGGCGACGGCTGGAAGGAACTCGGCACCGCCCAGGAGCTGGTCCGCGGCCTGCCGCCGTCCGAGGTCCACGCCGAGGTGCTCTCCACCGCCGCCGCCTGGTCGATGCTCCACGAACCCGGCCCCGAGGCACTCTCGTCGGCCGAGCGTGCCGTCGAGTACGCGCGCATGGTCGGCGCCCGCGAGATCGAGCTCAACGCCCGCCTCACCTACGGCGGCCTGATGGTCGACGCGGGTTCCGTCGAGGCGGGCCTCGCCGAGATGCACGAGGTCAAGGACCGGGCCCTGGAAGAGGGCGTCTCGTACGTCGCCGGTCGCGCCTACGTCAATCTGGGCTCCGAACTGGACGCGGTCGGCCGCACCCGGGAAGCCGTCGCCCTCCTCCAGGAAGGCCTCGTCTACACCAGGAAGTTCGGCCAGCTGGACTCCGAGGCCTGGGTGTGGGCCAACCTCTCCGAGGCGCTCTACTCCCTGGGCCGCTGGGACGAGGCCGCCGACGCGGCGGCCGGCGCCCTGCGCGTGGGGCACGGCGCCAAGCCCCGGGGCGGCGGCGCCGGCTGTCTCGCGCACGTCGCCCTCGGCCGCGGCGACCTTCCCGAGGCCGCCCGCCAACTCGCCGCGGCCCGAAACTACTTGGGCACGCACGATCCCATGCCGCAGCACACCCTCCCTCTCTCCCGCATCGAGATCGGCGTGGCCGCCGGCGAGGGCCGCCTCCTCGACGCCCGGGCCGAACTCGCCCGCGCCCTGGTCTCCGACATCCCGCCCGGCACCCAGCGTTACGGCTGGCCGCTGCTGCTGGCCGCCGCCACCGCCGAGGCCGACGCCCGGAGCCTGCCGGCGGCGGCACAGGGCCGCGCCGACGCCCTCGAACGGCTCCGCGAGGCCGTCAAGAGGACCACCACCGACACCCCCATCTGGCTCGCCCACGAACAGTGGGTCCGCGCCGAACTCGCCCGCGCCGAGGGCCGCGACACCATCGACACCTGGTCGGACGTGGTCACCTGTTTCGAAGCCCTGGACCGCCCCTACGACCTCGCCCGCGTCCGCCACCGGCTGGCCGAGGCGCTGCTCGCCTCGGGCGGCGACAACGAGCGCGACCGCGCCACCGAACTGCTGCGCCTGGCCCATGCGGTCGCCGACCACCTCGGCGCCCGCCCCCTCGCCGACGCCGTCGCCCTGCTCGCCCAGCGGGCCCGCCTCGCCCTGAAGAGCGTCCCGGACCGGCGGCCCGCGGACCCCGCGGAGGCGCTCGGCCTCACCGGACGGGAACGCGACGTCCTGCGCCTGGTCGCCGCCGGGCGCACCAACCGCCAGATAGCCGAGGAACTCTTCATCTCCCCGAAGACCGCGAGCGTCCATGTGTCGAACATTCTGGGCAAGCTCGGCGTCTCAGGAAGGGGAGAGGCGGCGGCGGTGGCGCATCGACGGGGACTCTTCCCGCCGGGGGACGGTGACCGGCTGATCGCCGGATGACTCAGCAGCTGAAGGGAAAGCGATGTTCAACGTCTTCGAGGAACTCTTCGCACCCGGCCGCAAACACACCCGCGACGAGAAGAAGAGGCTGGAACTGACCCGCGAGGACGTCGGCGACAACGACCCCGGACGCGGGCCGATAGACCTCGAGTCCGGGAAGGTCGTCGTACGGCCGCCCCGGCAGGAGGACGGGACGGTCGCTGCAGAGGAGTGATTCCTCAGCGGACCTGCAGCTCC
Source organism: Streptomyces sp. NPDC002092 (assembly GCF_053593775.1). NCBI lineage: Bacteria > Bacillati > Actinomycetota > Actinomycetes > Kitasatosporales > Streptomycetaceae > Streptomyces > Streptomyces sp. NPDC002092. The sequence goes on from NZ_JBSFDG010000042.1 coordinate 18,606, forward strand.
AGTATTCGGTCGTCGCCGGACTTCGGGTCTCCTCGTCCGTCCGTGTTGCTCGTCGTCAGCCACAGCTTGTCGTCGCCGGCCGGGACCACGGTCCGCAGACGGCCGTACTTGCCCTGCAGGAAGGGCTGCGGATCGGCCGAGGCCGCCGTGCCCTTCAGGGGGATGCGCCACAGGCGCTGCCCCTTCAGACCCGCCATCCAGATCGAGCCCTCGGCGTAGGCGATGCCGCTGGGGGAGGCGTCGGCCGTGTGCCACTGGGCGATCGGGTTGTGGTACCCGGGGTCGGACGACCTGCCCTCGGCGTCCGGCCAGCCGTAGTCGTCGCCCGGCTTGATCGCGTTCAGCTCGTCCCAGGTGTCCTGGCCGAACTCCGAGGCGAACAGGCGCTGTTCGGGGTCCCAGGCCAGGCCCTGAACGTTGCGATGACCGTAGGTGTAGACGGGGGAGTCCGGGAAGGGGTTGCCGGGGGCCGGGTCGCCCTCCGGAGTGAGACGGAGGATCTTGCCGCCCAGGGACTTCCTGTCCTGGGCCAGGCCCCGGTTTCCGCTCTCGCCCGTGCCCGCGTACAGCATCCTGTCCGGGCCGAAGGCGATCCGGCCGCCGTTGTGGATGTAGCCCTTGGGGATGCCCTTGAAGATCGTGTCCGGCGCGCCCAGCTGTTCGCCGGCCGGCTTCTTCGCGTCGTACAGCAGACGGACGATGCGGTTGTCCGAGGCCGAGGTGAAGTACGCGTAGATCATGCGGTCCGCGGCGAAGTCCGGGGAGAGCGCGATGCCGAGGAGGCCGCCCTCTCCGGCGGGCGACACCCCGGAGACCTTGCCCAGCTCGGTCTTCCTGCCGGTGTTCTCGTCGACCTTCGTGATCGTCCCCTCGTCCCGGGAGGAGACGAGCAGGCCCCCGCCGGGCAGCCGGGCGAGGCCCCACGGGGTCTTCAGGCCTGTCGCGACCGTGCGCAGCACCTTGACGGAGCCCTTGGCGGGCGGGGCCTGTTCGGCCGCCTGCTGGGACGGGGAGGAGTGCGCGGTGCCCGGCCCCGTTCTGTCACCGCCGCCCCCGGGCGCTCCGCCGGAGGAACAGCCCGCCGTCAGCAGGAGTGCGGTCGTGGCCAGCACGGCCGGCACAGCTCGTCGTAGCACGATCTTGGTCCCTTCGGCGGCGGTCCAGCAGCAGGTTCTACTTGTCTTACACCGCTCGCGCCTCGCAGGTTCCCGGTCGACGGATCCCGAATCTCCACCCGCGACCACCATGCGCTTTCGGTCCGCGGCGCGGAGCAGGCGTTCTGCGTTGCCCGCGCTCCTGTTCGGTCCCCGTGACCGGGACCATGTGCTGCGCTTGCGCCGGCACCAAGTCCAGAGCGTCCCCGGTCGGTGCGACTAGGTGCCGTGGCGCCGGGTGATGTCCTGTGGATCCCGTGCGATGAACTGGTTCCCGGCTGTCGTCTCGGCGGGAACCGCCGGCTTCAGTCCCAGGACCCCCGCGCCCCCGGCAGCCCCGCCACCTCGGCCAGGTCCTCCGGGGTCAGCCGGAGTGCTGCGGACGCGGCGTTCTCCGTCGCCCAGTGCTCGTGTTTGGTGCCCGGGACCGGAACCACGTGCCGTCCCTGGGCCAGCACCCAGGCCAGGGCCACCTGGGCGGGCGTGACCTCGTCGCCGTGCCGGGCCGCGACCCGGCGCAGGCCTGCCACGATCGGCTGGTTCGCGGCCATCATCTCCGCGGTGAAACGGGGGTGGCGGGCCCGCACGTCGTCCGGTTCGAAGCCCTGGCCCGGGGTGAGCGTGCCGGTCAGGAAGCCGTTGCCGAGCGGCATCGCGGCCAGGAAGCCGACGTCACGCGCCTCGCACCACGGCAGCAGCGACTCCAGCGCCTCCGGCGACCACACCGACAGCTCGGCCTCCACCGCGCTCACCGGGAACACCTGCTGGACGCGCTGCAGTTGCCTGATCGTCGCGTCGTGGAGTCGGCCGCCGGAGCGCCGGCCGCCGCGGGCACCCACCGCGCACCACCCCAACGCCCTTACCTTTCCGGCCTGGACGAGCTCCGCCATCGCGCCCCACGTCTCCTCCACCGGGACCTCCGGGTCCTCGCGGTGCAGCTGGTAGAGGTCGATGACGTCCGTCTGCAGGCGCCTGAGGGACGCGTCGCAGGCGCGCTTCACATAGCCGGGGCGGCCGTTGGCCACGATGTGCTGCTCGCCCACCAGCAGGCCGACCTTCGTCGACACGAAGGCGTCCTGGCGGCGCTCCTTCAACACCCGCCCGAGCAGCAGCTCGTTGGTGAACGGGCCGTACATGTCGGCCGTGTCCAGGAGCGTCGAGCCCGCGTCCAGCGCCCGGTGCACCGCCCTGAGCGACACGTCGCCCCGCTGCCGCGACCCGCTGTACGCCCAGCTCATCGGCATGCACCCGAGTCCGACGGCCCCCACCGCGAGTGCCCCCGCGCCGATCGTCCTGCGCTCCACCTGCTCGTGACCCTCCCTCTCCTGGCCCCCCAACCTAACCTCTGCGCTCCCATGAACCTGACATAGCCTCCTGACATGACTGCTGACGTGTGGCTCTCGATCCCGCCCGACACCATCGAGGGGCTTCCCGAAGGCCTCAACTACCGTTTCTGGGACGGTGCCGACGACTTCCCCGCGGACCCCGCCGACTGCGTGTACTACGTCGTCCCCTATATGAAGCCCAGTGACGTGGGCGTACGTCCCCTGCCCGCGTTGAGCAGCGTGCAGGTCGTACAGACCCTGACGGCCGGCATCGACAGCCTGGAGCCGGGGCTGAAGCACCTGCGTCCCGGCGTGCAGGTGTGCAACGCGCGCGGGGTGCACGAGGCGAGCACCGCGGAGCTCGCGCTCACGCTGATCCTCGCCTCGCTGCGCGGCGTCCCCGACTTCGTGCGCGCCCAGGTCCGCGGGGAGTGGCTCGGCGGCTTCCGGCCCGCGCTGGCCGACAAGAACGTCCTCATCGTCGGCTACGGCTCGATCGGATCCGCCATCGAGGACCGGCTCGTTCCGTTCGAGGTGGCGCGGGTGGCGCGCGTCGCGCGCTCTGAGCGCACCACGGCGCGCGGCCCGGTGCATCCGCTCACCGATCTGCCCGCCCTGCTGCCACAGGCGGATGTCGTCGTCCTCGTCACGCCCCTCACCGAGGCCACCCGAGGCCTGGCCGGCGCCGACTTCCTCGCGCGGATGAAGGACGGCGCACTCCTCGTGAACGTCTCCCGCGGCCCCGTCGTCGACACCAAGGCCCTGCTCGCCGAAGTGGAGAGCGGCCGCATCACCGCAGCACTGGACGTCACGGACCCGGAGCCGCTGCCCCGCGAACACCCCCTGTGGCGCGCGCCCGGCGTCCTGATCAGCCCCCATGTAGGCGGCCCCACGTCGGCGTTCCTGCCGCGCGCCAAGCGACTGCTGGTGGATCAGCTGACCCGGTTCGTGAACCGGGAGCCGCTGCGCAACGTGATCCTTACGACAGGCGCAAACGGCGCGTGATCCCGACGGCTTGAGCGTCCCGTGCGCGCTCCGCGCGACGGGCGCAACGGGCGTGTAATCCGCTTCCGGTACCCTCCGCAACCTTGCGGACGCGGTCCGTGCTCACATTCCCGCTGGTCGTCACGGAGCGTAGAGGAACTATGTCCCTGAGTGACGAGACTGGTGTATCGTCCCGAGCAGGGGCTGCGCCGCACCGTTCGGCGCCGGGGATGGACATTCAGACTGTGAGGGGGGCGACGGGCGATGCACGGCCTATGGGCGAGCGATCCGACGCGACGGGGCCGCCGGAGGCGACTCTGGCGTACGGCCGCGCGCAGACGCGGTCACCACGGCAGTCACGGCTGCCGTCACAGCCATCACCACCGCAGGCACAGCCGCCGGGGGCATGCGCACCCAGCGCACCGGGAGCCGCGGGACCTGGGAGCGATGCGGACCGGGTGGGCCCGGTGAGTTCGCCCCCGCCCCCCACGACCACCCTCGCCACAGCGGTGCGGGTACAGCCTTCGCCGGGGACGCTGGTACCCCGTCCGCCGGCCGCCGGCCGCGGACCCGGTCTGGTCCCCCAACTCGTCCTGGCCCTGATCTGCGCGGGATACGCCGTCGGTTCCGCGTTCGGCTGGGGTTCGGACGAACTCTCGCTGATCATGGGTGACTTCGGACTGAGCGCCGCGGCCGGCACCGCCGCCGTGTCGCTGTTCCTGTACGCCCGTAGCCGCCGTGTCCGCTTTCGACCCGCCTGGCTGCTGTTCGCCCTCTCCTCGGCCATGGCCGCCCTGGGCAACGCGGTCTGGGGGTGGTACGAGGTCGTCCTGGGGGAGCAGGTGCCCACTCCCAGCTATGCCGACCTGTTCTTCCTGTGCTTCGCGCCGCCCGCGATCGTGGGGCTCCTGGTGCTCGCCAAGCGGCCGGTGACGAAGGCCGGCTGGGTGTGCCTCGCCCTCGACGCCTGGCTGATCGGCGGCTCGCTGCTCACGCTGTCGTGGAGCCTCGCGCTCGCCCAGGCGGCCAAGTTCGACGGGCCGAGCGTCGCGCACACCGCGCTGTCGCTCGCCTACCCGCTGCTGGACATCGCCCTGGTCAGCATGGTGCTCGCGCTGCACTTCAGGCGCTCCGCGGTGAACCGCACGGCGGTCAACACCGCCATCGGCGCGCTGGCCCTGACGGTGATGTGCGACGCCCTGTTCACCTCGCCGTTGCTGCACAACAGCTACCACTCGGGCCAGTTGCTCGACGCGGGCTGGTTCGCCGGCTCCCTGCTCCTCGCGTACGCCCCCTGGGCGGCGCCCCGGCAGGGCCGGCAGTCCGAGGCCGACCGGTGCGACCTCGACGGGCACACGCGCGTGGTGCACGAACACGTGCCGGGCCAGCGGGGCGGAGCGCACCAGCACCACCCGGCGCCGCAGGGAGGTGATCACAGCCGGTATCCGGCCGCCCGGCCCATCGCCGGCTCCCTGGCCGCCCTCACGCCCTATCTCGCCGCGGCCGTGTGCACCCTCGGCATCCTCTACACCGTCCTGAACGGCCACCGGGTCGACCGCGTGGTGCTCCTCACCGGCGGCACGGTGGTGCTCGCCCTCGTGGTGCGCCAGGGCATCATGCTGCTCGACAACATCACCCTCACCCAGGAGCTGGCCCAGAAGGAGAACCACTTCCGCTCCCTGGTCCAGGGCTCCAGCGACGTCATCATGATCGCCGCGCCCAACGGCATCCTCCGCTACGTCTCCCCGGCCGCCGCCGGGGTCTACGGACGGCCCGCCGAGGACCTCGTGGGTACGGAACTGGCCAATCTCATCCACCCGGAGGACCTGGGCTGCGTGGTGCACGAGGTGCGCCGCTTCCTCGCCGCCAGCCCGCTCGAGGAACCCACTACGCGCATCGAGTGCCGCTTCCGGTCCGGCGACGGCGGCTGGCTCAACGTCGAGTCCACGGTCAACCGCCACCACGGCGGCCTCATCTTCAACAGCCGTGACGTGACCGAAAGAGTGCGCCTGCAGGCCCAGCTGCAGCACAACGCCGAGCACGACCCGCTCACCGACCTGCCTAACCGCGCCCTGTTCACCAAGCGCGTCCAGCAGGCCCTGTCGGGCCGCCGGGCCGCCGACCGGGTGTCGCTGCGCGGCACGGCCGTCCTCTTCATCGACCTCGACGGCTTCAAGGCCGTCAACGACACGATCGGGCACCAGGCCGGGGACGAACTGCTCGTCCAGGCCGCGCGCAGACTCCAGGAGGCGGTACGGCACGGGGACACCGCCTCCCGGCTCGGCGGCGACGAGTTCGCGGCCCTGATCGCGGGGGACGGCACCCGGGACCGCTCCGCGCGCGAACGGCACATCCTGGAGCTCGCCGACCGCCTCAGGATCACGCTCTCGCAGCCGTACCTCATCGACGGCAACGATGTCCGGGTGGCGGCCTCCATCGGTGTCGCCTTCGCCGAGCCCGGCCTCGGCGCGGGCGAACTGCTGCGCAACGCCGACCTCGCCATGTACCGCGCCAAGGCGGCCGGCAAGGGCCGCGTCGAGCTGTACGCCCCGCAGATGCAGCAGGACGTCGTACGCAAGGCGGAGCTGGCCACGCGGCTGCGTGCCGCCCTGCACGACGGCGAGTTCGCGCTGCTGCACCAGCCCGTGGTCTGTCTGGAGGACGGCCGGATCACATCGGTCGAGGCACAGGCGCGCTGGCGGTCCTCGCAGGGGGTGCTGTTCACCCCGGCCGAGTTCCTGCGGGTCGCCGAGGACAGCGACAAGACCGCCGAGCTCGGCCGCTGGATGCTGGAGGAGGCCGTGGAGCAGGCCGCCGAGCGCACCGGCACCGGACTCTCCGTGCCCGTGGCGGTCCCGATGAGCGCCCGGCGGCTGCTCGACCGTTCGATGCCACTCGGCTCGATCGAGGCCCTGCTGACCCGGCACGGGCTGCCGTCCGGCTCCTTGGTGATCGAGCTGTCCGACACCGACCCCCGGGTCTCCCTGGACGAACTGGAGCGACGCCTGGGCGCTCTGCGCAGACTCGGCGTCCGGATCGCCCTGGACGGCTTCGGCAGCGGCCACGCGGCGATCACGGCACTGCGCAGACTCCCCGTCGACGTGCTGAAACTCGACCGCAGCCTGGTCGAGGGCGTCGTCGAGTCGGCGCGGCTGCACAAGATCACCAGTGGGCTGCTGCGGATCGCGACCGACCTCGGGCTGCAGTCCGTGGCCGACGGCGTGGACCTGCCCGAACAGGTCGTGGCGCTGCGCGCGATGGGGTGCACGCACGGGCAGGGCATGGCGTTCTCCGGTCCGCTGGACGAGTACCGGGTGCGCCGGGCGCTTGCTTCCGGCCACTATCCGGTGCCGCACGGACCGATCGAGCCCGCGTTCGCGGGAGGTGGTTCAGGGGTGTACACAGGTGGTGTCCCCGCCGTTCTGGGAGGCGGAAGTGGACTCCGCTCACATAATGAGACTCCCGTCCCACCCACTTGACACGTGGTGCGTGCCGGGGAGAGGGTCTGTGCCATGCGCACCCGAATTCTCGTACTTGGAAAGCGCGTCGGCTGAGCTGGCGATGTCCGGACCGACCCGGAACTCCCAGCGACCACACCCGGCGCGCTCCCCTCGCTTGCCTTACGGCACGAGGGGTTTTTTGTTGCACAGGCACCAGTCGTGCAGCGCTTGAACACCGCACAAACCTCGCAAAAACCCTCAGCATCGAGAAGAGACTGACGATGACCGAGCAGGCCACCGGGGCCCATCCGCAGCCGCGGCCCCGATCCGGAGGACAGCAGTCCGCACCCGAGCACGTCACGGGCGCGAAGTCCCTCATCCGCTCTCTCGAGGAGGTCGGGGCCGACACGGTATTCGGCATTCCCGGCGGTGCGATCCTTCCCGCGTACGACCCGATGATGGACTCCACGCGGGTGCGCCACGTCCTGGTCCGCCACGAGCAGGGGGCCGGCCACGCGGCGACGGGGTACGCGCAGGCCACCGGCAAGGTGGGCGTCTGCATGGCCACCTCCGGCCCGGGCGCCACCAACCTGGTGACCCCCATCGCCGACGCGCACATGGACTCGGTGCCGCTCGTGGCGATCACCGGGCAGGTCGCGTCCAAGGCGATCGGCACGGACGCCTTCCAGGAGGCGGACATCGTCGGCATCACCATGCCGATCACCAAGCACAACTTCCTGGTCACCAAGGCGGAGGACATCCCGCGCGTCATCGCGCAGGCCTTCCACATCGCCTCCACCGGCCGGCCCGGCCCGGTCCTGGTCGACATCGCGAAGGACGCGCTGCAGGCGCAGACGACCTTCTCCTGGCCGCCGGTGATGGACCTGCCCGGCTACCGCCCGGTGACCAAGCCGCACGCCAAGCAGATCCGCGAGGCCGCGAAGCTCATCACCTCCGCGAAGCGGCCCGTCCTCTACGTCGGCGGCGGTGTCATCAAGGCACACGCCACCGCCGAGCTCAAGGTTCTCGCCGAGCTCACCGGAGCGCCCGTCACCACCACCCTGATGGCGCTCGGCGCATTCCCCGACAGCCACCCGCTGCACGTGGGAATGCCGGGCATGCACGGTGCGGTCACCGCCGTCACCGCGCTGCAGAAGGCCGACCTGATCGTCGCCCTCGGAGCCCGCTTCGACGACCGCGTCACCGGCAAGCTGGACAGCTTCGCCCCGTACGCCAAGATCGTCCACGCCGACATCGACCCCGCCGAGATCGGCAAGAACCGCGCCGCGGACGTGCCGATCGTCGGGGACGCGCGCGAAGTCCTCGCCGACCTGATCCAGGCCGTCCAGAAGGAGCACAGCGAGGGCAACCAGGGCGACTACACCGCATGGTGGAAGGACCTCAACCGCTGGCGCGAGACCTACCCGCTGGGCTACGAGCACCCGGAGAACGGCCAGCTGTCCCCGCAGCAGGTCATCGAGCGCATCGGGCAGCTCGCGCCGGAGGGCACGATCTTCGCGGCGGGCGTCGGCCAGCACCAGATGTGGGCCGCGCACTACATCCAGTACGAGAAGCCCGCCACCTGGCTGAACTCCGGCGGTGCCGGAACGATGGGCTACGCGGTCCCGGCCGCGATGGGCGCCAAGGCCGGCGCCCCGGACCAGACGGTCTGGGCGATCGACGGCGACGGCTGCTTCCAGATGACCAATCAGGAGCTCACCACCTGCGCCCTGAACAACATCCCGATCAAGGTCGCCATCATCAACAACGGCGCCCTCGGGATGGTCCGCCAGTGGCAGACCCTCTTCTACAACCAGCGCTACTCCAACACCGTGCTGCACTCCGGCCCGGAGGCGGACGGCAAGCAGCCCAGCGCCGGCACCCGCGTCCCCGACTTCGTGAAGCTGTCGGAGGCCATGGGCTGCTACGCGATCCGCTGCGAGGACCCGGCCGACCTCGACAAGGTCATCGAAGAGGCGAACTCCATCAACGACCGCCCCGTCGTCATCGACTTCATCGTCCATGAGGACGCGATGGTGTGGCCGATGGTCGCCGCCGGCACCTCGAACGACACCATCATGGCCGCCCGGGACGTCCGCCCCGACTTCGGCGACAACGAAGACGACTGAGCGAGAGAGACGCAACCAGACCATGTCCAAGCACACGCTCTCCGTCCTGGTGGAGAACACCCCGGGCATCCTGGCCCGGATCGCCGCCCTGTTCTCCCGCCGCGGCTTCAACATCGACTCGCTCGCGGTCGGCGTCACCGAGCACCCCGACATCTCCCGCATCACCATCGTCGTGGGCGTCGAGGACCTCCCGCTCGAGCAGGTGACCAAGCAGCTCAACAAGCTCGTCAACGTGCTGAAGATCGTCGAGCTGGAGCCGTCGCAGGCCGTTCAGCGCGAGCTCGTCCTGGTGAAGGTGCGCGCCGACAACGAGACGCGCTCCCAGATCGTCGAGATCGTCCAGCTGTTCCGCGCCAAGACCGTCGACGTCTCCCCGGAGGCCGTCACGATCGAGGCCACCGGCAGCAGCGAGAAGCTGTCCGCCATGCTGAAGATGCTGGAGCCGTACGGCATCAAGGAGCTCGTCCAGTCCGGCACGATCGCGATCGGCCGCGGCGCCCGCTCGATCACGGACCGGTCGCTGCGCGCTCTCGACCGGTCGGCGTAACGACGTATTGAGGCGGCCGGGTGACACCGGCCGCCCGTATACCGAGACCCCGAGACTTCGTTTCCGCCCGCCGTCATACGGTGGGACGCAACATCTGCACTCAAGGAGAGAACCCAAAGTGGCCGAGCTGTTCTACGACGCCGACGCCGACCTGTCCATCATCCAGGGCCGCAAGGTCGCGGTCATCGGTTACGG
>NZ_JBSFDG010000043.1:0-26387 GCF_053593775.1 Streptomyces sp. NPDC002092
CGTCTCACCGGCGAGAGCACCGTCTCCTGGCGCGACCCGGCAAATACCAATCAACTACCTATTCCAGGATGAAACACCGGGAGAAAACGACCTCTGAGACGCTTCTGGAGATTCTGTCTCGGTCAAGATGAGGTGTCTGGCCTTGGGCAGGGGGTCGTGTTGGCCGGCTCGTTCGGCGGGTGGTGCGCTTCGTGGGCGTCGATGAGTTCGTCCAGGTGTGCCTCTGCCCAGGTGCGTGCCGCGTCGAGCAGGTCAAGGAGACTCCGGCCGAGCGGCGTGAGTTCGTACTCGACGTGGCGGGCGGATCCGGAGCGGACCGTTCGGACGATGAAGCCGTCACGTTCCAGCGCCCGGAGGGACTGTGTGAGCACCTTGGATGTGACGTTCCGTAGTGGGACCCGTAGTTCGGAGAACCGGCGGGGGCCGTCCTCAAGGCACTGAATGATCATCCCGGTCCATTTGTCCCCCACTCGGAACGGCACCAGGTCAGAGGGGCAGAGCGGGTCGAACATCTCTGGGTCCAGGGGCTTGGTCACAGCGCCACCGTAGTGCGGTATCGAGGAGGTAACCATGAGTGTGGCTACCTTGCTCGGGCAGGTCGGCGGACAGATCTTCTTGAGGCGCGAGCGAGGTAATCCATGGGCAAGGTCCTTGTTTTCGGTGCAGGCGGGCGAGTCGGACGGGCGGCTGTTGGTGAGGCTCTCCGTCGGGGGCACCACGTCACGGCAGTCGTCCGGAACGTGTCCAGGTACCCGGACATGGAGGGTGCGGGAGTCCGTCTGGTGAGCGGTGATGTCACTGACGCAGACGCTGTCGCCGATCTCGCGGCCGGGCATGATGCCGCGATCATGGCCGCATACGATGCCGGCGCCCAGCCGGACGTCTTCTTCACAGCCGCGGCCCGCGCTCTCCTCGATGGGCTGGCGCGAGCGGGGGTGGGCCGGTTGGTCGCTGTCGGCCTGGCGGCAACACTGGAGACTGGCGCGGGGACGGCTCTGATGGACACTCCTGGCTTTCCGCAGGAGTACCGGCCCCTCTGCCTTGGTCATGCGGCCGGGACATCTGTGCTGCGTGCCTCGGTGACTCCTCTGGACTGGCTGATCATCAGTCCGGCTGGTGACTTCGATCATGCCGGTGCGGGCTCCGGCCGATACTCCACGGCAGACGTCAATATGGCCAGTCGCATTTCCCACGGCGACTTCGCGATGGCCCTGCTCGATGAGATCGATGTCCCTCGTCACCACCGCACGCATGTCGGTGTCGAGGGGGCCTGATCCAGCCGATGCCCCAGAGTGAGGATGTTGATCATCCGGCCTTCGAGGCGTGTGACAGGGGTTCGTCGTCCCAGGTCAGACCGGCGACGACTTCCACCAGGCCGGCAAGGCCGTTGCGGAGCCAAGGGAGTGTGATGCCTCGGGGGCGGTGGTCCAGGTGGAAGGCCTGCTCGAACTCGATCTGGGTGAAGCCGGTGAGGTGCGCGACTTTGCGTTCGGTCTCCGGTCGTTGTGCCAGCGAGATGATCAGTTTCGTGAACCTGGCGACCTGAGGGTAGTTGGCGGCCCGGTGGAAGCGCTGCGACCGGATGAGGTCGAAGCGGTCCGGGAGGGTCTTGGAGTCCGGCCGGTAGATGCGCGCAAGCACGGAATCCCGGCCTGCGCGCCTCGATGAGCAGGGCACCCCGACGAGCGCGGCGAACGCGCCATGGCCGACGCCGTCCTGCGCGCGCTCACGGCATCGGGGTGGGGCGAAGGCCGAGAACGCGGCGCGGCGTGTCTCCCGTCGTGGATGCCGTGCGGCAAGGATGACGGGTCATGACGATCGTGTTCCGGGTCCCGGCCGGCGGTGCGGAGCGGGTGGGGTTCGCCTACTCGCCGACGATGGAGGCCGTCTTGAGTCTCCATGTGCTGGTGGAGCCCAAGCACCACCCCGTCCAGCACGGCTGGGTGCGTGCGATGCGCAAGCTGTCCCCGGCGCTGAAGCGGGAGATCGAGGCGTTCTCCTACGCGGTGCGCTCGTACTTCCCCGAGTTCCTCTTTCCGCGGCCGACCGGCGGGCTGACGGACTTCGAAGACGAACTGGCCGGCCTGCGCCAGGCGGATCCGGGGCTGGTCCGCCTGGAGTTCGCCGTCCCCCTGCTCACGCCCTGGCCCGGCGGCGGTGAGGGCAGGGATCCGCACGTGCTGGAGGAAGCGGAGATACGCCGCCTGTTGCGGGAGCGAGTCGCACGGGAAAGCGACGAAGCGATGGCCGCGATGCTCCTCGACGACCCCGGCGCGCTGCTCGAACGGTTCCTGATAATGCTGGAGCGCTACTGGCGGGAGGCCTTCGAGGAGGAGTGGGCACGGCTCGAACCCGAACTCGCCGCCGGCGTCAGTGAGGCCGGACACCAGATCGAGCAGCGCGGCCTGTACGGGATGCTCCGCCACCTGTGGCCGGAAGTGCGCAGCGATCCGCGCGCCGAGCGCTTCTGGCTGGAGCGGCCGCACGACCACGAGGTCGCCATCGGCCCGCACGACACACTCGTGCTCGCCCCCAGCGCCTATGTGTGGCCGCACGTACGGGTCAACTGCGACGGTCCCTGGCCCCTCGGGCTCGTCTTCCCCCTCTCCTCGATCGTCCGGGAAGCCCGCCCGAGGATTCCGCCGTCCAAGCTCGTCGGCACACTCCGCGCGCTCGCCGACGACACCCGGCTGCGCGCCCTGCGCCTGCTCGCCGAACGCCCGCGCAGCACACAGGAGTTGGCGCCGCTCGTCGGCGTCAGCGAGGCCGCCCTGTCCAAGCATCTGCGGGTGCTGGCGGACGCGGGCCTGCTGGAGCGCCGCCGCGAGGGCTATTACGTCCTGTACCGGCTTGCGCCCGGACAGGTGGCGGGCCTGACGCCCAGCCTGGAAAGCTTCCTGCACGGCGACGGCGAGGCGACTGAGTACGACTGATTAGCCATCTGCCTAATAAGTGGATCAGGGGGCCGGGGGGACCCGACAGTGGCCGCATGTCACTGCTGAGGGACCGCAACTTCCTGCTTCTCTTCGCCGGCCAGGGCATCTCACGCTTCGGCGACGGCCTGTACACCGCAGCGACCGCCTGGCTGGCCTGGTCACTGACGAAGGACCCCACGGCCGTCGCCGTGGTCAGCGTCTCCGCGTTCGCGCCCGCGTTCGTGGCCACCTTCGTCGTCGCCTCGTACGCCGACCGCCGCGACCGCCGGAAGCTGATGATCGCCACCGACCTGGCCCGGGTCGCCGTCGTCGCCGTGGCTTCGGTCCTGCTCTCCCTCAACCTGCTGAACCTGCCCCTGCTCGTGGCGACCACGGCGCTGCTGGCGCTGATCGGCGCCCCGTTCGCCCCGGCCCGCAACGCCATCGTGACGCAGATCGTCCCGGACGACCGCCTCCAGCAGGCCAACGGACTGCTGCAAGTCGCCTTCCGCGCCGCCTTCTTCGTCGGACCGCTCGTCCTCGCGCCGCTGCTGGCCTTCGGCTCGCTGCAGTCGGCGCTGGTGGTCAACGGACTCACCTTCCTGGGCTCGGCGGCCGCCGTGGCCGCCATCCGCGTGACCCGCCCCGCCCCGCCCGGCGCTCAGACCAGGCTGTGGTCCGATCTCGGCGCCGGACTCAGGGCCGTGCGGGCCGCCCCCGATGTCCTCGTGGTCATCGTGACCTTCGTGCTCGCCCTCGCCCTGACCAACGGTTTCCTGACCGTCGGGCTGGTCGCGGTCGTGGGACAGGGCGGCCAGTACGGCCTGCTGCTCGGCGTCGCCGGGGTCGCCGAAGTGGTGGGCGCCCTGCTCCTGGCCGGCCTGCGCATCCGCAGACTCGCACCGGCCGCGGTGCTGGCCTGGGCCCTGCTCGGGCTCTTCCGGGCTCCACTGGGAACCGTCACCTCCCCTGCTGCTGCGGCGGCTCTCCTGACCGCCACGGGGCTGGCATCGGCCCTCACGGACATCCCCTTGATCGCACTGGTGCAGCAGCGCATACCGAGCCACCATCTGGCGAAGGCGCTCGGCCTGTGGGAGGCCGGAGTGGCAGGAGCCCTGGCGATCTCCCCCTTTGCGGCCTCGGCCACCATCACCCTCGCCGGAGTCGAGAACGCCTTCCTGCTCTCGGGAGCCGCCGTTGTCGTCCTGGCCGTGACCGCCACGCTCACCCTCGCACGCGTCGGCGCACGGCAGCCCGGTCAGGAGCCCCTCGTGCAGGCCGACGGCACGGCAAGCGTCGCGCCGGAAGAGCCAGCGGCGATCACGGCCGAACCGGAGTGACCGCGCGGGTCATCGCCGTGCGCAGGTCAGCTCAGGCTGTCCGGCCACACGCTGCCCGCGGCCGGCGTGCGGCCGTCGGGGCTGAACAGGTGACGGTCAGCACCTTCAGGAGTCGTTCGTACGCCAGTGGGCCGCGACCAGCAGCACCCGGTCTTCCAGCGGCAGGCTCCACGGCCGTCCGCGCCGCGGTTCGTCCGAGACGCGGCGCCGCACCACGGTCATCAGCTTCCCGAAGCAGCGCGGGCTCAGCCCGGTGAGCGGGACGATCCAAGACGGCTCCGACGCCGTGATCACACCAGCCACAGCAAGATCATTCCACTGTGGCTGCACCCTCCGGTCAGTGAGAGTGGACTCCGGACGCGAAGGCGAGGATGTCTTGAACCGCTTCGCGCAGGCTGCCGAAGTGGCGATGCACGCCATCGACTGCTGCGGCAGTGTTGACGCCCCACACCGTCATCCCCGCATGCAACCCGGACTGCACCCCGGAGGGGGCGTCCTCGATAACCAGGCAGTCCTCCGATCTGGCACCGAGTTGCGCGGCTGCCTGCAGATATGGCACCGGCGACGGCTTGCCTTCCGTCACGGCGGCCGCATCCACGACAACCTTCGGGACCGGCAAGGACGTCCGTGCGAACCGTCCACGTACCCGGTGCTCGTAGTTCGAGGTCACGAGTGCCCAGGACCCGGGCTGCAGGGCCTTCAGCAGTTCCGCGGCGCCGTCGAAGGCCGTATATGAGCCGGTTCGAACGTCCTCGTCCTCCAGCTCATGCAGTGCGGCCAGGCACTCCTGGGGGTCCTGGTCCGGGGCAACCTGCGCGAACGTCTCCATCGGCCTCGTCCGCAGTGCCACTCGGTAGACCTCATCAGGGTCCAGTCCCGACCGCTCGGCCCACGTATGCCAGACCAGGCGCTGATTGTCCACGGCATCGATCAACGTGCCATCGACATCGAACAGGACATACCTCGTCGCACCGGGACGGCCGGGTTCGCTGATCACGCCTCGATCATGCCATCAGGCCCTGAGCAGGCAGCTTGCGGGACAAGCCTTAGCGACGACCCCTTCGCGGGGTACATCCCTCCAGGCGATTCCAGTTCGGTACCGGTAGATGATCCCTTCGATGATGCGACGGTGGGCGGGCCCACTGCTCGGCGCTCAGCAGGCGCATGCGCCTGCTCGTGGTCACCGAGACCGGTAGGCGGTGGCCAGCACGGAGACGGTGACCTGATCAGGCAGGAAGCTGCCGTCATTCAGGTCTGCGCGCCTCACGTGACGTGCGCTCGGCGTCATCGCCACCAGGTCCAGGGCATCGCGCCCGGACAGCGTCACGGGGTACTCGACGTGTTCGGTGACAGCGGCCTCGAAGAAGGGGTCCAGCGCCCGGTGCAGGCGCTGTTCCTTGGCCGGGTCGATCGTGACCATCGCAGGCAACCGGCCGCGCAGCTCGGCCAGGTGCCGCCCGGTGGGACGGACCACGATCAACCGGCCGTTCGGGCGCAGCACCCGGTGGAACTCGGCCGGGTTGCGCGGGGCGAACACGTTCAGCACGGCATCGGCCGCTCCGTCGACCAGGGGGAAGGGACGGAAGACGTCCCAGGCCACCGCGGCGCCTCGTTCGTGGGCTCGTGCTGCCGAGCGCAGTGCGCGTACTGATGTGTCCAGGCCCAGACCGCGGGCGCCGGACAGCTGGTCGAGTACACCGGCGAGGTAATAGCCCGTGCCGCACCCTACGTCCACGACTGTGGCCTGCTCAGACACGGCGTCGGTTGCCAGGCGGGCCCCGACTTCGCGGATGGGCGCGTAGGCGCCGGCCGGCAGGAATCGGTCCCGGGCCTGGACCATGGCCGGGTCGTCGCCGCTGGTGGCGCGGGTGCCCGTCAGCAGGCCGGCGTAGCCGTGGCGGGCGATGTCGAAGGTGTGGCCCACCGGGCAGCGCAGTGCGCCGCGGTCTGGGTGCAGGGGGCGCATGCGGCACGTTGGGCAACGCAGCAGGTGGAGAGACAGCTCGAGGGCAGGGGGAAGCAACACGGGCACGAGGCGCTCCTGGCAAAAGGGGAAGGGAAGAGTCCGTGCCTGCACGCGCGCTCAGAGTGTCACTGCCTCAGGAAGGAGCAGGCAGCGTCGGGAACGTGGTTCATGCGGCAGGCACGCCGAGGAGGGCGACGCCGTCCGGCATCGCCCTCAGCGCCTTCCGATCACAGGAAGCAGCAGTGCGGGGTGCTCATGAATGCCACATCATGAGTCTACGAGAATCGGCGAAGCTCCCCATGTCCCACCGAAGTTGGGAGACATGGCCTCAGGGGCGGGCGCTTCGGGTGGGGCGGGTCAGGGTGGAGGCCGGGCGTCTTTGTACGCGGCAGGAGACGGGTGGCACGGGAGGCGGCAGAGGCCGCCGCCTCTGTCTGACGGAACTGACCTGCTGGCACCGGGCGTCTGACGCCTCGGTGAACCTGTCGACCATGGATCACGGACCAAGGATGTGGCAGAGGTGTCCCTTGAGTTCACATCAACAACGGGCAGCCGACGCACATCTGCCGCGTCGGCCGTCGCGCTGCTCCTGCTCACCGCGGTCCTGACCGGCTGCGACAGCTCCACTGCCCCGAAGACGTCCGCCACCTCCGGAGCCCTTCGGGCCGGCGCCTCCGGCTGCCCGAAGACCCGGGACGATTTCGTCATCCCCTGGCCGGGCCAGGTCACCTCGCCGGCCCGCCTCGGGCGGCTCTCCCGCCTCGACGAGGCAGTCGTGCCCGGCCGGCGGCCCGCCCGTTTCGACGTCACCGTCACCAATCCCACTCCCCGGACGACCCGTCGGGCCTCGCTCGCCTTCACCATCAGCGGCCCCCAGAAGATCCCCACATTCAGCGGCGGTCTCCAGATCCACTACCGCGACCGCTGGTGCGAGATCGCCACCCGGATGCAGGAGGAAGCCGAGGACTCGCCGTCCGTCTCCGCTGCGATCCCGCTCACGCTGGACCCGCGCAGCAGCACCGTCCTCCACTTCCGGCTCTCCGGTTCACGGCCGACGCCCGGGGCCCGCTTCGAGGATGTCGTCGGCTACACCGTCGAGGTCAACCTGCTGGCCACCAAGGACGTCCGAGGCCACCAGCTCCACTTCGACCTCGCCCCGGCCTCGACAACCGGCTCGACGTCGAGCTCCGCATCCCCCTCGTGAGACGGGACAGCGGCGCAAGATTCTTCCGGCGGTCAGCGAGCGGCTCACTTCACCGCCCACCGTGGACGTAGAGGTCTCCCGCCGCATGAGGTCTGTTCGTGGTGGGCCGGCTGTCGGGGCGCCGCGGAATCCACGTCCAGTTGCACCCGTCCGCTTCCGGTGCGACCGCTGATCATGCTGCCTGTTGATGCCGTAGCGACTGCGCCTGAATCCCCCGCGCCGGGCCGGCGGAATGAAAGCGGCGTGGGATCACACCGCGGCCGCCTCGGATCGCTGACCGACCTGTTACCGCCCGACCTGCTACCACCCTGCTACCTTGGGAGGGTGACCGTACAGAAGAAGCAGACCCAGGTCCGGCTGGAACCCGAGATCCTCGCCGCAGGCAAGGACGCCGCGGCCGCGCGCGGGCTGGACTTCAACCGCTACGTGGAGCGGCTCATCATCGAGGACACCACCGGCGCCCGCGCCGCCGGCATGACCGCCGCGCAGCGCCTCATCGACCAGCACGGCGCCTTCCTCGACGACCTGGAGGAGCAGCTCCACGCTCCCTACGCCCAGCCGCAGCCGGGCGCCGCCGCGTGATCCTGCACATCGACGAGTCCTGGATCCTCGAAGCCGCCGAACGCGCCGGGCAGCGTGACCCGGCCGCCGACGACTACGGCGTGCCCATCGCCGCGGTCGCCCGCCACCGCGGCGAACTCCTCGACACGCCGGTCTACGACGGCCCCTACGCGCGGGCCGCCGCCCTGGTCCACACCCTGGGGCGCTGCCGCTGGCTGGAGCGCTCGAACCTCACGGTCGCCTGCGCCGTCGCCGTCATGTACCTCGAGGCCAGCAACGTCCCCGTCAACCCGACCCGCGAGCAACTGACGGCGCTCGCACACGAGTTGAACAGCCCGCGTTCCACCGCCGCAAGCATCGCTTCCATGCTGCGCACCTGGAAGCCCTGAGCCACAACAGCGGCGGCCTGCGGGAAAGGTGCCCGCGGCCGGAGATGCAGGATGCAAGACCCGCCCGGCGCACGGTCCCGGAGCCGTCCGCGCGAGGTCAACGCCTTCGCAGCAGAGTGCCGATGCGGTCATCCGCAAAGCCGTCGAAGCTCACATCAGCACTCAGCTAGCGATCAGCTGGTGGAACCCGCCTCCAGTACGCGCATTGCTCCGTCCCGCCATCCCAGAAAAGATCCAATCGGGTTAAAGGAATGGGTTAAATGAAGGGATAAGAGCTGCTAGTGTCGGGGGGTGGAGGTAGGCACATATGGCATCCCAGGAAGAGCTGTTCGCGTCGGTCGACGCGCTGCTGGAGGAGGAGCCGCAGCTTCCGCCCCCAGCGGAGCGTGCTCGGCTGCGTGAGGCCGCCGGCATCACGCAGGCCCGACTCGCCGCCGCGTTGAAGACCACGACTCAGTCGGTCAAGAACTACGAGAACGGCCGCTCTGAGCCGAAGTCGCCGCGGCTGGAGGCGTACCAGCGGCTGCTGAACGGCTGGGCGGCGAAGTACCCGGCTCATGGAGGCCCGGCCGTCACTCCCGCTGCGGCGCCCGTGCCCCAGCCGGAGCCGGTTCCACAGACGTTCACCGGCCCGGCCGACCCCGCGCCCGAAACGACCACGGCTTCCGCAGCCCCCGTCGCCCCGGCCGCCCCGGAGCATCCCGCCACGCGGGCGGCGGCTGCGTCGCGCCGCCCCGCGGCGAAGAAGGCGGCCGTGCCCGCCGCCGACCCGCGGTTCCCGCACGGCCCGCTCGCCCTGCTGGACGGTGACGGCTCTGCATACGGCGTCGACGGCATCGTGCTGGACTGCCCATCCCACACCATCCCCGAGCTGGTCGAGTGGACCCTGCACGAGTCCGGTCTCGGTGCGCCGCGCCTGCACCGCAACGGCAAGGACAGCGACCCCCTCATCGTGCTCACCGCGGCGGCCGCAGTGAAGCTCGGACTCCCCGAGCGCCTGGAGGGCCACGAACAGCGCCGCTCCCTGCGACTGCCCGAGGACCACCCGGTCGTCAAGCAGGTGGCGAAGGCCAAGTGGCAGCTCACACAGCGCGGGTTCGGCCCGTGGGCCAGGGTGTACCGCAAGGCGCAGGGCACCCAGCGGCAGTGCGTGCAGCTCGCGGTCCTGTCCTGGGACGCGCTCGATCCCCGGTCGTGGCCCGGCGTCGCGGAGATGGAGCCGGCCGACATCGCCCGCGTCCTCGGGGTGTACGCCCAGCGGGTCATCACCCCGCGCGGGTCGACGGCCGTGTCCGGGCTGGAGCTGATGACGGCGCTGCGGCCGCCCACGCGCGCGGTCCGGGACGACGCAACCGGGAACTGGGTGCCCGGCCACAACCCCGGCAGCCTCGGCACGGAACCGATGGACCCGGCGCCGCCGGAGGCCACCGCCGAGCACCCCGTGGTCGCGGGCTCCGGCTGGACCGGCGGGTTCCTCAACGAAGAGGCGTACCAGTGGGTGCGGCCGGTGGACCTGCTGAGCGACGAGGAGTGCACCCTGCCGTACGCGGTCGGCCTGGACCTCAACACGGCGTTCCTCGCCGCAGCCGCCCGCCTGGTCGTCGGCCTGTCCGCGCCCGACCACTTCCACGCCCCGGCCTTCAACCCGAAGATCCCCGGCTCCTGGCTGGTCGACCTCTCCCACATCGAGCTGGACCCGCGCCTGCCCAGCCCGTTCACGCCGACCGGCGAGCGTCCGACAGGACCGGCCTGGTACCAGACGCACACCGTCGCCTACGCCCAGGAGCTCGGCTACAACGTCACCCCGATCGAGGCGTACCTGCGCCGGGAGACCGGCGCGTACCTGGACCCGTGGCACGACCGGCTCAAGAACGCCTACGTCGACACGCTCGCCGACCTCGGCGTCACCAAGGACCTGGACGACCGGCAGTTCCTCGAGGCAATGGAGCGGCACAAGGACATCGACCCCGCCCTTACGGCCGTCCTCGCCGCCATCAAGGCCACCGTCAAGGGAGGCATCGGCAAACTGCGCGAGCGCCCGCAGGGCAAGAACTACCGGGACGGCGACCGGTGGCCGGCCCTGGAACGCCCGACCTGGCGCCCCGACATCCGCGCCGCCGTCATCAGCAAGGCCCGCGTCAACATGCACCGCAAGCTGCTCAACATGTCCCGGATGACGGGTCTGTTCCCGCTGGCCGTGCTGTCCGACTGCGTCGTCTACCCGAGCCCCGGCCCCTCGCCGCTGGACTTCCTGCCGTACGCGGCCTCCGGCAAGCCCCAGCCCGGCGGCTTCCGCCTCGGTCCCACCCCGGGCCTGGCCAAGCTGGAAGGCGTCCAGGAGCTGCTGTGGGCGGTCGACCTGATGGAGAAGGGCTACAACCCGGCCCGCCACATCAAGGGCGGCGACGCCGTCCTGGACGAAGGCGAGTAGACCATGGCCGGAGAGATCGACGACGCGATCGAGCGGGCTGACCAGGAGTCGTTCACCCGGGAGCCGCCCAAGACCCTCCAGGGCCGCATCAACTTCCTGATGAAGCAGCTCAAGACGACCAAGGCCGTCGCCCAGGAGCTCGGAGTCAGCCAGCGGTCGGTGGAGCGTTACCGCAAGGGCGAGCGCAAGCACCCGCCCAAGCACATCGCCGACAAGATCGACGCGGCGGTGCGGTCCCGGTGGCAGCCCCTGGTCCGCCGGCGCCGCCGGAAACAGGCCGCCGCCACCGGCGGGATCACGGTGGAGACGAGGGCCCGCTTCGGCTACACCGCACCGGTCGGCACGACCGACGACGGCCGCTTCCGGCGGCTGACCGTGCATCTCACCCCGGAGTACGCCCGCCGCCTGTTCGAGGCCCGCGACGCAGGTGCCACCGATCAGCAGATGCGCGGGATCATCGCCGAAGGACTTAAAGAGATCTATTTCCAGGACGGCGGTAGCCGCGCTATGGGTCTCTCAGACGTCGCCATCAACGACATCGACTACATGGATTTCGAATTCTGACGAAGAAAAATGACCCCGGAGGAGGCCGCACGAATGGCCAGCCGGATGGGGCCACAGCCCTCGAACTGATTCAGGGGCAGCCGCAGTGTTGAGCGGGATGCCCCCATTCAGCAATCGAAAGGCGCATCCGGCGAGTTGGCCCAGAAGGAGAGGAACGACCAAGTCTGGGCTCCGACGCGTCCGTCGGCGGTGATGTCCGCGCATTGCTGGAAGTTCAGTACTGCGGCTCGCGTGGCGCCACCGAATCTGCCGTCTTCAGCGAGACCGGAATCAATGGCGTTGTTCAGGTAGCACTGGAGTTGGGCGACAGCTTGTCCTGAGGATCCCTGGCGGAGATTGGGGCGGCGATTCGTGTCGTAACACACGTCGTCCGGTCCCTGGGCGGGAAGAGTTCTTGGATGGTTCAACTCGTGCGGGGAACCTGCGTTGATGGCCTGGGCAGTCGCTGATGGCGGGATGCCATGCGGCGCTGCGGCGGCTGGGCCGCCTACCAGGACGACGGGGAGAATTGCGGCCGCTGCTGCGCCGAGTGCGCGTCGCATCAGCATCACCTCCAAGAAGAGGGAGCCCTTTTCTCATCGTGCGCTCCGGTCATCCGCGTTGCATCTCGGGGACAGCCTTAGCGGACGACTGCGGTCCGCTACCGGTGGAGTGGCAGCGGGCCGAAAGTGGCCGGAGCACGGGCCGCCGGGAGGGTCGGGGGAAGTGCAGGGCGTCTCCAGCGGGTGCGACGCTTCCCAACGTTCTGCCGAGGCGAGCAGCTTGCGGGCCCGTCCGCCCACCATTGCATGGGGTACGGGGGCGGACGGGCGTTTTCGGGTGGCGGCCGTTCGGGACGCGCGGAAGGGTGGTCGTCCTCGACCGCGTCAGCGTCCCGCGCCTCGACCCCAGACGCCCGCGCACCAAGCCCCGCAAGGTCCGAGCGGACAGGGCCAACGGCTTCCGAGCGAACCGCGCTTACCTGCGCAGGCGCGCCCAGCTGGTGCAGGCCGACGAGGACACCGTGCGGGATGTGATCCACCGGTTCGACGAGATCGGCCTCGCCTGCCTGGACCCTCAGTGGGCGGGAGGCCGTCCCCGCCGACTCAGCCCTGACGACGAGGACTTCGTTCGTGGCGACGGCCACCACCCGTCCGACCAAGCTCGGCCAGCCCTTCGCTCGTGGGCATACGCTGCTGTGCAGCTCCCCGGGGTGGTGCGGGTGTCTGCGGACGTCGGTGAGTCATCGGGCTGAGGGCTGCTGACCTGGGTGCATCCGTCCGGGTTGGTGGATCGTGTGGTGGCCGCATGCGGTCGTGCGGAGCAGCGCAGACGACTGCTGCCGGCCCGGCTGGCCGTGTACGTCATGCTCGCGCTGGCCCTGTTCTCGCCGGCCCCGTATCTGGAAGTGATGCGGCATCTGGTCGAGGGCCTGCGCGGCCAGGGACTGCTGGGCGAATGGTGCATACCGGCGAAGTCGTCACTGTTTCGGGCCCTGCAGCGGCTGGGTCCGGAGCCGCTGCGGGTGCTGTTCACAACGACCGCAAAGCCGATGGGGCCGAGGCCACTCCGGGCTGCTTCTGGCGGGGGCTGCGGTTGCTGGCCGTGGACGCCACCTGCTGGGACGTGGCCGACAGCGCGCGGCCAACGAGGCCGCCTTCGGCCGTCCCGGAAACAGCCGAGGCCACGACAAGTCAGGCTTTCCCAGGTGCGGATGGCCTGCGTGATCGAGGTGGGCACCCACCTCGTCCTGGACGCCGATCTGACCGGCTGCTGCACCGGCGAAGTCACCCTGGTCGGCCGCCTGCCCCGATTCTGCTGTCCGGGGCAGCTCGTCCCGGCCGACCGGGAGTTCCTCGGCGTGCCCTTGTGGCGGTCCTTCACCGTCAGCGGCGCCGGCCTGCTGTGGCGGGTGCCCGCCAACCGCATCCTGCCCGTCGACCGGCAGTTGCGGGACGGATCCTGGATCTCCCGCATCCACGCTCTGACCGACCGTGCTCACATGGATCCCGTCAACGTGCGGGTGGTGACCTACCAACTCAACGGCGCCGGCCGTGAGAAGGAGTACTACCGGCTGGTGACCACTCTGCTCGACGACCGTCGCTATCCAGCCCGCCAGCCGGCCGTGCTCTGCCGAGAACGCTGGGAGGCGGAAGCCGTCTTCGCCGAGCTCAAGACCCGTCAACGCGGCGCCCGCACCATGCTCAGCAGTAAAACCCCCGATGGCGTGACCACTGCCGGCTTTCCGACCGCCGTCGACGAACACCATGCTTCCGCCCGCCGACCCTGGACGCTCTCTGCTGGGAGGCCGGTTGCATCTGACCGGCCGGCTTTCGGGTTTGATCAATCCATGACCAGGTGTGGAGCTGCTCATGATGATCCGGCGGTTACGATCCGCGCCCCGGGCTCATTCGACCGTTTGTCAGATGTTCCGTGGAAGTGCCCGTCTCCTCATCCTATAGAGATACAAAGGGACACAATTGAAGAGAATCGTTGGGCCTTCCCGGGCCGTGGCCTTCATGCTGCTGGGCCTGGCCCTTCCGGTTGCGTCCAGTGCCACGGCCACGGCGGAGACACCGGCATCCAACATGCTGTACGTGGCGAAGACGTCGACGTGTTCCGACACCGCCACCGACAGCGGCAGCGAGGGGCGACCGTTCTGCACGATCAGTGCCGTAGCAGCGGTCGTCGAACCGGGCCAGACGGTGCTCGTCGAAGCGGGTAGCTATCAGGAGTCGGTGACCCTCACCCGCTCGGGTACCGCGGACGCGCCCATCACCTTCGTCTCCAACAACTGGTCGCTGAATCCCGCCTCCGTCAAAGGCCAGTCCACGACGCAGGGATCGAATCCGGCGTTCACCGTCTCCGGCGCGCAGCATGTGGTGCTCCGCGGCTTCTCCACGTCCGCCCCCAACGGGGCACCCTCCGTACTGATCGACCACTCATCCGACGTCACCGTCGACCAGGCGGACCTGAACAGCAGTGTCGGCGCGCCGTCGATCCGGATCACCGGCACGTCCAGCGACGTGACACTGAGCCGCACGAGCGTCACCCACCGCACCAACACCAGCCCGGGTGTCCAGATCGACGCCGGCGCGTCCGGCACCGTGCTGAGCTCGGACACCGTCTTCAGCCCGTTCGCTACCAACAACGAGCCGGGCATTGAGACTTCTGACGCGCCCGGCACGGTCATCACCGGCGACACCGTGGTCGGCAACTGCGAGCAGGGCATCGTCCTGGACGGGGACTCCTCCGGCTCGACGGTGAAGAACAACGTCGTCGAGGAGGCGGCCAACGGCTGGACCTCCTCCCCGGCGGCCTGCGCGTCGACGGCCGATGCGACCGCGATCTCGGTCGCATCGGCAGCCACCTCCGGCACGAGCGTCGACGACAACGTGGTCGACCCCACGAGCGGCGGCTCGCTCTACTCGTGGGCGGGCACCGGCTATCCGGACTCGTCCTCCTTCGCGGCGGCCACCGGCCAGGGCGGCGCCGACATCTCCGCCAGCCCCCAACTGACGGGGGAGAGCTCCGGGACACGGGAGTGGTTCACCCCGTCCGGCTCCTCGCCCGTCATCGACTCAGCCGACGCCGCGGCGTCGGGCGAGACGGCCATGGACTTCTCCGGCAATCCCCGCGAGGACGACCCACAGGTGTCCAACGCGGCATCCGGGTACTACGACCGGGGCGCAGTGGAGGTGGTGGGCCCGGAGACCGGCGGGGGCTACACGATTAAGCCTTCTGGGTCGCCGAACCCGCTGCAGGTCACCGTCACCACGACTGCCCCCACCCCCACCTGGACGGCCAACGGCCCGATCCACCGGGTGTACTCGTACGTTCTCGACGACGCCACCGCGTTCCCCGTCGACACGGACGGCACGTTCACCTACACCTTCCACCGGGCGGGCGACCACGCGATCGACCGCTACGACCCCAGGGGCGGCCCCTACTACGAGAGCGTCAAGCACGTCGTCGTCGGCGCCGACTACACCCCGCTCACCCCGGTGCGGCTGCTGGACACCCGGCACGCCGTCGGGGTGACGACCACGACCCCCGTCGCCGCCGGAGCCGACCTCGTCCTGCCCGTCCCCAGCGTCGCCGGCATCCCGGCCGCCGACGTCAGCGCCGTCGTCGCCAACGTCACCGTGACGCAGCCCACCGCCGGCGGGCATCTGACGGTCTATCCCCACAACGGCGAGCCACTTCCCACGGCGTCGAACCTGAACTTCACAGCCGGGCAGACGGTGGCGAACCTGGTGACGGTGCCGGTGGACGGCGCAGCTGTGGTGTTCCACAACGGCAGCAGCGGCACCGTCCACGTCCTGATGGACCTGCAGGGCTTCTACGGCCGAGCCGGTTCCGGCTTCAAACCCGTCTCCCCGGCGCGGGTCCTGGACACCCGCTCCGGCCTGGGCACCTCATCGGCGGGAGCGATCACCGCTCATGGCACGCTGTCCCTCGACCTGTCCGGGCGCGTGCCGGCCGGCACCACGGCCGTGGTGCTCAACCTGACCGTCACCCGGCCGACCGAGAACGGCTACCTGACCGCCTACCCCGACGCGGGCAGCATGCCGGGCGTGTCGAACCTGAACTTCACGGCGGGTGAGACGGTCGCGAACCTGGCTGTCGTTCCCGTCACCGACGGCAAGGTCGACTTCTCCAACGGCAGCGGCGGCACCGTCCAGGCCGTCGCCGACCTGGAAGGCTACTTCGGCTCCGCTACCACAGGGGCGAACCAGTCCTACGTCCCCGAGGGGCCGGCCCGCATCGTCGACACCCGCAACGGCACTGGTGTCCCCAAGGCGCCCGTCCCGGCATACGGCAATGTCGCCTTCTACCCGCGCTGGTATCAGGACTGCTCTGTCGGCTGCCCCCGGCCGGCCGGCGCGGTGCTCAACGTGACCGCGACGCAGCCGCAGAAGAGCGGGTTCCTCACCGTCTACCCCAACGAGCAGACGGTGCCGAACGCCTCCAACCTGAACTTCACGGCGGGCGGAACCGTGCCGAACCTGGTGTCGGTCGCCGACCCCGGCCTGATGATCGGCGTCTACAACCACAGCAGCGGCAGCGCGCAGGTCATCGTGGACGAGGAGGGCTACTACATCGCCCCCCAGAGTTGGGCGAACTAACTGAGCGCTTCAGTTGGCGAGTGAGCGGTCGACGTGGCGGGTTGAGTCTTCGGCGTCGATCGTGGCGGTGGTTGGCCTACTTGGCCTGGACTGTCCCCGGGGCAGGGACGGCAGGGATCCGGTTGCCTGCACGATGCTTGCCTGTCGAGAGCGCTGCTCCGATCACAGACCGGCGTTGTGCGCAGCCGGACAACGCCGGTTGAGTGACGCGGCTGTCGGCGGCGGAGGACATAATCGCCACCGTCACGTTCACCGGGCCAATCGGAGGCCACTGTTGCCCTCGCTTCACGACTTTGCCACCTGGGAGCCTTTGTTGCGGCTCCTGCGGACCACCCACGCGCAGACACTCGCAGCGCCGGGCGGTCACGTGGAGGGGAGGATCGGCCATGGCTCGTGGAGTGTGCCCGTGCAGCGGCGGCGTCCGCAGCCAGGGCGCGCCATGCTGGTGTCGGACATGCAGGAGGAGTTCGACGCGATCAAACGTGTGCAGGACACCCTTGCTGAGGCCGGAGTCGCTGACATCACGTTCACGGCGGAGATCTCTCCGAGCGGAAAGACGGTGCTTCACCTGTTCAACCCCAGCCCCGCCGCTGAGCCCGGCATCGGCAACGCCCACCCGGGGGCACTGATCCTGGTCGAGGGCGCCGTCCCCGAGCCGTGGCGCCGCCTGCCCGAGGAGTCGCCGGGGGCTCGGCCGGCCTCGTCCGTGGACCTCACGCTCCTGGAACGCACGCTCCGTGAGCGGATACCTGACGCGATCGGCGCCACCGAGGAAGAGATCACCGCTACGGAAGCGCGCCTGGGTGTGACGCTTCCCGAGGAGATCAAGGTGCTCTACCGGGTAACACGCGCACGATGGGAGGACTGGGGAGAAGACTACGAGACGGCGGAGCGGGTCTTCGAGGCCGTCGGCTTCGAGCTGAGCTCACTGGAAAGCCTGTCCATCGCCGACATCTCGAGCCGTCGCTTCCGCTGGGAGCACGCGGCACTGGAGGTAGCCGTCACCTCGCCCGAAGCCGCCGTGCAAGGTCTGGTCGGCTCTCCCGGATGGGTCGTCATCGGCGGCACCGGAGGCGGGGACCAGGTCGCCGTCGACCTGACACCGGGCCCGCGAGGCCACACCGGACAGATCATCGTGCTCGACCACGAGCAGAGCATCGGCGCCAACCTCTTCGCCGAGTCCCTCACCGATCTGGTGCTGCATCCGGACCGGGACTGGTATTCCGGCCGGAGCCGCGACCAACTGCCGTTCGTGGCGAGGGTGCACCACCAGAGCCTCAAAAGCATCGAGGCCGCAGCCCACCCCGATCTGGAGGTCCTGAGCCTGGGCGTGTGGGACGGTGCACCATTCAGTCTGGCCCCGGTCATCGGGCTGCCCCGCCTCCGTACTCTTTCCGCCTACCCCGCAACGCTCGCCGATCCTCTTGAGATCGCCGAGCTGACCGGCCTGGAGTTCCTCGAGCTCACGCCGGAGGACTGGCGTGTCCTGCTCGATGCCGGTGCCATCCCGCGCGGCCTGTCGGCTGCCGCCATCAGGGCCTACGGCAACCGGGATCCGCGCCCGGTCATGGCCCTCGCCAACGAGATCCTCGCTCTGTGGGACCGCCCTCTGATCACCGAGACCGTCGTCGACGGCGCCCTCGGGCCCATGCCGTAGCCCCCGCTGAGCATCGGAACGCCCTGCCCGGCACTCCTCAACGCGCCAACTCAACCGCTCAGTCACACGCCGTCGTGAGCCACAGCGCGACAGTTGTCACATGAGCAGACTGGTTGTCACCTGCGAGGTCGGGCGCCGCACTCGGGGGTGTCGGCCGACTCCATGGTGAGGGGTCGGCGTCCGTCGCAGCAGGCCACCACTGCTGTCGCCGTGGAGTTCAGGAAGGTCGTGAACCAGGATGACCTGTCCACTGCGTCGATGGATCCGGTACGAAGCGGCTCTTCCCGAGCTCGCCGCATGCCGGAGTCTGTTCGCGGAGCATGGCGATGAGGTCGTCGCGAGTCACACTGCGCCTTGGCGACGAAAAGACCGGTGATCGGCCATGTGTGACAACTCCAGCGCCTCACCGTGAAAGCCGCCGTGGTGATCTTCAGGACGCGAGGAGAGCAATAGTCGACACCTGTGGTTGTTGAAGCGCCCCGCCGGGTGCAGGCGGGGCGCTTGGTCGTGCAAATAGGTCAGATAGCCCAGAGGGTCGGGCCGTCCTGCCCCCTGCTCGCCTCGGTCGGGTAGATGTAGGCGTAGTCGAGGTTGCACGGCATGTACCAGCCGCTGTTGTTGTAGCCGGACTGGGTTATGTCGTTCCAGTTCCGCGTGTAGGTGTGCCCGCAGTTGTCGTGCGCCACAGCGTAGAAGCGTTCGTCGGTGGTGGCGTTGCCGTTACCGACACCCCAATAGACATGGTTGGTGCCGGAATCGCAGATGTAGTACGCGGCCCCGTAGTAGCTGTGGTACGTCTGCGTGCACCCGCCGATGACGGCAGCACTCGCGGTTCCTGCGGTGCCGACCACTCCGGCGGCTGCCAGTCCGAGCGCGGCGACCGTGCCGGCGATCCTGTTGAGACGCATGCGTTTCCCCCTTCTCGGCAGGCCACTGGCGCGGCCCCGGAAGGACGCTAGCGGCGGTGAGTGGTCTGCACACAGGCGATGCCCGCGTTCGTCCCGTTCGACGGCCAACTCGGCTATGTATTGGCTGACTTGCGCCCCCAGCGCGGCGGCCGGCATCCGGCGGGCGCCTTCCCGGACGACCTCGTCGATCAGGAAGCCGGACTGGGTGGAGCCGTTCCGGCAGGCCCGCCGGAACGGCTCCACAGGTCTCCAGCCTTGCTCACGCGAGGACCTCGCTCCGGTGATGGGGCATCAGGGGCCTTGGGGGCTGGGACAGTTCAATCTGGCTTGGGGCGGGATCGCAGGTGCCGCATTTGGGCGTGGCTGAGGTCGCGTGCCCGTCGCATGTGCCGGGTGATCACTTCAAGCTCCTCCTCGGTGTGGTCGTCGAGCAGCGCCTGCCAGTTCTCGCCGAGTTCGTCCCACACCGCTGTGACGCGGGCGATGCGCTCCGGTACCGGGGTGACCAGCACGCGGCGGCGATCCTTCTGGTCGGGTGAGCGGAGCACGTAGCCGCCACGTTCGAGCCGATCCACCAGTCGTGTGGCCGACCCTGTGGTCAGGCCCGTCATCTCAGCGATCTGCTTGACCGTGAACGGCCCGGACCTTGTCGTCAGCAGGCTCAGACACTGCACGTCGGTCGGGTGCAGGCTGAGATGGTCGGCTATGGCTTGGTTGAACAGCACATAGGCAGCCAGGTAGCGGCGGGACTCCCTCGACAGTTCCTCGGACCGGGCCCGACGTGAGTCTGTCATCTGGATCACACTCCAAAATTACTGTGCGACGCAGCAATATTACCCGTACTCTTCTGCGTGACGCAGCTAATGTCTTGCGCAGCGATAGTACCCATTGGAGAACACATGCTCACCGTCGCCGTCACCGGAGCCACCGGAGCCCAAGGTGGTGCCACCGCCCGCACCCTGCTCGCAGCCGGCCACCGGGTGCGCGCGCTCACCCGTCATCCCGGCTCACCCGCCACCGACGCCCTGCGCAGCCTCGGCGCCGAGGTGCGCCACGCCGACTTCGACGACCGTCCTTCACTGGAAGCCGCCCTCACCGGAGCAGACTCCCTTTTCGCGGTCACAACCCCGTTCGGCACCGACACTGCCACCGAGGCCCGGCAGGGCAAGGCCCTCGTCGATGCCGCGGCAGAGGCTCGCCTCGGGCATATCGTGTTCACCTCCGCCGCCCACGCCGACCGGGGTACCGGCATCCCGCACTACGAGAGCAAGCACCTGGTCGAGCAGCACCTGCATACGGCCGGAGTGCCCTGGACGGTGATCGCCCCGGCGGCGTTCATGGACAACTACGCCAGCGGCTGGACCCTCGACGGACTACGCGACGGCACCTTCGCCTGGCCCATGCCTGGTGACCAGCCCCTCACGCTCATCCCTGCAGCGGACATCGGCGCCTTCGCCGCGCTGATCCTTCAGCGCCGTGACGAATTCACCAACCGCCGCATCGACATCGCCTCCGACGAGCGCACCCCGACCCAGATGGCGGAGATCCTCGCAAACGCCATCGGTCGCCAGGTCGCCCACCAGGAGGTACCCATAGCCCACGTCAAGACGCGGTCGGCCGACCTGGCAGCCATGTTCGAATACTTCACCACCATCGGTCTTGACGTCGATGTCGCCGCCCTGCGACGCGACTACCCCGAAGTCGGCTGGCACAGCTTCAACGACTGGGCCCTCGCCCAGAACTGGCCCGCGCTCCTGTCCACGACGCCTTCGCACCAGTGACCTTCTCCGCCCGCGGTTGCGGCTCGGGCACCAGCCGCGAAACACAGCAACAGCCTCGCGCTGTGCATCAACTCGCCACACCGCCATGCCGGGCCACGGCCAAGGCCAAGACCAATGCCCTCGCCCGGACGACGCCGTACAGCACCCGCCCCCACCACCGATGGAGCACGCTCATGAAACCGATCGGCTACTGGCTCAACCGCACCGACAAGGCCCTCACCCGCTACATGAACGACATGCTGGAGGAGTTCGGCCTCACACGAATCGCCTGGCAGGTCCTCAACGTCATTCACGACACCCCCGAGGTCCACGACACTGAAGTCTTGTCGACTCTCGCCGACAACGCCGACAGCGCCACGCTGACCGCCGCCATCGACAGCGTTCTCGCCGACGGCTGGGCGGACCGTTCCGCACCGGGCCGGCTCACCCTCACCCGTGGTGGTAGCCGGCGCCTGCCCCACGTCGCCGCGCGCGTCGCCGCATTCCGCGAGCTGTCCACAAGCGGTATCTCCCTGGACGAGTACCGCACTGCCGTCGATGTCCTGGAACGCATGAGCCGCAACCTGGAAACGGCGACCAGCGCCGGTATTGATGACGTGAAGCGCGGTGATCTTCAGACCGCGCGCACTGCGATTCTTGAAAAGGGCCAAGGCCGCTCTTCGCCTCGCTTGGTTGGTCCTTGAAGTGATTGGGGAGGGTGGGGAGCGAAGAGCAGGTCTTGATCACCGGCGGATAGGCTCGGGCCATGACCAGTGACTGGCGGAGGGACCGGATCGGGGCTGCTCTGCGGGGCGAGAATCCGACTGTGTTGCGGCGACTTGAGTCTGGCTTCGCGGCGATCGGCGACGTTCAGTTCCTGCCCGGGTACTCAGTTCTCCTCGCCGACGACCCGGGTGTTCAACGGCTGTCTGACCTGCCCAAGGCCAAGCGGCTGTCGTTTCTGTCCGACATGGACAAACTCGGAGAAGCGGTCGAGCGGGCCTGCCTGCAGCTGGACCCCGAGTTCCGCCGGGTCAACCTGGAGATCCTCGGCAACACAGATCCGTTCTTGCATGCCCATGTCTGGCCGCGGTTCGAGTGGGAGCCGGCTGAGCTGGTGGGCAAGCCGGTGTGGCTGTATCCGGGTGACCGGTGGAGTGACGAGCGGTTCAGGCTCGGCCCGCAGCATGATGCGCTGCGGGGTGCGATCGGCAGCGAACTGGACCGGTTGCGTTCGATGGACTGACGGTGTTAGCCCGCCGACCGCAGGTCGGCGGGCACCCGTGGATCAGTTACGGTCGGTGGACGTCATGGAGTCCTTGTCGGCGGAGCGGGCGATGTTCTCCAGGCGGGCGGCGGACGCGGTGGCGGGGACGAGGATGCCGACGCCTTGGCGGGCGGTCTCGGCGACCTGTGTCCTGCCTCATCGAAGGTTTGCCCGTTCTCACCGAACGCTCGCCGGCACACCATCATGCGGATCTCCCGCTCACCTCCCCGCGTCTCCGGCCCGTTCCTCCCGCGGGGAGCGGGCTTCTGCCGGCGCGCCACCAGCGGCGTGACGCCAGTGCGGCCAGACCGGCGCCGGCGGTGTTGAGCAGTACGTCATCCACGGACGACACCCGGTCCAACTGCAGGACGTACTGCGCCGTCTCGACCAGGACCGAGCAACCGGCCCCGAGGGCGAGAACCCGCCGTACCGACGCCAGCGCCGCGAACCTCAGCGGAGCGAGGAACCCCAGCGCCGCGAACACGAGCAGGTTGCCGACGATCTGGCCCGCGTCCATCGTGAGCAGGTCCCGCAGCGGCACCAGGTTCACGACCGCCCCGTCCTCGTCGCCCGGCAGCAGGATCAACCAGACCGGCGGCACTGTCCCGTAGACGATGCCGACCTCAGCGAGTGACATGCGCCACGCCCTCGCCGCCCTGGCACCGGCGGGCCTCCGCCAGCGGGCCAGTGCCCACGCGGTCAAGGCTGCCAACGGCAACGCGGCCACCGTGAGGAGCACCACCCCGGTGAACGTACCGACCCAGCCGTGCCACCCTTCGAGTCGCACCCTGCCCCCTCTGCTTTCATCCGGTCGTCATCAGGAGTCTCACCGGCGGCACGTATCGGCGGCGTATTGATCGGCGTTCGACGCTGTAACGAACAGGTTCATCGGGACGACAAACCCTGAGATCAGCGCCCCTCTCGGTTCGGTGAGAACGGTCAACCTTCGTTGAGACAGGACGACCTGGGCGGTGGAGCGGAGATGGACGCCGGGCTGGCTTGGAGGCGCTGGACGAGTTCGGACGCGGTGAGGCTGCCCGCGTCGCTGGTGCAGAGGCCGGCCATCACCCGGGCCATCATCTTGGGCGTGCCCGAGCCCATGAAGACGGGTGGTGAGCGGCTCGTCTTACTCGCGCACCGCCTCGGCGTCGCATCTGTGGGCCTCCGGGGGCATCGTCGCATCACGGGGGCGGCCGGCTTGCTTCGGCGTGGCCGCCGGCCAGTCCCATCGTGATCTGCCGGCGTTCCTGCTGGGGCGCGGCGCCTACCTCCCGGCATCGCGGTCTCCTTCGTACGCCCCTCTTTGACGCCTCCGCTTTAGCGTTCACCTCCAGTTCATTGCAACGTCCAGCATGAAGGTGTTGCGTTAGATTTTGAACCGTTGCAACGATTTCTTAGCTTCTACCTGCGATTATCGCCCTGTTGCGTGAAGACACTGTTGCCGGATGCGTGAATGCAACGTAGCTTTCCATTATCAGAAACGACGGGCCGACGGAGCGCCCGCCGTAGACGAAGGAGAGCCCGATGCAGAAGTTCGACACCCCCGCCCCCGTCTTTGCCGTCCTCGACATCCCCGCGGGACGCATCCAGTTCATCGCCGCCGACCGGGCCGACACCACGGTCGAGATCCGGCCCGCCGACGCCGCCAAGAGCCGCGATGTGAAGGCGGCCGAGCAGATCGACGTCACCTACGACGAGGGCGTCCTGCGGATCGAGACCCCGGAGGCGAAGAACCGGATCCTCGGCAACTCCGGATCCGTCGAGGTCACCGTCCAGCTGCCCGCCGGCTCCCGCATCGAGGCCAGGGCCGCGAGCGCCGAGCTCCGTGCCGTCGGCAGCCTCGGCGACGTCGCCTTCGAAGGCGCCTACCGCCAGATCAAGATCGACGAGGCCGCGAGCCTCCGCCTCACCGCGGTCGACGGCGACATCGAGGTCGGCCGGCTGGGCGGCCCCGCCGACATCAGCACCGCACGCGGCGACATCCGGATCGCCGAGGCCGTGGGCGGCACGGTCGTGCTCAGCACCCAGTCCGGTGACATCTCGGTCGGCGCCGCCGCCGGAATCTCCGCCGCCCTGGACGCCGGCACCGACAACGGCCGCATCAGCAACACGCTCAAGAACGACGGCACCACCGAACTCGACATCCGGGCCACCACCTCGCACGGCGACATCACCGCCCGCAGCCTCTGAACGAACAGAACCAGGACCATCCGGCCGGGGCCACCTCGATCGCGATCCCGTCGGTCGTCGCCGAGGACCCGGCCGTCCGTCCCGAGGAGCCTGCAATCCGCGCGCAGGACCCGGAGAAAACACACAAGACGCTCTCACGCGACCAGGGGAAACCCATGACGAAGAACAGCACTTCCTCGACCAGCTCGAAGTGGACCGGCATGGTGCCGGTTGACGACACGGCCCTGGCCGTCACCGACACCGGCGGTCCCGGCATCCCTGTGATCTACCTCAACGGCCAGTTCGCCACGCAGGGGTACTGGCGACGGGTCATCGCTGAACTGGGCACGGAATGGCGGCACATCACCTACGACGAACGGGCCCGCGGCAAATCGAAGCGTTCGGCCAACTATTCCTTCGAGGCAGCCGTCCAGGACGTCGATGCCGTGCTCGCGGCCAGGAGTGTCGACCGGGCACTGGTGGTGGGCTGGTCCTACGGCGCGGTCGTCGGGGCACACTGGGCCGACCGCAATCCGGAGCGCGCCTTGGGCGCGGTCCTGGTCGACGGCGCGTTCCCGCACGACTGGCTCGACGAGGCCATGGAGCAGCGCATCCGGAAGCTGTTCCGGCGGATGAGCTGGTTCCTGCCGCTGCTGCGCCCGACCGGCCTGGCCCCGCGGATGACCGCCGAACAGCAGGCGAACAGCAACATCGAGCTCGGCAGGCTCTCCCGCGAGCGCGAGCTGGGCCCCGTGCTGGACCACATCACCGTCCCGGTGCGGTATGTGGTCGCTTCGGGGACGTCCTTCGGAAGCCGAGGTGATGAGCAGGAACGGATACGCACCAGCCTCGATGCGGTGACCGCCCGCAACCCGAACATCCAGATCGGCACGAAGGTCGACAGCAACCACGGCGCGCTCCTCAAGAAGGACTTCCCGGCCATCGCCAAGGCCGTACGCGAGGTCGCCGCCCTCGACCGCCGGGGGCGCTGAGGACAGACCAGCGGACTGACGGTCAGCCAGGTAGCGCCGGCCGGCGGGCCTCCACTGGCGCGCCCGGACCGTAGCCAGCGGCGACGCCCGTCCAGCGGCCTTTCTACGAACCCCAGCGGCGCCCCGAGCGGTGTGCCGGCCGATCGAGATCAATCTCAGCGGCACTTTCGGTACCGCAACTCCTCACATCCGCAGAGCCCGTTGGGTCCACGGAAACCGAGGTCTCTTCAGTGCGAACCCAAGGATCCACCTGTGTGCTTCAGCTCAGTGGATCCGTAGGTTCGGGTGGTCGCGAGGATGCTGCGTGAGCCGAAGAGCTTCGGCCACACCGTCGGCGTCGACCTGTGCCAGTGTCCTGTCGCCGTACTCAAGGACCGTGTGTCTCGGTGAGCCGGTGGCTGACTCCGACCCTAGTCGCGGGGTATCTGTGCGAACAGCGCTGGCTTCCGTCAGCCGGGATCCGGGCGCCAGGCCGGGGCAGGAGGAGGCTTGCGCAGGGCTCCCTGCCGTCCTCGGCGCGTCCGAGCTTCGGGGGTCGTTTTCCCTCGACAGTGCATCCCGACGAACAACAGCTGGTGATGCCGGACGACGGCGAGCCCGTCCCGCACTGCCGTCTCGTCCGTGGGCTGGCCGACGACGACCTTCGCCGCTCTCTGACGGTCGGTCAGGCCAGCTCTGTGACCTTGGACAGGCACCTTCATCCTGTTGCTTGGTGAGTACGAAGGGACCTGCCCGGACACTCGCACCGATCGTGCCGTCAAGCGCAGTTGCTGCGCCAGGGACTGAGGCCGTTCCGGCACGTGGGGCGCTCGGTCCCTTGTCTGCCCCTTGTCTCGGCCGCCGCTCATCGCCTCGAGGAAACGCCGAACAGAGACCGACGGAGAAATCCTGCTGCTGCGCCCTCGGCTTCGGTCCCTGTTTATTTCCCCAGGTCAGGGCCCCAAGGCGGCTCGATCGAGGGACTGAAGGGACTCAACTTCTTAGTTATGAGCTACACAAGCCATGTTCCCTGTATGCGCCCGCGCGTACGAAAACATCACCTTGTACAGCTCATAACTGGAAAGTTGAGTCCCTTCAGTCCCTCGATCACGCTGTGGGATGGCGTTGACCTGCAGAAACGTGCAGGGACCGAATGCTTTTACCCCTCCGTCCCTGA
>NZ_JBSFDG010000044.1:0-21447 GCF_053593775.1 Streptomyces sp. NPDC002092
CGGCGAATACTTACTGGGTGGCGCCACTTCTTCCTCGTTTCCTTGTTCAGGACAACCCTATTGGGTGCCTGTCCGGAAACTTCGTGGCCCCTCAGCCGGTTGAGCAGCCGGGAAAGCACGATGGCGCTCTCGGTCCGGTCGACGGGGGAGGTGGCGCGTACCCGTTGGATGGCCAGTTCCAGATGGGGGATGTCTTTGGCAAGCATGTGGAGCACTGCGTCGGCCGCTCCGGAGACGGTGCAGGCTTCGATGACTTCGGGGATGTCTTCCAGGGCTTGGCGCAGTTGGGCGGGGGTGGGGTTGCCGGTGCAGTAGACCTCGACGAATGCCTCGGTGTGCCAGGCCAGCGCCTGGGGGTCGACGAGAGCGGTGAAACCGCGGATCGCGCCCGTGGCCACCAGGCGGTCGAGACGCCGCTTCGCAGCGGGAGCGGACAAGCCGACCGCCTGGCCGATCTCGGCGTACGTGGAGCGGGCGTTGCGCAGCATGCAGCGGATGATCGCTTGGTCGATGGTGTCCATGGCTTGACTCCAGGCGTCAGGAGGGCACTGCAGAGACGCAACAAAGAACTACTTCGCTGTTGACATTGCAAGAAAACAACGGTGAATCGCAGTGAATGGCGATTGTTTGCGCTGCGGCCGCAACCGTAGCCTCCGGCTTGTCCTGATGTCACATGCCGGGAGAGCGTCTCGATGACAGCAAACGTGAGCGACATGGAAGCGTCCGCGCTGGCCGCAGTGGACGAGGCGGGCATCGCCCGGACTCTGCAGGAACTTCTCGGCGTTCCCAGCGTGACGGGGAGTGCCGCGGAGTCCGAGCTGCAGCACATCCTGGCCCGGCACCTGGAGCGGTTGGATCTCGATGTCGACCTGTGGTCCATGAACCTGCCCGAGCTGCGTGCGCATCCCCGCTTCCCGGGCAGCGAAGCCCCGCGCACGGAGGCGTGGGGCCTGGTGGGCGACACGCAGCAGCAGGGCGACGGGCCGATCCTGGTCCTCCAGGGCCATGTCGATGTCGTCCCTCCCGGGGACCTGACGCAATGGACGGGGGACCCGTTCCGGCCTCGGGTCAGCGCCGACGTGGTGCACGGCCGGGGAGCGTGCGACATGAAGGCCGGCGTGGTGGCGATCCTCGCCACCCTGGCCGCGATACGGACAGCGGGCGCGAAGCTGCGCGGCCGGGTGTCCGCGCACTTCGTCGTCAGCGAGGAGGACGGAGGGCTTGGAGCGTTCGGCACTCTTGAACGCGGTCACACCGGTGACGCCTGCATCATCACGGAACCGACCAGCGGCGCCCTCATGACCGCGAACGCCGGTGCCCTGACTTTCCGCATCGAGGTACCCGGCCGCGCCACCCACGGCAGCACCCGGTACGCGGGTGTGAGCGCCATCGACGCCTACCTGCCCATCCACCGCGCGCTCGCCCATCTGGAAACCCGCCGCAACACCGACGTCGCCCCCCTGATGGCCGAATACCCCATCGCGTACCCGCTGTCCGTGGGCACCGTCCGGGCCGGTGACTGGGCCAGCAGTGTGCCCGATCTGCTGGTGGCCGAGGGAAGACTGGGCGTAAAGCTGGGCGAGGATCCGGCCCAGGCGCGCACCGAACTGGAGGCGTGCGTGGCCGAAGCCTGCGCGGACGACCCGTGGCTGCGCTCTCACCCCGCCAAGGTGACGTGGCCCGGAGGCCAGTTCGCCAGCGGACAGCTGACCGCCGGGCACCCGCTCGCAGCCCTGGTCGGCGACGCGTACGCCGATGTCACCGGCGGCCCGCGACCGCCGGAGCGAGGCGCCCCCTATGGCAGTGACCTGCGGTTGTACTCGGGGACGGGCATCCCCACACTGCAGTACGGCCCCGGCGACGTACGCCTGGCGCACAGCCCGCAGGAACAGGTCCGCGTCAGCGAAATCGTCACCGTCACCCGGGCACTGGTACTGGCCACACTGCGCGCAGTCGGCACCAAGTAGTACCGCCAACCCTCTGGCCAGGCGGTTGCCGACGCCTTCGTATGCGGGATGCCCCTACGGGAAGTCAGCGGTGGTCCTGACCGGCAAGGGAAAAAACCGACAGGGAAAAACAGTCTCTTGTAGGTCTGTTCACGCGAGTTCCGACGGCAGGTGTTGCACGACTTCGGGAGGCGCCCCGCCCGGCCGTGGTCGATGGTCACAACACCAGGAGACACCTCGTCGTCGCTCCTACGGCCGGGCGGCCGGGTGGAGGTGACTGTCGCCGGGCCGCGCGTCGACCTCAGCGCGCCTCATAGGGTGGTCTGTTGTTCGATCGTTTGGAGATCCGCGTGTTGCCGCCGGGACCCCGGTTGACTCGGGTGTGGGGTGGCAGGCGGGTTCTGCCCAGTGCCGGGCGCTTCGCTCTGGCTGAGGAGGCCCCGTACGCGATCAGCCAGGTCAGGGGCTGTTGAGGTCGGCCGCAGGGGCTCGCTGTTCGTGGCAGTACTCGTCGCGCACCTGCCCGTAACCGGGGACCCGCACAGCCGCCAGAAGCCTGCCCCAGGCGCTGGCGTTCACCTCGATGGTCCGGGCGACCGCCCGCCGTGCCCTCTCGCTGCGGGCGGCGGTCAACTGCTCGGCATAGTGCCACGCGTTCTGGCGCCAGAGCACCAACAGCTCGTGCGTACCCAGTCGTGAGACCGGGTTCCACCGGCCGTCGGCCACCGCGAGCAGTGGATCTTAGCGGCGCACGATGTCGGCCACCGCTGGTCCGTACGCACGGTCCAGGATCCGTTCCGCCCGGTCGAAGTCGCCCTTGCGAGAGTGGCCGTCTTTCCCGACAAGCCCCAAGGAGGCCAGCACGTAGGGCATGTCGCGCTGGATATGGGCGTTGGCCCCCAGCGACGCGTCCTGCCCGGCATTGGTGTCACCCGCGCGCGCTGCGGCGAAGGCGATGCGCCAGGCGTCCGGCACCGGCTGAACGTCCCGGTCGGCCTCGTATGACCGCAGGTAGGCGTCGACGAATGCGTCGTTGCGCTCGCCTCCTGTCCACGACGGTTCGGCGAAGAGGGCTGGCTGTTCTCGCAGAGTGTCCCCCAGGGCCTGCTGCACCCGCACGTACAGCGCTGTGAACGGCGCCCGGTGATCGCAGCCCTGCTGCTCTCGCACTGCCGTGAGCGATCGCGCGTGCACAGCCACACACGCCACCACCGGCCCGCTGCACGGGGCCTGCCGCCCACCCTTCCCTTCCGCCCCCGCCGGCACTCCGCCGTTGACCCACAGCACAGCCGTCGCCACCGCCGCCGCACCCGTGCGCGCCAAGCTGCTCACCCGCACACCGAACACCTTCCGCAGGAGAAAGCGGGGTCGCCGCCCCTGGCCGTGCCCAACGACGATGGGCCGACCGGGCGACGCAGTTGGCGTGAGCACCGACAGCTTTCCGCTCCGGCCGGTGCGGGTGAAGACGGTACCCGCGGGAGGGCAGCGATCAGCCGAACCGCACGCTGTTGGGCCTGTACGTGCCCCAGGTGATTCCGGTTCGTGCTGGGACGAACTCGGTGACGCTGCTGCAGGCAAGACCGGTGTAGAGGGTGGCACCGGTGTCTGTTTGGTTGTCGACACCGACCGCGGGCTCGTTGAAACCGATACACGGACCGTCGGGAGGATTGAAGATCACGCTGGGTACGCCATCCGTGCCGGTGTAGTCGAATCTGCCCGTGGCGGCCTGGGACGATGTCGGTAGGGCCACGGCGACCAGCATGGCTGCGGTGAGGGCGCCGAGGATGGCAGGGAGTCGTCGCACGGTCTCTCCGGGGTCTCGGAATTCTGGCCGGCGGCCATGTGTTGCTCATGAACATGACCCGTGGTGTCCTTCTGCATGTGGACGAGGCGATGGCGCACAGGCGTGAGCGTGGGGGCGCGTAAGAGCAGCGTCCCGTGTTGGTCTTGGAGTGCGAACGCCCGACCACCATGAAGCCAAGGCCAGACAGTCTGTGATCACAACAAAGATCATTAACGGACTGTGGACGGAGCCCTGGGCAGCAAGGGCGTGAGGACCGCGCGCGAGGCGCGGTGGGGGCGCGCACTGTCCTTTCTGTTTCCTGGTTCGAGCCGTACCACCTTGGGGGCCCTGGTGCCGTCTGGAACCGTTGCGCTCATGACCATCAGACGTATTCCGGCGACGCGCCTCGGTCGCCTGGCCCTGATTGCGGGGGCTGCTCTCGCGCTTTTCATCGCGCTGCCCATGAGCAGCGCATACGCCGCCGCAGGCACGTTCTTCTATCACTCGTCGGTGGGGGATTTCCAGATCAGCGATCCGCCCCTCCGCGTGTGCGAGCCGCTCCATGATGGAGCGACCAATGCTTCGAACCAGACCAACGCCACTGCCACGCTCTACTTCGAAGGCAACTGCCAGAACGCCTGGGGCAGCCTGCAGCCTGGCCAGTTCACCGACTTCTTCGGCGACCTCCCCCACAGCGTGAGCTTCGGCTCGTAGCCGCCTCCCAGCGACGGCGGCACCCGCCGGCGTCCGAGTGCGGCAGGGGATTCCGTTGTCTGAAAGACGCCGTGTACAAGCTCGACAGCGGCGTGGTGACCTTGATCAATCTGTGGTGGGACCCGCCACAGACGCGCGGCGTAACGGGCCTGCCCTCGGGGGGCCCGTTACACCACTGCCCTTGAGAATGTGACGGGACGGCCGCCCGTCAGCGTTCCGCAGCTCATCGCTGGCACAGGTCTTGTTCTGCGGCCCGGCCGCGAGGAGTGCCTGGCCCTGCTGGCCAGTGGTCCCATGGGCCGCATCGGTTTCACCCAGCGGGCGTTGGCGGTGATGCGCCCGGTCGACCATCTGGTCGACGGCGAGCCGTCGTGATCCGTACGCACGGCGGATCGGTGCTGCTGCACAACTCCGCGTCGACCGGGGGATGGTGTACGAGGGGCCTTCTCATGCGCTCACCGCGTCATACCCACCGGCGGGCAGGAGGCGGCGCGGACCTCCCCAGGCGCTGCGCCGCCTCCGTCCCAGCCCGGTTCGAATACCCCGGGACTTGGGTGCCACGCATCGTGGGCTCGGCGAGCGCGCCATGGCGTCATCGCCGACGCCAGGTGGTGTCCCAGGGCCCACTTGAGCTGCCCCGTCTCCTCATACAGCACCTCGGCCTGCTCCCGACCGGCAGGCCGGAGAGGCTTCCGAGGTGTTGGCCCGAGCGCCGCGCTTCCTGCTCCAGGTGATGCCGAGTTCGATGTCGCCGTGGATGTGGCTCAACACGCCGATGGACGGGGTCATCCACGTCGATCCGCGTGTTGAGGATCCGGTGCGTTCCCTCCTGCGGCAGCGTGGCATACCGATGGTCGGCGAAGGCCGCCCGCCCCAGCCGCACTGGGGCGACGCGTGGGTGGACACCGACCACGAAGCGGGCCTGCACCTCCTGCTCGACCA
Organism: Streptomyces sp. NPDC002092; assembly: GCF_053593775.1. Classification (NCBI taxonomy): domain Bacteria; kingdom Bacillati; phylum Actinomycetota; class Actinomycetes; order Kitasatosporales; family Streptomycetaceae; genus Streptomyces; species Streptomyces sp. NPDC002092. Next base: position 5,386 of record NZ_JBSFDG010000044.1, read on the forward strand.
CCTCACGCAGCGCGGCGCCCGGCGGATCGGGCTCTCCGTGCCCCTGCACGACGATGCGTACCCTGACCTGATCGCGCACGCCTACCGGTCCTGGTGCGACAAACACGGCTTGTCCGGCCTCGTGGAGGAGTACGCCCCGCTGCCCGATCCCTTCGCGGTCGAGCAGGACGCCGTCGGCCGGCTGCTCGACCAGGATCCAAGGCCGGACGCGGTCGTCGGCGTCTACTCCGACTCCGGTCACAACATCCTCGCCGCGGCTCGTCGCCGCGGTCTTCGAGTGCCGAGGGGTCTGCTGGTGGCGTGCGTCAGCGAGGATCCGGACCATGCGACGACCACCCCGCCCCTCACCACCCTCAGCCTCAATCCGGACCGGGTGGGTGCCGAAGCGGTCGACCTGCTGATCGCCGTCATCAACGCCCGCAGCGGCGTCGACCGGCATCGGCTCGTACAGCCGGTGCTGTTCCCTCGACGGTCCACACGTCGCGCGGGCCAAGCGCCCTCGCAATGACTGGACCTCGGTCAGTCGATGCCTTCGACTATGCGGAAGTCGCGCTCGACGCTGTCGGAGAGGACGGCCAGTGCCTCCTGGTAGGCCGCACTCTCGCGCGCCGCGACAGCCTGGTCGAAGCTGTCGAACTCGACCAGGACGGTGCGCTCGGTGATTCCGCCGTCATGCGCGACGACCCGTCCGCCGCGGACGAAGGTCCGACCGCCCCCGGCCTCGACGGCCAGGCGGGCCAGCTTGTTGTAGGCAGCGAGCTTCTCAGGGTCCGAAATGGTGCGGTAGACGCTGACCCAGTATCCCTTGGGCATGGAGCCTCCAGTGTTGGAATGAGTACATCTGACTTACGGGTTGGTCTCGGACGAGCGTTGGCGGGTGAGAGCGGGGCTTGCCTGCGACGAACCCAGCACAGAGAACGGAACGAGGATCAGGGCAGCCGCGCCTGGGAGTGCTCCTGGGCAGTGCTCACCGGTTGGTCGCGGTCGTGATGGGGAGGAAGTCGGCGAAGCGAGGCGCGCCGGGCTCGTGCGGCACGCGCGCGGCGCGCGCGGCGAAGCTGACGGCGTGGTACCACCCGCACAGCAGAAGCAGATCGAGCAGTTCGAGTTCGTCGAAGACCGACGCGAGTCGTGTCCACAGCGCGTCTTCGATGTCGGAACGCTCGTGGAGCGCGTCGGCGGCGAGGATGAGCAGCCGTTCCCGCTCGGACGTCCAGCACGCGTCAGCGGGGCCGCCGTGCACCAGGGATGCCGCCTGCTCGCGGGTGAGCCCGACCCGCTCGCCGAACGTCATCATGTGCACGCCCCACTCGTACTCACAGCCGCACAGCACGCATGTCCGGTCGATGGCGATCTCGCGTTCCCTCATGGTCAGGGTCAGTTGCCGGCCCAGCTCATAGCGCCCCCAGCCGTGCATGGCGCCGGCCATCGGGGGGTTTCTGGCGAACATCCGGAACAGCCCGATCGGCGGCACGTTCCCGGGCATCATGCGCGCGAGCAGCGCGTCGGCCTCGTCGGCGTACGGCGGTTCCAGCAGGGCTATTCGCGACATCGGCGCTCCCGTTGAGGTTGTTTCGAAATCCGAAACACACCAAGGATGCTAGTGTTTCGGATAACGAAACGCAAGGAGGGGCATGCCGACACCGCGCCCAGGAACACCGGTTCGTGGATCGACGACCGGCCGTCCGCTCATGGCCGCGATGGACCTCTTCGGCCGTCGGTGGGCGCTGCGCGTTCTCTGGGAGCTGCGTGCGGGTCCGCTCGGCGCCCGCGCACTGCTGGCGCGGTGTGAAGGACTGTCATCCAGCGTCCTCTACCAGCGGCTTCGCGAACTCACGGCAAACGGAATCATCGCCCCCTCGGCCGACGGCTACGAGCTCACGCGCTCGGGGGCAGAACTCAGTCAGGCCCTCCGACCGTTCAACGAATGGGCGATCGCCTGGGCGCAGGCGCAAGAACAGAACGAAGAGGATCCTGCGGAGGCATGAGGGTGGAACCGGCGGTGGGCGGGGGAGCGGGCGCCGGTCGGGCGCAAGGGTCACGGCACTGCGATGAGTAGGCAGGGTCTGCCCGTCACGATCGTCCGCGCGTGCATGCGCGAGGGGCAAGGCGGTAGTCCCACCGCGGTACTGGACGAGGCGCCGCTGAGTGACGATGAACGCCGTGGTGTGCCGGTTCGGATGGGAACCTCGCACGCCGTTTTCGTGTCGGTGCACGACAGCCGACGAGACGGTCCGGATGTGTCCCTCCGCTTCTTCACCGCCGAGGGAGAACTGCCCGCGTGCGGTCATGGGACGGTTGCAGCTCTGGCTTTCCTGGCCGAGCGCGCCGGGAGTCGGGAGAATCGAGTCACCATCCATGCGGCAGGGCGCGTCTTCCCTGGTTGGTCCGTACGGGAGAAGACGCATGTCCATGCCGCCTTCGACCCCGGTCCGGTAGACCTGCGCAGGCCCACAGCGATCGAGTGCGACCTTGTCCTGCCCGCTCTCGGTGTCACCTCGGGCACACTCGCTCCCGGTACCCGCGTCGCCTCGGTGGGGCGGTCGCGATTGCTGGTTCCCCTCACTACGCGGTCCGCTCTCACCACCCTCAGCCCAAACTTCGAACGCCTCCGTGCCGCCTGCGACCGTCTCGGGCTCCTGGGCTGCTGCGCCTACGCGGGACCGACGCCCAACGGCCGCGTCGCCGCCCGCATGTTCGCCCCGTCGATCGGCGTCGAAGAAGACATCGCCAACGCCAACAGCACCGCCTGCCTCGCAGCGCACCTGGCCGGCCAGGGCATCAGCGACATCGCAGTCGACATGGGTGACTCCCTCGGCAGCCCCTCCACGATCACCGCCACCGCACACCCCGACCCGTCGGGGCTGCGGGTCCATGTGGGCGGCGCCGCGGAAGTCACAGGCAGCATCCGCATGCCATGACCGGTCGGCAGCTCATCAGCGGCCGGGATGTCAGGCGATCGTCACACTCATGTCTGCGCCGAGGACGGCGCCCTGCAGGCGCGGGGTGCGCTGCCCCCCGCCGGCCGCGGTCGCCGTCGCGGGCGCGGACCGGGCGAAGGTGCCGTCGGTGGCGGGTGCGTGCGGGGAGTGCTCGGCGGAGCGGTCATGCCTGGCCCTGTCTTTCGATGTGCGCGGCGTGATCGCCGGCCATCGGCCGCGCCCGGGCCGCCTCCGCAACGGCTCTTCCCGCCCGCAGAGCGGCAACGGGATCAGCAGCCTCGTCGAGCTCGACGAGGACAATGTCGGCGCCGGGCGTCCGGGACATCGCGTCGGCCCATGCCCTCCAGTCCACGATGCCGGTGCCCAGTTCGGTCATGTAGGGCTGTTGCTGGGCGAAGACCGTCTCGTCGATGGTGAGTTCGACGTCGATCGGCTTGACGGCGTCTTTCCAGTGCGCGAGCGCGATGCGCCGGGAGTGACGGCGCGCGACGGCCACGGGGTCGCCCCCGCCGAGCGCGATGTGGCAGGAGTCGGGGCACAGCCACACGTAGCGCGGATCGGTCAGGGCCATGAACAGGTCGATGTCCCTCTCGTACCAGAGGGTGCTGTTGGACTCCGTGTGGAAGGCGAGTTTCACGCCGTACCAAGAGACGGCCTCGCCGACCGCGTGGGCGATGTCGGCCATCCGGGTCATGTACGCGGCGTCCACGAAGAACGGCGGACGCGTCCCGAACGTCGTCCGCATCGGCAGTCCGGCGACGAGCACGTCCGCCCCCGCCTCGGCGAGGAAGGCGGCGCGTCGTTCGGCGTCGGCGACGATCGCGGGGAGGTTGCCGCTCTGCCGCCAGTCGGGGGCGTCGCTGCCGGCGACGAACGCGCTCACCACGGACAGACCGCGGGCCGCCAGTTCGCGGCGGAGGGAGGCCGCGCTGCCGAAGGCGCGCAGAACCGAGTCGATGTCGCCGGGTGCGAAGGTCAGCTCCAGGCCGGTGACGCCGGCCTGAGTCAGCGCCTCCATCACTCGTTCCCAGAAGGGCCGGGGATGGTCGCGGGCCCAGTCGCGCAGGGCGTCGGCGGAGTCCAGCCCCCAGAAGTCCGGATGGTAGAAGGTGATGACGTCGGTCGCGAAACGCGGTGTCAGCGGATCCAGCAGTGTCATACGGTGCCTCCGCGGGCGTTGTAGACGGTTACGCCCTCGGCGTCGACGGCGTCCCGGTAGCCGCGGAACACGGCGAGCGCCTCGTCCCGCAGCACATCCCGTACGACCTTGATGCCGCGTGCCTCGAACTGATCGGCCCAGTCCGCCCCGAGCGGGCCCTCGTCGAAGGTCGTGATCTCCTCCAGGTCCGGCCCCTCACCCGCGACCACGAGCCCCCGCACCCCGGACCACATCGTCGCGCCGTAACACTGCACGCACGGACGCCAGTTGACGACCAGCTCGTGCGCCGGCATGCCCTCGCCGCCGAGGTCCCAGCCGCCGGTCGCCGTCTGGGCGAGGCCCAGCGCAACGACCTCGGCGTGCGCGCTGGAGACACCGGAGGCGAGGACCACGTTCACGCCGACCGAGATGATCCGGCCGGTGTCCTGCTCGGCGACGAGTGCCGCGAACGGACCGCCGTTGCCCTCCCGCCAGTTGCGGTCGGCGAGGCGGTGCACGAGGTGCATCCGGCCCTCCCGGTCGGGGATGACGGCTGGCACGTCGGCGAGTTCGTCGTCGATCCACGCGGGTAGCGCCACGCGGTACTCCTTCTGGATGTCGATCACGGTTCCAAATCCCTCTCAGTGGGCGGCGGGCGCGGTGATGCGTTGAGCGACGGCGCGCGCGGCCCGTACGGCGGTCACCGCGCCGGCCAGCGTGACGTTGGCGGCCATCGCGGTGGGGATCACGCCGTTGCCGGCGAGATACAGGTTGTCGAAGCCCCACACCCGGCCGTCGGGGTCGCACACGCTGGTGCCGTCGTCGGCACTGCCTGCCCGGACGGTGCCTGTCTGGTGCAGCGACGAGCCGGGCGGGAGCAGGGCCAGTTCCGTCTCGGGATCGAAGGTGCCGAACTCCTCGGCGAGGCACTGAACTTGGTCCATTGCCCGGCTGATGAGCTCGCGGTCGGCGTCGGAGTAGCCGAACTCGACGGTGAACCGTGGCATCCCGGCCAGGTCGGTGTCCGACTCCGAGAAGACGAGCCGGTTCTCGGGGCGGGACTCGACGGGGGCGTAGAGCGACAGACCCACCGAGTGCGCCAAGGGGCGGTCGGCCTCGTCCACGTAGGTGCGGTTCATGATCTGGCCGTGGAACGGCTGCTCCGCTCCGTTCTGCGGCAGCCAGAGCGAGTCTGTGGCGAACTCGCCGGGGAGCGGCATGGGCAGGGCGTCGAGGCCGATGCCGAACCGGTCGAGGTCGAGCAGCACCCGGGCGCTGATGAAGGCGTGCTCGTTGAGGTGACGCCCCAGTGCCGGGGGCCGTATGCCGGACGCGAACAGCAGTTGCGGGGTGCGCAGGGCGTCGGCGCACACCACCACGGTGTCGGCGAGGAGTTCGGACTCGGCGCCGTCGGAAACGCGGCGCAGCCGGGCGCCGGCGACTGTGGCGCCCTCGGCGACGAGGCATGTGGCGAGGGTGCCGGTCAGGAGTGTGAAGGCCGGGTCCCCGCCCCCCGCGATGGGAGGGAAGATCGTGCCCGGAGCCGTGCGCCGCATCGGTCCCGCCGGTGTCGCGGTGACCGCCATCGGCATCGGCTGCGGCCGCCGGTCGGCCGGTCCGACGCCGTCGTAGCGGCGGCGCAGCACGTCAAGCACCCGCTGTCCGACCGGGGTTGGGCCGATGGCGGCGGGCGTGACCGCGAGCAGGCGGCGCGCGGTGTCCAGATCCGTTGCCCAGCGGTCCGGGTCGCCGAAGTCGAACACCTCTTCCCCGGCGGGCCAAGGGGTCGCGGCGGTCCAGTGCACCCCCATGCCGCCGGCGTTCCACGCGAGGGCCGCAGCCGGCATCGCCTCGGCGTCCTCGCCGAAGGCGAGCGCGTGGAACATGCCGGGTGCCAGGCCGGTGATGCCGTCCGCGACGTCGCGCACCACTTCGGCGCCCGTGTACAGACCCTGGATGCCGGTGGCGACCCGTTCGTTGTAGCGCGACCACAGGTCCGGGTCGTCGAGGTCGTGCAGGTGCAGGCCGGGAGACGGTCCGATCGGCCGGCCGCCGTCGACCATGGTGATGTCCAGCGCCGGATCGGTGTCCCGCAGCAGCCGGGCCACGACGGACCCTATGATGCCGCTGCCCACGATGAGAACGCCGGTCCTGCTGGTGCCGGTCATGGTCGGGCTCCTGTCCTGAAACGTGGTGTGGGGGGAGAAGTGCGGGTGGAATGCGCGATCACGCGCTCGGGACGGGCGGGCCGAACAACTCGGTGTCCATGTGGTCGAGCACGAACTTGACGGCGCCGATGAGCGGACCGTCAGAGCCCAGAGCGGTGGCGCGCAGTTCGACGGCGGGGGTACGGGCGCCGCGCATCGCCTCGCGTACCCGGGGCAGCAGTACGTCGGCCGCGTCCTCCAGCCCCCCGCCGAGCACGATGAGCGACGGCGCGACCGTCCACGACAGCGTGGTCAGGATCGATGCGATGTTCTCCACGAACTCGTCGACCTCCGCGAGCGCTGCCGTATCGCCGGCCCGAGCCGCGTCGAAGCGGCCGAGCGCGACCCTCCGCCGGACCGGATCCGGTGAGGTCAGCCACGCCACGGGACGGTCCTCGACCGAGCCGGCCGGCAGCGACACCGCCTCGGCGATCTCGCCCGCGGCGCCTTCGAAACCACGGTGCACGTTCCCGCGTATGAGGATGCCCAGACCGGTCCGGTTTCCCAGCATCGCCCATACGACGTTGTCGTGGTCACCGGCCGCACCCCGCCAACGCTCGCCGAGCGCACCGAGATTGGTGTCGTTGTCCGCGAACCACGGCACGCCGATGCGCTGCCCGAGTTCCTTGGGCAGGTGCACGCCTTCCCATCGCGTGGTGTGCACCAGACGTCGTACGACGCCGTCGTCGTCGATCGCGCCACCGCTCGCGATCGCGCCGGCCCGCAGCCGGTCGGCCGACCCGCCCGCGTCGTCGAGCGCCTCAAGCACCAGCGCCGCCGCGTCGTCGAGCGTGGCCTTCGGATCCTGGTAGGCGCGCAGCGGCCGGTGCGCCCGGCCGACGATGCGGCCGCGCACGTCGGCGACGACCGCGGACACGTCCTGGGTGGTGATGCGCACAGCCGCCAGCAGTGCGTGGTCAGCCCGCAGTTCGTACCGGCGAGCGGGGCGTCCGGCACAGCCGCTCACCGGCACTCGGTCGAGTTCGCTCACCCAGCCCGCGTCGACGAGTGAGTCCAGGACGACTTCGATGGTGCGGCGGGACAGGCCGACTCGCGCGGACAGCGCGGCCAGCGTCATCGGCCCGGCCGACACCGCCAGCGCGCGAAGGATCACCGAGGTGTTGACCCGCCGGACGGCGCTCTGGTTCATCCCGGGCATCAGCACACCACCACCGGGTCGAACACACCCGTGGTGTCGGCCGCCGGCGTCGCGCCGGGCCTGCCGTACTCGCGCGCGGGGTCGCCGAGCCTTCCGGTCGCCGGCTCCCAGGCCGGCGGTCGGCCATGGACGAAAGCGGCCAGGTCGGTGTGCATGGAGGTGGCGAGTTCCGAGGGGGGCTGTGTTCCGAGGGCTGCGGTGGTGCCCGGCGCGTCGAGTACGTCGAAGAAGAACGGGATGTCGGCGCAGTGCACGGCTCCGCCGAGTACGGGGGAGGGCCATTCGAAGGAGTACAGCCAGGTACCGGCGGTGGCGTCGCGACGCGCGGCGGCCGCACGGGGGCAGGCGGCGCGCAACAGGGTGTCCGTCACCCGGGTGCCCGCCGCGCGAGCGGCGGCGTTCCGGACGCCTGGGGCGCTGCCGTCGAACTCGTCGCCCGTCGCGCCGAGCAGCAGTGGCACGTCGTGTCCGTGCATGGCCAGTCCCTCGGCCATGGGGACCGGAAGGATGTCGTCGCCGACGACCGGACCGAGCACGAGGGGGTTGTCGTCGACACGTTCGCTCCGCAGCAGACGGACGCCTTGCTGCACGCTTTCCACCGTGAGGCCGCCGAAGCCGTCGCGCGTCGGGGGCACGCCGAGCCGGTCACCGAGCCGCCCGGCGAAGGAGCGCGCGGTGTCCGCGTCCATCTCGAAGAAGCCGCCGGACACACTGACCGCGCGGTGGAAGCGCCCCTTGCCCAGGGGCGAGGAGAGCAACGCGAGCACCGCCCCGCCCCCCGCCGACTGGCCGGCCACGGTGACCCGGTCCGGGTCACCGCCGAAAGCCGCGATGTTCTCCCGCACCCAGTCGAGCGCGAGCAGCAGGTCGCGCAGCCCGAGGTTCGGGGGCACGCCGTCCACCGGGGCGAACCCGTCGACGCCGAGGCGGTAGCCGGGCGTCACGGTCACGATTCCGTCGCGGGCGAAGGCCCGGCCGTCGTACCACGGACTGGCCGGGCTGCCCGCGAGGAAGCCGCCGCCGTGGATCCACACCAGCACCGGGCAGGACACACCGCCCATGGGGGCGACGACACCAAGGTTCAGCACGTCGTCGCCCGGCACCGACGGCTCCGGAATCGTGGTCGTGGCGAACAGCGGCACGCGCTGCGAGGTGGCACCGTGCCGGGACGCGTCGAACGACTGAGTGAACCGGCCGCGTGGCACCGGGGCCGCGAACCGCCGGACACCGACGGGTGCTTCGGCGAACGGGATGCCGAGGAAGCGCCGTACCCGGCCGGTGCGGCGGCCGATGACCGTACCCGCGGGAGCCTCCACCACGTCCGCCGCCGTCACCGCATTCCCGTTCCGGAGATGCCCTGCACGAAGTAGCGCTGCAGGAACAGGAAGAGGATGAGGACCGGCAGCATCACGACGATCGCCCCAGCCAGCATCAGGCCGTAGTCCGTGACGTGCGCGGAGGCCTGGCTGGTGGCGGCGAGGCCCACCGGAAGCGTGTAGCTGGAGGTGCTCTGGGCGACGATGAGCGGCCAGATGAAGTTGTTCCACGAGTAGAGGAACGACATGATCGTGATCGTCGCGACGGCGGGGCCCGCCAGCGGCAGGAAGATCCGGAAGAAGATCCGGAACTCGCCCGCCCCGTCGATCCGGGCCGCTTCCAGCAGTTCGTCGGGGACCGACAGGGCGTACTGCCGCATGATGAACACGGACAGTGGCAGCGCCGCACCGGGCAGGGCGATACCGGTGAGGGTGTCGGCCAGGCCCAGGTCGACGGTGATCACGAACTGGGTGACGAACACGGTGGTGAACGGCACCATCATCGCAGCCATGACCGCGCCGAAGGCGAGCCGCTTGCCCGCGAAGTCCAGCTTGGCGAGCGCGTAACCCGCGGCCGACGCCGCCACGATGTTGCCGGCGACGACGATGACCGCGACCACGATGCTGTTGACCAGGAACCGGCCGAAGCCCTCGGTCCTGAACAGTCGTACGAAGTTGTCGAGGGTGACGTGGCGCGGAAGCCAGGCGCCGGGGTCGGAACGGATCTCGCCGAGGCTGCGCAGCGAGCCGCTGAGCACCCAGACGAACGGCAGCAGCGTGAGCACCGCACACAGCACGAGCGCGCCGTACAGCAGGGGGCGGGCGACGGGCCGGCGGCGCTCCTGCGTCCGTTCGCCTGTCATCTCGGCATTGCGCGGTGCGGCGATGGTGGTCATGCGCGAGGCCTCAGCATTCGGAACTGGACGATGCTCACCAACGTCACGAGCAGGAGCATCACGAAGGACGCCGCGGAGGAGACGCCGAACTCGCCGACGCCGAACTCGTGGTAGGTGTACAGCGCCACCGACTCGGTGGAACCCAGCGGGCCGCCGCCGGTGAGCAGATACGGCTCGTCGAACACCTGGAGGTAGAAGACGGTCAGCAGCACCGACACCATGAGCGTGGTCGGCATCAGCAACGGCAGGGTGATGTGCCTGAGTTGACGCCACCGGCCGGCCCCGTCGAGAGAGGCGGCCTCGTACACGTCCTGCGGCACCGCCTGCAGACCGGCGAGGAACAGCACCATCGCGATGCCGAAGTTGCGCCAGACGCCGAGGGCGATGACCACGGGCATGGCCAGGTGCGTGTCGTCCAGCCAGTTCGGCCCGGCGAAACCGATGGCACCGAGCACCTTGTTGACGGTGCCGTCGGCGTTGAAGGCGTACTGCCAGATCATGGCGACGGCCACGACGTTCGTGACGACCGGTGCGAAGAAGACGGTACGGAACGTGCCGCGCAGCCGCCGGATGCCGGAGTTGAGCACGAGGGCGAGCGCGAAGCCGGACCCCATCGTCAACGGCACACCGACGGCCACGAACAGGACCGTGTTGAGGATGTCCCGCAGGAAACTCGGGTCCTCCAGCAGCCGGAGGTAGTTCTGGACGCCGGTGAAGTTGACGGCGAGCGGATGCCGTAGGTCCGTGCCGTGCAGATCGGTGAGGCTGAACCCGAGCGCGGCGACGGTGGGTATCGCCGTGTAGAGCAGGAACACCAGGGCGAACGGTGCTAGGAACAGCCAGGCGACAGCGGTTCGCCGGGCGCCCCGGGGCCGACGCGCACCGCGCGGCGTCGCCGGCCCGATGATGGCGGTCATCCGGGGATCACCGCTTGCCCGTGCCGAGACTCTCGGCGTACGCCTGCACGTTGGCGGCTGCCTTCGCGGCGGTCCCCTTGCCCTTGGCCACGGCTTCCATCTCCTTGCCCAGCCGGGTGGCGACCTGCTGCCACGTGCTCACCTGCGGGAACGCCCGGGTGTTCTTCAGCTGCGAGAGAAAGGCGTCCAGCAGTGGCTGGCCCGCGATGGCGGGATTGGCCCAGGCGGAGGCGACGGCCGGCAGCGAGCTGTACGCCTTGTACTGCGCGACCTGGGTGCTCGGCTTGGATATGTACCGGATGAGCTTCCAGGCCGCGTCCGCGTTGCCGCTGTCGGCGAGCACACCCCAGCTGCCCCCGGCGGAGAAGGAGACGCCGCCCGACGATCCGGCCGGCAGGGGTGCGGTGGCGACGTGGGAGGCCGTCCAGCCGGTCTTCTTCGCGACCGCGTCGAGCTGGCCGATGACCCACGGGCCCGTGATCATGCAGGCGGTCCTGCCCGACACGAAGTACGGCTGCGCGTCGAGGAACGTGGGTCCGCTGGTGTCGGCGATGCCCGAGGTGAAGAACGACGCGTTGTACTTGATCGCGTCGACCATCGCCGGCGTGTCGAGCGTCCACTTGCCGCCGGACGAGAGCAGCGAGCCGCCCGCCTGCCAGGCGTACATCGCCACGTCCTGGCCGTTGAAGATGTCCCAGCCGATGTCCGCCCCGAGCCCGTGCCCGGCTCCGGCGCGCTGCAGCGCCTTGAAGAACGGCACCATGTCGTCCCATGTCGTCGGTGCCTTGACACCCGCCTTCCTGGCGAGGTCGGCGCGGTAGACGAGCGCATACGTGTAGGCGTACCAGGGCACCGTGTAGGCGACGTTCTTCACCACACCGGCGTTCCACAGACTTGTGAAGAAGGCGGACGGGTCGACGAGACCGTCCGGGACGGGCCGCAGGATGGACGGATCGAGGAACTGCGCCTGCGACTCGGGGAAGAACTGGGCGACATCGGGTCCCTTGCCCGCCGCGATCGCCGACTGGAGCTTGGTGTAGTACTCGGCGTTCGGGATCAGCGTGAACTTCACCGCGAGCTTGGGGTTTGCGGCCTTGAAGGGCTTGATGACCTTGTCGAGCACGTCGGCATCGCCCTGGGCGGCCCAGACGTTGACGGTTCCCTTGGCCGGGGAGTCGTCGACGGGCTTGGCGGTGGCTGCGGCCGCGGCGTCGTCACTGCCGCGACCGCAGCCTGCCAGAGCGAAGCTGCCGAGGAGGGCTGTGCCGGCGGTCAGCCGTAGGACACCGCGTCTGGAGGGGTGGGACACGTTGGGCTCCTGTCTCAAGGGCGCTGAGCACAGTGGGGATTTCGGGGAAAGTAGCGAATTCGGTCCCAGGGGACGTGATCGTGCCTTTACGGCGTGGCAGCGACCGTAGGGCGGGCGGATTGCCGTGGCATCGCGCATCGGTCACGCCGAAATTTCGGAACTTGTAGCAAAATCCCGCTCTGTCCCATCCGGGTTCTGAGGCCGGCGTGCCCGGCCCTCAGTCGCGGACCGCACCGTGAGCCCGATCGGGCTCACGTTCGTGGGGTGCTTGAGAACGAGCTAGTGCTGTGACCGCGTTGGTTCGCCGGGTTGGTGGTCGTGGCGGTGATGTGGGGTGACGTCTGATCCGACTGCTGGAGGTGCGGTGGCTGAGCCTGTCCGTGTGCGCAGACTGACCGATCAGGAGGGTCAGAAGCTGCAGCAGATCGTGCGGCGAGGCAGCACCAACTCGGTGCGATACCGGCGCGCGATGATGCTGCTGGCCTCTGCCGGCGGGAATCGGGTGCCGGTGATCGCCCAGCTGGTCCAGGCCGACGAGGACACCGTGCGCGATGTGATCCACCGCTTCAACGAGATCGGTCTGGCCTGCCTGGACCCTCGGTGGGCGGGAGGCCGTCCCCGCCTGCTCAGTGATGACGACGAGGACTTCGTCATCCAGACGGCCACCACCCGCCCGACCAAGCTCGGCCAGCCCTTCACCCGCTGGTCGATCCGCAAGCTCGCCGCCTACCTGCGCAAAGTCCACGGCCGGGTGATCCGCATCGGCCATGAGGCATTACGCTGCCTGCTCGCCCGCCGCGGGGTCACCTTCCAGCGCACCAAGACGTGGAAGGAGTCTCCCGATCCCGACCGTGAGGCGAAGCTGGACCGGATCGAGGAAGTCCTGGACCGCTTCCCGGACCGGGTCTTCGCCTTCGACGAGTTCGGCCCGCTCGGGATCCGGCCCACCGGCGGCAGCTGCTGGGCTGAGCAGGCCAGGCCCGACCGGCTGCCCGCCACCTACCACCGCACTCACGGGGTGCGGTACGTCCACGGCTGCTACTCGGTCGGCGACGACACCCTGTGGGGCGTCAACCGCCGCAGGAAGGGCGCCAGGAACACGCTGGCCGCACTGAAGTCGATCCGCGCCGCCCGACCCGACGGCGCACCGATCTATGTGATCTTGGACAACCTGTCCGCCCACAAAGGCGCCGACATCCGCCGCTGGGCAAAGAAGCACAAGGTCGAACTGTGCTTCACCCCGACCTATGCGTCCTGGGCCAACCCGATCGAGGCCCACTTCGGACCGCTGCGGTAGTTCACCATCGCCAACTCCAACCACGCCAATCACACCGTGCAGACCCGGGCCCTGCATGCCTATCTGCGCCGGCGAAACGCCAACACCCGCCACCGAGACGTCCTGGCCGCCGAACGCCGCGAACGTGCCCGCGTCCGCAGCGAGAAAGGCATCCGCTGGGGTGGCAGACCCCTGCTTGAGGCGGCATGACCCCCACGTATCACTGCCGAGAAATGATCTTGATCATGGTGTCGGAGTCCGGCCCCGATTCCACGGTCGTGAAACCTTCGTCTGCTGCTGTTTTATCTCCAGCTGGGAAGCCCAGTACCGCAGTTGCGCTTCTCCAATTTTCCTGGTCGATCACGCCAAAATGCAACGACGTCCAAGGTGTCGAGAGTTCGGCTGGCTGGTGCCCCACCGCCGCCTGGCGCGCGACTATGAAGCCCTCCCGACGCGCTCCACCGCCATGATCTACATCGCGGTGATTGCCCTGATGGCCCGCCGCCTCACCGAGGAATGCACACCACCTGGAGAGTTCTCTGATGGTTCATCAAAGACGCATAACGGGATGAAACCTCGAGAGAAAACACCCTCTGAGCTGCGGAACGCTCACCGCGGAGTGTTGTCCGGGCGCTCGGCTCCGTCGAGCAACCCCCGGACGGCGTCGTTGAATCCCGCCGTGTCGGTCAAGCCGAAGGTCACACGCTGGAGCAGGAATCCGTGCAGCAGACCGATCAATACCCGTGCGCCGCTCTCCGGGTCCACAGTTTGGGCAGTGCCCGCCGCTTGTCCGCGGCGTAGGGCGTCGGCGATGCTGCGACGGACTCTTTCGAAGCCTTCCAAGGCGCGGGCGTGCAGGCCGTCGTTGCGCAGCAGTTCCGACCAGGTCTGCACCACACACTGCAACAGTTCTTCGACCGGCACCACCTGCCCTGCGGCGTCCGTGACGGTCTCGGCGCTCAGTGCCTGAAGGGAGGCGGCGGCCAGGTCGCCCAGGGAAGGGGCGCCAGCGGCCACGGCCACCCGCTCCATCGGCTCGAAGATCAGCCGGAAGGCATCCGCGGCGATGGTCAGGATGATCTCCTCCTTGCTCGCGAAGTAGCGGTAGGGGGCGCCCGCGGAAACGGCGGCTGCGGCGGCGATGTCCGGCATTGACGTCTGGTGGAAGCCGCCCCGCGCGAAACAGCGACGCGCTGCCGCCACAATCTCCGCGCGCTTGGCTTCCCGACGCTCGGGCGTGATGCGCGGCATGGCCCGCCTCCCTCAAAGTGAATGAAGATTCATCTTGACAGGGGAACCGTACCGGGCTCATGGTGAAAATGAAAGGTCATTCACGGAAGCGAGGATCTTGATGAGCACCGAGCTGACCATCGGCACCTACCGGTATGAGCACACCGAGGCGCTCTTCGACGGCCGCGCAAAGATCGAGGGGGTGGACGCCACTTTTGAGACGGAGCCCCTGGTCTCGGACCTCTTCCGGCACATGCTCGAAGGCCGCTACGACATAGCGGAACTCGGTTTGACCTACTTTCTGCGTACATTCGACCTGGAGGACGCGCCATTCATGGCGCTGCCGATCTTCCCGAACCGCAACTTCCGGCACTCCGCCATCTTCGTGAACACCGAGGCGGGGATCGAGAAGCCACAGGATCTCGCCGGCAAGACGCTCGGCGAGTTCGCGCTCTTCGGACACGACGCAGGGGTCTGGCCCAAGGGCATCCTCTCGGACGAGTACGGCGTGACCGTCGACCAGTGCCGCTGGGTCATCGGCGGCACCGACCATCCCATCCCCGCGTTCGACTGGCTCCCGCAGCCGGTACCGGACGGCGTGCACGTGCGGCACGCCGACGACGGCCAGACCCTGGGCGCCATGCTCGAGTCCGGAGAGATCGACGCGCTCATCTCAGTCGACGTGCCCCAGGCCATGTTGCGGGGATCGACGAAGGTCGCCCGGCTCTTCCCCGGCTATGAGAACGTCGAGCGCGACTACTACCGGCGCACCGGGATCTTCCCCCCGATGCACATCGTCGCCGTCCGCAAGGACCTGGTGCACCGTGGCGAGGATCTCCGCTCGGTCTACCGCGCCTTCGTCAAGGCCAAAGACCTGGCCGAACGCACATACATCGAGGACGCCGCAAAGCAGCACATGAGCCTGGTGACCCCCTGGTTCAGCAGCCTGTTCGAACACAACCGCAGCCTGCTCGGCGAGGACTGGTGGCCCTACGGCATGCGCGCGAACCGCAAGGCGGTCGACACCTTCCTGCGCTACCACCACGAGCAGGGCCTCTCCAAGCGCCTGCTGACCAGCCGCGACATCTTCATCCCCGAGTTCCTCGACACCTAGTCGCACCGATCAGGGCCAAAAGCACCCACGAGTCCCGCTAGGACACCGTGTCCCACCACGATGCCATCACCATCAACTGAGACCCATACAGGGCGGCATGGAAGGCGGTGGCAAGCTCGCGGCCGGCTGCCGATCCGGCGTGGAGGGCGTCTGGAGCGGCAGTGGAGACGACGAGAACGACGCGTCGCCGGTCATGCGAGCGATGCAGGAGTGCCTGCAAGCGGTCCTGTGGAAGGCACATAGGTTATTGCTCCCATCGATGAGCCGCTGCCCGCCGGTCTGGTCGTCGTCCGCTGGAGGATCGCCCGCCAGTGATCTCGTCGTGGCCTGGCCAAGGACAGCATGCAGCCCACTGGCACGCGGCTTCGTCCAAGTCGCATAGCACTGCAGACCCATCTGAGACTGGCACTGGTGCTCGTGGACTCAGCTCATCACCACAGCTCAGGGCCGCCAAGGACGAGGGCTGAAGTTCCCCCGTGATGCTGGACACTCGATGCTTACGCTGCGAGGGCGTGTTCCTGCTCGTGTCGCTGCCGGGTCTCCAGCGGGGTGAGGTAG
>NZ_JBSFDG010000045.1:0-15818 GCF_053593775.1 Streptomyces sp. NPDC002092
GAGCCGGCAGCAGATGGAAGCGCTGGAAGACGAAACCGACCCGTCGGCGGTGCGCGTCCAGCCGCCGTGCCGTGAGCTCGTCGCCGTCGACCTCGTCGACTGTGTCCGCGTGCCACTGGCGAAGCGCCGTTATTCGGAAGCCGCAGTATTCCTCTCGACAGCGGACGGCACAGCATTATCCGGTTGTGAAGGTGTGCTCCCGGTACTCGGCGAAGGCCAGGGCCTGCGTGATGCAGCCGGCATGGTCACCACGCTCGACCTGCTGCTCGGTGGCGATGCTCAGAGTGACCGACCAACGGACCATTCCGCCGACGCGGACAGGTATCAACGTGTGTCGGTGCGGCAAAGGAGATCTTCGGGGTAGCCGGGCTGATCGGCCGGGACGATGCCCTGACGGGCGTAGCGCGCTGTCTCCACGGCCCACTGGTGATATCCGGGCATCCACAGCGCCATGGCCCTCACGTAGTGCTCGACCGCAGTGCGTTCGCGAGAGCCCAGGCCCAGGAGACTGTTGAGGGGTGCGATCTCCTCCTGCAGCCGGCCGAAGGTGTCCAGCTGCTCGTTGATCAGATCCCGGACCTTGATCACCGCCTGTTCGAGCGAGCACTCCTGTTCGCTCTGCACGACTAAGACGAGGTTGTCCACATCACCGCGGGTCAGCTCCTTTTCGACGGAATGCACGTCGTTACAGAAGGCGGGGACGTCCATGGCGATCCGCCGCATGGTGCGCAGTTGCGGACTGTGGAAAGCGTGAGGGGGAACCTCAAAGTGGCCGAGGCGTTCGAACATGTCCACGACGGTTTCTCCGCCGCTGGAGCCGCGGCGCAGGTGGAGGTAGACAGTTCGGTCGGGGACCGTCCGTGCCAAGCGCGCCAGCGCCTCGTTGGGGTAACAGGCGAAGTAGTACTCCCAGTTGTGAGAGGCTCGGGCCTGCCAAGCTCTCGACATGCCCTCCAGGCTACGCCGCCACATATCGGCAAATGCTCTTGCAGCGGGCGGGGCGTTGCGGGACACCGCGGCTGGGTCATGAACGATGGCGATCATGTCGCGGCAGACTTCCGCGGCCTGTACCGGGTCGCGTCCGAGCGGGCCTTCGAACTGGTCGTCGAAGGGGAACCAGAAGCCCATCAGGTCAGCAGCCAACTCTAGGTCGGTCACGCTCGCGTCTGGGTACATGTAGGCCGCCAGCTTCGCCATGTCCCAGGATGCATACCGGACGATGGACGCTTCTTCCCCCGCCAGGCCGAAGGAGCGGACCCACTCCAAATTGTGCGTTCGGGCACGCTCCAGGTCGGAATTCAGCTGGCATGGCACTGGGAAGCGAAAGTTGATGTTCTGGGGCATCAGACACCTGGACTCAAGGATGCTGTTCGACGCCTGCTGCTACACAGTCAGCGTTTGAGAATGGTCTTTCCTGGTTGCCTAGCTCCCATCCAGCACACTCGAAGCACGCAACTGGTACCGGCGCAAATCTCCACGCTGGTCGGGGCCCCGTGCGCGCGTGCGCACGCCTGCCATACGACGCGTCTTGCAACAACGCATCGGCAGTAGATGTCACCGATCGGGGGTTAGCACCCAGTTTCTGTACGGCCGACCAGGCGTTTTGGCCGTCGCTATGGCCGTGATTGCTGTCGGGCCGCGAGGTAGGGCGCCCAGCTGTTTCCAGCGAGCTGGGACCAGCGGTGGGCGGTCGCGGGGTGGATGCCGAAGAGGTCGGCCACGACGATGGGCGGCAGGTCGGTGATGGCCTCCATCAACGCGGTATTGCGTGCAGCGCGTACGGGCAGCTCGTGACGCCTCATTTTGTCTGCCAGGCCGGCTGGGTTGCGGGGGCGGCCGGGCACGGCGCCCGGCAGGAGAAGGTGGTGGCGGCCCTGCGGGGGTAGTGGGGCGTGGAGTTGGGCGATCTGCTCGTCGAGCAGGGAGGCAAGAGCGGGCGGGAGCAGCACGGGGTGGCGGTCGAGGGTGAGTTAGGCTGCCTCGGCGTTCCGGTGGAACTGGTCGGTGGTGAGTTCGACGATCCGCGTCAGCGGCAGGGCGTAGAGGCGGACCAGGGCGCCGACGATGCGTACGGGCAGGGGCAGGGCGGTGTCGGTCAGGCAGCGCCGCAGTTCGGCCTGTTGGGTTGTCTCGTCCTGGAAGGTGCCGGGGAGCTGGTTTGGCTGGTGGTGGAGTTTCAGGTCACGGACGATGTGGCGGGCGTGCGCCCAGCGGATGAACGGGATGAGACGGGTGCGCTGGGTCGGATGGGTGCTCGCCCAGGTGTCCAGATGGGCCTGGGTGAGGTTGCGGACGTGCAGGTCCTGGACGTCGAGCCAGGCAAGGAAATGGATGGTGACGCGGATGTCGGCGCAGTCGCCCTTGTAGGCGCTCAGGCTGTACCGGCCGCCGGCGGCCCGGTGCCGGGCGTCTTTGACGATGCCCCATTCGGCGAAGGGCCGGATGAGGGTGACATGGTGAGGCGGGAGCTGGGCGAGCTTGCCGGCCAGCCAGATCTCCAGCCGGGCAAGGTTCTCCTGCCGTTGCGGCAGGACACCGGCCGTCACCAGCAGCCCGCGGACGTAGGCGGTGTTCGCATCCGGCGGAAGCGTATCCAGAGCTTGGTGCGTGAGGGCGTCCGGTGACCGGGCCAGGCTGGCCAGGAGCCGCGCGGCGGGGCTGCGGCGGATCCACTCCAGAACCGGGTAACGGTTGGTGACGTCGGTGAGGACGGCCTCCAGGGGCGCAAGGTGGGTGGGGACGTTGCCGCTGGCGTCGCTGAGGAGGTCGTGCACCTTGTGCCGCAGGGAGCATCCCGGGCACCGGCCGTCTGGCCGCAGGTCTGCGCTGACGCCACACGTTGCGCAGGCCCCGACGGCGCCACCGTAGGTGCAGCAGGTCGCGCACAGCCCCGCTTCGCCGTCGTCCGTGATACCGACGAGGATCCGGGCGGCGTTACACCCGGCGCACGGCGCGGGGGTGGCCCGCCGTCTGCGGTAGCAGGCAGAGCACACGGGTCCCAGTGGCCAGAAGGTCTTGACTGGCCGTAGTCGGCCGCAGACTCCGCAGTCGCGAAGCGGCCGCGGAATGCAGGTATCGCAGTGGAACGCACCCCTGCCGCCGTCGATGTGGTTCCCGGCGCGGAGGCGGCCACACACGCTGCACTCCTTGCGGGGGTGCCGGTAGCAGCGGTGGCAGATGTCCGGCCGTCCGCCGGCGGCCTTCACCGAGATCGGGGCGACGGTGCCGCAGATGCCACATGTCCTGGGCGGACTGGTGTAGCACCTGCCGCACACCGGTCCGGCGTCGGTGATGGCGTTGACGCGGCGCTGCTGTCCGCACCCGGTGCAGCGGCGGGTCGGGGTCGGCGCGCAGGTCCAGCAGACTTTCTGGCCGTCAGCCGAGCGGTGTTCGAGCAGGGCCAGGCGATCGCACCCGGGGCACGGCACCTTCACGCTCGTTTCCCTGCGGTGACACGGTTTGCAGATCGCTCCCTCGGACCGCCGCGCGTAGATGGGCCGCACCAGCCCGCACCGGGCGCAAGCCCGTCGGCGGCGCCGGACGGCGCAGGTCGAGCACACCCGCCCCTCCGGCGTGTCCTCGGACGGCAGAGGATCCGTACGCCGGCAGGCGGCACACGCCACCTTCGCCACCACGTCCCCGTGCCCCGCCTCAACCAGCAGGTGCGCAAGCCGCACCAGCGCACGCGGACAGTTGGACGAGGCCGCGGCCAATGGCCGCGGACAGGCGTCGAGATACTCGGCAAGCCGGAACGCGTTGGCCCCCTGCCACGCCTTCGCCTCCTTCAGCGCCGACCTCGCGGCCTCCTCCGTCAGGGCTGGCCCAACGGCCGAAGACAGGTGCGCCAGCAATTGGGCCCGCACACGGGCGAGTTCGGCCCGCAGCCGCAGCTGGTCCGGCGTCGGCGCCCTCACCGCCGGCCCGGCCGGCGCACCACCGCACGCCGCGGCTCAAGCGGCACCGGCGAAGAAGCGGGAACTTCACCGTCGGCCGTCTTCTTCACCTGCGCGTTGACGACCACCGGTGCGAGCAGGTCGTTCGGCGTGCACTGAAGGATGTCGCACAGCGCGACCAGCGTGTCCATGCTCAGCCGCTGCGGCGGCTGGGTCACTAGCCGGTAGACCTGTTCCCGCGACAGACGGATGCCTCGCTCGGCAAGCAGCGGCACCAGGTCGGACGTCTGGAACAACTGCCGGGCCGCCATCAGCTGGCGCAGATGCCACTCGTAGCCCATCTTCTTGATCACGAGGTCACGTCCCAGTCGTCGCCCAGCCGCCTCTTCAACGAAGCCTCCAGCAGCTGGTTGCGGTACTCGTTCGACACCCCCATGTACACGGCCGTGGTCGAGGCATGGGAGTGCCCGACCTGCTCCTGCACGAACCGTGCCGGGTAGCCGAACTCCGTCAGATGCGTGATGTAGCTGTGCCGCAGGCAGTGCAGATCCAGATCCTCGTCCAGACCGCCATAGGTCCGGGCCGCGACGAACGCCTCATTGATCGAACGAGGCGAAAGGCGCCCCACCCGCTCGGTCACCACCAGCGCCGGGTGCCGGCCCGGTGCAAAGGCGGGCCGGATCTCCTCGATCCACTCGCCCAGGACGTCCACCGCCCAGTCCATCTCCGGCACCAGCAGCACCGACCGCCGCTTGGGCGGAGCCCCCTTGGACGACTTGCCGTGCCGGACTGTCATGCTTCCGAAGCGGTCGAACTCCGGCGCCGAGCGGCTGCGCCGCAGATCGACGAGATCGACCCGCGACGACTCCGTCCGCCGCGTGCCGTAGGCGTAGATGGTCTTGAGGACGGCGGCGTCCCGCAGCGCGGTGAGCGCGCCCTTCCTGCCCTGGCCACGGATCCTTTTCACCCGCGCGTCCGCCGCGTCGAACAGCGCCTGCACCTCGTCGTAGTCAAGCGGACGCCTGCGCGGATCACCCTCGTACTCCACCGCGTGCAGGACCGAGTTGCCCTCATGGAAGATCTCTTGAGGCGCCTCCCCGAACCGCTCCAGACACAACTCCACCCAGCCGTACCGGGCATCCAGCAGGTACTCGACGAACAAGGCGATCATCACCTCGTATGTCCGAGCCGTGGAGAGCTGGACCGGCTTCGGCCCGCTCCGCAGGTCGGCGATGAACGCCTCACCGTCCGCCGGCGTCCACTGCCACGGATACAGCCCCGTGAACTCACCCATCCGCTACACCAACCGCAGACGCGCGCCGATCGTGTCCTTCTGCAGGACCCGCGCAGCTTGCTGCCTCGCCCACCCTTCACGCATCGCCGAGAACACAGCCGGTTCCGGATCGAGGTGGACGACATTGGACACCAGCGCCAGGGGGCGCCGAGCCAGGAGCCTCAGTGATCACCCGCCTGTTGTATCCGACGCAACATCGATGCATCTGGTCTTCGCCAGCAGGTCACCGCTACGAGTGATCCCATACCCGTCCCGCTGCCGGCGCACTGACCAGCACGAAACGCTGGACGGCCGCCTGTTGCGTGTTGCGCTTGATGCAATTCCTCCTATTTCGGACCTTCGACCAAATGCGGCCCGCCGTATACGCCGACTTGAGCGGCTTCGCCACGATCCCCTCCACGCCCGTCCCCTCGAGGGCCGTGTACCAGAGCAGGGCCTCGTCCAGGTCCGTGGTCGACCACACCGGCACGATCGGCGGACCAACGTCGGCGAGCACGTCCAGGAGGACGAGGCGGCGCTCCGTGTAGGGGCGCGGCCGCAGGTCAGGGAGGTCCGCCGCAGGATGGGCCAGGATTTCGAACGCCACGTACGTCGCCGGGTGTTGGTCGGCGAGCTCCCTCGCGCGGCGGGGGCGGGACAGCGCGCGTGACTGCGCCGCGGCGAAGCTGATGTGCACGCTGCCGTCGTCGGCGGCGACGTACACCACGGCCTCGCCGTCCATGATCACGCCGGGCGGCAGGCTCACGGCGGCAGTGGTGCTCGGACTCCGCGCTGAGTTCGGTCGTGGCGGGCGATGAGCGGGTCGAGGTGCGGTTGCGGAGCTGTGCCGTCGCTCTGGATGGCTTCGTTGGGTGCGTCGGCGGTCGGAGTGATCAACGGGGTGAACAACCTCGCGCAGCCCCCTATACGTACCGACTAGTCGGTACTAGCCTCTGGCCACGCTCTCGGAGCCGGGCGCAGCGAGCCCCCGTCGCCGTGACGCAACACCCGGTTTCCGTGTCCCCAGGAGGAGCCGTATGTCCGCCACACCGACGGCGTTCGACGCCGACAAGCCCACGCCTGACGGGCCCGCCGTGGACGCCCGCAGGCCGCTGGCCCGCCTGTACCGTCGTGACCTGGCGGACTACCCGCCCACCGGTCGCCGCATGGCGTATCTCGGGATCGTTGTCATCACCACCGTCGTCCTGTATTACATGCTGTACATCCAGTACGCGGTGGCGACGTCGATCATCACGCACTTCGACATGACGTACCGCTACTTCGTCTGGGTCTCGGTAATCGGCAACGCGATCGGGGCCTTCGCCTCGCTCGTGGCCGGTCTGGCCGATCGCTGGGGCCGGGCGAATCTCGTGGTCTACGGGCTGCTGATCGCCTCGCTGCTGGTCTTCTTCGGGCTGCCGAACGCAGCGAACAAGAGCGCCTATCTGGTGCTGTTCGCGCTCGTCAGCTTCATCGAGGGCATCGTGCTGGTCGCCACCCCTGCGCTGATCAGGGACTTCTCCCCTCAGCTCGGCCGGGCCACGGCGATGGGGTACTGGACGATGGGTCCGGTCATCGGCTCTCTGGTGGTCACCACCGTTACCAGCAACACCCTCGACAGCGCCACCTGGCAGGACGAGTTGCGGTATTCGGCGATCGCAGGGTTCGTCGTCTTCGTCGTGGCGATCTTCGCGCTGCGCGAGCTGTCCCCGGCGCTGCGCGACCAGACCATGGTGTCGCTGCGGGACCGGGCCCTGATCGAGGCGCGCGCCAAGGGGTTGGACACCGAGGCGGTGCGCCGCGGCGAGTGGCGGCAGATGATGCGCCTGGACGTGCTGGGCTCGGCCTTCGCCATCGCCGTGTTCCTGCTGTTGTACTACGCGGCGGTCGGCAACTTCGTCGTCTACTTTGCGACCACCTTCGGCTACAGCGAGCAGCGCACCAACGCACTGGCTAACTGGTACTGGGGCGCGAACGCCATCGCCCTGGTCCTGGTCGGCCTGCTGTCGGACCGGCTGAAGGTCCGCAAGCCCTTCATGATCGTCGGCGCGGTCGGCTCGATCGTGGTGACCGCGATCTTCGCGACCCGCGCCACCCACCAGACGACCGATTACTACACCTTCGCCTGGCTGTTCATCGGCATCGGAGTCTTCAGCGGCATCGCCTACGCACCCTGGATGGCGAGCTTCACCGAGACCGTGGAGAAGCACAACCCGGCGGCAACGGCGGCGGGCCTGGCGGTGTGGGGCTGGACGGTGCGCATCGTTGTCGCCGTCTCCGCGGCCTTCATCCCCGTGCTGGTGACGTCCGTGACCCCGCTTGTGGAGCACGGCAGCGAGGTCAAGGCCGCCTCGGTGCAGGCGGCGCCCGCGCTGGCCATCGTCAACGCGCACCCTCAACTCTTCGCCGAGCTGAACAAGTACACCCCGACCACGGTTCCGCCCGCGCTGGGCGCCCGCGCCGTCAAGGAGGTCGGTGCGGCGAACCTGGGTGTCGTGCAGAAGGCTGCGCCGCAGCTCAAGTTGCTGCAGGAATACGGCCCCCAAGTCC
The DNA here is from genome assembly GCF_053593775.1 of Streptomyces sp. NPDC002092. NCBI lineage: Bacteria > Bacillati > Actinomycetota > Actinomycetes > Kitasatosporales > Streptomycetaceae > Streptomyces > Streptomyces sp. NPDC002092. The sequence goes on from NZ_JBSFDG010000045.1 coordinate 7,717, forward strand.
AGAAGGCGTCGAAGGACGGGCCCGGTGAGTGGCGCAACTGGTGGTGGATCTGCGTCGGCGGCCAGGTGCTCTTCCTGCCCTTCGTCTTCGTGATGGCGGGTCGCTGGAGCCCGAGGAAGGCGCGTGAGGACGCCGAGGCGCACCAGATCGCGGTCGATCGCGAACTGGCCGCCCTCGCCGCCGAGAAGTGACCAGACGCGGGGCCGGCCGTGGACGGACCGGCCGGCCCCGCGGTCACGGGCGGGGTCGGGGTCGGCGTGGCCATCTTCGGAGTCACGCTCATCGTGCTCGTGCTGCGGATGTCGCTCACCCAGGCTGTCGCGCGTGACCGCGAAGCTTCACGGATGCAGGCGGAGTCGGACGAGGTGCAGGTCGCAACGGGGTTGCATTGTTGCGGGACCCACTTGGCAACAATGCGCGCCGCCCAATCAGCGATGTATCCACCACACAGGGAGGCGATCCCGTCGCGCGGGATCAGCCACAGCGAACGTCCCTTGGTCCGGACGCCGTGGCACGATGGCTGGCCCCCGCTGCAACGGAGGGCCAGCCCGCCGCACCCCTACCCGGCAACAACTCCCCGTCCGGCGCCATACCCGCGGATGTTGCCCAGCCCCGGCTCCTGCCGATCCCAGCCGACCCGCGGCCCACTCCCAGCCCGGGCCGCGAGCGCCAAGGTGTCGGCCAGACCCGCCACGACGCATTCCGCGCCCCGCTCGACGCGGCGGCTGAGGAATCGTCGGGATCACCCCGTTGGCCAGATCTGCGGTGGGTTTTCTGGGGTAGCCGGTGTGCGTCAAGCAGAGGCATGTGGGCGCAGGGCGGCAGTGTGGACCTGGCTGAGGAAGGAAGAGGCCGGCCGAACGCGACGTCGGCCGCCTTCGAGGGCTCTGGGGAGATCGCCGTGGCTCGTGACGTGGCCCGGGCGTTTCTGGAGGACTTGCAGGCGGAGCATGGGGTGCCGGTGTCCGGCCACGAGAGGGGCATGGTGCAGCTGGTCGTGAGCGAGCTGGTCACCAACGCGCACAAATTCGCGCCCGGTCCGCTGCTGCTGACGCTGGAGCTCGTCGAGGGCGCCGTGCAGGTGAGCGTGTGGGACACCGAGCCGAGGATGCCGGTGATCCATGCGGCAGACCCGCAGCGTGTAGGCCGGCACGGCCTGGAGGTCGTCATGGCGGTCAGCCCGCGCTTCGAGGTGCACCGTGGTGATCGCGGTGCGGGCGGACTTCTTCGGCCGCTGTGCAGAACACCACCCTCTCGCCCGCGCGCTGCGGCAGGCCACGCTGCTCGTCGGCCCCATGAGCCCGCGCGAGCTGCGCGAGGCCATCGTCAGGCCGGCGGCCGTCGCAGGCTTGATCGTGGAACGAGAGCTGACCACGAAGATCATCAGCGACGTCGCGGACGAGCCGGGCGGCCTTCCGCTGATGTCCCACGCCCTCCTGGAGACCTGGCACCGCCGCAAAGGCCGCGCGCTGACAGCGGAGATGTATCAGGCCACGGGCGGTATCCATGGCGCGATCGCTAAGAGCGCCGAGCAGGTGTACTCAGCGCTCTCGGATACGCAGCGTCCTACCTGCTCACACACATGCTGGGCCACGGCTACGACCTCGCTCGCGCCCTGAGCCGCCCGCACATGATTGACCGCGACCGTGTCGAGCTGTGCATGCCGTTCATGCTCTCGGTCATGCCACGCGTCGCCGACACGGCGGCCATCTCCGGCCTGACGGTCCGCTACGCCATCCGCCTCCGCTACGGCGCGGCATTCGGCTTCAGCCTGAACAACGGCACCGTGCACGTGACCCCGGCGCCCCCAAGACGTCCCGACTGCACCATCCTGATCGAACCCGTGGCCTTCCTCCTCATCGCGCTGGGCCGCCGCAACCCGTGGCGGGCCATCGGGCGAGGACAGGTCGTCGCCTGGGGACGCAAACCCTGGCTCGCGCCCCGCTTTCCTACGCTGTTCACCGCGCCCTGATCTCCCACCGGCCAGCTGCTCGCTCGTACTCGATGTGCGGTGATAGCGTCCCGGCTGGAGCCGCAAAGCCTCGTGTCTTCCCGGACGAGCTGTGCGACGTACCCGGCCCGCCAAGACGACGCACTTCGGGAGGCATCGTGTCCGGTGCGGGCGAAGTAGATAGCCGGAAGCTCAGTGCAAAACCACTGGGCGTCGACTGGATTCACGGATCGTCGTCGGCAAAGCACAACACCGACCCCGATCTTCAAGTGCACTGGTACGACGAGCACACGGTGCTGCTCAGACAGAACAAGGCCATCAACTACGAGGCCCCGTTCCTGTACTTGTTGTTCGGGATTCGACAGGTGGTCCTGATCGACACGGGTGCCACGGCGCACCGGAATTCCTTCCGGTGCGCCGGACTGTCGATGACCTTGTTGGGGCGTGGCTGGCGCGCAACCCCCGCGACTCCTACGGGCTTCTCGTACTCCACACGCACTCGCACGGCGATCATGTAGCGGGCGACAGCCAGTTCCTCGACCGACCGGACACGATCGTGATCGGTGCCGATCGGCATGTCTCCTGGACGTACTTCGGGTTCACCGACGACCCGGAGGCGGTACGGCCCCTCGACCTCGGGGGGGGCGGGTGCTGGAAGCTCTCGCGACACCAGGCCATGACGCCGCTGCCATCACCTTCTACCACCCGTGGACCGGATTCCTGCTCACGGGAGACACGTCTACCGCGGACGGCTGTACATCGAGGACTGGCCGGCCTTCTCACAAACCATCGACCGGCTGATCGCATTCGCCGGCCGCCGTACCGTCACACACGTACTGGGCTGCCACATCGAGATGACCCGCGAGCCCGGCGTCGACTACCCGATCCGCACCACCTACCAGCCGGACGAACCCCCACTGGAGATGACCCCGGCCCACCTGCACGCCGTGCGTGCGGCCCTCGACGAAGTCGGGCCTGAACCCGCTCGACGCGCGTTCGCCGACTTCATTCTCTGGCCCACAGGAACCTGAGAATGCCGACGGACAGACGCCCCGGACGCGCGTGAGCGGACCGGCGCCTCCTCGCCTACACGCCGGAAGAACGGTTCCCCTTCTGGTCAGTGCCTCGGCGCAGGTCCCCGATCTACGTGTCGGCGTCCTGGCGCCCATGACGAGCGGCGGGCGGAGCCGCGGCGATACGCTGATGGTGCTCGGCGAACCAGCGTGCCCTCAGCCGCAACTCCAGCGACCGCAGCACAGGAGGAATCGTGGCCGGTCAGTTTGAGGCGACAGCCGAGATCAACCGTCCCATCGAGGAAGTCTTCGCTTTTCTCTCCGACGGCACCAACGACCCCAAGTTCAGCCCGAGGGTCCAGGCGATCACGAAGACTCCAGAGGGACCGACAGCAGTCGGCACGGTCTTCACAAGCACGGTCAAGGACGCCGGCATGAAGACGGGCCGGAAGTTCCGGATCACCGAATTCGAGGCCCCCCACCGAATCCGCTGGGCGGAGACCTCGAAAAACATCGTGACGGCCGACGAGGGTGGCTACGACCTGGAGTCCACCGGTCCGGGCACCACCAGGGTGAGGATCTTCAACGTCCTCGAAGGCCACGGCATCGGAAAGCTGCTGGTGGGCTTCGCACTGGGCGCGGCACGCAAGGACGCGCCCGCGTTCGGGCAGCGCATCAAGGCGGCGGTGGAGGCGTCCTGAGACGATCAGGGCCGGCACGGGTCGCCGACGTAGGCTATACGTCGACGTCCCGTGCCCGGCCCCGCAGGACTCAGCCCCCGCGTTTGCGCCGGAACGACCGCTGGCTCGCGGCCGGGCCGTGCGCGCCGCGGATCGCGGACTGGGTTCGATGTTGTAGGGTCCCGCCGCGTCCGACGTGTCGATCTTTTGCGACCTGGGCTTTCTTGGTTATCTCACGGCCGTGTCACCATGATCAGTCTCAAGTCCGTGGCATTTCCTACGTCCGACACCGGGCAGGTCAGCGGTCGTCCAGCCCACCACCGCTGTTGGCCCATTCCAGGGCGCTCAGGGGCGCGCGCGAATGACGGTCTTGCCCTTGCGCCGTTCGGTCGGGTTGAGCGCAGGGACGGCGTCGTCGAGGTTCGCGACGGTTCCGATGTGGGTGCGAAGGCGCCCGTCCCGCACCCGGTCGACGATCTCCACCAGCTGACTCGGAACGGACTCGACGACGAAGTCGACCGCCAAGCCGTCGACAGGGCGAACCTCAACAGGCCCGACCACCGACACCAGCGTCCCGCCAGGCCGGATGATTCTCGCCGAGCGCCTTTGGATGTCAGCGCCGATGACATCGAAGACCACGTCGACCCCGCCGATGTCGTCGAGATCCTCGGTGGCGAGGTCGAGGAACTCGTTCGCGCCGAAGTCGAGCGCCGCCTGGCGGTCCGCCGCCCGCCCGGTACCGATGACGTAGGCGCCGAACTCCCGGGCGAGCTGCGTGACCACAGACCCGACTGCGCCGGCGGCGCCGTGTGCGAGGACGCTCTGCCCGGCCTGAAGACGACCGTGCTGGAACAGGCCTTGCCACGCGGTCAGGCCGGAGATCGGCAGGCTCGCACCCACCGTGAAGTCGGCGTTCCCCGGCAGCGGCGCCAGGTTGCGCGCCTCCACGGCCGCGTACTCGGCCAGGGTTCCGTCGCGGTGCCAGTCCGTGATCCCGAACACCCGCTGTCCCAGCGAGAGCCCCGTCGTGCCGTAGCCGAGGGAGGTGACCACTCCGGCGAACTCGTGGCCGATGATCGCCTGGGCTCGATCGCGACCGGCGCGATCGACCCACGTCGAGGGCCACTCCCACTCCGCGGGGACGAAGCCCGACGCATGGACTTCAACGACGACGTCGTTGATCGCCGGCGTCGGCTCAGGCCGCTCCGCGAGCGTGATCCCAGCTGCCTCCGCGGCCGGATCCGTCGCGACGATCGCCTTCACTGGTACCTCCGCATATCTCGTGCTCGCCGGCTCTGTGCGCCGCCCAAGCCATGGAGTGGGCTGATGAGCCCACAGAGGAACGGCAACAAGATCCGTCACCACAGCCGGATGGACCACCGAAACGCGTCGAGTCCAACCGGAGCTCGACGGCAACCACGCACCCGGGGCAGTAACGCCCACCCACGCGCCAGTCTCACGGCGATGTCGTGTAGGACAGCGGTACGACACGGCTCGTGCGATTACGACATCAGCCGTAAGACCCAACAGCGGATTTCACCAGGTCAGACAGCGAGGGCAAGCCTGCCCCCAAGGACGACACCTCCTTCTGCGCGAGAGCCGCAGGGGAGGTGCTCTCCGTCTCGGGCGGTACCGGCACCCCGACCATGAGGCCGACCACGACAGGTCACGTGCCAGCGCACCTGCCGCTGCGGTGACGGGCAGCTGCCACTCGGGGGCCTGGTGCCGCTGGTGCTTCTAGGCTGAGATGTAGGATCTCGCAGCCCGTGTCATAGGTGGGTGCTTGTGACCTGCTACTTTCCGCTGTGTCTCACGGCATGGCGGAGGGGGTTCCGTCTCACGGCGGTGGCATTTCCTATTGCCCATCGGCAGGACAGATACCGAGTCAATCCGCCAGCCAGAGACAGAAGGGGTGTCCTGCCGGGTCGATGTAGACGCGGACATCTTCTTGAGGCTGGTGATCGGCGAGGGTCGCACCCAGCTCGGCAGCCTTCGCTCCAGCTTGCTCAAGGTCGTCGACGCGGATTTCGAGGTGCATCATCATCTGCTGGTCGGAGGGCCCCGCAGGCCAACGCGGCCGGATGTAGTTCTCCTCACGCTGGACCGCGAGTCCCACTCCGCCATCGGCCGCTTTCAACAGCACCCAGTCTGGTTCCTCGGCCTTGATTTCCCAGTCGAGAAGTTGCTGGTAGAAGCGTGCGAGAACGCCTGGGTCCGGTGCGCTGATGTTGACGGTCGTGAGTGTCAGTCCGCGAGCTTCAGCCATGCCGTTTCGTGCCTTCCGGATGCTGGACTGCGGCCTCCTTCAGCCGCGACTGGGCCATCGTGTCAGGATCCTGTTGGCGGGAGCCGTGCGTTCTCGGAATTCGGCGCAGCTTCCAACTCAGTGACCACGTGTCTGCCATAGGTGGTCAGTTGCATGGCTCGGCCGTGCTCAGCACGTTCGAGTAGGGGTTCAAGAAGCTCTGGGAGGGCCGAGAGGTCAGCGGGGCCGGGCTGTGATCTGCTGGCGGGCAATTCCCCAGAGCTTTTCGAACTCCTCGGAGGTCAGCTGCTCCGGATCGTGCCCTTCCCACTCTGAGACGGGTAGTTCAGCTGTGATGCCGAACCTGTTGTCGTACTCGTCGAGGAGGCCCGCGTCATGGGCCTGCTGCCATTCGTCGAGGGAGGCAGCTGCGATCGGCGTCAGTCCAGGGCCCTGGAGTTCGATCTGCCGGGTCACCCAGCCTTCGGCGTTCACCTCGAAGTAGAACCAGACGTCTTCCTCGTCCCAGTAGCAGCGCATCCACGTTGTCACGAGTCCATGATGAGGCCTCATGCGCGGCACTCCGCCGGCGGTACCGGGCTTTGTTCGGGCCTTCCGTCTGGCGGATCCCCAGCCCAGGCTCACCCCAGACCCGCGTGTCGAGTCGCGTTCGACACCAGATCAGATGACCAGCTCACGCCTCGCTCATCGAGTGCAGTTGGGTGAACTCACCAGCGAGCAGGCCCATCACGACGAGATCGCGGTGCCGGCCAGAGAGGAACACACGATCACGGAGGCGGCCCTCCTCGACAAAACCCAGCCGACGATGAAGCGCCAAAGACGCCTCGTTGTGCGCGAAGATCCGCGCTTCGCATTTGTGATAGCGCCGCTCAGCGAACATGAAGCGCAGCAACAGCACCACGGCCTCTGCCGCGTAGCCTTTGCGCCGGTGATCAGCGCTGATCGTGACGCCGTACTCGAACCAGCCTGCACGTGGATCAGCGTGGTGCGAGCCGACAGTACCGACCAGTTCCCGTGTGTCCACGGCTTCGATGGCGAGCTGGAAGCAGTCACCATCAAGCTTGGCCGAGGCCTGCTCCTTCGCCCAGGCGCGGAAAGCCTCGGCGGAACGCGGTGGGTTCAGCAGGTCTCCAAGACGCTCCTCGTCCTCAGCGAAGCGCATGAACGCGGTCCAGTCGTCGGGCTCGATACCACGCAGGCGTATCCGCTTGCCCGTCCAGAACGATGTCACCACGCCATCGGATCACGGCGAAGGGCTCGACGTCCAGGGCTTTCGCCACCGCCCAGACGGCCCTAGGCCTGGCAATTCGAGGTTGCTAAAGACAGCTTCTTTAGAACAACTTCCAGTGGCCCTCGGAGACCACTTCGACAGCACCGTCGGCCACCTTGATGGCGGTCTGCTCGTCAATCGCATACGCCGCACCCGCGATCCCGGCCGCCCATCGTTCTGCCTTGGCCATGGTGTTTTCCGGACAAGCCGGGTGATCCAGGTGCGGGAAGATCGAGAAATCAACCACGCCCAGCGTGCTGTCGCCGCCGGTGGGCGGCTTCCAGCCCACGAAGTCCTCCCCGATGCGGGGGGTCATCACCAAGCTCCCGGCGCTGAGTCCGACGTAGACCGTGTCGGGCAGCGACGGCAGCAGTTCAGCCAGCCCGGACTCCCGCATCCAGTGGCACAGGTACAGTGCGTCACCGCCGTTGACCAGCAGGACGTCGGCCTCCTGGACCCAGGAGACCCAGCTGGCTTTGTCGATGCTGGGCAGCGCGGTGAGTTCCAGCACGCCCACCGACTTCCACCCCAGCTCGGTCATGGGGCTGGGGGATCGTCCGCTGATGAATCGCCATGGCCCGCCCGGATCGGCGTCGGGGGCCCCGTACCCCGCGGTGGGAATGCAGAGGGCACTGGAATCGGCGATCGGCTTACCCAGGAGGTCGACCAGCGCATCCTGGATGCTCGCGTTCTTGACACCGGAGTCGGTGAGGAGAAGCTTCATCATGTCCTTCCCGAGGTGCTGGCCGCGCGCGTCAGCAACCAGCCGTTCGCCGACGCGTCACGGCCGCCAGCATGTCATGGCTGCATCAGGAACAGGTACTGACCTTGTTCTTTATCTACCAAGATCGGCCGGGTCTGCCGATGGCCTTGAGGGTCTCGGGCCGTTTGACGGTTTTACCAACGTCGTAGCGGGGTGCGG
>NZ_JBSFDG010000046.1:0-12114 GCF_053593775.1 Streptomyces sp. NPDC002092
CGGCCGGCAGAAAATTCAGCCCCTCCGGCGTTTGAGGAGCGGGGGTCCGGGGGCTGGCCCCCGGGACGGGACGGGTAGGGGCGGCGGGGGCGAAATAGAATCGGCGGGTGAACGACCCCGTAGCCCCGGCCGAAGCCCTGCGCCGCAGTCTTGCCGGCCTTCTCGACGGCCTCCCGCCCAGGCAGGCCGCCCAGGCCGTCGACCGCCTCATCGCCAACTACCGCGGAGCCACCCCCACCGACGCCCCCATCCTCCGCGACCGCGCAGACGTGGCCGCCTACGCCGCCTACCGCATGCCCGCCACCTTCGAGGCCGTGCACTCGGCGCTGGAGGCGTTCGCCGACGCCGTGCCCGGCTGGACACCCGGCAGCCACACCGACCTCGGCGGCGGCACCGGCGCCGCCACCTGGGCCGTCACCGCCACCTGGGACGGCACCCGCCCGGTCACCGTCCTCGACTGGGCCGAGCCCGCCCTGACCCTCGGCAAGGAAATCGCCCACGCCAACCCGGCCCTCCGGCAGGCCAGTTGGCGACGCGCCCGCATCGGCGCCGCCCTCACCCTCGACGACACAGACCTCCTCACCGTCTCCTACGTCCTCAACGAACTCACCGAACCCGACCGCACCGCCCTCGTCGACGCCGCAGCGGCCGCCGCGCAGGCCGTCGTGATCGTCGAGGCCGGCACCCCCGCCGGGTACACCCGGGTCATCGAGGCCCGTGACCGTCTGATCGCGGCCGGGTTCCACGTCGCCGCGCCCTGCCCGCACAGCGCCGGCTGCCCGATCGTCCCCGGCACGGACTGGTGCCACTTCGCGGCCCGGGTCAGCCGTTCCTCCCTGCACCGCCAGGTCAAGGGCGGCTCCCTGCCGTACGAGGACGAGAAGTTCAGCTATGTGGCCGCCGCCCGCTTCCCGGTGGCACCGGCGCCCCACCGTGTCGTGCGCAAGCCCCAGATCCGCAAGGGTCAGGTGCTCCTGGACCTGTGCGAGACCGAACCCTCCCTCGGCCGCACCACGGTCACCAAACGCCACGGCGACCTCTACAAGGCGGCCCGGGACGCGGACTGGGGCGACCCCTGGCCGCCGTACACCTCTCAGTCGTAGAACCGCATGCCGTTGCACCACGAGCCGGTACCGTCGGTCCATGGTCAAGAAGCCCGCCCCCGACGTCACCCGCCGCAGCGAGAGGTCCCGTCGCGCGATCTACGACGCCGCCCTCGCACTGGTCGGTGAGATCGGCTACCCGAGGACGACCATCGAGGGCATCGCCGCCCGGGCCGGCGTCGGCAAGCAGACGATCTACCGCTGGTGGGGGTCGAAGGCCGACGTCCTGCTGGAGGCGTTCCTCGACCTCAGTGCGCAGGCGGCCCGGGAGGCGGGCCAGGAGCCGTACGTCATCCCGGACACCGGCGACCTCGCCGCCGACCTCAAGGCCGTGCTGCGGATCACCGTCGACCAGCTGAAGGACCCCCGGTTCGAGGTGCCCTCCCGGGCGCTGGCCGCCGAGGGCCTCGTCAACGAGCAGCTCGGCCGGGAGTTCGTGGCCAAGCTCCTCGAACCCTCGCTCCAGCTGTACGTCGACCGGCTGCGTTCCGCGCAGGAAGCCGGTCAGGTCCGCCCCGAGGCCGACCCGCGGATCGCCCTGGAGCTGTTCGTCTCACCCCTCGCCCAGCGCTGGCTGCAGCACACGGGACCGATCTCGTACGCCTACACGGACACCCTCGTCGAGTACGCCCTGCACGGTCTTGCCCCTCGTACCCCGGATGTCCCTTCTGGCACCCCGGAGCACGGCGCGGTGGGACCATAAGGCATGCTGTTGCGCACGACAGCGAGGCGAGGGTGATGGATGAGCGCGGAGTTGGGCGGCCGGAACGGCCGGCAGGGCAAACTCTCCCAGTGGCTGCGTGGCCGCCGCCCGAAGGAGACCGGCGCCGACGACGCCGGCCGTGAGGCCCTGCTGCTCGCCGCCGCCGGAGCGGGTCTGCCGCTCGCCCCCGCCGCGCATCCCGCCCCCGGCTACCGCTGTTCCTGCGACCGCGTGGGCTGTCCCACCCCGGCCCGGCACCCCGTTTCGTTCGCCTGGCAGACACAGTCCACCACCGACCGCGCCCAGATCGAGCGCTGGGCCCGCCACCAGCCGCAGGCCAACTTCATCACCGCGACCGGTATGGTGCACGACGTCCTCGACCTGCCTCTGGAGGCGGGCCGGGAGGCGCTGGAGCGGCTGCTCGCCTCCGGGATCGAGGTCGGGCCCGTCGCCGAGAGCGACGACGGGCGCCTGCTGTTCTTCACCCTCACCCGGGGTACTCCCGAGGACGAGGACGAGTGGTGGCCGTGCGAGCTGGACTGCCACCCGGAGACGATGGACGAACATCCGGGGCTGCGGTGGCACTGCCGTGGCTCCTACGTCCTCGTACCGCCCGCCCGGCTGCCCGGTGAGGCGAGCGTGCACTGGGTGCGGGGGCTTGAGCATCCGCTGCCCGATCCGCTGAGTCTGCTGGAGATCCTCACGGATGCCTGCGCACGGTATGCGGGTGAGGAGGCCGATCAGGCGGGTGCGGGCTGGCCCCTGCGGCACTGAGCGCTCCGCGGGGCCGTTGGTCGTCTGCGGCGCCATCGTGGCTGGTCGCGCCCACGCGGCGGTAGCCGCAGATCGAATACAGTTCCGCGCCCCTTTGGGAGCGCGTCTATGAGCCCTGCGCGGACGTCAGCCCCTCCAACCGAGACAGGACCGACACCTGGTCGCCGCCCGAGCCTTGCTGTGGGTCCAGGGCCACCCCGTTCGACATGAACTCCAGCGTCAGCGACTGCTTGATCTCGCCGGTGGTCAGCGCCTTCACGCTCGCGGTCTGTGCCGGGATCGAGGTGCCCGTGGCGGCGGTCTGCTTCTCGTAGCGGCGGTTGGTGAAGAAGACCAGCGCACCGCCGTCCTCCGTGCGCAGCGCCAGGGGGGCGTAGCTGCCGCTGATGAGCGGCTCGTCGATGAACTGCGTGACCAGGCCCGGCTTCTTGGACAGCTTCTTGCGCTCGGCACGCCACTGGTCGGTGTGCGCACCCGGGGCGAAGACCTTCCCGCCGTTCTTCAGGTAGGACGCGTAGTCCTTGCTCAAGTCCCCCGGCGGGACGGCGAATTCGGTGGAGTTCGCCGGTACGGCCTCGGCCCAGCCCGCCGCGTCCTTCTTCACCTTCGGTAGCGTGCCGGGGCGGATGAGCGTCAGATACGCTACCTTCCACGGCCGGCCCAGACCGTCGCGGTGGAACACCAGCAGCCAGTGCAGATTGCCGCCCTTGTTGCCCTGGGCCTCCACGACGAACCAGCGGGGCCAGCCCGCCTTCTTCGGGATCGTGTACGTCACGTCGGTCAGCCGCAGCGGTGTGTGCGCCGGGTTGCCGGACGGGCTGAGCGTGTGACCGGCCTTGAGGCGGGCCGCGTCGATGTCGCCCAGGGCGCCGGTGACATGGTCGGCGTCGAGCGAACTGTCGTACGCCTTGTCCGCCTTGTTGTACGCGGACGTGAACTGCGCGAGCGCCCTGGCCGCCTCGGCGCGGGTGGAGGAGGGGAGCACCTCGCGCTCCCCGTGCACCACCACACAACCGCTCGCCGTCAACGACAAAGCGCTCACCGAGGCCGCAATCAGTGCACTTCGCTCAAGCCTGCGGAGCCTTCGAGGGCCGCGATCCCTGCTCATCAGGTGTCTTCACCTTCCCCTTCCCGGAGGCGAACCCTACCGGGGCGAAGAACAGCGTGAGCGTCGGGATCAGGTACAGCAGCCACACCGTGACCTGAAGGACGGTCGGGTCCGGCTGGAAGTTGAACACGCCCTTGAGGAGGGTGCCGTACCAGCTGTCCGGCGGGATGGTGTCGCTGATGTCGAACGCCAGGTGCGTCAGGCCGGGGATCCAGTCGGCCTCCTGAAGGTCGTGGAAGCCGTACGCCAGCACGCCCGCGGCCACGACGACCAGCATGCCGCCGGTCCAGGTGAAGAACTTCGCGAGGTTGATCTTCAGGGCGCCGCGGTAGAACAGCCAGCCCAGGAGGACCGCCGTCGCCAGGCCCAGCGCCACGCCGATCAGGGGGCGCGGGGTGCCGTCGCTGGCCGCGTGCACCGAGGCCCACACGAACAGGGCGGTCTCCAGGCCCTCACGGCCGACGGCGAGGAACGCGGTGGCGACCAGGGCGCCCGTGCCCATGGCGAGGGCCGCGTCCAGCTTGCCGTGCAGCTCCGACTTCAGATGCCGGGCGGTGCGCCGCATCCAGAACACCATCCACGTCACCAGACAGACGGCGACGACGGAGAGCGAGCCGCCCAGAGCCTCCTGTGCCTCGAACGTCAGCTCCTGGGAGCCGAATTCGAGGACGCAGCCGAAGCCCATCGCGATCAGCACGGCGATGGCGATGCCGATCCAGATGGGCCGGATGGCGTCCCGGCGGCCCGTCTTGACCAGGTAGGCGATCAGGATGCAGACGACCAGGCTGGCTTCGAGCCCCTCGCGCAGACCGATCAGGTAGTTGGAGAACACGGCTCACGCCTCCTTGGAGAACAGCGTGCTGCCCCACCAGTCGTCCTTGTCACGGACGCCGGGCGGAACGGCGAACACGGCCGAACCCACGTGCTGGATGTACTCGTTGAGGGCGTCGGTCGCCGACAGCCTGCGCTGCAGCGGGATGAACCCGTTGCGCACGTCCCGCTGGTAGGCGAGGAAGAACAGGCCCGCGTCCAGCCGGCCGAGGCCGTCGGTGCCGTCGGTGAAGGAGTAGCCGCGGCGCAGGATCGTGATCCCGTTGTTGGAGTCGGGGTGCGCGAGCCGGACGTGCGCGTCGGGCTTCATGGCCTTCAGGAACGGCTTGTCGTGCTCCTTGGCCTTGCCGACCGGAGCGCCCTCGCCCTTGTCCCGGCCGAAGACGTCCTCCTGCTCCTGCAGCGAGGTGCGGTCCCAGGTCTCGATGTGCATGCGGATGCGGCGGGCGACGAGATACGAACCGCCGGTCATCCAGTCGGGACCGTCCTTCTCGCCGACCCACACGAACTTCTTCAGACGGTCCGTCTCGGTGCCCGCGATGTTGCGGGTGCCGTCCTTGAAGCCCATCAGGTTGCGCGGGGTCTGCGCGTCCGGGGTCGTGGACGAGGTCTTGCCGAAGCCGAGCTGCGACCAGCGGATGTTGACCTTGCCGAAGCCTATGCGGGCCAGGTTGCGGATCGCGTGCACGGCGACCTGCGGGTCGTCCGCGCAGGCCTGGATGCACAGGTCGCCGCCGGTGCGGTTCCTGTCGAGGTTCTCGCCGGGGAACTGCGGCAGGTCCACCAGCGCCTCGGGCCGGTGGTCCTTCAGCCCGAACTTGTCGAACAGCGACGGCCCGAAGCCGATCGTCAGCGTCAGTCGCGAGGGCTTGAGGCCCAGCGCCTCACCGGTGTCGTCCGGCGGGGCCTCGGCGAGACCGCCGTACGCGCCCTCCCCGACCGCCTTCCCGCCGGTCATCCGGCGCGCGGCCGCCGTCCAGTCCTTCAGCATCTGCACGAACTCGGCGCGGTCGTCCGTCTGTACGTCGAACGCGGCGAAATGCAGCCGGTCCTGTACGGGCGTGGCGATGCCGGCCTGGTTCACGCCGTGGAAGGCGACCGCGGCTCCGGCCTCGGCGGCCGTCGGGTCCACGTCGTTGCCGGCGCGGGTCATCGCGACCGCACCGCCGGCCGCGGCGGCACCGAGCGCGAGCCCCGCCCCGCCCCAGCCGATCAGCGAACGCCGGGAGGGGGCCTGGGACTTGCCTGCCTCGGTGGTGGCGGCTTCCTGGGTGTCCGTCATGGTGTTGTCCGTCCCCTACTTGACGACGGCGGCGGCGAGCTTGGACAGCGGCTCCGCGAGCGCGTTCACCGCGTCCGAGAGCTCCTTGCGCTGGGTCTCGTTGACGGTGTCGTACGAGACGAAGCCGTCCGAGGTCTTGGTGGTGCGGTACTTGTCCAGCAGCGTGTTCAGCGCGGCGAACTGCTTGTCGAGCTCGGTGGCCAGCGCCTTGTCGTTGGTCTGCGCGACCGGCTTGAGCAGCTCGTACGCCTGCTGCGCGCCCTCGACGTTGGCCTTGAAGTCGCTCAGGTCGGTGTGCGAGTAGCGGTCCTCCTCGCCGGTGACCTTGCCGGTGGCGACCTCGTCGAGGAGCTCCTTGGCACCGTTGGCCATGGAGGTCGGGGTGATCGCGGCCTTACCTACCCGCTGCTGCCAGTCCTTCAGATCGGTGACCAGCTGGTCGGCGAGGGTCTTCTGCTCGGCGCCGATCTTCTTGTCCTGCCACAGCGCCTTCTCCAGCGCGTGCCAGCCCGTCCACTTCTGTCCCTTCTCCAGGCCGTCGGCACGGGTGTCGGTCTTCGGGTCGATGTTGCCGAAGGACTCGGCGATCGGCTCGGTGCGCTCCCAGCCGACGCGGGAGGGGGCGTAGGCGTCCTGGGCGGCCTTGAGGTCGCCGGCCTTGACGGCCCTGGCGAAGACCTCCACCTTCGGGACGGTCGCGTCGGCCTGCTCCTGCGCCCACTCGCGGTAGTCGGCAACGGCCTTGTCCAGCTTGGGGTTCCGCTTGGCGGCGGCGCCGGACCCGGTGACGGTCAGCTTCTGCCGGACGCCGTGGCCCTTCATGCCGGGCCGGCAGGCGATCTCGTACTCGCCGGCCTTCACCTCGGCGGTCAGTGTGTACTTCGTACCGGAGCCGATGTTCTCCTTCTCGGAGACGATCCGGTCGTCCGGGAAGAGGATCTCGACCTCGGTCGCCTGGGAGCCCTTGTTCTCTATCTTCAGGGTGACCTGACCGGCCGGCACCGACTTGGTGGAGGTGTCGCACTTGGAGTCGGCCGCGGTCACCTGGATCGCGGCGTCACCGTCGCCTTTGCTCTTCTCCGTGCACCCGGTGACGGCGGTCAGCGCCGCCGCGGTGGCGACGGCGGTGACGACGGAGAGTCTGGCGGCTCGCATGCAGGCTCCTGAGGCTGGCGAAGAATCGCGTGTCGAGCCTCACCCAGGCATGGTGAGGCTCGCCTAACTTATCTAAGGCTTGCCTGCGTAATACCCAGCCATGCGGTGATTCAGCTCTCATGGACGCTGTATGAGCACGGGGCGATCACGGTGGCTCAAAGCGCACCCCAAGCGATAGTCAAGCAAACGTCAAGGAGTCCGTTGCGGGATGATCAGGGGGAGCGTGAACGCGGAGACGGCGTAAAAGGGCGTAAGACTGTGCCCATGAACAGGGGGCGCCGGGAACTCCTCGGACCGGGGCGGCTCGTGCTGCATGTACAGGACCGCCCTGACCTGCCGACGTTGCGTTTCGAGACGGCGGGGGACGGCCGGATCCTGCTGCGGCAGGAGGAGCGGTCCGTGCTGCTGGGTAGGACGGCGGGTGACGGCTGCTGCAGGGAGCTGTATCTGCACGGCCTCGACGGCTACCGCTCACCGCTCCCGCCCCTGCGGTCGACTTTCATGCGGTCGTCGGTCAACTGGGTGCACCAGTACGCCCGTTGGATGGAGCAAGCGGACGGAACACCGTTCCAGGACGGACGCTGGGAACTGGCCCGTCGGGCCGTCTTCCAGCCGGGAGTCTGGACCGAGGACTTCCCCCGGGACTGGCCGACCGCCCGGCTGGATCTGTACTGCGGGGGAGGCTGGCACGGCGTCCTGCCCCTGCGCCGGCTCTCGCCGCCGGACGCGCCGCGCGTGAAGGCGTACCGCAGGCACGCCCGTGAGGGCACCCTCGCGCCCGTACTCCTGTGGTGGGTGACCTTCCTCGACGGCTGGGTCATCCTCGACGGCCACGACCGGGCGGTGGCCGCGCTCGCGGAGGGGCGGACGCCGGAGGGTGTGGAGCTGAGCCGGGTCCCGGACGAGGAGGACTGGCGCCGAGTGGCGGACGAGGTGACCGAGGGGCACGAGCACCGCATGGCACAGCTGGCGGACCGCCCCGACGACCCCGGCGTCGACCGCCGGCGGGCCACCCTGGAGCAGGCGTACGCCGAAACCCTCGCCACCCTCCCCTACGGCGTGGGCCCCACCCCCTTCCTGCCCCTCTCCGGTGGCGCCGCCACCTGGGAAGACCTCGCAGCCCGAGCAGTGTTTCAATGCCCCCGTGACTGACTACGACGTGCTCCGCGTCTTCTGTGCCCCGAACGGCGGCTACGGCAACGAACTCGGTGTCGTCCGCGAGGGATCCGTCATGCCCGATCGGGCGGAGCGACAGGCGTTCGCCGCGAAGCTCGGGTTCAGCGAGACCGTGTTCGTCGACGACCCCGAGCGCGGAGTCGTCGACATCTACACCCCCACCCTGCGCCTGCCCTTCGCCGGCCACCCCTGCGTCGGCGCGGCCTGGCTCCTCGACGTGGACGAACTGGTCACCCCGGCCGGGCTCGTCGGGGCACGCCAGGACGGGGAGTTCAGCTGGATCGAGGCCCGCGCCGAGTGGGCCCCGCCGCGCACATTGCGCCAGTACGCCACGGCCGCCGAGGTCGACGACCTGCCCGTCCCTCCGAAGGGGGAGTGGATCTTCGCCTGGGCCTGGGAGGACGAACCGGCGGGGCGGGTACGCGCGCGTGGGTTTCCTGGCCGGGACGACGGCATCGACGAGGACGAGGCCACCGGGGCGGCCGCGTTGCTCCTCACCGAGCGGCTCGGGCGGGCGCTCAATATCACGCAGGGGGCGGGGTCGCAGATCCTTACGGCTCCGCAGCCTCATGGGTGGGTCGAGATCGGGGGGCGCGTGTATTTGGAGCGTCAGCCCGAACGCTAGGGCCCGGTCCCTAGGCGCTCAGCGGGAACTCCTCGCCCAGCGCCCGGAACACCGCCGTGTTCAAGGCGAACGCTCGCTTGCACTCGGCGACGATCCGCTGCTTCTCCAGGTCGTCCGCCCGGATGCCGTCCAGCAGTTCCCGGTAACCCCTCTTGAAAGCAGCCGGGTTGGCGAGCCCCTCGAACACGTAGAACCGCACCCCGTCACCCTTCCGTGCGAACCCCCACGTCTTCTCCGCCCTGTCCCGGATGATCTGCCCGCCGGAGAGGTCTCCGAGGTAGCGGGTGTAGTGGTGGGCGACGTAACCCGCCGGCCACCGCAGCGCGCACTCCCGAACGCGGGCCGCGTACGCCTGTGTCGCCGGCAGCGCGGACAGTCCCGCCCGCCATCCGGCACCCCGCAGATGGGCCAGGTCCCGCTGCAGCGCCGCCAGCCGGAAGAGTTCCGGCCGGATGAAGGGCCCGGCCACCGGGTCGGAGGCCAGCCGCTCGGCCCCGGTTTCCAGGGCCTCGTAGACGAACCACAACTGCTCGGTGTAGCGCGCGTATGCCTCCACGCCCAGCCGGCCGCCCAAAAGGTCGCTCATGAACGTCGAGGTCTCCGCCTCGGTGTGCTGCTCGTGGGACGCGGTGCGGATGACGGTCGAGAAGGAGTCCATGGGCACCGTCTTTCAAGGTTGCCGACAGGCTGTCGGTAAAAGTGTACGAGAAAAGACCCGCCCCGGCAGCAGGGTGGGTCTTCGAAGATCGCTACGGGATCGCCGAGGGATCGCTACGGCAGGGTGAGGATCTCCGCCCCCGACTCCGTCACCACCAGCGTGTGCTCGAACTGGGCCGTCCGCTTGCGGTCCTTCGTGACGACCGTCCAGCCGTCGTCCCACATGTCGTACTCGTGCGTCCCGAGGGTCAGCATCGGCTCGATGGTGAACGTCATCCCGGGCTGCATGACGGTCGTCGCGTGCGGGCTGTCGTAGTGCGGGATGATCAGGCCGGAGTGGAAGGACGAGTTGATGCCGTGGCCGGTGAAGTCGCGGACCACCCCGTAACCGAACCGCTTGGCGTAGGACTCGATGACCCGGCCGATGATGTTGATCTGGCGGCCCGGCTTCACCGCCTTGATCGCGCGGTTCAACGACTCGCGGGTCCGCTCGACCAGCAGCCGCGACTCCTCGTCGACGTCGCCCACCAGGTACGTCGCGTTGTTGTCGCCGTGCACTCCGCCGATGTACGCCGTCACGTCGAGGTTGACGATGTCGCCGTCGCGCAGCACCGTCGAGTCCGGAATGCCGTGGCAGATCACCTCGTTGACCGAGGTGCACAGGGACTTGGGGAAGCCGCGGTATCCGAGCGTCGACGGGTAGGCGCCGTGGTCGCACATGTAGTCGTGCGCCACCTTGTCCAGTTCGTCGGTGGTGACGCCCGGCGCGATGAGCTTCGCCGCTTCCTCCATCGCCTGCGCGGCGATCCGGCCGGCGACCCGCATCGCCTCGATCGTCTCGGGCGTCTGCACCTCCGGCCCGGTGTACGGCGTCGGAGCGGGCTTGCCGACGTACTCGGGACGGCGGATGTTTCCGGGTACGGAACGGGTGGGGGACAGCTCCCCTGGGACGAGCAGCGACTGGCCAGACATGCCAGTGAGTCTAACGAGCGGGCGTGGGGGAACATGTTCGTGGCGAGAGGAGCAGGTCATGCCCTTGTTCAAGAAGCGCACGGTCGGCAAGCCGGGCGAGTGGTACTACTGCCTGGAGCACAAGAAGGTCGAGGAGGGGCCGGAGTGCCCCGCCAAGGACCGTTTCGGGCCGTACGCCTCCCGGCAGGAGGCCGAGCACGCGATGCAGACGGCGCGCGAGCGCAACCTCGAGTGGGAGAACGACCCCAAGTGGCACGACACCCCTGCCGGAACCCCTGACGACGACTGATCAGGCCTGCGCCGCAGTCCGTGCCGGTGCGGCTGCCGTCCGCTGGTCGCGCAGCCGCAGCGCGTGCTCGTTCGTGCGCACGTCGTACGTCATCAGCTTCGGCAGGCACAGCGCCAGCAGCCCCACCGCGCCCGCGCAGAGCAGGCCGCCGGACCAGACGGACGTCCGTACGCCCCACCAGGCGGCGAAGCCGCCGGAGCGGACCTGGCCGACGGTCGGGCCGACCGAGTACGACAGCAGCTCGATCCCGGCGAGCCGGCCGCGCAGCTCGTCCGGGATCGTCTGGTTCCACATGGCCCCGCGGAAGATCCCGCTGACCATGTCGCAGCCGCCGGCCACGGTCAGGAACAGCAGCACCAGCCATACGTTGCCGACGACGCCGGCGGCCGCGATCGCCAGGCCCCACAGCGCGGCCGACAGCACCACCATCCGCCCGTGCCGGTGCACCCGTGAGGTCCAGCCGCCGGTCAGCCCCACCAGCATCGAACCGAACGGGACCGACGCGTACATCAGGCCCAGTGCCCAGTTCGCGTCCAACTCGTCCGCGAGGAAGGGCAGTACGGCGAGCGGCATGGCCAGGAACATCGCGGCGAGGTCGACGGCGTAGGTACCGAGGAGTTCCTTGCGGCACCAGGCGTAGCGGGCGCCCTCCGCGATGGCCTTCAGCGACGGCTTCGCGGCCTCGTGCGCGGCAGGGGAGGCGGCGATGCGGACGATGAGGAGCACGGAGACGACGAAGGTCGCGAGGTCCGCGCCGTACGCCCAGCCGAGGCCCGCGTACGCCACCACCACGCCCGCCAGCGCCGGGCCTGCGACGCCGCCGACCGTCCAGCGCAGGGAGTTCAGGGCGGAGGCGGCGGGCATGTGCTCGTGGGCCACGATCCGGGGCCAGAGGGAGTCGATGGCCGGGCGCTGTACGGAGACGAGGGCGGAGGACAGGGCGGCGACGGCGTACAGCGGCCAGACGGCCGGGTGCGGGAGCAGGGCGTTGGCGAGCAGCGCCGCGCTGAGCATTCCTTGCCCCGCCTCGGTCCATACGATCAGCTTCCGCTTGTCGAGTGCGTCGGCGAGGGCGCCGCCGTACAGCCCGAACACGAGCAGGGGCAGCAGCTCTACGGCTCCGATCGCGCCGACCGCTGCCGCGGACCCGGTGAGCTCCTTGAGTTGCACCGGCAGTGCGACGAACGTCAGGAAGCTCCCGAAGTTCGAGATCGTCCCCGAGACCCACAGCCGTCGGAAGTCGCGGGAGTTCCGCCAGGGGGTGAGGTCGGGGAGGAGGGCGCGCAGGCCGTCGGTGGTCACGAAGGGCCATGGTCGGCGGGGCGGCTCACCCAAGGCAACCGTTTTTCGCCCCCGCCGCCCCTACCCGTCCCGTACCGGGGGCCAGCCCCCGGACCCCCGCTCCTCAAACGCCGGAGGGGCTGAATTTCTGCCGGCCA
>NZ_JBSFDG010000047.1:0-7827 GCF_053593775.1 Streptomyces sp. NPDC002092
CCTCCGCGCGAAGTCCATGCCGAGTACGAGAAGTTGCGAATCGCCGCGTGAAATAAACGGTCAGAAGCCTGTCCGGAAAGCGCGAGGCCCCTCAAGGTCAGAATGCGGCCCGCAGCTCGTGATGCCTGCCTGGCCGTCGTGCCAGCCGCGCGTCTCGAGGCAGTCTGGCGCCGTGGAAATTCCATTGCCGGAACAGCAGCATCTTCGATCGAATACCTCCATGACTCATGACGCCCCGGCGGACCATGTGGAGCAGAACCGACGCTTTTGGGATGACGAGGCAGCTGCGTGGCACGAGCCGCTCGCCCGTGACCACTGGGCGCAGCTGGATCCGTCGTGGGGGTTGTGGGCTACCCCTGAGTCGCGGGTTTCCGTGCTTCCCGACGGCATCGACGGGATGCGCACCATTGAGCTGGGGTGCGGTACTGCCTACGTTTCCGCTTGGCTGGCCAGAGCAGGAGCCCACCCGGTCGGAATCGACCTCTCGGAGAAGCAGCTCGCCACTGCCCGCGCGATGCAGGCGGAGTTCGGCCTCGACTTCCCCCTCGTCCTGGGCAATGCCGAGAAGGTGCCCTACGAGGACAACACGTTCGGCCTGGCGATCAGCGAGTACGGCGCCTCGCTGTGGTGCGACCCCTACCAGTGGATCCCGGAGGCAGCCCGGCTTCTCGTTCCCGGAGGCCGGCTGGTGTTCTCGCGCTACTCACCGCTGTTCGCGCTGTGTGTACCGCCCGAGGGACCGGCATCCACCACTCTGTCCCGCGGCCAATTCGGCCTGACCCGGTTGGACTGGGGGAATCACGTGGAGTTCATCCTGCCGCACGGAGAGATGCTCCGTCTGCTGCGGGCCTGCGACTTCGTCGTTGAGGATCTGATCGAGATTCAGGCACCCCAGTCTGCACGGGACTACTTAGAAGTTTCCGCCCACTGGGCCCAGCAATGGCCCAGCGAGGAGATCTGGAAAGCTCGGCTGGCAGGCTGACAGCTCCGCAGACATGGTCTATCGCCATACTTATCCCGAGGAGCACCACGATGCTCCCACCGCAAGCCCTCAGGTGTTTCCAATAATCCGTTCTGGCACAGAACTTGGGGAGTCGTCGCGGAGCATCACCTCGATCTTCGATGGCGAGGGACTGGCTCATGTGAAACGGCGTACCCCTTGTCACCTGGCCGACCAGAAGTGACACCCCCTCAGGTACCCGCCGGTCAATGACGTGGTCGGCCGCGGACGGCGACGGTGCTACACGACACCCCCACACACCTCACAGCCACCTTCGGTAATTCCGTCGGCACCGACCCATGCCAACACCACGGCCTGCAACCAAGCCCGCCACAACCGGAGCAACAACCAGAGCGACAACCGGCACAAGAACGACTTCTCCCACAAACACCGCCCATACGGAACGAACGAGCAGGCCATGACCCACCCGACCCCGCGACTGCTGTCGACCCCGCACACAACAGACCGTCAACCGCGCACTGACCGCAGCCCGGACACCGGTTGAGCGCGGCGTCGCGCGGCTGGAGGCATGACGGATCTTCCGCAGAGCCCGGTGCAGCCAGAATCGAATGACATCAATCGCCGACCGCCATCCTCACCCTGAAGCGGCAACACTGTGAGGTTCCCCCGGGATGCGGAGTGTGTTGACAGAGGGTCAGATGGGACTCATGAGAGGACCTTTGACCATGGCTGCCCCCAGGAAATACTCGCTGGAGTTGCGTGAGCGTGCGGTGCGGATGTATCGCACCACAGACCCGAAGCCGCAGATCAAGAAGCTGGCCGTCGACCTCAGTGTGCATCCCGAGGCCCTGCGCGGCTGGATCCGCCAGGCCGAGGCCGACGCCGGCGAGCGCGACGACCGTCTCACCACCGACGAGCGGGCCGAGCTCGCCGCGCTGCGCAAGGAGAACGCCCAGCTCAAGCGGGCCAACGACGTCCTGCGGACGGCCTCGGCTTTTTTCGCGGCGCAGCTCGACCCGACCCGGCCCAGGTGACGGCGCTCGTTGACGAGCACCCGCGCCTGGGGGTCGAGTGCGTCCTGCGGGAACTGCACGTCCCCTCTTCCACCTACTACCGGTGGCGCCGTGCGGAGAAGGAGCCGTGCGAGCGGCGGCGCCGCGACGTCGAACTGACCGAGCGGATCAAGGAGATCCACACCGAGTCCGGCGACAACTACGGCTCGCCGCGCGTGCACGCCGTCCTCAAGCGCGAGGGTGTCCACGTGGGCCGCAAGCGGGTCGAGCGCCTGATGCGCGAGGCCGACATCGCAGGTGTCAGCCCGCGGCGGAAGGGCTTCACGCGCCGCGATCCCAAAGCCACGCTCGCCCCGGACCTGGTCAACCGGGACTTCACCGCACCGGCTCCGAACCGGCTGTGGGTCACCGACCTGACGATGATCTCGACCGGCGAGGGACCGTTGTGGCTCTCGGCGATCCGCGACGCGTTCTCCCGCCGGGTGGTCGCATGGGAGACCTCCGCCCGCGCGGACGCCGACCTGGTCCTGACCACGCTGGAGTACGCACTCGCGTCCCGCGAAGTCGAGCCCGGCAAGCTCATCCACCACGCGGACCACGCTGCCAGTACACGTCCATCAAGCTCACAACTCGCCTGCTGCGGGCAGCAGTTGCGGCGTCCATGGGCTCTGTCGGGGACTCGTACGATAACGCTCTCGCGGAGAACTTGTGGATGCTCATCAA
Source organism: Streptomyces sp. NPDC002092 (assembly GCF_053593775.1). NCBI lineage: Bacteria > Bacillati > Actinomycetota > Actinomycetes > Kitasatosporales > Streptomycetaceae > Streptomyces > Streptomyces sp. NPDC002092. Next base: position 2,698 of record NZ_JBSFDG010000047.1, read on the forward strand.
GACCGAGGGGCTGCGTGGTCGCGTCTTCACCACCCGGGCCGAGGCGAACCTCGCGCTCTTCGAGTACATCGACGGCTTCTATAACTCCCGTCGCATCCAGGAACGGCTCGGCTGGCTCAGCCCGATCGAGTTCGAGGAGAAGCACTACGCCGAGCAGGCGACGGCCGAACCGACGAACCTGAAACCCCGTCAACCCTCTCTGACCAGCTGATCAGCACCTCCAGCACAGCGGGGGAACCTCACTGAAAAGGCTCAGTCCATCATCAACGAGCGCCTGGAAAATCTTCACCTACGCCTCAAGCAACTCGCGGCTGACCGGGACGGCCCCCGAGCCCCTCCCGGCTGCGGGCTGCAGACGGCCACACAGCTCATCGACCGGCGCACCCAAGAGCGGGGCTGATCAACCGCTTCAAATGCCTGGCCGACAACCGCTGAGAGCCGGCCAGGCCGACGTCATCCGAGCGGGACACGCCCTGGAACGAGAGGCCCGGCGTCCAGATGAGCTGCGATCCGCGTGATGGCCCGGGCGTTGTCCTCGAACAGATGCCCCTGCATGCCCGCCGCTTGGGCGGCTTCGACGTTGACTGCGACATCGTCGATGAAGAGACAGTTCTGTGGACGCACGTCCAAGGCTTTGCATACGGCCTCATAGGCTCGCAGGTCAGGCTTGCCGATGCCGATCTCATGCGAGTAGACGATCTGCTCGACCAGATCATCGAAGTCGTACAGTGCCGCCTCCCGTTCCCGGGCACCGACGAAGCTGTTGCTCAGGATGCCCAGCCTGAAGCTTCCCCGCAGCCCTCGCACATACGCGATCAGTTCCTCGTTCGGCGTCCCCAGGTACTCCGCCCACAGATCAGCCATGAAGGCTTCAACCTGTGGCGGCCCGAGACCCAGGCGGGCTGCCACCTGTTCGTGCACGTCTCGTTCGCTGATGCTCCCCATGCCTCCCGCCCGCCATACGTCGCGCATCCGCTCATTGACCGTGCCCAGCGGCAGCTCCAACTGCTCCTCCCACCGCCGCGCCCATCCCGTTTTCGGCGTGATCTCAAGCACGCCACCGATATCGAAAACAACGCACGTCACGGTCACCCGAACTCCCCCTCTTCGTCCTGCCCGGCCGGCACACACAACCCGCTCACACGATCGATGGAAACACTATTGCCCTTCCCTCCAGGGCAAGGTCAAACGATCCTGGAACCTTGCGACACCCCTGGCCACACCCGCCCCGCACCCGGCAGAGGATACAGAGACCAAACACGCGTGCCGTCAACCACACCAGTCGGCAAGCCCCCCACCCCGCCCAGCGCAATCACCAGGAACAAGACCAACCCATCCGCAAAGCACGGACACACACTTGGCCACAAACAAAGCCAAAGCCCCGTCTCCTCAAGGCTCGCGGCCTGCCAACGCGCTTCGCGAAATAGTCGGTCGGCCCGCCCGCCAACTCCGAAAGCACGTACGCCTCGTCCGGCGTGAAGGTACTGGGAGCCATCGCGAAGACGCCGAGCAACCGCCCACCGCCATCCCGGACCGCGACCGCCAGATTCGCCGCCCCAGGCGCGATCCTCGGGTTCAGGTATACCGCGAGCGCAGGGCATTGAACTGGCCCGGCTTCAGCAGCGAGTCGGCCCACCAGTCCGTCACCCTCATGCAGGCGAGGAACGGGCCATGCACGAGCCCATGGTGCTGTGGTCGATGGCCCTGCTCATGAGTAGACGCCTGGCCGGACGGCGTTGGACACGCCGCAACGGCCTGGTCGTTCAGCACCACGCAGGAAGCGCAGTCGGGGGCGTCGGTGGACCACCTTGGTCATGAGCGTCGTGGATGAGTCCAGTGGAATCCGAGGTCGGGTGATCAGCACCGTGCCCTGACCGCCGTCTACCTGCTCCGGGTGGCCACCGGGGCCCTGCAGTCCCGGTACGGCAGGGGCCCCCTACCGGGCGGCAGGCGATGTTCGGAGGCGCTCAGCTTGCTGTCCCCTGCCGCCGCTTGCGGTAGTTGGCCACCTTGTGTCGGTTCCCGCACTCGGTCATGCCGCACCATCGGCGGTTGGCGGACCGCGACAGGTCCACGAACAGCCGGGTGCAGTCCTCGTTGAGGCATTCCCGCACGCGAGCGAAGTCGGTGCCGCCCAGAAGGTCCAGTGCGTCCCGTGCCACCGCCCCGAGCACCTCGTCGATGCCCCCGGTACGTGTCAGGCGACCGTCCTCGTCGAGTTGGAGCCTCGGCAGTGGCAGCCGGGCCGCCTCGTTCACCTCGGCGAGAGCTTCCCGCACCTCGCTGTCCGCGGGCGGTGTCAGGGGCCATGCGCCAACCAGCGTGTACGCCGCTTCCCTGAGACGGCACATTCTCGACAGGGCGCGTGCGTCCAGAAGGCCGGGCGAGTCGAGCAGTCCTGCCTGGTGGATCCAGCGTCGCAGGTCGTCGGGGGAACGCAGCAGTTCGGTGCGTCGGCTCCGTCGCCAGAGCAGCGTGCCCGCGAGGTCCAGGCAGAGCCGACCGCTGACGAAGACGAAGTCATCCACACGGCCATGGTGCGAGGTGGCGTCCGGCACCGTCGTCACCCCTCCCGCCTGCCCAGTGCGTCGACGACCCGGCCCAGGATCTCGTCGAGCACCTGCTGCGAGGTGGCGAAGTTCAGCCGCACGAACCCCTCGGCGTCCGCACCGAAGGGCGCGCCGCCGTCGAGCAGGACCCGGCCGTCCCTGAGCACCTTCTCCACCGGGGGTTCGCCCAGGCCGAGCGGCCGGGTGTCCAGCCACGCCAGGTACGTGGCCTCGGGCATGTGGTGGCGGACCAGCGGGAGCCGGGTGCGAACCACGTCGCGGACGCGCCGACGATTGCGGTCCAGCACGGTCAGGAGATCGCGCTGCCAAGCGTCGCCGTGCTCCCACGCCGCCAAGGTGGCGACGACACCGAGGGGTGAGACGGCGCCGTACAGGTCGGGCGGTTGTGCGTCCCGCAGCGCGAGGAGGCGGTCTGGGCCGTAGTGCGTGACGGCGCAGCGGATGGCCGCCAGGTTGAACGCCTTGGTCGCGGAGGTCAGGGTCACGGTGCGGCGCGCGGCGTCGTCGGACAGGCTCGCGAAGGGGATGTGCCGATGGGCCGTGTAGGCCAGTTCGGCGTGGATCTCGTCGCTGATGACGAGCAGATCGTGTCGTCGCGCGATGGCCGCGATCTCGCCGAGTTCGTCGGACGTCAGCACCCGGCCGGTGGGGTTGTGGGGGTTGACCAGGACGAGCGCCTTGCAGCCGGACCGTTTCACCGCGGTGTCCATGGCGGCGAAGTCCATCCGCCAGCCGTCGTCGGTGTCCTTCATCGGGACGGGCACGATCCGCCGGCTCATCGTCCGCAACGTCGACAGGAACGGTGGGTAGTTGGGAATGTGCACCGCCACCGCGTCCCCGTCCGACGTCGCGAGGTGAAGGACGAGTTGCAGACACTGGATGAGGTCGGTCTGCTCGCGCACGCGGTGGGCCGACGCGGCCCATCCGTGGCGCTCGGCCATCCGCTTGGCGAAGGCGGGGCGCAACGGACTGCCGTCCGGCCAGTCCGGGTAGCCGAGATCATGGCGGTCGACGGCCTCGTGCAGGGCGGCCGCCACCGGCGGCGGGGTGGGGAAGTCCATGTCGGCCACCCACGCCGGCAGGACGTCTCGCTCCGGACGGTGCCATTTCACGCTGCCGCGAACGCGCAGCCGGTCGAGGTCGAGGTCGTCGAAGCCGGGTATCCCCGGAGCCGGTGCGGGCCTCATGCCGGGACCCCCGCCCGCAGCAGATCGCGGGTGATCTGCACCTGCCCGTGATGCTGGGCGAGTTCCTCCAGTACGTGAAGCTGGACGCCCAGCACACTCAGGGAACGGTCCGGCCCCTCGGAGTCGTCAGAGGGCATGTTGCGCGGCGGTTGCGACGGCAGCGCCTCGCAGAGGTCTGCTTGCAGGCGGTCGAAGAGCGCGTCGACCTGCGTCCGCAGATGCCGCACGTCCCCCTTCGCCGTGAACTCGGAGGGACGGTCGCGGTCGACGTGGCGCCCCGCGATCACGTGGCCCAGCCAGTAGTCGGCCACGGCAACGCAGTGGTGCGCGATGGCGTACGGGGAGTTGGTGCCGGGCAGGCGCGGCGCGGTGTTGGCGAGGTCATCACCCAGTTGTTCCAGGGCGCCGAGCATGCCGTCGAAGGCGCGGCGAAGGAAGTACAGGTACTCGTCGTGCTCGTGCATGGTGCCTCCTGTCGGTCACTGGTACCAGCGTCGGTCGCGAGAAGACACCTGTCAAGCCGGTGTCTCAGCGCCTGATCAATGAAACTTATACGTCGCAGATAGAAGGCATAGGTGCAGTTTGAGATCACTGAGGGGCGGTGACGTAACCATGTTGACCGGTGTCTTCGGGTCGCGGTCTTCTTCGTCGGCGACGACCCCGTTCCCGTCTCGCTGCCCGTGGGTGACACGAACGTGAACAAGCTCTGTGACCGATGACCGTGCTCATGAGCAGGCGCCTGGCCGGACGACGCCCAAGCGCCTTCAGCCGGCCGGTGCCGCGAGCGCGGTGAACACTCCGGGCCGCATGTGCCGGGCCCACCCCCGCTCCACCAGACGTCCGAGAGCCACAGCCAGCGCACGCCCTCTCGGCCCGCTTCCGGCTCCAGCACCGACACAATGCGCTCGTAGTCGGCGCCGGTACCGACGCCTTCACGCTCTCGGCCCGGTGCGGTTCCACCGAACCCGCCACCGCGCTCCGCGGTTCCGCAACCACACAAGACGGCTCGGCCAGCACCTCAGTCACCATCACACGGGCATCCACCAGCCGCTGAAGCGCAGCTTCCGCCTCGCCCACCCCGCAACCCGCGCCACCTCCTCCCGAGCCTCCAGCAGACCGAGCACCGACGGCATCAGCCACCTCCACAAGCGAAGCGACCCAATCAACCACGCCCATCTCCCCCGCCGCACAGAGGAGTTCATGCCCACCACAACCGAACCAACCGATCACTTTCGGAAAGCGGATAGCCTCTCAGATCAGCACACGGAAGGTGGCAGCCTGAAGCTTCCCCTTGATGTCGGACACCTGGAGACTGGGACGTGAGGTTCCAGAGGAAGTAGTGCCAGGTGGGAAGCAAGAGCAACCGCAGCAGG
>NZ_JBSFDG010000048.1:0-7253 GCF_053593775.1 Streptomyces sp. NPDC002092
CGCCAGGAGATGGGACTCGATGCCGACCCGATCGGCGCCTACCGCCGCTCCGGATGGGCCCAGAAGATCGTCGAAGAACGCGTCGGCGGACAGCAGGCCGGATGGGGAGCCTGAAGGCTGCTACGCGTCTGCCGGGATTTGTTGTGTGCAGACTGCGGGCCGCTCGTGGCTGGTCGCGCAGTTCCCCGCGCCCCTGCGGGGCCGCTCACGGCCGCCGGATTGGGCCGCGAATCTGGGCAGCCGCGTGCCCTGACGGCGCGCGTGTCAGAGGTTTGCCACCAGTAATCGGTAGCCGACGTCGACTGTGTCGCGTCTGAGATGTGTCGCGTCTGAGCAAGTCTGCGTGCCGGGTGAGCCAGGGGCCTGTTGTCAGGTCATCGCTGACCTGGCTGGGTTCGACTGCGAGGACCGTCTGCGGTGGCTCGTACGAGCCGGTGCCGGTGCCGGTGCCGAAGTTGATCACGTCCGCGGCGTTTCCCAGCACGGAGTGAACGTGTGCGCCGATCCGAATGCAGCATCGAGGGTGCCGTAGAGGGCCATGCCGGTCAGTGTGCGAAGCGGCCCCGTGGACGGGGACCCGTGCCGTCAGGTTTGTCGCATCCCGAACGAGTCGTGGACGGGCCGCACCTCAACCGCCACGACGTGGAAGTCCAGGACGCGTGCGGCGATCTCCCGGTGCTCGTTCCGGGGTGGCGCAGTCGATCATGTACTACGCGGTCCTGTGGTCGGTGCTGTCCGTGAGCGGGCCGTGCATCAGGACCAGGTACTTCATGCAGCCGCCTCAAAAGGGGGGACCACGGACGCGGCCACCCGGACCAGTGCGGCAGTCGCCGTCGAGCAGGACTGCTGGGGCCAGGCGATCGACAGGGTGGCCGGTGGGGCGTCCGGGATCTCGCGGTAGGCGAGACCCGGGCGCGGGTACCGGGTGGTGACGGATTCGGGCAGCAGGGTGACGATCTCGCCCAGCTCGACGAGGGTGAGGAGTTGGGCCAGGTCGGCGATGCGGTGGCGCTCGACGATCATGTCCAGGTAGTCGGCCAGACCGTCGAGGCGGCCCGCTCCGACCCCCGGGATGGCCAGGTCGTCGAGCGTGAGGTGGTCGCGGGCGGCCAGAGGGTGGGTGGCCGGGAGGACGGCAAGGCGGCGTTCGACGGTGACCGTTTCGCTGTCCAGACCCGTGTGGTCGAAGGGTTCGTGGATCAGGGCGGCGTCCGCCTCGCCCTGGCGCAGCAGACGGGCCTGGTCGCCCCAGCCGGACAGCCGGATCGTGACCGGGAGGGCGGCCGGCTCGGTCGCGTACCGGTTGAGGATGGTTTCCAGCAGGCCACCGTCACCGTCTGCCTTGAGGGCGAGGACCAGTTTGGCGTCCTGGGCGCCGGCTCGCTGTGCCCGACGTCCCGCGGCCTGCAGGGCGTCGAGCGCGATCCGGGCCTCCCCGAGCAGGACCGTACCGGCGGGGGTCAGCTCGACGCAGTGGGTGGTGCGCTCGAAGAGCGTGACGCCCAGGTCGGCCTCGAGTTTGCGGATGGCACGGGAGAGGGGCGGGGCGGAGATGCCCAGCCGTTCGGCGGCGCGGGCGAAGTTGAGTTCTTCGGCCACGGCGAGGAAGTAGCGCAGTGATCGGGATTCCACGACCCGGCACCTCCGTTCGGTATTACCCAGAGGGTAACAAGCGGGATCCCGTCGATCCTTCCGTCTCGACGGGGTGCACCGCAGGATCGAAGCACGCGGTCCCCCGGTGCGTCGAGCTGGTCCAGCCGGCGACCGAAGGGTGCCAACTGCCTTTCCAGCGAGCCATCTTGGAGCTTCTCAATGTTTGTCATCACCACCCCCACCGGTCAGATCGGCCGCCAGGTCGTCGACGGTCTCCTCGCCCGCGAGGAGCCGGTCCGCGTGATCGTCCGGGACCCTTCCCGGCTGCCTGCGCTCGTGCGCGAGCGCGTCGAGGTCGTTCAGGGCTCGCATCGCGACCTCGGCGTCGTCATGGAGGCCTTCGCCGGCGCGGACGCGGTGTTCTGGTTGGTGCCGCCGGACCCGGGCGCTGAGGACGTCGAAGGCCACTACGTCGACTACACGCGGGCGGCCTGTGAGGCGATCGGCGACCGGGGCGTCAAGCGGGTCGTCGCCGTGTCGACCATGGGCCGCGGAGTCGAGAAGAACGCCGGGCAGCTGTCGGCTTCGCTGGCCAAGGACCGGCTGATCATGGACACGGGTGTGCACTTCCGGGCGCTGCAGCCGCCGGCCTTCATGGAGAACCTGCTGTGGCAGGTGGCCGCGATCAGGGACCAGGGCGCGTTCTGCTGGCCGCAGCCCGGCGACCGCGTCGTCGCCTCCGTCGCCACCCGGGACATCGCGGCCAAGGCCACGGAACTCCTGCTCGACCGGTCGTGGAGCGGTCAGGAGGGTGTGCCCGTGGTCAGCCCCGACGCCCTCTCCCCCGACGGCATGGCACAGGTCCTCTCCGAGGTGCTCGGGCGGCCCGTGCGGTATCAGCAGCTGCCCCTCGACGCCTACCGGGCGACGATGGTGGAGCACGGCGCGAGCCAGGCATGGGCGCAGGGGCTGGTCGACATGGCCGTGGCCCAGATCAGGGACGCCTACGACGAGGACCACCGCCTCGCATCGCCCAGCCCGACGACGTTCCGCCAGTGGTGCGAGGAGGTGCTCAGGCCGGCCGTCCTGGCCTGAGCACCTCGCCCGCCCTACTCCTCGGGCCCGGCGAACGGATTCCGGATCGCGGTCGGCGGCCAGGCGGGCGCGGTGTACGGCCGCCGGAAGGTACGGCGGCCCGATCCGACCTCGAACGGCTCACCGTCACCCGGGAGTTGGACCTCGGCCCGGGTGTTCGGCGGGACGAGCACCTCCACCACGAGCGTGCCGTCCTCGATCCGCCAGCCCGCCTCGGCCCGGCCGTACGGCGTGTCATGCGCGGCCTTGGCATACGTCAGGTCGCCGCCGGGGACGGGCGCGATGCGCAGCCCGCGCCAGCCCGGTTCGGCGGCTTCGAGGCCTGCGACCGTGCGGTGCAGCCAGTCCGCGACGGCGCCGAGGGCGTAGTGGTTGAAGGAGGTCATCTCGCCGGGGTTGATGCTCCCGTCGGGCAGCATCGAGTCCCACCGCTCCCACACGGTCGTCGCCCCCATGCTCACCGGGTACAGCCAGGACGGGCAGCCCTTCTCCAGGAGCATCCGGTACGCCAGCTGCGCTTCCCCGCCCGCGCACAGGGCGTCGCAGATCAGCGGCGTACCGGCGAATCCGGTGGCGATGCGGAAGCCCGCCTTGCGCACGATGTGGGCCAACCGTTCGGCGGCACCCCGCCGTTGACGCTCGGTCGGCAGCAGCGCGAAGCACAGGGCAAGCGCGTACGCGGTCTGCGCGTCGCTCGACATGCGCCCGCCCGGGGTGACGAACTCGTCGGCGAACGCCGCCCGCACCGACCGCGCGAGTTCCTCGTAGCGTACGGCGTCGTCCTTCTCCCCGAGCAGCCGTGCCGTCTCGGCGAGAACGTCGGCCGAGCGGGCGACGTATGCGTTGGCGACGAGATCGCCGTCCGTACGGGCGTCTCCCGGAGCGTCCGGCGGGGCGGCCGGGTCGAGCCAGTCGCCGAGCTGGAAGTCCTGCCGCCACAGGCCGCCGCCCTCCTCGGTGAGGCGGGCGGCGGTCTCCACCCAGGCGCGCATGCTCGGGTACTGGGTGCGCAGCACGGCCGGATCGCCGAAGCGCCGGTACAGCGTCCACGGCAGCAGTACGGCGACGTCCGCCCACACCGCGTGCGGGGTGCCGCCGAAGCCGGCGGGCAGGATGTCGGGCACCACCAGCGGGGGCGTGCCGTCGGCGCGGGCGAGTTGTTCGGCCGCGAGGTCGCGCAGCCAGCCGCCGAGCATGCCCGAGCAGTCGTAGAGGAAGGAGGCGGTGGGGGCGAAGACCTGGATGTCGCCGGTCCAGCCGAGGCGTTCGTCGCGCTGGGGGCAGTCGGTGGGGATGTCGAGGAAGTTGCCGCGCATGCCCCACACGACGTTCTCGTGCAGGCGGTTGACGAGCTCGTGCGAGGAGTCGAACCAGCCCGTGCGGGTCATGTCGGTGTGCAGGACGACGGCTTCGACCGCGGACGGGTCCAACTCGCCGGGCCAGCCCTCGATTTCGGCGTAGCGAAACCCGTGGAAGGTGAAGCGGGGTTCGTACGTCTCCTCGCCCGTGCCGGCGAGGGTGTACGTGTCGGTTGCGGCGGCGAGACGCAGAGGCCGGATGCCGAGTTCGCCGTGCTCCAGAACTTCCGCGTGCCGCAGGGTGATGGTGTGTCCGGCCGGCCCCGAGACGCGGATGCGAAGGCGTCCGACCAGGTTCTGCCCGAAGTCGAGGACGGTCTTCCCCGATGGCGTGGTGAGGACGTCGACCGGGGCCAGGGTCTGGGTACGGCGCACGGGCGGGCCGGTTGGAGACACCAACTCGGCTTCCGGGAGAGCGAGTTCGGCGACGGATGACCACTCGGAGGTGTCGTGGCCCGGGGCGGACCAGCCGGGGCGGACCGCCCGGTCGTCGTAGACCTCGCCGTCGTAGAGCTCTGAGCGCAGGATCGGGCCGGTTGTGGCGCGCCAGGCCTCGTCGGTGCCGAGGGTGGTGAGGGTGCCGTCGGGGTGGGTGATCTCCAGTTGGGCGAGGAGCGCGCGGCGGTCGCCGTAGAGGTTGCGCCGGCCGCCGTGGAAGCCGAGCCGGCCCGTGTACCAGCCCTCGCCGAGGAACGCGCCGATCGCGTTGTCGCCCTCGCGCAGCAGGCCGGTGACGTCGAAGGTCTGGTAGCGCAGCCGGTGGTGGTAGGAGGTCCAGCCGGGGGCGAGGACGTGGTCGCCGACGCGCTTGCCGTTGATCTCGGCCTCGTAGACGCCGTACGCCGTGATGTGGAGCCGAGCGGACACGACCGGCTTGGCGAGGGTGAAGGTGCGGTGCAGCAGTGCCACCGGGAGTGGGGCGTCGGCGGGTTCGCGGTCGGGGGTGATGGGCCGGGCGGTCCAGTCGGTACGGGCGAGCAGTCCCGTCTCCGCCCAGGTCGGCGGCGACCAGGCGGACGGTTCGGCGCCCTCGCCCCACACCTGTACGCGCACTCCGAAGCGGCTGCGGGAGGCGAGCGGCTCGCCGGGCCAGTCCACCAGCACCGAGTCGGCGCCCTCGATGCGCCCGGTGTCGGTCAGGACGGTGCCGTCGGTGCCGGTGATTTCGAGCCGGTACGCCCGCTGCGTCCAGTCGGGTGTGTCCGTCTCGGTGCGCCAGCTCAGGCGGGGCCTGCTCTCGCCGATGCCGAGCGGCTCGCGGTGGTGTTCCAGGACAGGTGCGGTGACGCGCATCAGATCGCCTCCTTCGCACGGACGGTGGATGTGGTCCCGGGCGCCGCAGCCCGCCCCTGGGGAGCGATGGTGCGGACGACCCACGCCCCGATCAGACCGGACACGGCCACACACGCCGTGGTGATCCACAGGACGGCCGAACCGCTGACCGCCATCAGGGTGGGGGTGGCGAGGCCGGCGAAACCGCACAGGGCGCGGCTGAGGCCGTAAGTCAGTCCTTGCGTGGTCGCGCGCAGTTCCTCGGGGAACGCCTCCTGGGACCAGACCTTGTAGTTGGCCTCCCCGGCGAACTGGTTGACGACGTTGTAGAGGAGCAGGAAGAAGACCATCGCCGCGATCACGGCGCCGCCGGTCGCCGCGGCCACGGCGAAGGCAAGGACCTGGAGCACCGCGCAGACGTGGAACAGCCGGTCGCGCCAGGGCGTGTCGGCCAGGCGTACGAAGGCGAGCGAGCAGACCAGGCCGATCGGGAGCCCGGCCAGGCTCATCCCCGTGGCGAGGGTCTGGGAGGCGCCGCTGACGGTGGTCAGGAAGTACGTGCCGTACTGGCCCATGGTGTTGGCGGCGAGGTTCCAGGCGAGGTAGAAGCCGCCTGTCGCGAGGAGCGGGACGAGGACCGGTTTCGAACCGAGGCGAAGCAGCGCCCGCGCGTCGATGCCCTCGCCACCGGCGCCGCGCCCGGCCTCCTCCAGCACGGGAGACAGCCGCATGCGGTTGCGCAGCACCCAGCTGACCAGGGCCACGACGGCGAGGTGGGCGAAGAGGAGCTGAGCGGAGAGGTAGCCGAGCGTGGAGGTGCCGAAGCCGATCACGATCGCGGCGGTGATGCCGACGACCCACATGGTCTGCGTCGCACCGATCAGCCGGCCGCGAACCGAGCGCGGGGAGTGCTCGGAGACCATGGCGAGCGAGGTCGGCAGGTCGGCGCCGGCCGCAAGACCGCTGATGATCATCCCGGCGAAGAGGAAGGCGCTGTTGGGGGCGAAGACCAGCAGGGCGGCGCCGATGGCGTAGACGAGGATGTCGATCCCGTACACACGCTTGCGGCCGAAGCGGTCGGCGAGGCGGCCGCCGACGAGCGAGCCGACGGCGATGGAGAAGGTCAGCGCCGCGCTCAGCGCGCCGAGGCCCCAGGAGGACAGGTGGAAGCGGCTCTGCCACAGGCCCAGTGACAGGCCGGAGGAGACGATGATGCCCGAGTCGAGGTAGGAGGCCATTCCGGAGAGGACGGCCAGGCGCCACTGGGAGCGGGTCACCCGGGGTTCGGCGGGCCTGCGTGAGATGGCGTCGTTGCTCATCAAGGCGGCCTTTCTGATGGGGAGTTCGGGGACGGAGGGCGGTGCGTGCCACCACGCGATGACACGTGTAACCAACCCTGAAGGCGGCCGTGAAACGTTTCACGGCATCGTGGGCCCGCGGCGGCGGCTCGTCAAGGGTTCCGGCAACGAAATCTCCGCACTCTCGTGAACACTCCAGGGTGACCTGACGGACGTCTTGACGACATCCCACCTGTAAGGCTACGTTCCCTGAAACGATTCAAACAGTGTTCAGAGGTGGTCATGCCAGACCAGTCCGCCGTGAAGGCAGCACTCGCGGCGCAGAAGATCGAGACGCCGTCGTGGGCGTACGGCAACTCCGGTACGCGCTTCAAGGTTTTCGCCCAGCAGGGCGTGCCGCGCGACCCGTGGGAGAAGCTGGCCGATGCCGCCCAGGTGCACGCGGTCACCGGCGTTGCGCCGACCGTCGCGCTGCACATTCCGTGGGACAAGGTCGAGGACTACGGCAAGCTCGCGGCGTTCGCCCGCAAGCAGGGGATCGCGCTGGGCGCGATCAACTCCAACACGTTCCAGGACGACGACTACAAGCTGGGCAGCATCTGCCATCCCGACGCGGCGGTGCGGCGCAAGGCGGTCG
>NZ_JBSFDG010000049.1:0-4489 GCF_053593775.1 Streptomyces sp. NPDC002092
GGCTGGAACGCGTTTGTCCCCGCGGAGCGGGCTATGCGGCGCTGGCGCGCCGCATAGAGAGCGGCTTCGCTGACGCTCCGCCAAATTCCCGCGCAAGCGCGGGAATCGAATTCCGCAAACGGAATTCTGAGCGTGTGTCAATTCGCGCAAGCGCGAAATTGACAGAATCCCGCAAGCGGGATTCTTGGGGCTGGCAGTAAGGGGAGGTGCATCACGCGCGGACTGTATAGCCCTTGGCTTTCCAGGCCTCCACCCCCACAACGGAAGTGACAGCCTGTCCGCCTGGCGGGATGCCGGCCCCACTGCAGTGACGGGCTCCGCTGCGCTCCACCCGAACCCCTCCCCCACCCCTGGAAGCCGGCTGTTTACGTTCACCAATACCCCGTCAGCATACACATCAACCCGCTGTAACGCGGGGAATCCGTCTACGCATCAATCCGCAAGTGACTGCACGGCCGACGTGATGCATCACAGGCAATGGCTGTGTAGCGTTTGGGCCTGGCCGCTCCACCCCTGCGCCCGGCATGAATCCGCCAGACGCATACAGAATTGCGCAGCCATGAATAGCTCAGCCACAGAATGGAAGCCCGGTATGGGAATGCCGGAATTCAACGTGCGGAGGTGCCGGAGCTGAATGGCCCCCGGGCCATTCAGCGGAACCGTCCACCATCCACAGCCACGCCAGCCTCACGATTGGATCCAGGTAGCGAAGGCGTCGACAAGGCCCGTGTAGAACCGCTCGCCGGGCACCGATCCCGGGTTTTTGCTGGCGTCGTAGAAGGCGACGTTGGTGAAGGTCGCAGAGGCGGAGGCGTTGAGGTTCTTGTAGAAGGCGAGCTTGCCGCGACCTAATCCGATAAACAGCCAGAAAATCCCCAAGGAGGCGGTGTTCTGGAGCATGGAGCGGACCTCGGCTTTGTCCCAGGGCTCGTCACCGACCTGGGTCACGATGAAGGCGGGGTCTGCAGCGCCGGACTCCTGGTAGTGGCTGACCGCGCGGCGCATCGCATCAGCGACATTGCCCCAGCCCCAGTCGACCTGGGTATGCAGCTGCCCGATACGCCCGCGGTAGTTGTCCAGCCGGATCTCTTCCAAGAACGGCTCTCGCCCACTGGAGAAGATCACGGGCACCGTGCCGTCGTCGTCGAGGTTGGCCTACAGGGCCAGGACTCGTTCGGCGAAGGCCTGCACGGCGAACGACTCATACAGCTCTTCCATGTGCCAGTCGTGATCGAGGATGAGGTAGACCGCGGCTTGCCGTCCCGTCATCCCTCGGACTGCGAGAGCCTGGCCAGCCTGTCGCGCGGGCGCCAGCAGGCCCGGAGCTTGCCGCTCCACCTTCGTCAGGTCCACCGCAGTGGCCTGTCCCGGAGCCGTGCATGTCTGCGCAGGGAGCGGCACAGCGGAAGGCTCGGGGTCGACATCGACGCCGTAGTCGGTCGCCAGTCCCGCGAGGCCGGAGGCATAGCCCTGCCCCACCGCACGGACCTTCCAGCCGTCACCGCGGCGGTACAGCTCCGCCAGGACCACGACGGTCTCCCCCGACGTGAAGTCCGGCGCGGTGAACAACGCCGACGGGGCGCCGCTCTGGCTGATCGTCAGCTGAGGCGCTCGGGTGAAGACGGCGCCTGGCTGCAGCGGGTCAGCACTCACCACGACAACTACACGGTGCACGCCTGCCGGCAGGTGGGAGAGCTCCGCAGTGACCGCCGCGCCCTCAACGGACACACCGTCCTGGGCCGGATGATTGTAGAAAACCAGATCATGATCGCCGCGAACCTTGCCATCAGCGCCGAGCAGCAGCGCTGACACGTCCGCTGAAAGCCCCGGCACCGCCACTGACAGCACCGTCCGCGCTGTCAGCAGAGACACGTTCTCGCCCTTACGCAGCGACGTCTTCTGCATCCCCGCCCCCTGTTGATCACCGGAGAAGAAACGGTAGTCACCAACACGCCCATCTGCGGCCACTTCACACATCTGGCACGCACACCCCGCCGACGCGATACCAGCGATCAGTGAACACGCCCCCTAACCAACCAAGATGACAAGACCTGATCAGCACCGCCTGCTGCCCTGGTCAGGTCCCATGCCAAGACCCGCCTTCTCACTCGCGCCCACCACCCAGCTCCTCACGCCGCTTCCCCGCGCCTTCCACACCAACTTGATCAGTCCAGGCCAGCCAACCCGCTTCTGATCACAACAACCGGCCCTGGACATCGCCGCGCTCGCCGGCCTCGGATTGGAATGGGTGACGCAGGCATCGATGATGGTGTAGGGCGGGTTCTACACAACGCGGCGGGTGCCCGGGTTTCCCGGGCGCCCGCCGCGTTGTGCGCAGGTCGGCAGTTCGGCCTGTCACCCGGCATCGGGGCTTAACCGGAGACCTCGGACCACACGGTCACCTTAGCCATTTCGCCGGTGCTGAAGACGTTGCTCGTCGAGGTGATCGTCACTACGGCGATGCGTCCACCATCGGTCTTGACGCAGACCACCGTTCCTTTCTTCACCTCAACAGTTGGCACGCCCTGGGTGGAGATCTGGTCGGAACACTGCTGCCTGTTCGGCATGGCCGAGCCCGTCCACAGTGCCAGCGCGGGCTCGCTTGTCACGCCATAGCCAGTGATCCGTGGCGGGTCGATCAGGGCGAGCCGAACGTCTTCGCCGCTTTCGTCAGCGGTCGGTGTGTCGACATCGAGGTCCGGCCCCTTCTCCGCAATGCGCACGGGCCCTGTGTACTGGATCGCGTTCGAGTCCGAGCTCGATGTTGCGCTCGGAGCGGGGGCGTCCGAGGAACCTGGCGAACCAGAATCGGGAGGCCGGTTGGCCGGCGAAGTGGTGCTGGCCGACGTCACACTCCTGTCCGGGGTCTTCGAGGCCTGTACCGATGACGCAGGTTTGTTATCCAGTCCGTTGTCGTTGCCGCCATCAGCCAATACGGGAATGAGGGCGTTGATCACGCCGAAGACGCCACCACCAACGGTTGTGATGACTGCGCCGACGAGGCCGATTTTGCCAGCCTCGCTCAGACCGCTGAACCAGTCCCAGAACCGGCGCACACGTGACCGTTGCGAGGGAGGTGATGCCGGTCCTGGCCCCGAGCCAGGCATCGGATTCGGGCTCTGGGGTGGCGGCGCCGAGGACAACGAACCTCCCGGTAATCATGAGTAGTTGGGCCTTAAGAGAGTAGACGAGCCCCTCTCCTACGCACGCGCTCGCTTCGGCCTGCTTTGTCGCCGCCACAGGTAGCGTGAGCGCCTGGAACAGCTCGGCATCGTGCCCCCGGAGCAGGAAACGCCCGCCAAGGCCCCCACGACGGCTGGGCGCCTTCGAGAGGGGCGTTGCAGCCCTGGCACAGCCGTGATCGACGGCCAGGAGCACCCGATCAAGCTCGGAGTCTTCCTCTCGAACACGAAGTCGAAGCGCAGCAAGCTCACCACCGACAAGCTCGCCGCGCTCGCCGGCCTCGGGCTGGAGTGGGCGGCAGCGGCAGAGGAAGAAGCGGCATGATGGCCGCAAGGCCGCCGAGATCGAGGTAGCGTTCGGCGTCCGGCTGGTCTGCCCGGTCAACGAGTTCAACGCCTCTCGAAGTGCCGGCAGGGCGCGCTCAGCAAAGCCTGCGGTAGGGCACTTCGGGGATCATCTGATGCCATTCCCGTGGAGAAGGGCCGCCGTCGGCGCGTGTGCACACCGTGGCTGCCACGGCTTTCGGCGACACCTTGTAGGTCTGCGACGGAACATAGTCACTCGCCACGTACAACGCGTCCGTGCCGGGGGCGAACGACAGGGCCTGGACAGGGTCGCTCGGGGTGGGGAGAGCGGTTCCCAAAGGCTGGTTGGCGGCCACGTCCCACAGCCGCACGGTGCCGTCGTCGCCTCCCACGGCGAGAGTCCCTCCCGTACTGGAGAAGGCCAGGGCGATGACCCCTGCCGCAGCGTCCTGGCGGTCGCTGGTGACGAGCCCGGACATGATCCCGAGGCGTCTTTTCAGGCCGCCGTCGAGCAGGGTCACTCGTCCCGAGAGATCCCCCGCTGCCAGGTACTTCCCGTCGGGGCTGAAAGTCAGCGTTCCGATGGTGTTCTGCGGCGGGGCGCTCGATGCGGCGCCACCCAACTCGACCGTTTCGGAGGTGTCGAAGCCGAGCGGCAGGTGGCCAACGCGGCCGGTGGACACCTCGGCGTACCGGCCGTCCGAGGCGGCGAGCAGCCGTCCGTCGGGGCTCACTGCCATGCTGGTGCCTCCCATGCCCTCGATCAGCCGGATCCGTGAGCGGCTGTGCGTGTCCCAGATCTCGATCCATTCCGAGCCGTTGCCCGACCGCGCTGAGAGGAAGAGCTGTGCGGCGTCAGGGCTGAGCGCAATCGCACGGATCAACGCGGGGTGCTTGAGGCGCAGGCTGAGAAGCCGTATCTCAACCGAACATGATCGCTTGATTTCTGCTGGTCAGGCATGGTCTGGCTCGGATCGAGGGAGGCATGCGGCGTCTTGTTT
>NZ_JBSFDG010000050.1:0-4070 GCF_053593775.1 Streptomyces sp. NPDC002092
GGTCTGCTGATCGGGGTGATGGCCCGGTACGGCTCGGAGAAGATCCGCGGGCACGGCATGCCGGAGGCGATCGAGTCGATCCTGGTCGGCGGCAGCCGTGTGCAGCCGCGCGTCGCGATACTGAAGCCCACGTCGGCCGCGATCTCCATAGGAACGGGCGGCCCATTCGGCGCGGAGGGTCCCATCATCATGACGGGCGGAGCGGTCGGTTCCCTCCTCGCCCAGCTGCTGCGCGTCACCACCGACGAACGCAAGGCACTGCTGGTCGCCGGCTCCGCGGCCGGCATGGCCGCCACCTTCAACGCACCCCTGGCCGCCATCCTGCTGGCCGTCGAACTCCTGCTGTTCGAATGGCGCCCCCGTTCCTACCTGCCCGTCGCCGTCGCCGCCGTCACCGCCACGCTCGTACGGGGCCCGCTCCTGGGCACCGACCCGCTGTTCGGCGGCGCCCACGTCCCCGCCCGCATCGCCCCCACCGCCTACGCGTTGTGCGTCGTCGCCGGAATCGCCGCGGGACTCCTCGCGCTGGGCGCCACCGCGCTCGTCTACCTCTCCGAAGACCTCTTCGCCAAGTTGCCCCTCCACTGGATGTGGTGGCCGGCCATCGGCGGAGCGATCATCGGCGTCGGCGGCCTGATCGAACCCCGGGCCCTCGGTGTCGGATACGACGTCATCGGCCAACTCCTCACCGGGCGGGCCACCGTGGGCCTCGTCGTAGGTATCCTCGTCGTCAAGACCCTCATCTGGGGCCTCTCCCTCGGCTCGGGCACCTCCGGCGGCGTCCTCGCTCCCATGTTCATGGTCGGCGGCGCCCTCGGAGCTGCCGAGGGCCTGGTCTTCCCGCAGGTCAGCCCCGGGTTCTGGGCCCTCGTCTCGCTCGCCGGAGTCCTGGGCGGCGTCATGCGCTCTCCGCTCACGGGCATCGTGTTCTGCCTCGAACTCACCCACGAGATCAACGCCCTGGTACCCATGGTGATCACCGCCTCCGCGGCGTATCTGCTGTCCGTCACCCTCCTGAAGCGATCAGTGCTGACCGAGAAGCTCGCCCGGCGCGGCCTGCACCTGACCCGCGAGTACTCCGTCGACCCGCTCGAAGTCCACCTCGTCCGGCAACTGGAGACACCGATAGCGGTCAGCTTCCACGCGAACGACACCGCGGGTGCGGCCACCACCGTGCTGCGGACCGCTCATCAGGCAGCGGACCCCGAACGGCTGCTGGCCCAGCGTCTTTACCCCGTCCTCGACGAGCACGACCACCTCGCCGGCGTGGTCACCCGCTCCCAACTGCTCCATGCCGACCCCGCCGACCCCACGCCGCTGGCACAACTGGCCGAGCCCGCGGTCACCGCGCACCCGGACGAGACCCTGCGGACGCTGGCCAACCGCATGGCCCAGCACGGCGTCACCCGCCTGCTCATCGTCGCCCGCGACCCGCACAACGCGGTCGAGGGCATCGTCAGCCTGCGCGACCTCCTGCAAGCGCGCCGCATCGACATGCACGAGGAGCACCATGCCGAACGCGTACTGACCCTACGACCGCGACGCACCGCCACCGCCACCGCCACCGCGGAATGAACCGGCCGGACGCCGATATCGCGCTCACTCTTTGGGCCGACGAAGTGCCCAGTCGCGGTCGCTCGGCGTCGGCGGGTTCGCCAACGAGCCCGTAGAACTCCGTCGTTGGCCTCGAAGGCGTACGGGGAGGCGTCCAGGCGTTCTGGGAACAGCCCGAGCTCGCGCTTACGGGTGAGCGCTTCCCGACCAGGCCGGCTGCTGCTGATGTAGAGGTACTGATCCCGCCCTTGCCCCGTCGTGGAAGCCGGCCCGGACCGAGGAGAAGAGTCCTTCCGACCCGGAACCGCCCAACGGAGGCTCGACACCGAAGTGCGCGAGGGACGGAACCTGGTTCGCGTACGACCAGGTGATCGATGCCGGTGTCGTCAGCAAAGGCGGCGACCGCCCGGAGTCAGGAGCCTCATCCCTGGTCCCCGCATACGGGTGCGAACGACAGGTGCTCTTTCGCCGACGGGCGGCCGGCTGGAAGCGCTTCCGGTTATACCTCCGCAGGCTTCGCGCTGTGCCGGCGTGCCCGGTAAGCGGCGGCCTTGACCCGGTTGCCACACGTTCGCATGGCGCACCACTCCCGTCGGTGGCCTCGTGAACGGTCGAGGTAGACCTGGGTGCACTCGGGACGGGAACACTCGCGCAACAGCGCGGCCTCTTCACCGCCGATGATCTCGACGGCCTCGCGGGCGAGGGCGGCGAGTCCTTGGGCAGCCGTGCCGGTTCGGGTCGCGCCATCGGGGCCGAGCCGCACGGCCACAGGGAGACCCGATGCCTGCTGATTCACCTCGGCGACCGCCTCCGCAGGCAGCGGTCGCCGCTCGATCCGGGCCGCCACCAGGGAGTAGATCGCTTCACGCAGTTCCACTGCGAGGGAGAGGTCGGCCTCGCTCGCCCCTGGTGCCAGATCGAGCATCCCGGACTCAAGGAACCAGTCGTCGAGCAGTTCGGGGGTGGCGAGCTTCTCGAGCGGCTCGCCGTTGCGTCGCGCGCGCAGGGTGCCGACGAAGTCCAGAGGAAGCGTGCCGCAGGGAAAAGCGTGATTCACGTAACCATACTGACGGGTGACACCTGGATGTGCAAGATCCCGCCCGCTGAGGCGGCACACTCGAGCTCGACACCTCCGATTCGATGGCACAGCGCGCATCGCACCACGCTTTCCTTGCCTCAGTGACGACCACATCAACACTCGGAACAAGTACGGTTTTTTTATTGACAGCGGAAAAGATCCGACCTTAAGTTTCCGGCCATGCGCCCGACCTTCCCCCGCGAGTCGGTCCCCACCATGACTCCGGCCGCCTCTCTGGTCTTCACCACGCTGCTCTCCCACGGTCCGCTCACCCGGGCCGAGGTGGGGCGGCGCACCCAGCTCTCTCCGGCCGCGGTCACGAAGGCGGTCCGGCCGCTGATGGAGCTCGGCTATCTCGTCGAGGGCGCGGATGAAGACGCGCGGCCCGCGGTGGGGCGTCCGGCCAACCTGGTGTCGGTGGACGCGGGAAGGGCCCTGTTCATCGGTGTGAAGGTGACCGGCGACGAGATCATCGCCGTGCTGACCGACCTGTGCTGCCGTGTCCGGGTGTCCCGGCACGTGGCCCTCAAGGGCCGCGAGCCGCAAGCCGTGCTGCCCGCCATCACCGCACTGGTACAGGAGTTGCTCATCGAGGCCGTCGGATTCGGTGTGCAGGTACGGGGGCTGGGCATCGCGATCTCGGGGGACGTGGACCGCGCGAAGGGCCTGGTCCGCTACTCGCCCTTCCTGGAGTGGCGCGACGTACCGCTCGCCGAGCTCGCCGGTACCGCGACCGGTCTGCCGGTCACGGTCGACAACGACGTGCGGGCACTCACGGTCGCCGAGCACTGGTTCGGAGCCGGAGTCGGACTCTCGGACTTCGCCCTGGTGACCGTGGGCGCCGGCATCGGCTGCGGCCTGGTGGTGCACGGCCGGGTGGTGTCGGGCGCGCACGGCGTGGCCGGCGAGATCGGGCACCTGTCCCTCGACCCGAGGGGTCCGCTCTGCCACTGCGGCAATCGCGGGTGTGTGGAGGCGATCGCGGCGGACCCCGCGATTCTCCGCGCGGTGAGCGCTGCCACGGGCAGGCAACTGACCGATACGGCCGAGGCGCTGGACCTGGCCCACGGCGGAGACCCCGGCGCCCGAGCGGTCTATGCACAGGCCGGTGAAGCCATCGGAAAGGCCCTTGCCTCCCTGGTGAACCTCCTCGGTCCCGAGCGGGTGGTCATCTCCGGGGAGGGCCTGGCCGCGTACGACCTTTTCGCCGAAGGCATCCGGGACGCGTTCGCCGCCTCTGCCTTCGGTACCGCTTCGCAGTGTGACGTGATGACCCGTCCGCTGCCTTTCGAGGAGTGGGCGCGCGGGGCGGCGGCGACCGCGATCCAGTCCTTCATGGGGTCGGAGACGTACGAGGAGCAGCCATGACGCCGCAGAGCCGCAGCCCGCAATCCGCCTCAGCCGCCGACCTCCCCTAGCCAGGTCTCCCCCCATACCC
>NZ_JBSFDG010000051.1:0-3419 GCF_053593775.1 Streptomyces sp. NPDC002092
AACAACTCACCTCCCCCGACTACTGGACCCACCACATCCGCCAAACCGTCCGCTACCACCACGCCACCCAGACACTCCAGGAACTCGGCGTCACCTTCGCCCTGGAACTGGGTCCCGACGCCACCCTGAGCGCCCTCACTCCGGACACCGTCCCCGTGCTGCGCAAGGACCGCGACGAACGCCTGACGCTGCGTACCGCGCTGGCCGCCGCGCATGCCCACGGCGCTCGTGTCGACTGGGACGCTCTCCTGCCGGACACCCCACCGGACGCCGGACTCCCGACCTACGCCTTCCAGCGGGAGCGCTACTGGCTGCTGCCGCCGGCGGCCTCGGCGCGTGCCGAGGATCTCGGTCTCGACGCGACCGGGCACGCGCTGCTCGGCACGTCGGTCGAACGCGCCGACGACGGGAGCCTGCTGCTGACAGGCGTGCTGTCCACCGACGCGCACCCGTGGCTGGCGGACCACCGGGTCCTCGGCAGAGTCCTGCTCCCCGCCGCCGCGTTCGTCGACCTGGCACTCGCGGCCGGTGAGCGCGCCGGGGCCCACCGGCTGGACGAACTGACCCTGGAGGCACCGCTGGTGCTGCCGGAGGCGGGGCACGGCGGAATACACGTGCAGCTGACCGTGGGCGCGTCCGACGAGAGCGGTACGCGTCCGCTCACCGTGCACGCCCGGCCCGCCGACGGAGGTCGATGGACCCGGCATGCCGGCGGTTTGCTGTCCGCCGGGGGAGGTCCGGCCGCACCGACACCGTTCACCACGTGGCCGCCGGAGCGGGCGCAGCCGCTGGACGTCGAGGCGCTGTACGTCCGCCTCGACGATCTGGGGTACGGGTACGGTCCGGCCTTCCGGGGGGTCCGGGCGGCCTGGCGGCTCGGTGACGAACTCTTCGCCGAGCTCCTGCTGCCGGACGCCGAGGCGGCGGGGGCATCCGGGTTCCGCGTGCATCCCGCGCTGCTGGACGCAGCGCTCCATCCACTTGTCGCGCAGGCCCCGGAGGGTTCCGGCGGGCCGGCGCTGCCGTTCTCCTGGTCGGGCGTCGAGTTGCACGCGACGGACGCCACCACGCTGCGGGTCCACTGGTCGGCGGGCCGACTGACGGCTGTGGACGCCGCCGGACACCCCGTGCTGTCAGCCGAGGCCCTCGTACTGCGGTCGACCGGTGAGCGACAGTTCGGCGGCCTCGGCCGGTCTCTCGATCCGTACCGGATCGCCTGGGTTCCGGCCGGTTCGGCTCTCCTGACCCGGGATGAGGAGACCACGGTCGCGCTGGTCGACGAGCTTGCTGAGCTGCCCGCGCGGGAACCCGTGCCCGCTGTGGTCGCGGTGCCGGTGCCGCCGGGCCGCGCGGCGGCCGCCCACGCGCTCGACTCCGTGCGCGCATGGCTGTCCGACGCGCGCTTCGAGGAGGCCAGGTTGCTGTTCCTCACCCGTGGTGCCGAGGGCGGCGACCCCTGGGCGGCCACGGCGTGGGGCCTGGTGCGTTCGGCCCAGTCCGAACACCCCGGCCGCTTCGCACTGGCCGACCTGCCCGAGGACCTCGACGAGCTGGGCGGGTTGCTGCCCGCACTCGCGAACACTTGTGTACACGAGCCCCAACTCTCTGTTGTGCAAGGAGAGCTGCGTGTTCCGCGACTCGTCCCGGCCGGGACGGGCACCGTGGACGGCGCCGAAGGCACGACCGCCACCGGGCTCGGCCGGACCGACCGCACTGTCGTGGTCACGGGAGCCACCGGCGGGCTGGGCCGGCTTCTCGTACGACATCTCGTCGAGCGGTACGGCGTACGCCATCTGCTGCTGCTCAGCCGTCGCGGCGTGCAGTCACCCGGCGCTGACGACGTGGCGGCCGAACTGGCCGAGTCGGACTGCTCGGTGGAGTTCGCGGCCTGCGACGTGACTGATCGGGACGCTCTCGCCCGGGTCCTCGACGGGATACCGGCCGACCGCCCGATCGGTGCCGTCTTCCACCTCGCGGGCCTACTCGACGACGGCACCGTGGAGTCAATGACCGAGGACCGGCTGGACGCCGTACTGCGGCCCAAGGCGGACGCGGCCCGTCATCTCCACGAACTCACGCTGGACGCGGATCTGTCGGCGTTCGTGCTCTTCTCCTCCGTCACCGGGGTGGTCGGCACGGCGGGACAGGCCAACTACGCGGCTGCCAACGCATTCCTGGACGCTCTCGCCCGGCACCGACACACCCGTGGGCTGCCCGCCACCGCGCTGGCCTGGGGCATGTGGGGCACCGACGAAGGCATGGCGGGTGGGCTCGACGCGACGCAACGGGCGCGCTGGGCGAGCTCGGGGCTGGCACCGCTCACCGCCGAGGAGGGGCTCGCCCTGCTCGACGCGGCCCTGGAGAGCGGGCAGCCGGCTCTTGTTCCGGTGCGTATGGACGCCGCCGCCCTGCGCGAGCGAGCCGCAGAGGGCGTGCTTCCGGCTCCGCTGCGCGATCTTGTCCGGGCGCCGCTGCGGCAGGCCGTCGCCACCGGTGCCGCGAGTGGTGCGGCAGCCTGGGCGGACCGCACGGCCACGCTCGAGGAGACCGAACGGGAGCGCCTCGTCGGGGAGTTGGTCCTCCGCACGGTCGCCGCCGTGCTCGGGCACGCCGACTCGGCGGCGGTCGACGGCGCCCGCGCGTTCCGCGACCTCGGCTTCGACTCGCTCACCGGCGTCGAACTACGCAACCGCCTCACCGCGGCCACCGGTCTGCGGCTGCCCGCCACCGCGGTCTTCGACCATCCGTCCCCGCAGGCGCTCACCGCCTTCGTCCTGTCACTGCTGCCCGGCGCCGAACGGGAGCACGGAACCACCAATGCGGGCCCGGTGGCCGCTGTTCTGGCGTCCGTCGCCGACGAACCCGTCGCGATCGTCGGCATGGCCTGTCGGTATCCGGGTGGTGTCACCTCCCCCGTGGACCTGTGGCGGCTGGTGGCGGACGGGACCGACGCGATCTCCGGCTTCCCCGCCGACCGGGGCTGGGACCTGGCCGCCCTGTACGACCCCGACCCCGACCGCGTCGGCACGTCGTACACCCGCCACGGCGGATTCCTGCACGAGGCCGGAGACTTCGACGCCGAGTTCTTCGGGATCAGCCCACGCGAGGCCCTCGCGACCGACCCGCAGCAGCGACTGCTGCTGGAGACCGCGTGGGAGACCTTCGAGCGCGCGGGCATCGACCCGCGCTCCCTCCGCGGCTCCCGCACCGGGGTCTTCGCCGGCGTCATGTACAACGACTACGGAATGGCGTTGCCCGAGGTCCCGGAGGAGTTGGAGGGCTACCTCCTCACCGGGAACACGTCCAGCGTGGTCTCCGGACGGCTGTCCTACACGTTCGGTCTGGAGGGACCGGCGGTCACCGTCGACACCGCCTGCTCGTCCTCCCTGGTCGCCCTTCATCTCGCGGCCCAGGCCCTG
>NZ_JBSFDG010000052.1:0-1322 GCF_053593775.1 Streptomyces sp. NPDC002092
CTGGTCGTTGTTTGAGAACTGCACAGTGGACGCGAGCATCTGTGGCCAAGTTTTTAAGGGCGCACGGTGGATGCCTTGGCACCAGGAACCGATGAAGGACGTGGGAGGCCACGATAGGCCCCGGGGAGTCGTCAACCAGGCTTTGATCCGGGGGTGTCCGAATGGGGAAACCCGGCAGTCGTCATGGGCTGTCACCCTTGCCTGAACACATAGGGCAAGTGGAGGGAACGCGGGGAAGTGAAACATCTCAGTACCCGCAGGAAGAGAAAACAACCGTGATTCCGGGAGTAGTGGCGAGCGAAACCGGATGAGGCCAAACCTACGACGTGTGAGACCCGGCAGGGGTTGCGTCGTGGGGGTTGTGGGATCTCTCTTCTGTCGTCTGCCGGCGGCAGGACGAGTCAGAAACCGTTGATGTAGGCGAAGGACATGCGAAAGGTCCGGCGTAGAGGGTAAGACCCCCGTAGTCGAAACGTCAGCGGCTCGTTTGAGAGACACCCAAGTAGCACGGGGCCCGAGAAATCCCGTGTGAATCTGGCGGGACCACCCGCTAAGCCTAAATATTCCCTGGTGACCGATAGCGGATAGTACCGTGAGGGAATGGTGAAAAGTACCGCGGGAGCGGAGTGAAATAGTACCTGAAACCGTGTGCCTACAAGCCGTGGGAGCGTCGGGCAAGCACTTGTGTTTGCCTCGTGACTGCGTGCCTTTTGAAGAATGAGCCTGCGAGTTTGCGGTGTGTTGCGAGGTTAACCCGGGTGGGGTAGCCGTAGCGAAAGCGAGTCCGAACAGGGCGATCTGAGTAGCACGCTCAAGACCCGAAGCGGAGTGATCTAGCCATGGGCAGGTTGAAGCGGAGGTAAGACTTCGTGGAGGACCGAACCCACCAGGGTTGAAAACCTGGGGGATGACCTGTGGTTAGGGGTGAAAGGCCAATCAAACTCCGTGATAGCTGGTTCTCCCCGAAATGCATTTAGGTGCAGCGTCGTGTGTTTCTTGCCGGAGGTAGAGCACTGGATAGGCGATGGGCCCTACCGGGTTACTGACCTTAGCCAAACTCCGAATGCCGGTAAGTGAGAGCGCGGCAGTGAGACTGTGGGGGATAAGCTCCATGGTCGAGAGGGAAACAGCCCAGAGCATCGACTAAGGCCCCTAAGCGTACGCTAAGTGGGAAAGGATGTGGAGTCGCAGAGACAACCAGGAGGTTGGCTTAGAAGCAGCCACCCTTGAAAGAGTGCGTAATAGCTCACTGGTCTAGTGATTCCGCGCCGACAATGTAGCGGGGCTCAAGCGTACCGCCGAAGTCGTGTCATTGCAGCTAT
>NZ_JBSFDG010000052.1:1418-2618 GCF_053593775.1 Streptomyces sp. NPDC002092
TCTGGTGATGAGTCTTGCACTCTGAGCTGGGGGTGGCCGCAGAGACCAGCGAGAAGCGACTGTTTACTAAAAACACAGGTCCGTGCGAAGCCGTAAGGCGATGTATACGGACTGACGCCTGCCCGGTGCTGGAACGTTAAGGGGACCGGTTAGCTCCATTTCGGTGGGGCGAAGCTGAGAACTTAAGCGCCAGTAAACGGCGGTGGTAACTATAACCATCCTAAGGTAGCGAAATTCCTTGTCGGGTAAGTTCCGACCTGCACGAATGGCGTAACGACTTCTCGACTGTCTCAACCATAGGCCCGGTGAAATTGCACTACGAGTAAAGATGCTCGTTTCGCGCAGCAGGACGGAAAGACCCCGGGACCTTTACTACAGTTTGATATTGGTGTTCGGTTCGGCTTGTGTAGGATAGCTGGGAGACTGTGAAGCTTGGACGCCAGTTCAGGTGGAGTCGTCGTTGAAATACCAGTCTGGTCGTGCTGGATGTCTAACCTGGGTCCGTGATCCGGATCAGGGACAGTGTCTGATGGGTAGTTTAACTGGGGCGGTTGCCTCCTAAAGGGTAACGGAGGCGCCCAAAGGTTCCCTCAGCCTGGTTGGCAATCAGGTGTTGAGTGTAAGTGCACAAGGGAGCTTGACTGTGAGACCGACGGGTCGAGCAGGGACGAAAGTCGGGACTAGTGATCCGGCGGTGGCTTGTGGAAGCGCCGTCGCTCAACGGATAAAAGGTACCCCGGGGATAACAGGCTGATCTTCCCCAAGAGTCCATATCGACGGGATGGTTTGGCACCTCGATGTCGGCTCGTCGCATCCTGGGGCTGGAGTCGGTCCCAAGGGTTGGGCTGTTCGCCCATTAAAGCGGTACGCGAGCTGGGTTTAGAACGTCGTGAGACAGTTCGGTCCCTATCCGCTGTGCGCGCAGGAGTCTTGAGAAGGGCTGTCCCTAGTACGAGAGGACCGGGACGGACGAACCTCTGGTGTGCCAGTTGTTCTGCCAAGGGCATGGCTG
Source organism: Streptomyces sp. NPDC002092 (assembly GCF_053593775.1). NCBI lineage: Bacteria > Bacillati > Actinomycetota > Actinomycetes > Kitasatosporales > Streptomycetaceae > Streptomyces > Streptomyces sp. NPDC002092. The sequence continues at coordinate 2,431 of NZ_JBSFDG010000052.1, forward strand.
GTTGGCTACGTTCGGGAGGGATAACCGCTGAAAGCATCTAAGCGGGAAGCCTGCTTCGAGATGAGGACTCCCACCCACTTGATGGGGTAAGGCTCCCAGTAGACGACTGGGTTGATAGGCCGGATCTGGAAGCACCGCAAGGTGTGGAGGTGACCGGTACTAATAGGCCGAGGGCTTGTCCTCAGTTG
>NZ_JBSFDG010000053.1:0-1662 GCF_053593775.1 Streptomyces sp. NPDC002092
CCTCGCGCTTTCACGAGGCGGGCTGTCCAAGAACTGATCAGAGACACGAAAAGTGCCCTTGACCTGCAACGATAGGACTTGCTGAGGGCCCTGTTGGCTGCAAGGAAAAGAGCACTTTCCAGATGAGAGAGCTTATCTCGTCGTACCCGCGTGTCCGTGTCCAGGGAGACGGTCGGCAGGTGGTCTCGCAGGCCGGTGCGGTCCTGCTGCTGGAGACGGTCCGTAAGTCGGGCCTTGACCAGGCGGTATCCGCGGCACTGGCGCCCTGGCGGAAGCCACGGGCCGTCCACGATCCCGGGAAGATCCTCCTGGACCTCGCGCTGGCAGTCGCGATGGGCGGGGACTGCCTGGCCGATGTCGGCATGCTGCGGGCCGAGCCGGCCGTGTTCGGGCCGGTCGCCTCCGACCCGACGGCCTCCCGCCTGGTCGACACCCTCGCCGCCTCCGGCGACACCGCCCTTCAGACGATCCGCGTCGCACGGGCCGAAGTCCGTGAAAGGGTCTGGCGCTTGGCCGGCAAGCAGGCGCCGGACACGGACCAAAGGGTGACGGTCGACCTGGACGGGGTGTTGGTGATCGCGCACTCGGACAAGGAGGACGCGGCCCCAACCTGGAAGCGGACCTACGGCCACCATCCCTTGATGGGATTCGTCGACCACGGCCCGGGCGGCACCGGGGAACCCGTTGCCGCCCTGCTCAGACCGGGCAACGCGGGCTCGAACACCGCCGCCGACCACATCACCGCCACCCGCCTGGCCCTGGCCCAACTGCCGAAGAAGTACCGGCGCGGGCGGCAGACCCTGATCCGCACCGACTCCGCGGGCGGCACCCACGACTTCGTCGCCTGGCTCGCCCAGCGCGGACGCTGGCTCTCCTACTCCGTCGGCATGGTGATCACCGACGCGATCCACCAGCACGTACTGAAGGCCCCCACATCAGCCTGGACCCCGGCCGTTGAGGCGGACGGCGAGATCCGTGAGGGGGCCTGGGTTGCCGAACTCACCGGCGATGTCCTGGACGGCTGGCCGAAGGGGATGCGGCTGATCGTCCGGAAGGAACGGCCGCATCCGGGAGCTCAGTTGAGGCTGACCGACGCGGACGGCATGCGGCTGACCTGTTTCGCCACCAACACCTCCGGTCGGCCGATCGCCGAACTCGAGCTCCGCCACCGGCTGCGGGCCCGCGCGGAGGACCGGATCCGGGCCGCCCGGTCCACCGGCCTGCGGAATCTGCCCCTGAAGCACACCGCCCAGAACCGCATCTGGCTGGAGATCGTGCAGATCGCGCTGGACCTGCTGGCCTGGATGCCGATGCTCGCGCTGACTGGCAAGGCCAGGCTCTGGGAGCCCCGACGTCTGCGGCTTCGCCTGTTCACCACGGCGGGACAGCTCGTCACCACCGGCCGCCGACGGATCCTCCGCCTGGCCCGGCACTGGCCCTGGACCCACCACGTCACTGCCGCCCTCCACCGGATCGCCCAACTACCCGACCCCGGCTGACCAGCAGATACCCCGTCCCGACGACAGCACGACCGGCCCGGAGCAGTGGAACCCGGCGCCCACCCGAGACGACACTCGGGCCGCTGGCCTGCCCACGCTCAGCCGCAGAACGCCTGATGGTCCACCAACTCCGTCGGCGGACCATCACGAAAGTTCGAGGCTA
>NZ_JBSFDG010000054.1:0-1604 GCF_053593775.1 Streptomyces sp. NPDC002092
CTTGTTCTTTATCTACCAAGATCGGCCGGGTCTGCCGATGGCCTTGAGGGTCTCGGGCCGTTTGACGGTTTTACCAACGTCGTAGCGGGGTGCGGGATGGCGGTTCTTGGTCCCGGGCGGTCGTCCGGGACCAGCGCCGCGAAGTTGGGGAACACGGGCCGGGCAGAGCAGGTGGGCTCGGATGTTCCTGAACCGCCGGCGGACACGGGCCGGGGTGAGGCGTTCGGGCTTGGCCGGCTTCTCCCAGGGCCGACGGAGGTCGGCGGCCAGCGGCCGGGCGAGGCGGAGCTGGGTGTGGGCGGCGACCACGAGCCATGTCCACCGGTCCGCGGCCTGGGGAGTACGAACCTTCGGGGTGGTCCAGCCGAGGATCTGCTTTCCGAACCTGAAGGTGTGCTCGAGATCGAATCTCCTGAGGAACACCTGCCACCACAGATCCACGTCTGCTGGGGCGGCGCCGGTCGTGGAGGACCACAGCCAGACCGGTGGTGCTTCCCGTTCTTTGGAGAGGTGCTCGACCTTCAACCGGACCAAAGTGCCCCCGACGACGGGGAGTTCACCGTCGTGCTCCAGCCAGGCCGAGCGGTGGGTCAGCCTCGGATGGACCCGGTCCCACGCCTGGGCTTCGGCCTTGCCGTAGTTGGCGGTGTCGGTGACGGTGGTGACCGCCGCCTCGGGCCAGGTCTCGGGGTTGGCGAAGCGGAACTCCTTGCCGTGCTTCGGCGGTCGCCCGCCCTGGGGATGGGCCAGGGCGTATTCCTTGGGCGAGGGCTTCGGCAGCCGCATCACCCGGTCACTGCGGATCCACCCGACCGGCTCGACAGGAAGATCCCGCAGGACCCAGGCCAGGCGGGTGACGTCGTAACCCGCGTCCATGACGATCGTGATGTCCGGATCGCCGAGCGCCCACTGGCCGGCTGAGATGAGCCGCTCGGCCACCGCCCGGAGTTGGGAGGCGGTGACGGCGGTCGCATCATCTTCGGGGCCGAGCCGGACCACGTGCAGGATCGACGTCCACGAGGTCGCTCCCGGTTCGAGTACGGCGACGAAGGAGTACGGCCAGCCCGGGATGAACTGGGCGGCGGACTTCGCCCGGCCGTAGACGTGGCAGAACAGCCGGTCTGCCGAGCACGGCGCGTCCGAGCGCAGCCACGGCGACACGTCGACCGCCAGCACCAGGCGGCCGCCCTCGAACCGGGGCAACGGCAGCCCGGCGAGCAAGGTCCGCAGCTTCTCGACGTCGAACCGGCCCCGGTTGGGAGCTCCGTACAACGCGCCGTGCCCACGCCGGTGCTCGGGCACCATCGTCAGGTCCACCGGCGAGGTGAGCGGCCCGTCGACGCACAACAGCGCGTCGGCCAGTTCGAAAAGTTCGTCACGCCGGGCGGTCAGACACTCGTAGAACTCTGCTCGGAAGCGTGACGCTTCCGCGAACGCTTCCCGTCGGACATCCGGGCACACCACACTCATGACAACGGCCTTCGACTGGTTCTCCTCGTGACGGAGCACAGGATCAGACGAAGGCCACCCACATGTCCGGCGAATGCCCAGGTGAGTGACCTCGTTCGGGACACCGTTCGAGGCCAGAAGAAAAAGAACAAGCT
>NZ_JBSFDG010000055.1:0-1297 GCF_053593775.1 Streptomyces sp. NPDC002092
TGAAGTTCCCCCGTGATGCTGGACACTCGATGCTTACGCTGCGAGGGCGTGTTCCTGCTCGTGTCGCTGCCGGGTCTCCAGCGGGGTGAGGTAGCCCCAGACTGGATGCCTCCGCAGTCGCTTGCGGTTATAGAAGGTCTCGATGAAGGTGAAGATCTCAGCGCGGGCAGTGGTCCGGTCGGGCCAGTTGCGGGTGCCGATTTCCGCTTTCAGCAGCGCGAAGAAGCTCTCGGCGGCGGCATTGTCGTAGCACGAGCCGGTTCGTCCCATGCTCTGCCGCAGCCCCAACCGGCGTACTTCCCGGCGGAGTTCGTCAGCGGTGTACTCCGCTCCGCGGTCCGAGTGCACGATGCAGCCGGGCTGGAGGTCACTGCGGCCCGCGGCCATCGTCAGTGCGTCGACCACCAGGGATGCGCGGTGGTGGTCGGCCATCGAGTAGCCGACAATCTCGCGTGTCGCCAGGTCCAGCCAGGTCGCCAGATACAGCCATCCCTCGTCGGTGGGGATGTAGGTGATGTCACCGACCAGTTTCCGCCCCGGGGCGGCGGCCGTGAAGTCGCGGCCGATCAGGTCGTGAGCGGGCACCGCCTTCTTCGCCGGACGGGTCAGCGACCGGCGCTTGCGCCGGGTGACCCCGGTGATGTCGCGCTCACGCATGATCCGTTCCACTCGCTTGCGGTTGACCGGCCGGTCCAGCCTGCGCAGTTCAGCATGGATGCGCGGCACCCCGTAGGTGCACCGGGAGGCGATGTGCAAGGCGGTGATCTCGTGGGCGAGGGCGTCGTCGGCGGTCCGGCGGGCGGCGCGGGCCTGCTCGCCGGCCATCCAGGCGTAGAAGGAGGAGCGGGCCACTTTCAGCAGCCGGCACAACAGAGCGACTGGGTGGGTGGTCTTCTCCGCCTCGATGAACGCATACACGTCGTTCATCGATCGCTCTCCTTCGCGAAGAAGACCGCTGCTTTTCGCAGCACCTCGATCGTCTCGGCCTGCTCACGGTTCTGCCGCCGCAGCCGACGCAGTTCCTCCCGCTCCGCGCTTGTGAGCTCGCCTGGCGCCCCCTGTCCGCGGTCGATCGTGTCCTGTTTGACCCAGTTCCGCAGGCCCTCGGCGCTGACCCCGATCTCCCGGGCCACCTCGGTGACGGTCTTGCCGGAGGAGCGGACCAGCGCGACCGCGTCGCGCTTGAACTCCTCCGCGTACCGCCTGCTGCGGTTGCTCTTGCTTCCCACCTGGCACTACTTCCTCTGGAACCTCACGTCCCAGTCTCCAGGTGTCCGACATCAAGGGGAAGCTTCAG
>NZ_JBSFDG010000056.1:0-1125 GCF_053593775.1 Streptomyces sp. NPDC002092
AGAGGTCGTTTTCTCCCGGTGTTTCATCCTGGAATAGGTAGTTGATTGGTATTTGCCGGGTCGCGCCAGGAGACGGTGCTCTCGCCGGTGAGACGTCGGGCCATCAGGTCCGTCATGGCCAGGTGGATCATGGCTTCGGAGCGGGCTGCGAGGGTCTCGTAGTCGCGGGCCAGGCGGCGGTGGAGCATCAGCCAGCCGTAGGTCCGCTCGACGGCCCACCGCTTCGGGATCGGGGTGAATCCCCTGGTCCCCGGGGTGCGGGCGGTGATTTCCATGTCGATGCCGAGGGTGGCGGCGTGCTCGACGAGGTGCTGGCGGTAGCCGCCGTCGACCCAGACCTTGCGGATGCCGGGATGCCCGGCGGAGACCTGGTCGAGGAGTTGGGTGCCGGCCACGGAGTCCTGCACGCTGGCCGCGGTGACCAGTACCGCGATCAGGAGGCCGATCGTGTCGGTCACGATGCTCCGTTTGCGGCCCACGATCTTCTTGGCGTTGTCCGTGCCCTGGCTCGTGGCGGGGACGCTGGTGGAGGTCTTGACGCTCTGCGCGTCGATCACGCACGCCGATGGCTCCGCGTTGCGGCCCTCCTGCTGTCGCACCAACTCCCGCAGCAGGCCGTTGAGTTGCGCAAAGATGCCGTCGGACTGCCACTTGGCGAAGTAGCCGTAGACCGTGTTCCAGTTCGGGAAGTCGTGCGGCAGGTAGCGCCACTGCACCCCGGTGCGGTCCACGTACAAGATCGCGTTCATGATCTCACGCAGGTCGTGCTCGGGTGGCCGGCCAAATCCCAGGGCCCGGCCACGGCGCTCGTGGCGCCACGCCGACAGCACTGGCGCGATCAACTCCCAGCGGGCATCGGACAGATCACTCGGATATGCGCGACGGTCGGTCATGACATGGAGGTATCGCTGGTCGGGGGCGTGCGCCCAGGCGTGTGTTCTGCCGAGCTGAAGCACGGAACAGATCCAGGCGTCCTGGGATGAGACAGGCGCAAGCCGACTCCCGTCTCGGACGCCACACCCTCCGTCCCGACAAGCACGACCGACCCGACCGCCTCACCCGTACCAATGCATCAGCGGGTGCAATAGTGAAAATACCGACGCACTAAAGGTGAAAACGACCTCT
>NZ_JBSFDG010000057.1:0-1119 GCF_053593775.1 Streptomyces sp. NPDC002092
GTCCGCGCTGAAGGGACCCTGACGACACGATGACACTCGCCGTCCGCTACACCTCCGCCCGCACCCTGGACACGGCGCCCGCTCACAGCGTGCCTCCCGGCCCGGGTGAGGTGGAGTTGGCCCCCGCCTTCGTCGGTATCTGCGGTACCGATCTGCACATCTTCCACGGTGACATGGACGCCCGGGTGGCCGCACCGGCTGTCCTGGGGCATGAGATGTCCGGCCGCGTGGTGCGTGTCGGCCCGGACGTGGAGGGCTGGCAGCCGGGTGATGCGGTGACCGTGATGCCGCTGCGCTGGGACGACACCTGCCCGGCCTGCCTGGCCGGTCACCGGCACGTCTGCCAGCACCTGGACTTCATCGGCATCGACTCGCCGGGAGCGATGCAGCAGCGCTGGACCGTGCCCGCCTCCACGCTGATACGGCTGCCCGCCACCCTGCCCCTGGACCGGGCCGCGCTCGTCGAGCCCACCGCGGTCGCGGTGCACGACGTCGGCCGGGCCGGCGTGAAGGACGGCGAGCGCGTCGTGGTGGTCGGCGGCGGCCCCGTCGGCATCCTCATCGCGCTGGTCGCGCGCTCCGCGGGCGCCGAGGTCCGGGTGGTGGAGCTGAGCGCCCACCGGCGTCTGCTCGCCGAGGAGCTGGGCCTGGCGACCTGGGACCCGGCCACCGACGACGTGCCGGCGCTGGTCGGCGCGTGGACCGGGGATGCGGGCGCGGACGTCGCCTTCGAGGTGTCCGGCGCGGCGGGCGGCGTGGACACGGCGGTCGAGGTGCTCGGGGTGCGCGGCCGTTTGTGCCTGGTCGCCATCCATCCGCGTCCCCGTGAGGTGAACCTGCACCGGTTCTTCTGGCGCGAACTCACCCTCATCGGGGCCCGGTTGTACGACCGCCGCGACTTCGAGAAGGCGGTGGCCCTCGTCGCGGACGGCACCATCGCGGCGGAGCGGCTGATCAGCAAGGTCGTGCCGCTCACCCAGGCACCGGCCGCTTTCGAGGCCCTGGAGGGCGGCGGCGACGTGATGAAGATCCTGGTGGACTGCACCGGCGACGACGACGTTCAGGGAGCCGCCGTATGACCGCCTTCGACCTGACCGGGAAGCTCGCCGTCGTCACCGG
>NZ_JBSFDG010000058.1:0-1089 GCF_053593775.1 Streptomyces sp. NPDC002092
CAGACCCTGCCGCTGCTGGTGGAACGCGAACGCGCCCTGCACGGCGCCTGGTACGAGTTCTTCCCCCGCTCCGAAGGCACCCAGGACCAGCCCCACGGCACCTTCCGCACCGCCGCCCGCCGCCTCCCGGCGATCGCCGCCATGGGCTTCGACGTCGTCTACCTCCCACCCATCCACCCCATCGGCACCACCTTCCGCAAGGGCCGCAACAACACCCTCTCCGCCGGCCCCGACGACGTCGGCGTCCCCTGGGCCATCGGCTCCCCCGAAGGCGGCCACGACACCGTCCACCCAAAACTCGGCACCCTCGACGACTTCGCCTGGTTCGTACGCCAGGCCGCCGAGCACGGACTGGAAGTGGCCCTGGACTTCGCCCTGCAGTGCTCCCCCGACCACCCCTGGGTCCACAAACACCCCGAATGGTTCCACCACCGCCCCGACGGCACCATCGCCTACGCCGAGAACCCCCCCAAGAAGTACCAGGACATCTACCCCATCGCCTTCGACGCCGACCTGGACGGCCTGATCACCGAAACCCTGCGGGTCCTCAGGCTCTGGATGGACCTGGGCGTACGGATCTTCCGCGTCGACAACCCCCACACCAAACCGGTCGCCTTCTGGGAGAAGGTGATCGCGGAGATCAACGCCGCCGACCCCGACGTGATCTTCCTGGCCGAGGCCTTCACCCGCCCCGCCATGATGCACACCCTGGCCCAGATCGGCTTCCAGCAGTCCTACACCTACTACACCTGGCGCACCACCAAACAGGAACTCACCGACTACCTCACCGAACTCTCCGGCGAGGCAGCCGCCTACATGCGCCCCAACTTCTTCGTCAACACCCCCGACATCCTCCACGCCTTCCTCCAGCACGGCGGCCGCCCCGCCTTCGAACTGCGCGCGGTCCTGGCCGCCACCCTCTCCCCCACCTGGGGCATCTACTCCGGCTACGAACTGTGCGAGAACACCCCCCTGCGCGAGGGCAGCGAGGAATACCTCGACTCGGAGAAATACCAGCTCCGCCCCCGCGACTGGGAAACAGCCGAACGCGAAGGCCGCACCATCACCCCCCTCATCACCCGACTCAAC
>NZ_JBSFDG010000059.1:0-1087 GCF_053593775.1 Streptomyces sp. NPDC002092
TCCTGTCGCAGTAGCGGCAGATGCGGTCAATGATCTGGTCTGCGGTCTTGCTCCACTTGAAGGGCCGGGCCTGTTCGTTCCAGGTCTTGATCCAGTCCTCGAGTGCGGTCTTCAACTCGTCGAGTGAGCAGAACACGCCGCGCTCGAGGCAGCGTCGTTCCAACTCGGCGAACCACCGCTCGACCTGGTTGATCCAGGACGAGTAGGTCGGGGTGAAATGCAGCTCGAACCGGGGATGCGCAAGAAGCCACTTGTGCACCACCGGCGCCTTGTGGGCGGAGAGGTTGTCGCAGATCACGTGGACCGCCAGGCCGGGATCGGTCTGGCGGTCGATCTCCGCCAGGAAGTCGCGGAAGTCCACGGCCCGGTGCTGTGCGGACAGCTTGCCGATGACCTTCCCGGTCGCGGTGTTCAGGGCCGCGAACAGGTCCACCGTGCCGTGCCGCACGTAGTCGAAGCTGCGGCGCTCAGGGACACCCGGCACCATCGGCAACACCGGAGCGGTCCGCTCAAGGGCCTGAATCTGCGGTTTTTCGTCCATCGCGAAGACCACCGCGTTCGCCGGCGGGGCGAGATACAGCCCGACCACGTCACGGATCTTGTCGACCAGCAACGGGTCCGGAGAGATCTTGAAGTCCTCCGTGCGCCAGGGCTGCAGCCCGAACGCCCGCCAGATCCGCAGCACACTCGTCGGCGAGATCCCCACTCGCCTGGCCAGCTCCCGCTTCGACCAGTGCGTGGCCCCCTCCGGCGTCTCCTCCAGGGTGCGCACCACCACCTCCTCCACCTGGGCATCGGTGATGGTGCGGGGCACTCCGGGCCGGGGTTCGTCGGACAGTCCGTCGAGCCGGTCTCGCAGGAATCTGGTCCGCCACCGGGCAACGGTCCCGCGATCGGTGTCCAGCCGCGCAGCCACCGCGGTGTTGCTGAGCCCGTCCGCGCAGGCCAGCACGATGCGTGCTCGCCTGGCGAGGCCCTGCGCGGTCGTCCGGCGTTTCGCCCACCCCTGCAAAGTCAGCCGCTCGTCCTCGGATAACTCCAGAGGCTGCAGCCTGCTGTCGCCCACTCCTCCATCAGACCGCAGCCG